>NZ_QENU01000005.1 GCF_003096995.1 Alitibacter langaaensis DSM 22999 | reverse complement strand
GGAATGTGAATTTCGGTTTAACTTTGGAACACCCAAAATGCAGCTAAAAACATTGCGAAAATGGTGTGAAATTTAGGGCTAATCTACGTCAGCCCCAAAATCAAATAGTACATAATATGACTATTGTTGTTTCAATTGCCAACGAATATTGACTACATTATATTCAATCCGTTCAACAATGCCTTTATTTAACCAATGGCGTAATGCCCCACGCATTGATACAGTATGTTGAGCGGTTATCGGTTTACCAGCCTGCCCGTCTTTGATTAACACTAAAGTAATCAGTTCATTCACGGTAAAGCTACGGTTTGGCTCTTGCTTCAATACCTCAATAAGCATTTTTCGCAACTTGCCTTTGAAGAGGCGCTTATATAGCTTATAGGTAAAATTAGCTGTATTGTATTCATTAACAGAATGGCGATGTTGTAATACCTCAAGGGCATGCTCAAGTTTTTGTAATTTATCATCCACAAGGGCTAAATGTTTTACTACTTGCTCTCGCTCACGCTGTAATAAGCGAATTTTGTTTTCTATTTGATTAATACAGACTAATTTTGCCATTATTGCCAGACAACCTCTTGATGAATAATTTTCCGTTGCCAGTACCCACACCATTCATTATTTTTATTCGTCGTATGCAAGCATTTACCCAAGATGTCATTAAACTGCCAACCATTTGATTTTCGTCGGTTATCTTCACGGTAAGCTATTTCATTCGCATAATTGAGTAAATAGGTATTACTCATTTTATGCGTTTGGCCGTAATACATTCGTTTAAAACGGCTAAAGAAACTTTCTGCTTGATTATTGGTTACACCTAAATCACTGCGATACATTTCTTTATGATTTACTGTTTGTAAATGGTAGTGTGGCAACAATACTTCATAAGCATGACTTTCATCGGTATTAATACGACTATTGGCTTTAACAAAACGCGTGGCAAAAGCGTGAATAATGGGTTGAGATTCGGTTTTTGCTACCATGACTAATGACCGTTTTGCTCCGCAATGTAGTACGTTTTCTTGCTTTGCATCGACTGCATAATGTTCTCTAGCCACAATAATACAACGCTTATCAGGGTTTTGATTTTTAGCTAAACGGTAATCCAAGCGGTCACTTTTCTTATTTGCTTTGCGTGGTGCTGGATGAACGTAAGTGCCATCCATATCAACTTCCCCTGATAAAGGTTGTAAATCTCGTGTTTCTAATAAAGCTTTACGGATTTTATGAGATAATACAAATGCAGTTCGATAATTTACGTCAGCATCACGAGAAAGTTGTAGTGATGAAATGCCTTTAGCAGCATTTACAAACTTAGCTATAATATAAAGGTAAGTTTGTAATGATCTTTTGCGATTAGCGAAAATTGAACCAGAGGTTATGCTAAACGTATGATCGCAATATTTGCATCGCCATTGCTTTCGAGTAGAGATGAAATAGGCTTTATGAGCTATACCGCATTTAGGACAAACAACATTTTCCTTGCTTCCCCAACGTAACGGGCAAAGTAAATCGAACGCGTCGTCATCAGATAGTCGAGCTATCTTGATGGGGGAAAGCGTTCGGGCTTTGCTAGTTAAAAGGAAGTGTTGAGCCATTACTATATGAGTCTTGTCGTAACTATTTGAGAGAATACACCTAAAGATGTATAATCAATTCATAAAACCAAGGTAGATATACACAAATAAAAACAATTTGTCAATATTGGATACACACATGAATACAAGCGAAAGACTAAAACAAGTAATGGAAGCCAAGTCTTTTAATCTAAAAACCTTCTCTGAACAAACTGATATTCCTTATAGAACTTTGCAAAACTACATTTTGAGTGGGCGAGAGCCTAGTGCGGAAGCATTAATGAAACTACATACCCAGTTAAGCATTAACTTAAATTGGTTATTGAGTGGGGAAGGCAAAATGTTCCACGATACCTTGAACACCGAGCTTACAGAGAAAGAGCAAGATTTAATCAATCGCTATCGTAAAATGTCAAGTGATACGCAGATTGCTTTTGATGTGACTTTCAAAAATTTGACCAAGTAGATGTCACCTGTGGTACTTTGGGCGTGATCTTTATGATACAGGTAGGTGTTAGAAGTAATTGGGAGTGATTAGATTGGTTTATCTACCATATTTTTATTTTCTTAGAATGAGCTACACCAAGCATTTGTCATGCTATACTAAAATATAAGCCAATTCATTATGAATTAAGTAAAAGAACAAAATAAATTACTTAAATTTTTTATTTGGATCAACTATTAAAAGCTCTAATATTGAGCTTAAGCTAATCTAGTACAACATCTAAACCAATTAAAAGTTAAAAATAATGCTATTACCAAAAATCACAGATAACGTAAAAATCCCACCAATAAAAATCCAAGGTATCAAAACCAAGCTGACTCCTTTTATCTTAAAATCTATCTCATGGGATGGCAATGGTGTATATTTTGAACCCTTTGTAGGATCTGGCGTTGTCGGTTTTAATATTAACCCACAAAGAGCAGTTTTTAGCGATACAAATCCACACCTGATACAGTTTTATAATGACCTACAATCAAAAAAGATTAATTCTACAATTGTGAGGGAGTTTTTGGAGGAGGAAGGAAGTAAACTTGCCAGTAGCCCAGCAGATAAAAATTCTTATTACTACACTGTACGGGACAGATTTAATAAATCACCAAACTCTCTAGACCTTTTATTTTTACAGCGTTCTAACTTTAATGGTATGATGCGCTTTAATTCTAGTGGTTATTACAATGTGCCATTTGGTAGAAAGCCTCACCGATTCCAAAAGGCATTGATTACCAAAATCACAAATCAGGTAAAATGGCTCGAAGAAGCAATGGACGGAAAAGATTGGCGCTTTGAGTGTATGACTTTTGAGGATGCTTTTAAGCTTGTAAAAGAAGGGGATTTTGTTTACCTAGACCCACCCTACATTGGACGGCATGATGGTTACTACGATGCTTGGAGCCTAGAATTAGCTGATCAACTCGCTGAGCTTACTCAAACAAGCGGTGCAGGCTACGCTTTTAGTATGTGGTTAGAAAACCAATATAGAAGTAATCTACATATGCAAAAATGGAACGATGGAGTGCTTCTCACAATAGAACATTTCTACTATGTTGGTGCTAGTGAGAAAAATCGGAACAAGATTACGGAAGCATTGATTGTAAGCAAAGAAAACCACAATAAAGTCACATAAACAAGTAGGGGGGCGAGCGTCCCCCACATTTTATTTAGATATACTCATATATCAAATTTCCACCCATTATTCTCCATGGATTTATAAGATTTTAAATACTCTTGATATTTAACCGATAACTGATCTGCCCTTCTATTATCTTTTTTGCGAACCCATTCTATATAGCCTTCTATATTTGTGTACAATGAATCTTTAATTTCCTCTTTATCTTTATATTTGGGGTAATTGACCCAGTACTCATGAAACACTTCATATCCTAAATAGCTAAATGGTCCTACTCCATAAATAAAAGGATATAAACTACTAGAGGAAATTGTTCCAATGTTGTCCGTATTTCCACTACCTTTGCTTTCACCACAAATTCGAAATTTTTCTTGAATGAAAAATTTCACGTTCTTATAAGCAGGAATAATAGAGTCTAAATTTTCTAGATTGCTTGCACCAATTGTTGGATGCTTCTCTCGCTCATATACAATACCTAATATATAATGAGCGTCATAGTCGCTGTAATTCCCGTGTATATTTTTGGTTCCATTTCTCATAAAACTTGTAAAACTACCACCTGTAAAACCAAATTTTGTACTATTAGATCTCCTGTATGTTGTTTTTACATCAATAGCTATTTTTTTACCATTGGGCTTCTTAAAATAAAAATCTGGGTAAACCGTTTGTTTTTCTGATTCACCTAATACGTAACCAAGCTGCTTAGCTGCATTTGCCAATGGCTCGGTAACTAAAACTTCGAATAAACGTCCAATTATCTTAGAATCATTCCCAAACGTATATATATTTCTGTCTGGGCTTATGAATCCTGATAATATCCAATCCTCCTGTCTTGATGGTAAATATTTATAAATGGTTTCAATAATTATATCGGTGTAAGGTGCCATAATCGTCTTTCGTTATACCCACATTTGGGATGATACTATGCTGGATTAATTTCATATTATACAAAAATATAAAGTCAATCTAGTCTTTTTATCCTAATACAATTTTTTCTATTTTACGCAATAACCATTTCATTGACTTCACTATCACTTTCTCTTACATTTAATTCGTTTTGAATCAAATTTCTATATGCCTAGCGTTTGGCTTTAGCACCTTGTACACACAAAGAGTACTTATGGTGCAGCACTATCTGCTCTCTAGCAAATCTTCCGTTTAAGTGAAGATGAAACCTTTCAACTTCTAAAGCAAACCGTTAGGGAAATCATGGTAGAATTATAAAATAACACGTTTAAATTATAGAATAAGTCATTTAGGATAATCACATCAACAATGTTTGAAATATCACCAATCAAACACATCCAAAAAAAATTTCCCTTGATAGAACTCAAGTCTTTCTTTCACTGGATAGATTCAAAAATACCGAAATTTTCAAAAAACACTTAACAAAAGAAAGCGCTTGACAAGCCACCTATAAAATAATACTTTTTTTGCCCACGGATAATAGTCCCTTTATTACAGTTTTTGATTGTTTTTAAGCCTAAAAAGGCTTGGAAAATTGAGAGTTGTAATAAAGGGACTTTTGTTTTTTATGGCACAGCATTTCCTGTTATCTGCAAAAGCCCGCCGCTTGTCACTGACGCAAGTGGCTGGACTTACTGATACTGAAATACTGGCTCTACTCAAAAAGGCCCGATGGGGAACAGAAGAAGAGCAAGTTTGCTCTCGTTGTGGTATTCGTCATTTTGCCTACTTCATTAAAACTCGACAACAATGGCAATGTAAGCATTGTCACACTCGCTTTTCAATTACGACAGGTACCATTTTCCAATCCCATAAATTATCACTAAGGCAAATTCTTATTGCCCTATATCTATTTACTACAGAGAGTAAAGGATTATCTGCTGTTTCGCTTTCACATAAGCTCAATGTGCAATATAAAACAGCTTGGATTCTTCTGCATAAATTCAGAGAGTCACTTAATCTCACTAAAGATTTAACCGCACTTTCGGGCGAAGTTCATATAGATGGTTGTTATGTGAATTACTATCTTCGCCCGAAGAACTTCCAACATAAACGTATTGATAGACGAGCAAAACGCAATCAACGCAAAGACAAGTCTTGTGTAATGGTATTCCGCCAACGTGCAGCTAATCAGAATAGGATTCAAGGTGCGGATAGAAGTATTGTAGCGGTTCTTAAGGAAGAAAATACCCAAGATATTCTAGCCCTAACACATAAATTGGTGAAGCCGAATAGCACAATTTGTGCTGATGAAAATCCAGCTTATGATAGCCTTGCTTTGCATTATCAATTAGAACGGGTAAATCACTCACAAGAATACTGCTCAATAGACGGTATTACCAACAACCTTGCCGAATCGTTTTTTGCTCGGTTACGAAGAATGATTACAGGAATACACCACCGAATGAGTAACCGCTATCTTATTCACTATGCAAATGAAATCGCTTGGCGAGAAGATGAACGCCGTAAAAGTATTCAAGAGAAATTCAATGAATTACTCAATAAATGCCTAAGTTGTCCGCCATCACGCCATTTCGTCGGTTATTGGCAAGGTAATAAAAGACCGCCCGTTTCCTTTGGGGTATCAAGTTTAAGTGACAATCAACAATACCATATAGCAGCTTAATAGAAAGAGAGAGATATATTTATTATGAAATCTATCATGTCTATTGATATACACAGTATTTATTTTGATGATGAAATAGGCAATATTCACGATACCGTACAAGATGATACGGTTTGGTTAGCATTAGAAAATGAAGAAGGGTTGTCTTGGGATGACGTTATGGAGCAACAAGAAGAATCCGATGTTATTCTACCATCACCCTATTATGAGTTCTTACAATCAGAAGAGAATGAACCTTTTCCTGAATTCAGTTCAGCTTATGCTTGTTTTCAAGCACAACAGAAAATCTCACAAATAGATGCTTTAATGGAAACTTTTGAAAAACCGATTATAGCTAGTGAAATGAATGAATACTGGATTGACGGCTATACTATCACTCAAAAAATTATAACAAACATACATTAAAGCGAATAAATACGAGGACTTCTTTTTACATTATTAGAAATATGAGCAAAGCTATTATCAATAACAAAATAGTGTAAGCCATTTATTGTTAAATGATATAATGAAACACCCTAGACTAGCAAAACCAGTCTAAGGTATTAATTTTTTTAGTACTTTTCAGTTTTGTGCAACTGCTACATAATACCGCAAAAAAGCTACTATAACTACAAAAAAGCTACTATAACTACAAAAAAGCTACTATAACTACAAAATTGAGCCAATAAACAGCAAATTTCTATAATTTTTGCATATAAAAACTGTAATAGCGATAAAGCGGAGTTCCATAAGCGGTATTTGAGAATTTTTATCTAAACTTTTTACCCACCCTTTTCCTTGTTTGTATGATGTGTAGTGGGGGTGGGAAAATCGCTATAGGTTTTGCTTATGAAAACCGCCCAAGGAACTCAATTTTTACAATCGCGAAATTAGAAATCTGAAATACAGCAAACTTACATGGGGTTGTTTTTTAAAATTACTCAGCTAATTTTTCAGCTTAGTAACTCATCGTTTTAAAGTAAAGCTAAATTTTGGGTAAGAAGATGATGATGACTAGAACCCCGAAAATTAGGCGAAAACCGCGCTGCCGCAACCCCGTGGAAAGCCATACCCCTTTGGGAGTACCTTTTATTTTCAAATGCTAGGTTTTGACTGGTTCTATCTCAGGTTTTATCAGGTTCTAAATGTCTACATTTGACTACTGAAACTAAGTTTTATGAAGTTTTAACTGTTGCGTTATCGAAACAACTAAAATCAACATCCACCACCAACACTATTATTAATTTGAGATTTCTCAAAAAACACAGCTATTTTTTTATAAAATTTTCGTCTACAAGTCTACAAAATCGCCGTCAAGCCTTATAGCAAAAGGCTTTAAACCCTGTAGAGATAGGCCTACAGAGTAGTGAACTTTCATTAAATTTGTAGGAATAACCGTTTTTCTGACTAAAAAACAATCAAAAATGATATTGAATGTGAGCTGTTTCGATAACAAAACAGTTGCTTTCTGATTTTGGCTGATTTGGATTTTGCAAAATGTTGACATTTGTTGACACAAAAACTTGATCTAAACTTGATCTCAATCGCCGTTGCAATTTGTTCAACTATGGGCATATGACCACGGTTCAAATAGAGCGTTACAGCGCGAGCAATGAAAAAGCCGTGCAATTTAAACACGGCATAGATTAGAAATATTAGGCTAGCCGATCCATTCGTTGATAATGTCATCATTAGCCAGTCTTACATTTGCGCGCAAATAGCCGTTACTGTTGCTATATTGCACCCCTTGCAGTTTTCCTTGTGCGTCTGTGGGGTTGCCTAACTTCTCATTCATCGCGCTTTTAAACGCATCTTTAAACGCATTGAGTGGCAATATATCTTTTTGTTTCAAGTTTTGATAATCGCAAAATGCCATATAGGCTTTATATAACTTTTGTTTGCACTCGTTGGGCGCTGTTGAGCCTGTCGCACTCCCGACTTTCATCCCGTATGAAATCTTATCCGTAAGCTCAAAATGCTGAGCAAATTCAAATAGGTGATTTCCACGCATTTTTATATCAAGGCTTTTAGTATTATTGCGATAAGTCTCTAATATCTTTCTTGCATCGTTTGAATCTGGAAACAAATCAAGTAGTTTTCGCGTTATGCCTAGCACTTCCCTTTTTACTTTATCAACAAAAAGAACATCCTTTTTAGCTAGTGGGATAATCCGATCAAAAGGAATGATTACGCGTCTGCGCACAATATCACCGTTTCTATCGATAAACATCAAGGGGTGGTTTGTGCTCATCATAAAAACCGCATTGAGTTTTATATCTTCCGCATCTCTATAGAGAATTTTCACTTGTTGCACATCTCCGCCAGTGAGCTTTTTCAATTCAACCGCGTTTCCTTTAAATTGCGCTTGATCGGGGCTATAGACGAGTGTTTTTCCTATTGCCTTAGCTCGCCCATTGGCATTATTTTCAAGCGTTTCTATATCAATAAAAGCTGTATTTGCTGAGCCATTTAATAGCGTGGCAATGTGTCCCATAACAGACTTGCCACCACCGCCAACGCCTGAACATTCCAAAAATAGCGCCCATTGATGACGGTTAGTTAATATCATGTAAAGACCCGCCAAAATAGCCTGTGATTTATCCGTATCGCCATTTGAAACGAACGCAAGCCAATCATCAAATAAAGGTGTTTCCCCTGTTAAATCAAGCTCTATCGGCTCAATTTCACGCAAATTTAAATCTGCCGTTAATGGTAAGAGTTCCCCCGTCACTTTGTTGATTGCGCCATTAATAAAGCCATTGAATAAATTGTTAGCTGGTGGAAGTTCAGCAAGGCGAACAAAAAGCAGTGAAACCAATTTATTGAGCTTGTCTGACCCGTAATTTTGCTCATATTCATCAAGAAACTGCGCAAATTTCCGCTTTAACTCAAATTCACTAATAGGTTTCCATATGATACCGTTATAAATATGCGCTCTCTGTGTGCTAACTTCGACTTTTAACGGCTGTTTAAACCATTGCTTAAATTTCTCCACTAATTCTTTCCCAGTGGGATTATCACTCAAAACAGAGCTTTTATTGACCGCACTTTGAATTAACTCGCGCGTATCTTCGTCATTGCGTAATCGTTGAATATATTCGCTAAGGTTTTCAATTAAGCAAAGTTCAGTGCTAACGAGAGAAACCACACTAGACGCGGTTGTTGTCGCAAGATTTAAGCACAATGCGCTAATTTGTTCATTACTCAACTCACCGCACTGAATAAATTTCACCGCGGTTTGCTCTTTGTCTGCTATGCGATACGATGCAATTTTAGCAAGCTCTTTATTGCCTAAAATAACGGGGGTTTGATCGTATGGATGAATAGACTTTTCATCATTAGTGATGAACGGACTTACATTTAAACCGTCCACCAGCAACCGCCATGCAATACTTTCACCCTTGCCCCATGTTTCCCAAGCACGAGAGCCAACCAGTACAAGCAAATCAGAATAATGCTGTTTATTCCACTGTTCTTTTAAATATGGTGCGTTTTTAGTGAGTTTTGTCATCATTGCCCCCTAGCTTTGTTTTTATAAATTCCACACGTTCAGCTAGGGAATTAATATGATAATAAAGTACCGTATTAATACCCTTTAGGGTTTCTTCTAACTCGCTAATATCAAATTTATTCAAGTCAGAATAATGTGCTAGGGCGTGGATGATGGTCGCTGGTTGATGAAGATTTTCAATACCACTTTCTAACTCCCCTAATTGAAGTTCTAAATCAGATTTATTCATTTTACACCTCCCCAAAATGCTCTAAACCTTGATCCATTAATATCAACGCACCGCGCAAAGCTGCCTGCATATCAGTAACGTTGATTTCTTTTTCATTTGCATTGGCCGCCATTAAAATAATGGTGTAGGCTTCCCATAAACGGGATTGTGCTTGCAAATAATGTTGGACTTGTGTAGTTCTAGTCATTGCACACCTCCCTCAACACAACAAAGAAAGGGGCAATTTTGGCGCGTGCTTGTGCTAACGTGTCAGCATTAATGCGCACGGTGTATTTTGGAAAGGCTGAGTAGTGTTTTGCTGTATTGCGTAAATCTGAACGGTTTACGGCTTTGAATAGGTAGATCATGGCTGATAACTCCATTAGTAAATTTGAAGAAGTTACCACGCTGAAGTTTCCAGGCTTAGGGCGGTAACGTGTAACGGGCTGGAAAACTGCGACTAATGGAACACAGCAAAGGGCGAAACCTTTCCCGCTACACGCTACCATTGAGAGAAATGCCACAATGCGAATCTGCATTCTGTTTTCTTTAGGTGTGCGTGTGCTACGAATAAAAAAACACGCTTTGGGCGTGCTATTCGCCATTAGTAAATAATTCGAGTTTCCAGGCTCGGTAGTCGATTTTGCGACTACGCTACAAGAATAGATTGCTTTTGATGTTTTTTCAATGAAATCATCATGAAAAATATTTAAGAGAGTGCTATACTCTGCATTAGTTAATTTCATATTTAAATCCTTTCAAGCCGTTCATTTGAACGGTTTTTTATTGGTTATTTGTTAGTGTTTGTGAGTTCTGCCGCACGTTTTTCTATCTGTGTGAGCATTTTTTTAGCAAACAGTAATTCAGTTTCTAAGAACGCTGTCGGCAATCGTTCAAAATCCGCCATAAGCAACGCAACACGCGATTTTTGCACTTGAATCAAGTCTTCTATTGGGTAAGGCTCTTCATCGCTGTAAAGGCTCATGAAGATGAATAAACGACTATTCCGATTTGTGATGTAATGCTCAATAGCCATAGGGCGCAAAAATTCTTTAGCGGTTCTACATTTCATTTTTGGACTGCTCCACTGTATTTTGATTTAAATCATTTTCCCCCTTGCTGGTGGACTTCCACCATTCAACTACTACGGGCGTATAGTTGCCTTTTTCTACATTCTCGATATGTTCAGCCAATCCCTGAAACTGCTGAATTAAATAACGTGCGCCATTTCTGAAAGCCTTGTATTGTTTGTTTTGCTCTGCGGATAGGGTTACGCCATGATTGCGTAATTCCACCAACAAAGAAAGCCCCATTTGCAATCGTTCAGCAAGTTCAATACATTCCTTAGCCTGTAACTTCTTGAAGTGATAGCAGTCGGGAAAATCGCTTTTACAGTGTTCTGCGCTTTGCTTTGAAATAGCAAAAGTGCGGTTAAATTGTGGGTAGGTTTTAAAGTTTGGTTTGAGTGTTTTCATTCTCTGATTTCCTTAAATGATTTTAGCGGTGGTCGCGCGCGCGCGTACTGCTCCCGAAAGTCTTTATTTCGTTGCCGTGCTTGAGCCTTGTTTGTTGATTAATCCATTACGTACCTTGAAATAAGTCGCACTAAAAGTTAACTGCGCTTTTCGGATCTCGTAATTCATTCCTAACTTGATCATCGTTGCATTTTCACTGGTCAACATATCGATTAGTTCAAGCTGTTTTTCACTCAGATGTTGGCGAATTTCGTCATCTGTAGGCAATCCTTGCGCCTGTAACCATTGCTTACGGTTCGCACCTAATGCCACGAGATAAATCAAATTGTTTTCCTGTGCGTAAGCGTGTTTATTTTGCTTGCCTGTAATGGTTTCACGATATTGAATAGCGTCATTCATGCGGTGTTGGTCGTGTTTTAATTGGTAGCGTTTGCCGATCCAACTTTCCATTTCATTAAATCGTTGAATAAACTTCTCTTTAAATTCAGCCGATTTCTTGCCACGAAAACCCATGACCAAAAATGAAAAGCCGTCACGTGTCATTCTGTACATCGGACGTTTCTCGCCTTTTTCGTCAATGTATTTAACCGGCTGAAAATTCAGCTCGTTAAAATCATCTGAACAATCTAAATTTTCGATAGCTTGTAAAACGTTTTTATGTTCTTTACCAAAAACATGGGCCACATCTCGGCTTGTTGTCATTGCATTGCCTTTGATGTTCTTAACAATATGCGAGAATAAATCTGCACAGATAGAATGATTAGTTGTCATAGTGTTGCTCTCCCTGTGTTTCTTGTTGTGGTTCACTTAGTAGGGTATAAACTGCAATCCCATTGTGCTTTATGCCCGATTGGTCTATTTCTGTTCGGGTGCTAGTGATGATTTCATGGCCTTGTTTTTTTAATTCCATAATGCGCGGAGCGGGTGAGCAAATTCCCTTTGCTCGCAACTCTAACGTGCTATGTGGTCGTTCTCTTAACAATGCTTTGATTAGTGATCTTTGGCTTGCTGTTGAAGTGTTAGTTAATTTCATATCTTCACTCCATAGATTAAGCATTAATGTAAGCTTGAATATCAGCTAAACGCCAACGCGTGGCGCGTCCGCACTTCTTAGGCTGTGGAAATAATCCTTTTTTGATGTGTTCGTAAATTGTGGTAGTAGATAAACCTGTCATCTCTTTGACGCGGTCAATTTTGATAAGTAAGGTTTCTTGATTGGTTTCTGTTGTCATGTTTAATCCCCCTTTTAGGTTTGTTAAATTTCGCCATTGTTTGGCTTGGGGTATTAAACTATTGATTTTGGAAATAAAAAATCCATATAGATCTAATCTTGATCTATATGGATTTTAGGGAAATATTTAGATCTATTTTATATTGTTAGCATTTGCAAATTTAGCTCTTAAATTACTTTCACTTAATCCTTGATAGCCTATATATTTATTAGATAAACTATCAATTAAATCATTCTGATTTTTATATTTACCTGTAGCCAATAATTCATCCTTTAAGGCTTGAATAATATTTAAGTATGAAGTTTCTGATTTTCCCCTAATCTCTTTTTGGTTGTTCTTTAATTTTTCAGAAGATTCATTGATTTTTGTTGATGCTTCTTTTTTGATTTTTTCAAATCCATAATCCCACGCCTTACGCCCTAAAATGTCTTTAATCAAAATAATTAAATCGCTGTCAGTAATATATAAATCACTGTACTGTATTGTTACCCTCTCATTGCATTGTAAATTGGCATATTTAACATCTAATAAGCATTCATTATCAATTCTGATACCTAGCATTTCGTCTTCATCTATTATTATCTCATCATTAATCTCTTTTAATTTTTCACTAGGAACAGTTAAAAGCCCATGAAATGAAAAATAATCATCCGTTATAGTGAATTGTTTAAATGTGCCTGTAAGTTCAATGCTATGAAATTCATCAAGACATGTCATGTAAGAAAAAACAACATTACTATGCTCGGAAAAATAAATATCTATAAATCTATCTTTTGCATCTTCCTCGCTTAGGTTCTCTGTCACTAAATATAGCAGTGATGGAGTTATATAATCAGATAAAACATAAACAAAAATGGGAAAATCATTTTTTACAAAATGAATTATATCTTTAACAGTTAACTCTACACCTGTTTCTTTTTTAATTTCTTCTACAGTTTCAGCTAATGAAAAATATTTGCGTGGTAAACACTCAGAAAGATATCCCATAAACACCCCTATACGTTACCCCCTATCAGTGAAGTGAAAGCACAGAAGAGAATAATAGGGGCTATTCTCTTGTCGGCTCAGTTAATTACTCCGCGCCTATCCGTGCTAATTCGTTTTTACTCGTGTTCTTATTTCTACGGTCATTTTACTGATTTTTTAGACAGTTTCAAGGTGATTTATTTGGGGATTTTTTAGTAGAATTTTGATAAAATGTCTACAAACGTCTACACAATGCTCTACTTGCGTTCAACCCTTATTCTATAAGGCTTTATTATTCTTTTTGTAGATTTATAGACGAAAAATAAAAAAATAGTGGCTGTGTTTTTAAAAATAAAAAAACCGCTTACCAACGGTCAATAATTTGCGTTTGCTGGTGGACTAAATCCCATTTGAACAGCTTTCTACATAATCCCCCCATATCTGCATAACTTTTCTTCGTTCTTCTAAATAATCCGCTCTATTGTAGGCTTTGCGCACTTGGTCTTTTATTCCATGCGCTAAACAGCTTTCTATCACGTCTGAATTAATCAAGCGCTCATTCAGATATGTACTCGCAATAGCTCTCATCCCATGGGAAACTAAACGCCCATGAAATCCAATTAAACGCAATGCGCGGTTTGCCGTCTGTTTGTTCATTGGTTGCTGTGGTTTAACCTCGCTTTGAAAAATATAAGGGCAATGGCTCGATATATTGCGCATTTTCGCCAGTATTGCCAACGCTTGAGTAGATAACGGTATAACGTGCGCTACTTTCATTTTCATCTTGTGTGGTGGAATAGTCCATGTTTTCGCATTTAAATCAATTTCTTCCCATAACGCGCCAACGCTTTCATTTGGTCGTGTCATTGTCAGTAATTGCCACTTAATCAAGAGTTTTGTTTGAGTGCTTAGCTGATAATCTCTAAGTGCGGTTAATAATTCGGGCAATTCTTCAGGGCGTATAGTTTTAAAATGCTCTGCTTTTGGTCTGCTGTAATGGTCTTTTACATTCACGCACTTATTAAACTCTAACGCATTACAGTTAACAGCAAATTTCATCACGCGATTTAATAATGCTATGGCACGATCTCGCGTTTCTGCTCGCCCCCTTTCGTCTAACGGTCTAATCGTTTGAATAACTTGCTTAGGCGTAATGCTTTCTATAGGCATAGCACCTAATTCAGGCAATAAATATTTAGTAATGATAGTCCAGTTCTTAGCAAATGTTTCTTCCTTTAACTCGCCATTCTTGACATCCACCAGCATTTTAGCTTTCCACAGCTCTGCAAGGTGTAAGAATGTATTTTCACGCCTTGCTTGCTCTTCTTCCTGTATCTGTTGGCGGTGTTCTTGTGGGTCAATATCTTGAGCCAATAATGCACGATATTCTTCACGTATAGCGCGCGCTTGCGCTAAAGATACATTCGGGAAAGTGCCTAGACTTATCTCTGTTCTTGCTTTGCTATAAGGTTTGAAATAATTAAACCGCCATATTTTCACGCCTGTTTTCTTCACAAGCAAAAACAGCCCCTTACCATCCATAAGTTTATAATCTGCAGTTTTCGCTTTTGCATTATTCACTTCTGTGTTTGTTAATGCCTTAGTTATTCTAGCCATTCTTCACCAAGCCTTTATTTATAAGGGATTAGCGCATTTTAGGAGTACGCTAAAAGTACCATAGTAGGATCGTACTCCTAAACATACTCCTAAAATTTCAGGCTGTAAACGTATAAAGGCGAAAGAAAACGAATGAAGAAAAAAACAAGAAAGGCGATAAAGTCAGTATTTATAAGGAGTTATTGAAGATTGACGAATGATAACGAAAGAAGAAAAAAGATAATTTGGTGCCCCCAACTGGGATTGAACCAGTGACCAAGCGATTATGAGTCGCCTGCTCTGACCGCTGAGCTATGGGGGCTTGAAGTGTTTTTCGAACGAAAAGTGCGGTCGATTATAGGGGAATTTTGCGGCGAAGTCTAGTCAAGGCAATAAAACTCCACAAAAAAAGGTCTAGTATTTGCTAGACCTTTGTTTTATTTGAATATTTCTTAAACAATCACACTATTCATCTAAGAAACTGCGTAACGTTTCTGAACGGCTTGGGTGACGCAATTTACGCAATGCTTTTGCTTCAATTTGACGAATACGTTCACGTGTTACATCAAATTGTTTGCCCACTTCCTCAAGCGTGTGATCGGTATTCATATCAATACCAAAGCGCATACGCAATACTTTCGCTTCTCGTGGGGTTAAGCCTTCCAACACTTCATGGGTTGCCGCCTTTAGACTTTGCGCAGTTGCGCTATCTAATGGCAATTCAAGGGTGTTGTCTTCAATAAAATCACCTAAATGTGAGTCATCATCATCACCAATTGGGGTTTCCATTGAAATCGGCTCTTTCGCAATTTTCAATACCTTACGAATCTTATCTTCTGGCATTCCCATGCGTTCTGCTAACTCTTCTGGCGTTGCCTCGCGTCCCATTTCTTGTAAACATTGACGTGAAATACGGTTAAGCTTATTGATGGTTTCAATCATATGCACAGGAATACGAATCGTGCGCGCCTGATCAGCGATAGAGCGCGTAATTGCCTGACGAATCCACCATGTGGCATAAGTCGAGAATTTGTAACCACGACGATATTCAAACTTATCGACGGCTTTCATTAAACCGATATTACCTTCTTGAATCAAATCAAGGAACTGTAAGCCACGGTTGGTGTATTTTTTCGCAATAGAAATTACCAAACGTAAGTTTGCTTCGACCATTTCTTTTTTCGCGCGGCGGGCTTTTAATTCGCCTTGAGCAACACGCTCGCCAATATCACGAATTTGAGGTATCGTTAAATTGGTTTCTTCTTCAATGCGTTGCAATTTAGCAATGGCATTGCGAATATCGTCTGCGTATTTTCCGAGTTTTTCGGCATAAGGCTTTTTGCCATCCAGAATTTTTTGTAACCACGCATCGTTTGTTTCTTTCGCTGCACTAAAGATTTTAGTAAATTCATCTTTTGGCATTTTCGCGTAATCAACAGCCCAGCGTTGAATTTGGCGTTCTTCTGAGCGAATACGTTTCATCAGACTACGCATTGGAATCACAAGACTATCAAACTGACGAGGCACTAGACGGAATTGAGTGAAAACCTCAGATAAGGCAACAATCTCATCTCTGGCTTTTTTACTTGTACGACCATGTTTAGCAATGATTTCAATCGTTTTGGTATGTTGTTCTTTTAACAACATAAATTTCTCACGCGCGACTTCTGGATCAATAGAGTTATCACTATCATCGCTTGAGCTATCGCTATCATCACTTTCATCTTCATCGTCGTCATCAATATCATCTGCAGCAACAGCATCATCTTCTTCGTCAAGCTCAATATCGAGCTCTTCCTCTGTGCCAGAGTTCTCATTTGGATCGACAAAGCCAGTAATGAGATCAGCTAAACGCACAGTCCCTTCTTCCACTTGCTCGTATTGTTCAAGTAAGAAAGTCAATGCTTCAGGATATTCAGCGACTGTGCTTTGCACTTCGTTAATGCCGTCTTCGATACGTTTTGCAATATCGATTTCGCCTTCGCGGTCAAGCAATTCCACACTCCCCATTTCACGCATATACATACGCACAGGGTCTGTGGTGCGCCCGAGTTCAGCTTCCACGCTTGAAAGCACTTGGGTCGCTTCTTCTACGGCATCGTCATCGGTATCTGTAATATTGTCATTCAAAATTAAATCATCGGCATCAGGTGCGGTTTCCAACACTTGAATACCCATGTCATTAATCATCTGAATAATGTCTTCAATTTGATCTGTGTCCACCAACTCTTCAGGAAGATGGTCATTCACTTCAGCAAAGGTTAAATAACCTTGCTCCTTCCCTTGGGCAATTAACAATTTCAGTTGTGATTGTGGATTTTGATCCATAAGAATCCGCCTTTGATTAATTGATTATTTTGAATAAGAAATGGTGGCAATTTTACCACTAATTCTATGCTTTCTCTAATTTATTTTCTGTTGCCTAATAATTGGGCTAATTCAAGTTTTTCTCGCCCATCCAAACCAGCACTGCGATCCTTAGCGATTAATTCTTCAATGCGCTGTTCTGTTAATTGATTTGCGTAGTAAGCTAAGGTATCCACAAATGTGGTTTCAATTTGTTCATCGTCAATTAGATGATCCCATACTGCCAACATTTCAAGGGGTTTGACATAATTTGTATCACGGTAATATTCCAAAATTTGCCCCATGCTGATCCCTATATTTTCACGACAAAGTGCGGTCAAATTTTCGAGTAAATCTAAACCTACCACCTCTTGTTTTAATGCGTTGAAAATCGTCAAATCATAAGGCAATTGAGCCAGCTGTGGATTTTGTAGCAATAAGGCGATCATCACGCGCATCGGTGTTCGCTTCATTTCTGGTAAATTTTTGACCGCACTTTTACTGTTATTACTAGTTTGAGCTTGACGGACAAACAGTTTTTCTAACTGGATTGGGTTAATAATCCCCAATTTTTGCCCCAACGCATTCTGCAAATATAAGCGTAAGGTTTCACCTGATACACGATTAATCAGCGGCACAGCCAGAGCGGCTAATTTGCTTTTCCCTTCCTTGGTGGCTAAATCAATATTCTGCTGCAATAAATGTTCAAATAAAAACTCCTCTAAACTTTGTGCTTGTTGAATATATTGCTCAAAACCCTCTTTGCCGTATTGACGAATATAGGTATCGGGATCTTCCCCATCGGGCAAAAAGATAAATTTCAGCTGACGACCATCTTCTAAATAAGGCAAGGCATTTTCCAATGCCCGCCACGCAGCATCACGCCCCGCGCGGTCGCCGTCATAGCAGCACACAATTTGTTCGGTTGAGCGAAACGCCAGCTGAATTTGCTCGGGCGTTGTGGCGGTGCCAAGAGAAGCCACTGCATAATCCACACCAAATTGTGCCAATGCCACCACATCCATATAGCCTTCCACCACCAATAGCATGGTTGGGCTATCATTGGCTTGCAAAGCCTCAAATAAGCCGTAAAGCTCGCGGCCTTTATGATATGTCACCGTTTCCGATGAGTTTAAATATTTTGGTCGTTCATCGCCTAATACCCTGCCACCAAATGCAATGGTTCGTCCACGGCGATCACGAATAGGAAACATCACACGGTTACGAAATGTGTCATAGGCTTTGCCACGCTCACTGCGTTTTAACATACCTAAATCAAACAAACGATCCTGTTCTTCCTTAGAACGTCCAAATCGATTTAACACCAAATCAAAAACATCAGGAACAAAACCAATGCCAAAACGCTGAATCACCTCTGCAGATAAACCACGCTGCTGCAAATAAGCCAACGCCACATCATGCTTAGGCAATTCTTGTTGATACAGCTGAGCAATGTCGTGCATCAGCTCATACAAATCTTTTTTGGCTTTATAGCTTGCGTGCGGTTTAAAGGATTTTTTGTCCGCACTTTGTTCTCGTGGCACGTCCAAACCCAGCATGCCGGCGAGTTCTTCCACGGCTTCGACAAATTCCAGTTTGTCATATTTCATTAAAAAGCTAATGGCATTGCCATGGGCGCCACAGCCAAAACAATGGTAAAACTGCTTATTTTTGCTAACGGTGAAAGAAGGGGTCTTTTCGTGATGAAATGGGCAACAGGCTTGATAATTATTGGTGCCTGCTTTTTTGAGTTTAACGCGAGAGCCTACCACATCCACAATATCCGCTTTCGCTACAATATCGTTGATGAAATCGCGTGGAATATGTCCTGCCATGGTAAATTCTCCTGCGTTTAAAGCAACAAAACCGCGATCCCATTGGCATCACGGTTTGTTGAACTCGAGTTTAATTCGTTAACGTGACGAATTAGTATAAACGTGTATTACGTGCATTTTCACGAGCGACGCGTTTAGCGTGACGTTTTGCACGAGTTGCGTTTTCACGTTTGCGAATTGTTGTTGGTTTTTCATAAAATTCACGAGCGCGAACTTCTGCTAAAATACCTGCTTTTTCGCAAGAGCGTTTAAAACGACGTAATGCAACGTCAAATGATTCGTTTTCACGTACTTTAATTACTGGCATGAGCCATCACCTCTAATAAAATTTTAAAATTTGATAATAAGTTTAAGTTAATTTTGCAAAATTACTGAGCAACTTACTCAATAAGGCTTGAGATTTTACTCTAAAAATCCATCTAAAGTAAAGTTGAAATTTTGATCTTAAGTAGGTCTTTTTAAATTTAAAGCTCAACGAATCTTGGCAGCGAGAGCGCAAATCTGCAAATTCTTCGGCATTCATCTATTTTGTAACCCAAAGTGCGGTCAATTTTTGACAAATTTCCAGCAAAGCTTAAATAGACTATTGGCGAAAATATGCTGCTTGCTTTTACCCACGACAATCAAACAAAAGTGCGGTAAAATTTCACGCAATTTTGAACAAACTAGAGAATAAAATGAAAGTTTTAGGCATTGAAACGTCTTGTGATGAAACAGGCGTGGCGATTTATGATACGGAAAAAGGGCTGATTGCCGATCAACTTTATACCCAAATTGCTGTGCATGCAGATTATGGTGGCGTGGTGCCAGAGCTGGCTTCCCGCGATCATATCCGCAAAACTGCGCCGCTAATTCAAGCCGCATTAAAACAGGCGAATTTAACCGCAGCGGATATTGATGGCGTTGCCTATACCTCAGGTCCAGGCTTAGTGGGCGCATTGTTGGTTGGAGCGACAATCGCCCGCTCTCTCGCCTATGCGTGGAATGTGCCAGCAATCGGTGTGCATCATATGGAAGGGCATTTGCTCGCGCCGATGTTAGAACCTGCGGAAAATCGACCGCACTTTCCCTTTGTCGCCTTGTTGGTGTCGGGCGGGCATACACAATTAGTGCGCGTGGATGGCGTAGGCAAATACGAACTTTTAGGCGAAAGTATTGATGATGCCGCAGGCGAAGCCTTCGACAAAACGGGGAAATTGCTCGGCTTGGATTATCCCGCAGGCGCCGCGCTGTCTCGCTTAGCGGAAAAAGGCACGCCAGGGCGTTTTGTGTTCCCAAAACCCATGACAGATCGCCCAGGGTTAGATTTTAGTTTTTCAGGCTTAAAAACCTTTGCCGCCAATACCATTAATGCCGCCATCAAAGAAGAAGGCGAATTAACGGAACAAACCAAAGCAGATATCGCCCACGCTTTCCAAACCGCTATTGTGGAAACCCTAGCCATAAAATGTAAGCGTGCGTTGAAAGAAACCGGTTATACCAGTTTAGTAATTGCTGGGGGCGTGAGCGCGAATAAACAATTGCGTGAAGGGTTGGCTAAATTAATGGACGAACTCGGTGGCAGAGTATTTTATCCGTCGCCGCAATTTTGCACCGACAATGGCGCGATGATTGCTTATGTGGGGCATCTTCGTTTACAGGCGGGGGAAAACTCTAATTTGGCGATTGAAGTAAAACCACGTTGGGCGATGACCGATCTCCCAGCAGCTGGCTAAACTCACTTCATAGACACTCTATAAAATACAAAACCCACGCCAAAACGTGGGTTTCTTATTATTTATGCCTCAAACTAAACATTTTTCGCCATTTCAAATTCGATGAGCATCATTAAAATATGAATCACTTTAATGTGGATTTCTTGAATGCGATCTGCATAACGGAAATGGGGTACGCGAATTTCTACGTCCGCAAGCCCTGCCATTTTTCCGCCATCTTTCCCTGTCATCGCAATCACTTTCATGCCTTTTTCTTTGGCGGCTTCAATAGCGTTAAGCACGTTTTTAGAATTGCCCGATGTGGATAAACCGAACAACACATCGCCTTTTTGTCCCACCGCTTCAACATAGCGTGAAAACACATAATCGTAGCCAAAATCATTACTCACGCAGCTTAAATGGCTCACGTCAGAAATCGCAATCGCAGGGTAGCCGGGGCGATTTTCACGATAACGCCCTGTCAGTTCTTCGGCAAAATGCATCGCGTCACAATGGGAGCCCCCATTACCACAAGACAACACTTTGCCGCCTTGTTTGAAACTGTCTGAAATTAACAATGCCGCTTGCTGAATGAGCTTAATATTATTCTCATCGGCAATAAATTTTTGTAGCACATCTTGAGCCTCAAGTAGCTCGGCTTTCACTTGATCCAGATACATAATCGTCTCCTTTGGGAATTTGAAATTTTCTCCATTCTCCAACGCTAAAGAGCTTTCGCCCGTTGGGCAATTTGCTTTGTCAGCGAGAGAATCAAAGTGCGGTTAGTATAACAAAAACTTTCGCAAAAATGACCGCACTTTTTGATATTTATTCTCAATCACAAGATTAAATTTATTCGCCCAAACTGCAACTAAGGCGATTGGCTAGGCTAACAGTGAATTCAACAAATTCATCACAAATTCTAACCGCACTTTGGCTTGTTCTAAATTGCAGTTAAAGCGGAATTTTGTTGGCCCATCAAATTTATACACCGCAGGTTTTTCTTTGATTAAATTTAAGAATTTCATTGGGTCTAAATCCGCCGTTGGATTAAATTCCACAAAACCGCCGTTCGCTGTAGCGTCAATTTTGATGACTTTTAGCTGTTTGGCAATAGCGCGCAATTCGGCAATTTGCATAAGATTTTTCGTGGCTTCGGGCAATAGACCAAAGCGGTCGATCAATTCGACTTTTAGCTCGTCCAACGCCGATTTATTTTCCGCGCCAGCAATACGTTTATAGAACGACAAGCGCATATTCACATCGCCGAGATAATCATCAGGCAATAAGGCAGGGACGCGCAGATCAATTTCAACTTGTTGCTGTGTGAGTTCATCAAGGCTTGGCTCACGCCCTTCTTTCATGGCTTTGACCGCACTTTCGAGCAATTCCATATATAAGCTGAAACCGATGCTTTCAATTTGTCCGCTTTGCTCAGAACCCAATAATTCTCCTGCGCCACGAATTTCTAAATCGTGCGTAGCAAGAATAAAACCTGCACCAAGATTATCTAAACTTTCTAGTGCTTCAAGGCGTTTTTGCGCATCTTTTGTCATCAGTTTAGGCGGTGGCGTTAATAAATACGCATAAGCTTGATGATGCGAACGCCCAACACGCCCGCGCAACTGATGCAGCTGTGCCAAACCAAAATGATCGGCGCGCTCAATGATGATCGTGTTGGCGCTCGGCACGTCAATCCCAGTTTCAATAATGGTTGAGCACACCAACACATTAAAACGCTGATGATAAAAATCGCTCATCACCCGCTCTAATTCGCGCTCACGCATTTGTCCGTGTCCGATAATCACGCGCGCTTCGGGCACAAGTGCGGTCAATTTTTCCGCACAATTTTCAATACTTGCCACATCGTTATGCAAATAATACACCTGCCCTCCGCGCAAAATTTCACGCAAAATGGCTTCACGAATCACTAAATCATCGGTCTGGCGCACAAAGGTTTTTATCGTCAAACGGCGTGCAGGCGGCGTGGAAATAATGGAAAGATCACGAATACCATTCATTGCCATATTCAAGGTGCGTGGAATCGGCGTGGCGGTTAGCGTGAGAATATCAATGTTGGCGCGCAACTGTTTGATTTTTTCTTTTTGACGCACGCCAAAACGGTGCTCTTCATCAATAATCAGCAGCCCTAAATCATGAAATTTCGCATCGGATTGAATTAATTTGTGCGTGCCGATCAGAATATCCACCTTGCCTTCTGCCAGTTCTTCCAGCACTTTTTTCTGCTCTTTGGCACTTTTGAAACGCGATAACACTTCCACATTCACAGGCAGATTAGCAAAGCGATCACGGAAATTTTCGTAATGTTGCTGCGCTAATAATGTTGTAGGCACTAAAACCGCCACCTGTTTATGGTTCATCACCGCTAAAAATGCGGCACGCATTGCCACTTCTGTTTTGCCGAATCCCACATCCCCACAAACGAGGCGATCCATCGCTTTTGGTTGGCACATATCGGAAATCACTGCGTTAATTGCCATTTCCTGATCAAAGGTTTCTTCAAAGGGGAAGGTTGCCGAAAATTGCATAAATTCATCGCGATCATATTTAAAGGCAAACCCTTTTTGCGCTTCTCGCTGCGCATACACATCTAGCAATTCCGCGGCGACATCACGCACTTTCTCTGCGGCACGTTGGCGTGCTTTCGACCAGGCATCAGAACCCAATTTATGCAAGGGCGCGGTTTCATCCGCCCCACCCACATAACGGCTAATGAGATGTAGGCTTGCCACAGGCACATAAAGTTTGGCATCGTTGGCGTAGGTCAGCAGCAAATATTCGGCTTTCATACTGCCATTTTCTAAGGTCACTAAACCGCCATAACGCCCCACGCCGTGCTCTAAATGCACAACGGCTTGCCCAATTTTGAGCTCGGCAAGATTGCGAATTAGCGTATCTGGATTAACCGATTTGCGTTTATCGCGCTGGCGCTGTTGCACCCGTTCGCCAAGCAATTCTGTTTCACAAATTATCGCAATTTTGACCGCACTTTGGCCTTCTAACACAAAACCATGATCTAGCGCACTGATGATTAAGCTGAAATGTTGCTGTTGCGCGTCTTGTAAAATTTGAATTTGTTTTGGCTTGAGCTTTAACGGTTTGAGTAAATCTAATAAGGTTTCGCGCCGCCCCTCCGTTTCTACGGAAAACACAATTTTTCCGTCAAAGGTTTCAATAAACTGGCGCAATTGCTGCAACGGTTCTTTTTGCTGAGATTGAATTTGCAGCTCAGGCAAGGGTTGCACCAGCAAATTTTTCTGGCGCACAGAAGCGCGTGCCACTTTGTCTTGTTTTAAGGTGAATTTAGGGTAACTTTTCAGCTGACGATTAATTTCATCAATCTTAATCCATAGCTTTTCGGGCGCCAATAACGGGCGCATTGGGTCAACACGGCGGCTTTCAAAACGTTGTTGAGCATCTTGATAAAAACGTTCGGCTTGGCTTGCGTTCGTTTCAAAATCGATAAATAAACTGTTTTCGGGCAAATAATCGAATAGCGTTGCCATTTGCTCAAAAAACAGCGGCTGCCAATATTCAATGCCTGAAGCCAATGTGCCTTTAGAGATTTGCTGATAAATATGTTCAGGATCGCGGCGGATTTCGCCAAATGTTTCCCTAAATTGAGTGCGGAAAAATTCAATGCCTTTTGCATCCGTAGGAAATTCGTGCGCAGGCAACAAATTAATGCTTGGAATGGCTTCTAGGGTGCGCTGTGTATCCACATCAAAGGTGCGAATGCTATCAATTTCATCATCAAAAAAATCTAAGCGAAACGGCAACGCACTTCCCATCGGATATAAATCCAGCAATGCACCACGCACCGCAAACTCGCCCGGTTCTAGCACTTGTTCTACCGCGCGATAACCTGCATTTTCTAATTGCAGGCGCAAACGTTCGATATTCAGGCGGTCGCCATTTTTAATCAGCAATACATTATGTTGCAAAAACGATGGTGGGCACAGACGCTGCATTAGGGTGTTAATAGGCAGCAATAAAATCCCCGTTTGCGCTTGTTGTAAATAAAACAACGCGCTCAAACGTGCAGAAATAATCTCTTGAGTAGGGGAGAAAGCATCATAAGGCAAGGTTTCCCAATCAGGAAATAAACGAATTTCGCCAGCATAAAAATCCGCTAAAACTCGCTCTAAACGCACCGCACTTTTGTTATCTGGCGTGACCACCACGGTGAGCCCTTTGTGCTGTTGAGCAATATGGCTAATGGCTAGGCTATCTGAGCCTGCAAGGATATTGCCAAGAATTTTGTGATCATTTGCGCGTGTAGGAATATCAAAATTAAAATATGTTGTTGTCATAAGTGCGGTCAATTTTTCTGTTATTTTGTGCCTTTTACCAAATAATTAATTTGCCAAGTGAGTAATTGTTTATAAGCCTCAATGCGTGCCTTTTTCTGTGCACTCATCGGCGTCAGCTGCTCAACCCATAAATTTTCAGGGTAACGTGCGGTTGGATTTTGCCAACAATATTGCACATCTGACGCGCCATCGCTGACCCCTTCCTGATCCGCCCATAAATTTTCGTTATAGGCAAAAGCATATTTGCTGTCGTCTTCCAGCGCAAGCATATTGCGCCCGCCGATGTTCCAATATTCCGTATCGGAAAGGCTTAAAGCGTACAGCGTTGGCAAAATATCTTTATGTGAGCCAATACGGTTCGGATCAAACTGAATCGCCAATTTATTTTGTAACGATGTTGGCACGTGAACATAAAATGGCACGCCTTTCGCCATAAAATTCTGTTTTGGCGCATCAAAACGCACGCAGCGCACGTGGTGATCGCCTGTTGCTGCAATAATTGTTTGATTCCCCACTGCACTTTGGCTGACATTGGTAATGAAATTGCCCAACGCATTATTGGCATATTGATACGTGGCAAGGGATTTGCGATTTTCTTCTTCATTGCCAAACTTTCCTGCCAACGAATTCGGATCAATACGCTCCGCCTGATAATGTGGCGGAATTTCATAAGGCGGATGGTTGGTGATACTTAAGATATTGATAAACAACGGCTCTGTGCTTTCTGATAGCAATTTTTGTGCTAACGCAAAAGCATATTCATCTGCAATGCCCCAATAAGACAACGTGGCTTTTGCTGCGGGGAAAGCTTCAATAATATCATTTTGATCGTAACATTCGTCCACACCTTGCAATGGCAAATAATTGCCGAGATTACGCCACATTAAACCGCCTGAAGTAATAAAAACTGTGCGATAACCCTGTTGTTTATAGGTTTTAAAGGGGCTGTAAGGCAACGCGGTTTGTTGCGCTATCGACTGGCTAATATTCTGGATTGGGCTGTAAAAATACAACGATGCCACGGTGGGCGCAGTACCATCATAATCAGAAATGAAACGCTTGAACACAAAATCTCGTTCAAAGTGCAGTCGTAAATTGCCTAATAAATCGTTGCTTTCGGCATTGTCGAGAACCAGATAATTAGTACCAAAACTCTCCATAACAGCTAACACTACATGCGGTTTGGTTTCTGCTAACGCGTCATTTTTAGGCGTGCGCTCTAGCAGGCTTTCCGTGCCAAAAGCTTGTTGCATTAAGGCTTTACCCTGTTCAAGATCGACGGCTTCAAAATTAATATTGCGTTTGCGGTCACCAAATGCCCATTCCATGGCGATAACGCCATTGGGCACTAATTTGTTAATCACCGCCAGCGAGGCAACTTGCGCATGGTTTTTGCCTAGCGGAGTAGAACGAATCGTACCGCGAACAAAAAAAGCCAAAACTAATAAGCTGATAACAAATAATAGGCTCGATAGCGTCCAATGCAATTCAATGGCTAAAAACCAATGGGATAACCCATAAAAAGTGATCCCTGCTGAAATTAACGCTAACGCCAAAACCGCAAGAGAACCCGAGATAACAGGATAATCATCATAAATATTTTTCAAAACGGCTTTGGTGTCATCTTCTACTAAACCAAACATAAACATATCGTAATAGTTGTTGTAGGTTTTGTAATAATAAAAATTTCCAACCACGATGCCGATCAGCGCAATGGCGAAAATAAGGATATAAATTGACCAAAAAATTGCCGTTGTGTTTATGCTAAAAAAAGCCAAAGAAGCTGAACCAAATAGGAAAAATGGCGCAAGAACAATGGCGATCACTTTCGCATCAAAGCGCGCGCCACGTGTTGTCATACGTTTTAGTGCAGATTGGTATTGTTCACTTTGATGAATTTCTGCGGAAATGAAGGCTTTTGCCATACGGCGGCGATGTAAAAATAGAATCGTTTGGAAATAAGCAAATAAAATCCAAAGGGTAAAAATTAAAGCTGCGAGAGACAAAATGAAGTTCCTGCGAATAATATCAATGAGAGCGCAGTATAACTAAATTAAAATTGAAGTTCAAAGAAAGAAAATAAAGAAGTGGTGGGCGATACCGGTCTCGAACCAGTGACCCCCTCCTTGTAAGGGAGGTGCTCTCCCAACTGAGCTAATCGCCCTTATTTCATTGCTATCATCATTTTAGATTTCTTGAAGTATCAATTTATTACTTACAAAAATCTACGAAATACTAGCTTAAAAATAGGTTTAGATATTTAAGGTTTAAGTGGTGGGCGATACCGGTCTCGAACCAGTGACCCCCTCCTTGTAAGGGAGGTGCTCTCCCAACTGAGCTAATCGCCCACTTAAAGAGCCTTAAAATCAAGGGAAACAACGGAAACCAAATCATTAAAGTTGAAGTGGTGGGCGATACCGGTCTCGAACCAGTGACCCCCTCCTTGTAAGGGAGGTGCTCTCCCAACTGAGCTAATCGCCCGTTGTCGTGGGGCGTATTATATGGATTTATCCTTGTGCGTCAACCTATTTTTTCTAAAAAATGGCTAACTGTTCCAAAAATAACCATAAGAACGGAAATTTCTATTAAGCATTGAACTAAAAAAAGGTACAATAACGCGCAATTTTGTAATGAATATGGAAAATAAAATGAAATTAGAAGCATTATTTAATTTAGATCCTAGCGTAAAAGTGCGTACCCGTTTTGCGCCAAGTCCAACAGGCTATTTACATGTTGGTGGCGCGCGTACAGCACTTTATTCTTGGCTATACGCAAAACACAATAATGGGGAATTTGTGTTACGAATTGAAGACACGGATCTTGAACGCTCAACGCCAGAAGCAACAGCCGCCATTCTTGAAGGGATGGAATGGTTAAATTTATCTTGGGAACATGGCCCTTATTTCCAAACCAAACGTTTTGATCGTTACAACCAAGTGATCGATCAAATGCTCGAACAGGGTTTGGCCTATCGTTGCTACTGCTCAAAAGAACGTTTAGAAAATTTACGCCATGAACAAGAAGCGAATAAAGAAAAACCTCGTTATGATCGCCATTGTTTAGGCGATCACAGCCATTCTATTGATGAACCACATGTTGTGCGTTTTAAAAATCCAACAGAAGGTTCAGTGGTGTTTGATGATGCGGTGCGTGGACGCATTGAAATCAGCAACAGCGAATTAGATGATTTAATTATTCGCCGCACAGACGGCTCGCCAACCTATAATTTCTGCGTGGTTGTCGATGACTGGGATATGGGTATTACTCACGTTGTACGCGGCGAAGACCATATCAACAACACGCCTCGCCAAATCAATATTTTGAAAGCATTAGGCGCGCCAATTCCGACTTATGCTCACGTTTCAATGATTAACGGCGATGATGGTCAGAAATTATCAAAACGCCATGGCGCAGTAAGCGTAATGCAATACCGTGATGACGGCTATCTGCCCGAAGCGCTCATCAACTATTTAGTGCGCTTAGGCTGGGGACACGGCGATCAAGAAATTTTCACTCGTGAAGAAATGATTGAATTATTTGATATTCATTCTGTCAGCAAATCAGCAAGTGCATTCAACACCGAGAAATTGCAATGGTTGAATCAACATTATATGCGCACCTTGCCAGCAGAACACGTTGCAAAATACCTTGCGTGGCATATGAATGATCAAAAAATCAATACAGAAAATGGCCCCGCATTAACAGAAATTATTCCTGTGTTAAGTGAACGCGCGAAAACCTTAAAAGAATTAGCCACTGCTAGCCGTTATTTTTATGAAGAATTTGATAGCTATGACGAAAAAGCCGCCGCGAAAAACTTCAAACCTGAAGCTGTGGCACCGCTCACAAAAATTCTTGAAAAATTGACCGCACTTTCCGATTGGACAGCAGAAAACATTCATGACGCAATGAATGCCACCGCCGCTGAATTGGAAATTGGCATGGGGAAAGTGGGTATGCCATTACGCTTGGCGGTAACTGGTTCTGGACAATCACCGTCAATGGACATCACAGCGCAACTAGTGGGTAAGGAAACTGTGCTTGCTCGTATCAAAAAAGCGATTGAGTTTATTCAAGCACAATAATTCCTATTGACAGAATCCGTGGCGGACTTTATTATATCGCCACTTCGGGGATATAGCTCAGTTGGGAGAGCGCTTGAATGGCATTCAAGAGGTCGTCGGTTCGATCCCGATTATCTCCACCAAATTCAATCAAATGTAATCAAATAAACAAATGTAATCAAAATAAAAAAGTGCGGTGAAATTTTTAAATATTTCACCGCACTTTTCTTTTAATCACAGCTTGTGTCTATAAAGATTTATCCATTAAATATGGCTTACAACCATATCTTTCGCTGCCGCTACGCTATCTGTTGCCACCGCAGCATCTAATGAACCAATCAAGTTATTTAATTTCCAATTTGCGTAATTCACGCCCAATTCAGCACGAAGAGTGTCTTGATGTGAACCATAGTTAAAAGTTTCTGATTCTGCGGCTGATTTAGTTTGTTGCGCTAATTCTTTCGCTTCTGCTGCCAATGTATTGAATGTATTCATATTTGCAGCTTGGCTTAATTGTGCAAGTTTCGCATTCAATTGTGTTTTTAATGCTTGATATTGATTTGCTTCCACATTGAAATCTTGATGATGTTCATTTGAGATATTCGCTTCAATACGTTTTTCAAAAGGGTTTGCCATTGCTTGGCTAGCAAATGCAGCAGCGATAATCGCTAAACTTACTGATTTCATTACATTTTTCATATTCTACTTTCCTATTAGATGAAATAATTTTAAATATACAAACAACGCTAAGTCATTCGATGTGGTGCAGTATATAGTAATTCAAATTTGCAACAATACCCGTTCTGACAAATTAAATTTCCATAAATAGAAAGATAAAGCAAATTTCTCTCTATGCACCAGAATAACAATAACGTTTAGTCATTATTCAAATTCATGACTGAATAACGTCATATCCTTTGATGGCGTGTATTATAGACGGTTAAATTAAGGTGATAAGATGGCTAATAGCAATTTCACTATTAGGATAAAACTAACAATGTTCTATTCTTGGAAGAGTTTTAATTAGAAATGATATTAAAATAAGACAAAGTGCGGTCAAAACTTGAGAAAGTTTGCATTTTTTGACCGCACTTTGTGTGATTAGGCTTTGATCAGTAACGCCACGGCTTCGGTTGCGATCCCTTCGCTGCGCCCTGTAAAGCCGAGTTTTTCCGTTGTGGTCGCTTTCACATTCACTTGTTCAAGTTGGCAAGCGAGATCTTCTGCAATAACCGCGCGCATCGCATCAATATGCGGTCGCATTTTAGGGGCTTGTGCAATAATAGTGACATCCACATTGCCAATTTTATAGCCTTTTTCTTGAACAAGACGAAACGCTTCACGCAGCAAAATTCGGCTATCAATATTTTTAAATTGCATATCGGTGTCTGGGAAAAGTTTTCCAATATCCCCCAATGCCACTGCGCCGAGCAATGCATCGGTGAGTGCGTGTAATGCGACATCGCCATCGCTATGCGCAATGAAACCTGTGTGATACGGCACTTCTACGCCCGCAATAATTAACGGGCGATTTTCACCAAAAGCGTGCACGTCAAAACCGTGACCAATACGAATCATAATGTGTTCCTTGCTAAATAAAATGCCGCTAAGGCTAAATCATCAGGGTGCGTTACCTTAATATTGCTACGTTTTCCTGCCACTAAGTGCGGTCGAAATCCTGCTAATTCCATGGCTGAGGCTTCATCTGTCACCGTTAGCCCTTGGCGTTGAGCTTGCTCTAAAGCATTGATAAGCAGATCGGCTTTAAAAAATTGTGGCGTTTGCGCAAGCCAGATAAAATTGCGATCTTCAGTCATCACAATTTGCCCATCGCTGTTGGCTTTTTTAACTGTATCCGTCGCCGCTAAGGCTAAAATAGCGCCATTGTCGTCCGTGATTTCAAGCAGCTTATCCAATTCATCATGAGTAACACAAGGGCGCGCAGCGTCATGCACCAGCACTTTAACTCGATGAAGATTTTCAATCGCTCGCAAACCATTTAACACGCTGTCGGCTCGATTTTTGCCACCCTCCACCACCTGAATGCAGGGGTGATTAGCAACCGGTAACTGCGGCAAATAAGGATCATCTTTGGCGACAGCCAAAATCACACGGCTGATGGCAGGATAACTCAATAATGCGTTTAGGGTATGTTCTAAAATGGTTTTGCCATGAATTTCTAAATATTGCTTTGGCTTTTCCGCCTGCATTCTCGCACCAATGCCCGCGGCGGGCACAACGGCAACAATGTCATAACAAAGTGCGGTCATTATTTGTTCTCTTTTGTGATGCGATAAAAAGTTTCGTTCGGTTTCACCATTTCATATTGCAAACGCGCCCGTTCTTGAATAGCATTCACACCGTCTTTCAAGTCTTTGATTTCCGCCGCAATCACTTGATTTCGTTGTGAAAGTTTGGTGTTTTCTTCTTTGTGAACAGCAATCTCTTGCTGCGTTTCTTTATAGTCCAAATAACCGTTTTTACCGAACCACAAATCGTATTGAAACAGTAATAACACAGCAGCAAGAATAATAATCAGTAAACGCATAATCTTTCCCATTAATGTAACGGGCTATAGTTTAGGTTAAAACTGCAGGCAAAAAAAGACCGCAGCTTAAAAAGTGCGGTCATTTTTTCATTATTTTTCTTTTTGTTCGTCGTCTTTTTTAATCATATCTTCAGGGATAAAAGATTTTTGCACTTTTTCCATATGCGGGAGACTATGTGCAATCCCTTTGTGGCAGTCGATACAAGTTTTGCCGTCTTGTTGTGCCAAACGATGCATTTCTTGTGCAACTTTTTTCTGCTGCGTGAAATCCATATCGTCAAAGTTATGGCAGTTACGGCATTCTTGTGAATTGTTGGCTTTCATACGTGCCCATTCACGTTCTGCCATTTCTAAGCGGTGAGCCTCAAATTTTTCTTTGGTGTCCACTTTGCCCGTGAAATAAGCATAAACTTCTTCGGCTGCTTGGATTTTACGTGTCCATTTTGGCAAAAATTCATGCGGCAAATGGCAATCTGCACAAATGGCTTTTACCCCGCTGCGGTTGCTGTAATGCACTGTCTGACGGTATTCAGGCACCACATCATTCATATGGCAATCAGAGCAGAATTGTTCAGTGCTTGTATGTTCTAATCCTTCATTCACGCCGCCCCAAGCGAGAATACCACCAATCGCGGATAATAACACCACGACGCCAACTGCCATTTTGCTTGGGCTACGAAACCAGTTCCAAAATTTCTTAATCATTGCCGTACTCCTTATTTGCCTTGATGTTCACGAATGGTGTCAAATTTATTTTGAACAATTGGGTTCACTTCGGCTTGTGGCACATGGCACTGTAAACAGAAGTAACGACGCGGCGAAGTGCCTTCAGTGCGTTGTCCATCACGAGTCATAAAATGACTTTCTGGCACACGCGGCGCACCTGTTGTCGGCGCAACATCTGGCGAGTGGCAACCTAAACATTGGTTCACGTTTGCGGTGACTTGCAAGCCACGGATGCTGTGCGGCACCAATGGGGGTTGATGTGGGAAAGTGGTGGGGATATTTCCCGCATCTTTTACTGGGTTTGTGTATGCTGGCGGGACACTTTCTACTGTGCTATTAATATCCTTAGCAACTTGTGTATTTGCCACAGCAACACCGGCAAATATAGTGAGAAATAAGGTGAGATATTTTCTCATTTGAGTTCACTCCGTTTTTATTAAACTGATAAATCTGACTGAAATCTCACCGCACTTTAGCTGTAAATGTGAGCTGAAAGTGCGGTCAAAAATCTAAATATTTTTTACTTCTACCTGTTTCTCAAAGCGAGAACCGAAAGCAAAAACCTGCTCTGGGCAGACGTCAATACAACGTCCACAAGTAATGCAATCTTTAGAAAGCACAATTTGGCTATCGTCACTCGAACCATGTAGGGGCAAACGTAGCACTTGCGGTTCTGGGCATACGTTGTAGCAATCCATACAGCGGTCACAACGCTTGCGATCCACCACATTGACTTTCACAATACTTTTTGCGCCAATTAATGCATAAGTCGCGCCGATTGGGCATAAATGTCCGCACCAACCATGTTCAACTACAAACAAGTCAAACAGAAAAATAACGGCAACCAGCCAAGCTGTGGCACCGAAGCCAAAGACGAAAGCTCGCCCTAGTGCGGCAACAGGATTAATCCATTCCCATAATAGCGTGCCCGATATAGCACTGCCCACTAAGATCATTGCCAAAATCACATAGCGCAAATTACGCGGAATTTTCGCACTTTGGCGAATGCCTAATTTGCGTCTGAGCCATGCTGCGCTGTCTGTCACCATATTCATTGGGCAAACCCAAGCACAAAAGGCTTTCGTTGCCACTATTGCGTAGAATGCCACAACAATCAGCGCGCCTAAAATGGTTGTCCATTTTGGCAAATAACCCGTTGCCAGGCTTTCTGCGGTCATCAATGGATCGCTCATTGGTATGCTATCTAACAGCAAACTGCCGCTATAATTACCTTTGAGAATCCATACATTCCAAAATGGCCCGCTTAGAAACATTAGGATAATACCCAATTGGCTTAAACGGCGAAGAATCAAAAAACGATAAGCTCGCCACCAGCCTAATTTTTGTCTTGCTTCAAGCCCTGCATCTTTAGGCTTATTTGCCACATATTTTGCTTCAGCCATTATTTCACTCCCTTCATATTGAGATCTAAATCAGGGAAATGCTCTGCTTCTGGCACCGTGGTGGATTTTGGCACATAATCCTCTGTTGCGCGGCTTGGTGTCGCCACCTTTTGATTCGGCTGAACTTGCATAAATTGGTAAGTGGGTTCGTGCATCCCCTCTGGCACACGAGCGTCTAACGCTGGGCGTAAACCCTCTGGATGTTGGTCTTCCAATAATGCTTTGCCTGCATTTTGTTTTTCTTCCCAACCTAAACGGTAATGTCTGCCGAGTAAGCCTTTGGCGAGTTCTATCGGCAATACTTTGATTGCCGCTTCTTCAAGCACACAGGCTTGTTCACATTTGCCACAACCCGTACAGGCATCGGAATGCACCGTTGGAATAAACTTCGCATGAATTTGCGTGCGATTATTGTGCACTTCTTCCAATGTAATGGCTTTATCAATCACAGGGCAAACACGATAGCAAACATCACAGCGTAAACCTTGCCAGTTTAAGCAAGTTTCATGGTCAAGTAATACCGCCAATCCCATACGCGCATCATTGATATCCGTTAAGTTATCACTCAATGCGCCGCTAGGGCAGGCTTTCATACAAGGAATATCCACACACATTTCGCAGGGTTTATCTCGCGCCACGAAGTAAGGTGTGCCGGCTTCCGTTGATGAAATGAGACTCGCCAAATGCAACATATCGTATGGGCAAGCTTGCACGCATTGCCCACAGCGAGTACAAGCAGCTAGAAAATCTTTTTCCGCCAATGCTCCAGGTGGACGCAATGCCACACCTTCCTTTGCATTAGCTTGGTGCTGCTGTAATCCCAAAATCACACCAACACCACAAATCCCTGCTGCAGTTCTTGTCGCATTCTTCAAAAATTGACGACGATTGGGATCCTGTTTCATATAGACCTTCAATGTTTTGTTAGGGCACCATATTCAGCGCCCATTTTAGAGACAGGCTTTTCCTGTCTCAGCCACCTAGGTTATGCCTTAATCACTTTAACCGCACATTTTTTGAAATCGGTTTCACCTGAAATTGGATCCGTTGCATCTAAAGTTAACTTATTCGTTAACTGACCCGCATCGAAGAAAGTGGTAAAAATCAAACCCTCTGGGCATTTATTACGGCCACGAGTATCTAAGTTTGAAATCATTTCGCCGCGGCGAGTAATTAATTTCACTTTATCACCATGACGTAAGCCACGTTTTTTCGCATCTGTCGGGTGCATCCAACATAAGTTGTTCGGGAATGAACGGTGCAATTCTGGTACACGGCGTGTCATTGTTCCTGTATGCCAGTGTTCAAGCACACGACCCGTACAGAGCCATAAATCGTATTCGTCATCAGGGCTTTCTGCAGGTGCTTCGTAAGGAACACCTAAAATAATCGCTTTCTTATCAGGATAGCCGTAGAATGCCACGCCTTCGCCTTCTTTTACATACGGATCATAGCCTTCGCGGTAACGCCACAAGGTTTCTTTGCCGTCCACCACAGGCCAGCGCAAGCCGCGCACTTGATGATAGGTATCAAAATCTGCTAAATCGTGACCATGACCACGACCAAATGATGCATACTCTTCAAATAGGCCTTTTTGGATATAGAAACCAAAATGTTCTGCTTCATCATTGAGATAACCTGGGATATTAGTCGGCACTTGGTATTTATTAACATTACCATTGAGATAAAGTACTTCATAAAGGGTTTTACCACGGTATTCTGGCATTTGTGCTAATAGCTCTTCGCCCCATACTTCATCTGTTTTGAAATATTTTGAGAATTCAACAATTTGCCATAAGTCTGAACGAGATTCGCCAGGGCCTTTCACCTGTTGACGCCAAAGTTGAGTACGGCGTTCTGCATTACCGTAGCCACCTTCTTTTTCCACCCACATACAGGTTGGTAAAATTAAGTCTGCGGCGACCGCACTTACTGACGGATACGGATCTGAAACCACGATAAAGTTTTCTGGATTACGCCAGCCAGGGAAAACTTCTTCATTAATATTTGGACCCGCTTGCATATTGTTGGTACAAAGCTGCCATAGGAAATTTAATTTTCCGTCTTTTAACATACGGCTTTGCATAACGGCTGAATAGCCTGGAACTGTTGGAATTGTTCCTTTTGGCAATTTCCAAATTCTTTCTGCAATCTCAACGTGTTTTGGATTAGTCACCACCATATCTGCCGGCAAACGATGCACGAATGTTCCCACTTCACGCGCGGTTCCGCAAGCGGACGGTTGACCAGTTAATGAAAATGGTCCACAGCCCGGCATTGAGATTTTACCTGTGAGCAAGTGCACGTTATACATCATATGGTTTACCCACACGCCACGCGTATGTTGGTTAAAGCCCATTGTCCAGAAAGAAACGATTTTCTGTTCTGGATCAGCGTACATTTTCGCTAAAGTTTCTAACTGATCTTTCGGCACACCAGAAATTTCGTGCGCTTTTTCTAATGTGTAAGGGGCAACGATTTTTTTGAATTCTTCAAAATCAGAATCATACATTTTGCCCGCTGTTTTCGCATTTTTAGCGGCTTGTTGTAACGGATGTTCTGGGCGTAAACCATAACCAATATCTGTTTCACCACGTTTGAATTTGGTGTGTTTATTCACGAAATCCCAATTGACTTTATCATTTTGGATAATGTAGTTCGCGATATAGTTAAGAATGGCTAAATCTGACTGTGGTTTAAAGATAATCGGGGTATCCGCAAGTTCAAATGAACGATTTTGGAAAGTGGACATCACCACCACTTTGACATTATCGTTTGATAAACGGCGATCAGAAATACGGCTCCATAAAATTGGGTGCATTTCCGCCATATTAGAACCCCAAAGCACGAATGCATCGGTTTTCTCAATATCAGTATAACAGCCCATTGGCTCGTCCATACCAAAGGTGCGCAAAAATGCTACCGCCGCAGACGCCATACAGTGACGCGCATTGGGATCGAGCGTATTAGAGCGCAAGCCAGCTTTCCATAATTTAACTTTTGCCACGCCTTCAAAAATGGTTGATTGACCTGATGAGAACATGCCAACGGCGTTGCCACCTTTCGCTTTCAACGTTGCTTTCACTTTCTCTGCCATAATGCTGAAAGCCTGATCCCAAGAAACTGGCGTAAAATCACCTTCTTTGTGGAATTTACCATCTTTCATACGTAATAAAGGCGTTTGCACACGGTCTGCACCGTACATAATTTTTGAAAGGAAATAACCTTTGATACAGTTTAAACCGCGGTTTACTTCAGCATCTGGGTCGCCTTGTGTTGCCACCACACGACCGTCTTTCGTGCCCACTAGCACACTACAACCTGTACCACAAAAACGGCACGGCGCTTTATCCCACTTAATACCATCATCAGCGGCATAAACATTTTTCACAGGAATCGTCATTCCTGCCGCAGCAGCGGCAGCCATTGCCGCATTTGCCTTCATAAAATCTCTACGATTAAGTTCCATAATGTTTTCCATGTTTGTTAAATGATTAAAAATTATTGCTCATCAAGATAATTTGAAATAAGTGATACCACGATAACACCCTGAATATCCTTCACCTGTTCAATTAAATCCGCAAGCGCAAGCTGTCTGTCACTTTCTAGCGTGACCACTAATTTTCCTTCTTCGGCTTTCACACCGTGAATTTCTGCATAAGGAATGGTTAAAATTTCCGCTTTCACTTGTTCAACTTTAGCGGGCTTGGCTTGTACCACAAGGCTACAAACATACCAATTTGGGCTTTCTAAATTACTCATAATTTCTCAAAATTTTGACCGCACTTACAGGGCATACACTTAAACACGCCCCGCAACCATTGCAGTTTTCTAAATTCAAATGGGGTTTGGTGATGCCGCCTATCTCACGCTTAAATTGAATCGCGCGCGTCTCACAATTATCTTCACAAGCGCGACATTCCACATGATTAAACGCTAAACAATTCGCTTGAATTTCAACTTTATGCTGCCACGCAGCTTCAGCATTTTCGCCTAAGTGCGGTCGAAAAATCGGCTGTTTACACACATCTACGCATTTTTGGCAGAAAGTACATTCGCCACGGCTAAACGTGACTTCTGGAAAGCCACCTTCGCCACGAACGATAATATGCGTTTCGCAAACCCGAATACAATCATCGCAACGCGTACAGCCTGCAACGAAAAGGCTTTCTTCCACCGCCCAAGGGGGGCGGACACCTTGAAACCCCTGAGTTTTAACGGTTTCAGACTGCAACGTTTTCAAAAATCCCCCACGTAAAAAATGTCGACGCGGTAATATTTTTTCTGTCACAATCGTTATACTCTCTAAAAACACTTATTTGAGATTGAATTATAAAGCTACGCCTTTCCTTTTTTCTTACCCTAAATAGGGTATTTGATTGAAATTTCGCAATTTCTTTGCGATAAATCAAAATATGACAGCGTTAAAAATTGACACAAAAAGCGCAATAAAAAAATCTGCCCTTAACGCGCATCATTGTTATATGAATGATTTATTAAGGCGCAGATTTTTATTTCTAAATAGAATGCTATTTTTAGGCAAAAAACTCGGCAAATTTTGACCGCACTTTATGGGTGTTTCACGATATCACAGCTTAGCGATCATCAATGCTTTTCAGCAAATATTCACCCTGTTCATTGGCGATACTTCTAAAGCCGACATTCACAATTTGAAAGGCATTTTTATTCAGTTGCTGATAATCAAAATTCTCGTGATGATGCCCGTGATACACTTGTTTCACGCCCATTGCCTTGGCAAGCGTATTTAATGCGAGAAAACCAGAAGGGTGAGGTTTAGGCGCTTCATGGCTAACTAAAATATCCGCCTGTTGCGTTTGCAATGTTTCTATATCTGACGGGAAAATCGATGTGCGATGACGCAGCGGCAATCCACCGCGCCATAGCTTATCAGCAACACAATATTGGCAATAATGTATTGGGTCAAAAAATAGCGGTTTATTTGGTGGCATCCAAATTTGTCCGCGAAACACGCCGCCAAGCCCCGCAATGCGTTTTCCTTGAATTTCCACCACACGACCATGCAAATTGCGGCTTTTCCATTCTGTTCCCCATAATGCCTTGAACGCCGCCACGGTTTTGCTGTCATGATTTCCATGAATAAACCAAAGATCACAATACTGCGCAAGGCGATCTAATTCATCGACACTTGTCAGCTGCAAATCACCCAAAATCACCAGTGCAACATTAGGTTGATTTTGAACAAAGGGATAGAGATGATCATATTGACCATGGGGATCCCCCGCAAATAAAATCATTTCTGGCTCCTATTTCGTTGTTTTTTCATCGTTATCATGTTCCAAGTGCGAGATTTCCTCGTCATTCAGAATTTTTTCGACAATGACTTTGGCTTGGTTATAACGCTCCAAATAACTTGGCGAAGTAATTTCGATATAAGGCACATTATATTTATCGAGTAATTTTTTTAATAGCTGCTGGAAACGCTGGCGCTGGCGTTCAGAGCCCAAACTGCGCAATCCATCATTAACCCATTTTGTATTATTATTCAATAAGATAGTGATATCGAAAGGGTACTCTTTAATCATGGAATCCAAAAATGGATGCGCTTTGCCCTCATATTGAATACAAAAGGCTTGCGTGGTGATAAAATCCGTATCAATAAAAGCCACTTTGTGAGCATGGCGCACCGCATAATCCACATATTTTTGCTGCCCTAGCGCCATTTGTGGATAATCCGAGTATTGCATTGCTTGCTCATCACCACCGAGCTGTTCAAATACAAATTCTCGCCCATATTCCCACGCCGATGTTGTGTTAAAAACCGTAGCTAATTTGTTCACCAACACCGATTTACCACTGCTCTCACCCCCTAAAATTGCGATAGTTTTGGCAAAAAATGGGCGTACTTCTTTCGGAATAAATTTCCAATAATGGAATGGGTTATTACGAATTTTGGTAGCGGACACATTGAAAAATTCCCGTTTAGGATCCACCAATACTACTTCCAAACCGAGATATTGCTCGTAAGGCGCTTTATCTTGCACTTCGCTACTAAATACCACACTTGGATTCACATTTTTGGCATTGAGCAATTCTTTCACCGCATTTGACCAAGCCTCCCAACCGTTAGGATAGCTCGGCAAACCATCTTCTTGTAAATGATGAATAACGATTTGTTCTTTCTGATATTTAAAAATTTGCTGCATCCAACGTAAACGATCTTGATTCGTTGGCATTCGCTTCATTTTACTGTCTTGGAATAGTTTAAAATCACGCTCTGCGTCCGTACACACCACAACGTGCAACTCATCCACTTTACTGAACGCTTCATAAATCATATTAATGTGCCCAGTATGCACGGGATAGAATTTTCCGAAAATCACCCCGACTCGTTTATCTTCTTGCGGCACAATTTGCAACGCTTTGTGTAGCGCGCTCAATTTTACTGCGCTCGGATTTTTGATTTTTCCGCTCACCAGTTGATTGAAATACGCCCGTGTGACATTTGCCTGCTCGCACAGTGCATTTACTTTTAAATTCAACTGTTTACGTTTTTGCTGCAAATAAGAAAAATCGCTTGCCATACCCATATCCTTTTAAATTTGACCGCACTTTTATGTAGCATAACGCACAACAATAAAGCCCAAAGTGCGGTCAAAATTGTGTAAATTTTGGCTATTGTATGCAATATCCCTCCGAAATAAAACGTTTTTTCGTAGAAAACTTTGGAGTATAATGACGCCGCATTCTCAGGGCAGGGTGAAATTCCCTACTGGCGGTATAGCCCGCGAGCGCTTGCGGCAGGTAAACGAAAGCAAGGTCAGCAGATTTGGTGAAACTCCAAAGCCAACAGTGACAGTCTGGATGGAAGAGAATTAACGGGGCTTGCCCTGTTTTTGTCATTTCTACGCCCTGATTCTGGTAAAACAACGTTTAAATAACAAAGGTCACTACTATGAATCAGTCATTATTATCCCCATTCGGCACGCCTGAAGAGCGTGTTATCAATGCTATCAACGCATTCAAACAAGGCAACGGCATTCTCGTATTAGACGATGAAGATCGTGAAAACGAGGGCGATTTAATCTTCCCCGCAGAAACCATTACGGCAGAACAAATGGCAAAATTAATTCGCTATGGCAGCGGCATTGTCTGCTTATGTTTAAGCGGCGAACTATGCGAACAATTGGATTTGCCGCCAATGGTCAGCCACAATACAATGGTCAACCGAACCGCATTTACTGTCACTATTGAAGCCACACAAGGAATTTCCACTGGCGTTTCTGCCGCCGATCGCGTGGTTACCATCAAAACCGCAGTAGCGGATAACGCTAAACCTTCGGATTTAAATCGTCCAGGGCACGTCTTCCCATTACGTGCTAAAGACAATGGCGTATTAGCGCGCCGTGGCCACACTGAAGCCGCCGTCGATTTCGCTAAATTAGCGGGTTACAAACCTGCAGGCGTCATTTGCGAAATTACCAATGATGACGGCACAATGGCGCGCGCCCCTGAATTAGTGGAATTTGCGCAAAAATTTGGTTATGCTGTGGTCACCATTGAAGATTTGGTGGAATATCGCCAAACCCATTAAAACCAATAAAAGTGCGGTGAAAATGACCGCACTTTTCCACTAACGCACTTTCCATTAAAAAGAGTCTTATGTCTGAATTTAAGCTGAACTATCACAAAACCCATTTTTTAACCAGTGCGGCGAATATCACCCAGCTGCCCGAAGATACAGGCATTGAAATTGCCTTTGCAGGGCGTTCAAATGCGGGAAAATCAACGGCACTGAACGCACTAACCAATCAAAAAAACTTAGCACGCACCTCCAAAACCCCAGGGCGAACACAGCTCATTAATCTCTTTGAAGTCGAGCCCCAATGTAAATTAGTGGATTTGCCTGGCTATGGCTACGCTGCCGTGCCTGAACAAATGAAACTGCAATGGCAAAAATCCCTCGCTGAGTATTTGCAAAAACGGGAATGCTTGCGTGGCGTGGTGATTTTAATGGATATTCGTCATCCGCTAAAAGATCTCGATCAGCAAATGATTGAATGGGCGGTGGCGTCTCAATTGCCCGTATTATTGTTACTCACCAAAGCCGACAAACTCAGTCAAAGTGCGCGTAGCAAAACGGTCAAAATGGTTCGTGAAGCTATTTTACCTTTCCAAGGGGATATTCAAGTGGAACCGCTTTCTGCGATGAATAAATTAGGCGTTGATCGTTTAGCGGCAAAATTAGACAGTTGGTTTGCCGAAAATTTTGCTGAATAATTTTTGATTTTGCGATCTTCATTCCAGAATTAAACAAAATTTATTCAAAATTGACCGCACTTTTTCTATAGTTCTCCGCAATTTTGCCAATTTCGGAGAACTTTTTTATGTCCCTTGCTATCGTTTACAGCCGCGCGTCTATGGGCGTGCAAGCGCCGCTAGTTACCATTGAAGTGCATATTAGCAATGGAAAACCCGCTTTTGTCTTAGTTGGTTTGCCCGAAAAAACGGTGAAAGAAGCGCAGGATCGTGTTCGCAGCGCCTTATTAAATGCCCAATTCAAATACCCAGCTAAGCGCATCACTGTAAATCTCGCCCCCGCGGATCTCCCAAAAGAGGGTGGGCGTTTCGACTTGCCTATCGCCATTGGCATTGGCATTCTTGCTGCATCAGGGCAAATTGAGAATAAGCATTTGCGCCAATTTGAGTTTCTCGGCGAACTTGCCTTAACAGGAAATTTACGCGGCGTGCAAGGCATCATCCCCGCGATTTTGGCGGCTAAAGCGGCGCACCGTCAGATGATTATTGCCGCCCATAATGCAAATGAAGCTTCACTCATTTCAGAACAAGAAACCTATTATGCTCATTCTCTACTCGATGTAGTGAGTTTCTTAAATAATCAAACACAGCTGCCCACTGCAGCTCAATTAATCACACAAAGTGCGGTCAAATTTGTTGAAGAATTTCCAAAAGATCTCACCGATATTATTGGGCAACAACACGCTAAACGTGCGCTGACTATCGCCGCTGCAGGGCAACATAATCTGTTATTCTTAGGCCCACCAGGCACGGGCAAAACGATGTTGGCAAGCCGTTTAACGACACTTTTGCCCGAAATGACAGAGCAAGAAGCCATCGAAACCGCTTCGGTGGCGAGTTTAGTACAAAATGAACTCAATTTTTCTAACTGGAAACAACGCCCTTTTCGGGCACCACATCATAGTGCCTCTTTGCCTGCTTTAGTCGGCGGGGGAACGATTCCGCGCCCTGGCGAAATTTCCCTTGCGCACAATGGCGTGCTGTTTTTAGATGAGCTGCCCGAATTTGAACGCAAAGTATTAGATGCATTGCGCCAGCCATTAGAAAGTGGCGAAATTATCATTTCACGAGCAACCGCAAAAATTCAATTTCCCGCGCGTTTTCAGCTCATTGCGGCAATGAATCCAAGCCCGACTGGCAATTATCAAGGCACACACAATCGCACTTCACCACAACAAATTATGCGTTATCTCAACCGTCTGTCTGGGCCTTTTTTAGATCGTTTTGATTTATCCATCGAAGTGCCATTATTGCCGCAAGGAATGTTACAAAGTAAGAATGAAAGAGGGGAAACTAGCGCAGAAGTGCGGTCAAAAATTCTTAAAGTGAGAGAGTTGCAGCTTCAGCGCCAAGGAAAAGTCAACGCACAATTAACCAGCAAAGAAATTGAACAATTTTGTCCGCTCGACAATGCGGATGCGATATTTCTTGAAAATGCGCTGAACAAACTTGGGCTTTCTGTACGCGCCTATCATCGCATTTTGAAAGTTGCACGCACCATCACTGATCTGCACAATGCCAAGCAGATCAACAGAACACATTTAGCCGAAGCCTTAGGATATCGCGCGATGGATCGACTATTGATGAAATTAAACAATGACCGTGCTTAAGGTTTGATATCACGCAAAATGAGATTCTGCATAGAAATTAAGGTTTCGGTTGACTGAATTTCATCAATGAGCTGAATTTTTGTGGCTAAAACTTGGTGTAATTTGGCAATGGTATGGGTCATTACTTTGATAAAAATCGAATAGTTGCCCGTGGTGTAATAAGCCTCGACCACTTCATCAATCATCTCTAATTGTTTGATAACTTTGTCATAATCCTTTGCGCTTTTCAAAATGATACCAATAAAGCAGCAGACGTCATACCCGAGTTTACGCGCATCAATACGCACTTTAGTGCCTTCAATAATGCCTGCTTGGCGCATTTTTTCCACTCGCACATGAATTGTCCCTGGGCTCACACCAAAATTTTTCGCCATTTCTGCATAAGGGGTACGCGCATCTTGAGTCAAAACACGAAGAATTTGCTGATCTAAATTATCAATATTATACATACAAGCTCCTTTTACGTTGCCATTTTAGAAAAAATCTAAAAATATAGTGTATTTTTTACATATTAAATCAATCATATCATTTTTTTAATAAAAAGTATTGAATTTTATGGTTAATCTGTTGAATAATATATAGCAAGCGTTAGTTGAACGCAGAAACAATATCATTAAGGATAACAATCTATGAAAAAATCATTTATTTTACAGCAACAAGAAATTAGCTTTGCAAAAAATACCTTTACAGAAAATTTGGCTAAACATTTAGGTTTAGTTGAAGTTCAAGGCCCTATTTTGAGCCAAGTGGGTAACGGTATCCAAGATAATTTATCTGGTACAGAAAAAGCAGTTCAAGTGAATGTAAAAATGATTGAAGATGCCAAATTTGAAGTAGTGCATTCTTTAGCAAAATGGAAACGCCATACTTTAGCACGTTTTGGTTTTGCAGAAGGTGAAGGTTTATTTGTGCATATGAAAGCTTTGCGCCCAGATGAAGATAGCCTTGATCAAACTCACTCCGTGTTTGTCGATCAATGGGACTGGGAGAAAGTTATTCCAGCTGGTCGTCGCAACCTTGCATACTTAAAAGAAACCGTGCGTTCTATCTATGCCGCATTGCGTGAAACAGAAGATGCAGTAAGCAAAAAATTTGGCTTAGAAAAATTCTTACCTGAAGACATCACATTTGTACACAGTGAAGATTTAGTGAAACGCTTCCCAGACATGAGTTCTAAAGAACGTGAAAACGCAATTTGTAAAGAATATGGCGCGGTCTTTTTGATTGGTATCGGCGGTGCGTTGTCAGATGGTAAAGCACATGACGTTCGTGCGCCAGACTACGATGACTGGACAACAACATCAGAAGGTGAATACAAAGGCTTAAACGGTGATATTTTAGTGTGGAACCCTGTATTAGACAGCGCATTCGAAGTTTCTTCAATGGGTATTCGTGTAGATGAAACCGCACTTCGTACTCAGTTAGCATTAACTCACGATGAAGATCGCCTAAAATTCGATTGGCACCAAGATTTAATTAATGGTCGTATGCCACTTTCAATTGGTGGTGGTATTGGTCAATCACGCCTTGCTATGTTGTTATTACAAAAACGTCACATTGGTGAAGTGCAGTCAAGCGTATGGCCAAAAGCCGTGATGCAAGAATTTGAAAATATTCTTTAATTCAATCAATTATGAATAGCGATAATTTTAATCAAGGTTAAACCAACTCGCTAAGGCTTGTTTCCTTGGCGGGTACACACCGCAAAGGAAACAGGCTCTCTTCTGAGATTTCTCTCTTTCGACTCCCTGTTTACCCCAATTCGGTTTCCCTCTTATTATTTGGACAAAATGCTTCCAAATGATATAGGCGCGTTTTGCCTAAATTTATTAACACCTAAACAGGAGCAAACCATGAAACAACTCACCGCAGTAATTCAGCCATTCCGTCTTGATGATGTTAGAGATGCCTTAAATGATATTAATATTCATGGCATGACCGTTTCCGAAGTGAAAGGTTTTAGTCGTCAAAAAGGGCATACTGAACTCTATCGTGGCGCGGAATATATGATCGATTTTTTGCCTAAAATTCAACTTGATATTGTACTCACTGATGAAATGGTAGAGCCTGCGATTGAAGCAATCTGTGGCGCAGCTAAATCAGGACGTATTGGCGATGGTAAGATTTTCGTCAAGCCCATCGAGCATGTAATTCGTATCCGTACGGGTGAAATTGACGAAAGTGCGGTCTAAATTTGAATAATTTTTCGGGGAGCAAATATGAAACGCAAATATTTAACAACGCCTATATGGGCAATGATACCCTCAGTGAGCATGGCTGAAACAAGCGATTGGATAAAACCGATTACGGATATTAGCGCGGGCGATACCACCTGGGTCATGGTCGCCACTATTTTAGTCTTATTTATGACAATTCCAGGCTTAGCCCTGTTTTATGGCGGAATGGTACGCAAAAAAAATGTATTAGCCACAATGATGCACAGCTTTGCCACCGCTTGCTTGATTGGCTTAATCTGGGTTGCGGTAGGCTATAGTTTAGCGTTCACACCCGGCAACAAATTTCTCGGCGGATTTGACCGCACTTTTTTACATGGCTTAGATCTGTTTACAGAGAAAGGACTACTGACCATTTACCCCGGTGCCGCAACCATTCCCGAATCTGTCTTTATGCTGTTTCAAATGGCATTTGCGATTATCGCAGGCGCAATCATTACAGGCGCTTTCGCAGAGCGTATGAAATTCTCCGCATTACTTTGGTTTGTGGGGTTATGGTCATTACTTATTTATGTGCCAACGGCACACTGGATTTGGGGAATTGGCGGTTGGTTAGCCTCAGATGGCGTGCTTGATTACGCAGGTGGCACGGTTATTCATGTGAACGCTGGTGTGGCAGGACTAGTCGCTGCTATTATGATCGGTAAACGAGTGGGCTATGGACGCGAAGTGATGGCGCCACATAACTTAGTGATTACATTAATCGGCACGGCAATGCTTTGGTTTGGCTGGTTTGGCTTTAACGCAGGTTCAGCACTCGCTGCAGATGCTCGTGCTGGAATGGCATTAGCCACAACACAAGTTGCCGCTATTGCTGGCGCATTAACTTGGACGCTCATTGAAGTCTGCTCAAAACATAAACCTTCAGCATTAGGCCTTGCTTCCGGCGCAGTAGCAGGATTAGTGGGGATCACACCCGCCGCGGGTTTTGTTAGTATTCAAAGCGCGCTATTTATCGGTATCATCACCAGTGCGATCTGTTATATCGGCGCAACAAAACTAAAATATTGGTTTGGCTATGACGATACCCTAGATGCCTTCGGTATTCATGGAATAGGCGGTATAGCAGGTGCAGTTTTGACTGGCGTATTTGTTTCTACCGATATATCTGGCGCAGACACAACAATTTGGCGACAAACTGAAAGCGTGTTGATCACCATTGCATATAGCGCGATTGGTAGCTTTATCATTCTAAAAATAATTGACAAAATTATCGGCTTACGCGTGGAATATGATGATGAACGCAAAGGTTTAGACCTTGTGTTACATGGTGAACGCGTTGAATAAGACTAAAAGTGCGGTCAAATTTTAAGAAATTTTATCGTACTAAATAAAAAGAAAAGCGTTGGTAACACAACGCTTTTTAATCAACTCAAAATATTAGTGATAAGAATTTAACTGAATATGATTTTCTCTCAACAGATACCTATTATCAATAATTTCAATATCACACATCATCTCTCCTACTTACTGGCTCACTAAACTAAAGTCTACAAACAAATTCGGATAAACATGAAAAATGGATGGTTTCGAAGTCATTTATCAAGGGTTTACAAGAGTTAGGGTTGAACAAGACGTTTATTGGGATTTTAGAGTTAAATGAGTAAAACTAACAAAATACGTTTTAACACTATCTTTTAAGCAATAAAAAAAGCCCACTTTAAAAGTGAGCTTTTTATTTTATCAATCAGTTTTATTCCGCAGCTGCTTCTGCAACTTCTGGACGGTCAACTAACTCAATGTAAGCCATTGGCGCGTTGTCGCCTGCACGGAAACCACATTTTAAGATGCGAGTGTAACCACCTGCACGTTGAGCAAAACGTGGACCTAATTCATTAAATAATTTTGCAACGGTTTCAATGTTGCGTGTACGAGCGAATGCTAAACGACGGTTAGCTACGCTGTCAGTTTTTGCTAATGTAATTAACGGTTCAACTACACGACGTAATTCTTTTGCTTTTGGCAAAGTAGTCTTGATGATTTCATGACTAACTAAAGAACTTGCCATATTACGGAACATCGCTTGGCGATGGCTGCTATTACGGTTTAGTTGACGACCACTCTTACGATGGCGCATGATCTTATCCTTCTCAGAAAAATCTTAACCTAATGACCACTATTCATCAGCAATACTTGCTGGTGGCCAATTATCAAGGCGCATACCTAATGAAAGGCCGCGTGAAGCAAGTACGTCTTTGATTTCAGTAAGAGATTTCTTACCAAGATTAGGCGTTTTTAATAACTCAACTTCAGTACGCTGTACCAAATCACCGATATAATGAATTGTTTCTGCTTTCAAACAGTTAGCAGAACGAACTGTCAACTCTAAGTCATCAACAGGACGTAGTAAAATCGGATCAAATTCCGGTTTTTCTTCCTTAACTTCTGGTTGACGAACATCACGCAAATCAACGAATGCATCAAGCTGCTCTGCTAAAATTGTTGCTGCACGACGAATTGCTTCTTCTGGATCAATAGTGCCATTAGTTTCTAACTCGATAACTAATTTATCTAAGTCAGTACGCTGTTCAACACGCGCTGCTTCTACATTGTAAGCAATACGATCTACTGGGCTATAACAAGCATCGACTAATAAACGACCAATTGGACGCTCTTCATCCTGTGTATGTACACGAGCTGATGCTGGTACATAACCACGACCACGTTGAACACGAATACGCATATTAATAGATGCGTTTTCATCTGTTAAATGACAAATCACGTGGTTAGGATTTACGATTTCAACATCACCATCATGAGTAATGTCGGCTGCAACAACAGGGCCAATTCCAGATTTATTTAGTGTCAGAAAAACATCATCTTTATTCTGAACTTTTACCGCTAGGCCTTTTAAGTTTAAAAGCACTTCAAGGATATCTTCTTGAACACCTTCCTTACTACTATATTCATGCAAAACGCCATCAATTTCTACTTCAGTTACTGCACAACCAGGCATCGAAGATAGAAGAATACGACGTAATGCATTTCCTAGAGTATGGCCAAAACCACGCTCTAACGGTTCTAAGATCACTTTAGCATGAGTTGAACTAATTTGTTCAATATCAACTAAGTGTGGCTTTAAAAATTCTGTAACAGAACCCTGCATTTTATCCTCTCTTTGCTTCTAAGCTTTAACTATTATTTAGAGTAAAGCTCAACGATCAGATGTTCGTTAATGTCTGCTGATAAATCAGAACGTTCAGGAACACGTTTGAACACACCTTCCATTTTAGCAGCATCAACTTCTAACCAAGTTGGTTTTTCTTTTTGTTCTGCTAATTCCAATGATGCTTTAATACGTGCTTGTTTTTTCGATTTTTCACGAACAGCAATCACATCATCAACTGAAACTTGGAAAGATGGAATATTAACAACACGACCATTTACAACGATCGCTTTGTGGCTCACTAATTGACGAGCTTCTGCACGAGTTGCAGCGAATCCCATACGATATACAACATTATCTAAGCGACCTTCAAGTAACACTAATAAGTTTTCACCTGTATTACCTTTTAAACGGTTTGCTTCTTTATAATAGTTGCGGAATTGACGTTCTAAAATACCGTAGATACGGCGAACTTTTTGTTTTTCACGTAACTGACTACCATAGTCAGATAAGCGTGGTTTGCGAGCACCGTGTTGACCAGGTGCTGTATCAATTTTACATTTTGAATCGATAGCACGCACGCCTGATTTAAGGAATAAATCAGTGCCTTCACGACGGCTTAGCTTGAGTTTTGGACCCAAATATCTTGCCATTTTCTTTCTCCAATAATCCTAACGTCTGATTAAACGCGACGTTTTTTCGGTGGACGACAACCGTTATGTGGAATCGGAGTCACGTCAGTAATATTCGTGATACGGAAACCCGCTGCATTTAATGCACGAATTGTTGATTCACGACCTGGACCCGGACCTTTAACCATAACTTCCAAGTTCTTTAAACCGAACTCTTTAACCATTTCAGCACAACGCTCTGCAGCTACTTGCGCAGCAAATGGAGTTGATTTACGAGAACCACGGAAACCTGAACCACCTGCAGTTGCCCATGCTAGAGCATTACCTTGACGGTCAGTAATAGTCACGATTGTATTGTTGAAAGATGCGTGAATATGCGCTACGCCATCTACAACTTGTTTTTTTACACGTTTACGTGCACGAACTGGTGTTTTAGCCATTAATCTTTACCCCGACTATTTTTTGATCGGCTTGCGAGGACCCTTACGGGTACGCGCGTTAGTTTTAGTACGTTGACCACGTACCGGTAAACTACGACGGTGACGTAAACCACGGTAACAACCTAAGTCTAAAAGACGTTTGATGTTAAGTGTTACTTCACGACGTAAATCACCTTCAACGGTAAATTTACCAACTTCGTCACGCAGTTTGTCAATCTGCTCTTCAGACAATTCACTGATCTTAACGTTCTCAGCAATACCTGTCGCTGCACAAATAGCTTGTGCGCGAGTTTTGCCGATACCATAAATTGCTGTTAAAGCGATTACAGTATGTTTATGATCAGGAATGTTAATGCCTGCAATACGGGCCACTATGCACTCCTATTGTTAATTAATTTGACATACTGATCTTGAAAAGCCCGTTTTCAGGATACTCAAACAGTATGCCAAGGATGTAAATGAGCTGAGCATTATATATGCCCAGCCTGTTCTTGGCAAGAAAATTATCTATTAACCTTGACGTTGTTTATGTTTAGGGTCGCTGCATAATACACGAACAACACCTTCACGTTTAACAATTTTACAGTTACGACAGATTCTCTTTACGGAAGCACGAACTTTCATTGCTTATCCTTATTATCTATAGGACAAATTATTGTCCAAAACCTTTGAGGTTTGCTCTTTTCAACGCAGATTCATATTTAGTCGACATTAAGTGACTTTGAACCTGAACAATGAAATCCATAATTACCATTACGATAATAAGCAAAGATGTACCACCAAAATAGAATTGTACATTCCAAGCTGACATCATAATGTAAGGAACCAAACATACAAATACGACATATAGACCGCCAATTAATGTTAAGCGAGCCATAATTTTGTCAATATAACGTGATGTTTGCTCACCTGGTCTAATTCCGGGTATGAATGCTCCAGATTTTTTCAAATTATCTGCTGTATCACGTGGATTAAATTGCATTGCAGCGTAGAAGAAACTAAAGAACATAATTGCAGTTGCATACACGATTAAATAAATCGGCTGTCCCGGCTGCAACATCATCGCAAAGTTAGTTAACCATTCAAAACTTGCACTTTGACCAAACCATGAACTAATTGTCGCAGGGAATAAAATAATGCTTGATGCAAAGATTGCTGGCATTACCCCTGACATATTCACTTTTAATGGTAAATGTGTTGAATGTCCACCTAAGATTTGACGACCTTGTTGGCGCTTAGCATATTCTACTTTAATACGGCGTTGACCACGTTCTACATAGACAACAAAATAAATTACTGCAAAAACAATTACGGCAATCAATAAAAGAACTAATGGGTGCATTTGCCCTTGACGAGCTTGCTCAATAGTATGACCAATCGCTGCTGGTAAGCCTGCAACAATCCCTGCAAAGATAATAATCGAAATCCCATTACCAATACCACGTTCTGTAATTTGCTCACCTAACCACATTAAAAACATGGTTCCAGTAACCAAACTAATCACTGCAGTAAAATAAAAAGCGAATCCTAAGTTAGGAACAAGACCTGGTAACATACTAGGTAAACCAGTTGAAATACCAATTGCTTGTAAGGTTGCAAGAGCCAATGTGGTATAACGAATATATTTACTCATTTTACGGCGACCAGCTTCCCCTTCTTTTTTTAATTCAGCTAATGCAGGATAAACCGTTGCAAGTAATTGAATAATGATTGATGCCGAAATATACGGCATGATACCTAATGCAAAAATCGATGCTCGACTTAATGCACCACCAGAGAACATATTTAACATGTCAATGATGGTGCCTTTTTGTTGGTCAAGTAATTGAGCTAACACAGCCGCGTCAATACCAGGAACTGGAATGAAAGAACCAATACGGAAAACGATCAGTGCACCTAATACAAAAAGTAATCTGCTCTTAAGTTCACCACTACCGCTTTGAGTACTTCTACTTTGATAACCTGGTTGCTTAGCCATTTGTTAATTATTCCTCAATTGAACCGCCAGCAGCTTCAATCGCTGCTTTAGCACCTTTAGTTACACCTAAACCACGTACAACAACTGCAGATTTAACTTCACCCGCTAAAATAACTTTAGCGAATTGAATTTCTTTAGTTACTACATTTGCAGCTTTTAATGCTTCTAAAGTTACTACATTACCATCTACTTTAGCTAAATCGTCTAAACGAATCTCTGCTGTTACGGCAGCTTTCATAGACGTGAAACCAAATTTTGGTAAACGACGATATAAAGGCATTTGACCACCCTCGAAACCGCGGCGAACTTTACCACCTGTACGAGATTTTTGACCTTTATGACCACGGCCACCAGTTTTACCTAAACCAGAACCGATACCACGACCTAAACGCTTAGCACTGTGCTTAGCACCTTCAGCCGGAGATAGAGTATTTAAACGCATTCTATTACTCCTCCACTTTAACCATGTATGAAACTTGGTTAATCATACCACGTACTGCTGGAGTATCAATTAACTCAACGGTATGATGCATATGGCGAAGACCAAGACCTCGTAAAGTAGCTTTATGCTTCGGTAAACGAGCAATTGAGCTACGAACTTGTGTTACTTTAATAGTTTTAGCCATTATCAATTACCCCAAAATTTCATCAACGGTTTTGCCACGTTTAGCAGCTACCATTTCTGGTGATTTCATATTTGTCAATGCATCAATTGTTGCACGAACAACGTTAATTGGGTTAGTTGAACCGTATGCTTTTGATAAAACGTTACGCACACCAGCGACTTCTAATACTGCACGCATTGCACCACCAGCGATAATACCTGTACCTTCGCTAGCTGGTTGCATAAATACACGTGAACCAGTATGAACACCCTTAACTGGATGTTGTAATGTGCCGTCATTTAAAGCTACGTTGATCATGTTACGACGTGCTTTTTCCATTGCTTTTTGGATTGCTGCTGGAACTTCGCGAGCTTTACCATAACCAAAACCGACACGACCGTTACCATCGCCTACTACTGTTAAAGCAGTAAAGCTCATAATACGACCACCTTTTACAGTTTTAGAAACACGGTTTACCGCGATTAGCTTCTCTTGCAGTTCACCAGCTTGTTTTTCGATGTTTGACATCTCAATTTCCTCTATTAGAACTGTAGACCAGCTTCACGAGCAGCGTCCGCTAAAGTTTGGACACGACCATGATATTTAAAACCAGAACGATCGAAAGCAACGTCTTTAACGCCTTTCGCTAATGCGCGCTCAGCAACGGCTTTACCCACTACTGCAGCTGCATCTTTATTTCCGGTATATTTAACTTGCTCACTAATTGCTTTTTCTACTGTTGAAGCAGCGGCAAGCACTTCTGAACCGTTTGGTGCAATTACTTGTGCATAAATATGGCGTGGAGTGCGGTGAATCACTAAACGAGTTACACCTTGTTCACGCATCATATGACGAGCACGAGCTGCACGACGGATACGAGCTGATTTCTTATCCATAGTGTTACCTTAATTATTTTTTCTTCGCTTCTTTAGTACGAACAACTTCATCAGCATAACGAACACCCTTACCTTTATAAGGTTCAGGTTTACGATACGCACGAATATCTGCTGCTACTTGACCAATTAATTGCTTATCCGCACCTTTCAACACAATTTCAGTTTGAGATGGGCATTCTGCAGTAATACCTGCTGGTAAAGTATGTTCAACAGGGTGAGAGAAACCTAAGCTTAAGCCAATAACATTGCTTTTAACTTGTGCACGGTAACCAACACCTACAAGTTGTAATTTTTTAGTGAAGCCTTCAGTAACACCGATAACCATTGCATTAACTAACGCACGTGCTGTACCTGATTGAGCATTAGCACCAACCATACCATCACGTGGTGCAAATGTTAATACACCGTTATCTTGTTTAACTTCGACTGAGTCATGAATGTGACGAGATAATTCGCCATTCTTACCTTTTACTGTTAATAGCTGACCATTGAGTTTAACCTCAACACCGGCAGGAATATTAACAGGTGCTTTAGCAACACGAGACATTTTCCTACCTCTCTATTAAGCTACGTAACAGATGATTTCGCCGCCTAAACCCGCTTGGCGAGCAGCACGGTCAGTCATCACACCTTTAGATGTAGAAACAACAGCAACACCTAAACCACCCATAACTTTTGGTAATTCGTCTTTACGTTTGTAAATACGAAGACCAGGGCGGCTAACACGTTGAATACTTTCTACAACTGGTTTGCCTTGGAAATATTTTAAAGTAATTTCCAATTCAGGTTTAACACCTTCTAAAACTTTAACGCTTTCAATATAACCTTCAGAAGCTAATACGTTGGCAATAGCCACTTTTAGCTTGGAAGAAGGCATACTGATCGCAACTTTGTTCGCAGCCTGACCGTTACGAATACGGGTCAACATATCTGCGATTGGATCTTGCATACTCATTGTATTTTATTCTCCGATTCCAAAATAAAGTGGTAAATTACCAACTTGCTTTTTTAAGGCCAGGGATTTCGCCACGCATTGCTGCTTCACGAACCTTGATACGACTTAAACCAAACTTACGAAGAACACCATGAGGACGTCCAGTTTGGCGGCAGCGGTTACGTTGGCGGCTTGGGCTTGCATCACGCGGTAAAGATTGTAATTTTAATACCGCACTCCAACGCTCTTCATCAGATGAATTCGCATCAGAGATGATTTTTTTCAATTCTACACGTTTAGCATAGAATTTTTCAGCCAATTTAACGCGTTTTACATCGCGTGCTTTCATTGATTGTTTAGCCATTGTAACCTGCCTTATTTACGGAATGGGAAATTAAAGGCAGCAAGTAGTGCTTGACCTTCTTCATCATTCTGAGCGGTAGTAGTAATAGTAATATCTAAACCACGTACACGATCAACTTTATCATAGTCGATTTCAGGGAAGATGATTTGCTCACGCACACCCATGCTATAGTTACCACGACCGTCGAAAGACTTCGCACTTAAACCACGGAAGTCACGGATACGTGGAACAGCAATTGTAATTAAACGTTCTAAGAACTCCCACATACGCTCACCGCGCAGTGTTACTTTACAACCGATTGGATATCCCTGACGGATTTTAAAGCCTGCAACAGATTTGCGTGCTTTAGTAATTAAAGGTTTTTGACCGCTGATTGCCGCTAGATCTGCTACTGCATTATCTAGAAGTTTTTTGTCGGTCAATGCTTCACCCACACCCATATTCAGGGTAATCTTTTCGATTCGTGGGACTTGCATGACAGATGCGTAGTTGAATTTATTTTTTAATTCATTAACTACTTGATCTCTGTAGTAATCATGCAGTTTCGCCATCGCATTACTCCAGTTTGTTAAATAATTTCATTGTTAGATTTGAAGAAACGGACTTTTTTGCCATCTTCGAATCTAAAACCTACACGGTCAGCTTTATTTGTTTTCGGGTTGAAAATCGCCACGTTTGACGCATCAATCGGCGCTTCTTTCTTCACTAAACCACCTTCTTTACCTAAAGCAGGCACTGGTTTTTCATGCTTAGTGATGATTTTGATTCCTTCAACAATCACTTTACCGTTTGGTAACACTTGAGTTACCTTACCACGTTTGCCTTTATCTTTACCGGCAAGAACGATTACTTCATCATTTTGACGAATTTTTGCAGCCATTTTTCACTTCTCCTTACAGTACTTCTGGAGCTAAAGAAATGATCTTCATAAACTTCTCAGAACGAAGTTCACGAGTCACAGGTCCAAAAATACGAGTACCGATTGGTTGCTCAGTGTTATTATTTAAAATTACACAAGCGTTACCATCGAAGCGAATGACTGATCCGTCTGGGCGACGAACACCCTTCTTGGTGCGCACAACAACTGCTTTTAATACATCACCTTTTTTCACTTTACCGCGAGGAATTGCTTCTTTCACTGTGATTTTGATGATGTCGCCAATAGCAGCATAACGACGGTGCGATCCACCTAGAACCTTGATACACATTACGCTGCGAGCCCCTGAATTATCAGCAACATCCAGCATAGTCTGTTCTTGGATCATATTAGTGCTCCGTTAAAATTGAAAACACCCTTTCGGGACGAACCTATTTACCCAAATGTAAACAGGTCGGGAAATATATCACAAATACAATTCAACAATCAAGCTGATTTTCACTATTCAGTCAAGATTTCCTTATAAGATTTATCGCAATTCTTTATTTGACAGCAAAAGTCAAATCGTAGCTTACGAAGCTAAAAAGTGCGGTGAAAAATTTAAAAGTTTTTCAATCACGTAAGTAATAAATATTTTGATAATAAAAAACCGCACTTTTTAACAAAGTGCGGTTTAATTTACGATTGTTTTAAAGCAACAATTAAATTACTGCTTTTTCAACAACACGAACTAAAGTCCAAGATTTAGTTTTTGACATAGGACGACATTCTTTGATTTCGACTACATCACCTAATCTTGCTTCGTTGTTCTCATCGTGAACGTGCAATTTAGTTGTGCGACGGATAAATTTACCTAAAAGAGGGTGTTTCACTTTACGCTCAATTGCGATTGTGAAAGATTTATCCATTTTGTCACTAATTACACGACCTTGAACAGTACGAATTTTATCAGTCATTACTCACCCGCCTTTTGGTTTAATACAGTTTTCACTTGTGCAATGCTACGACGCACTTGTTTTAACTGGTGGGTTTGTTGAAGCTGACCGGTGGCTGCTTGCATACGCAATTTGAATTGCTCACCTAAAAGGTTTGCTAACTCAGCATTCAGCTCTTCAACATTTTTGTTACGTAGTTCTTGAGCTTTCATTACATCACCGTCTTAGTTACGAACGTTGTTTTAATTGGAAGTTTCGCTGCAGCTAATGCAAATGCATCGCGTGCGATTTCTTCTGAAACTCCGTCCATTTCATAAAGTACTTTACCTGGTTGGATAAGAGCTACCCAGTATTCCACGTTACCTTTACCTTTACCCATACGAACTTCTAATGGTTTTTCAGTAATTGGTTTGTCTGGGAATACACGAATCCAGATTTTACCTTGACGTTTAACGGCACGAGTCATAGCACGACGAGCGGCTTCGATTTGGCGAGCTGTTAAACGACCGCGACCAACCGCTTTTAAGCCGAATGTACCGAAGCTAACTTCTGTACCATTGGCAAGACCACGGTTACGTCCTTTGTGGACTTTACGGAATTTTGTACGTTTTGGTTGCAACATCTAGCAGTTCTCCTTACTTACGACCTTTGCCGCGTGGTGCCTTTTTAGGCGCAGCTGGTTGTTGTTCTGGTTGTTGTGCAATTGCAGCCATTCCACCGAGAATTTCACCTTTGAAGATCCATACTTTAATACCGATTACACCGTATGTAGTATGAGCTTCAGCAGTGTTATAGTCGATGTCCGCACGTAACGTATGTAATGGAACGCGACCTTCACGATACCATTCAGAACGTGCAATTTCTGCACCACCTAAACGACCGCTTACTTCAACTTTGATACCTTTGGCACCAAGTCTCATCGCATTTTGTACTGCACGTTTCATTGCACGGCGGAACATAACACGACGTTCTAATTGAGAAGCGATACTATCTGCAACTAATTTTGCATCTAATTCAGGTTTTTTCACTTCAGCAATGTTGATTTGCGCTGGCACGCCTGCAATTTTTGCTACAGCGTTGCGTAATTTTTCAACATCTTCGCCTTTTTTACCGATAACGATACCTGGACGAGCTGTGTGGATTGTAACACGAATGCTTTTCGCTGGACGTTCAATAGTGATACGTGACACTGAAGCGTTCGCTAATTCTTTATTCAAGAATTTACGTACTTTGAAATCGCCTTCTAAATTATCAGCGAAATCTTGTGTATTCGCAAACCATGTAGAGCTCCAAGGCTTAACAATACCAAGGCGAATACCATGTGGATGGACTTTTTGACCCATTTTCTGTTATTCCTCTACGATTAACGATCTGACACAACCACAGTTATGTGGCTTGTACGTTTTAAAATGCGATCTGCGCGACCTTTAGCACGTGGCATAACACGTTTCATGCTAGGACCTTCATCAACGAAGATTTTAGCAACTTTAAGATCATCGATATCTGCACCGTCATTGTGCTCTGCATTAGCAATAGCTGACTCTAATACTTTCTTAACTAAAGCCGCAGCTTTTTTGTTTGTATAAGTTAAGATTTCTAATGCCGCAGCTACTTTTTTACCACGGATTAAATCCGCAACTAAGCGAGCTTTTTGAGCTGAAGTGCGAGCGTAACGATGTTTTGCGATAGTTTCCATCTATTTACCTCTTACTTCTTAGCTTTTTTATCCGCAGCGTGACCGCGGTATGTACGAGTCGGTGCAAATTCACCTAATTTATGTCCAATCATTTCGTCTGAAACATAAACAGGAACGTGCTGACGACCATTATGGACTGCGATGGTCAAACCAATCATTGATGGAATGATCATTGAACGACGGGACCAAGTTTTAATTGGTTTTTTATCCCCGCTTTCCACCGCCTTCTCTACCTTCTTCAACAAGTGTAGGTCAAGGAAAGGACCTTTCTTGAGAGAACGTGGCATGGCTTATCCTCTTAATTAAATCTATTATTTGCCACGACGACGTACGATATATTTATCAGTACGTTTGTTGTGACGAGTTTTCTTACCTTTGGTTTGAACGCCCCAAGGAGTTACTGGGTGTTTACCAAAGTTACGACCTTCACCACCACCGTGTGGGTGATCCACTGGGTTCATTGCTGTACCACGAACTGTAGGACGGATACCTCTCCAACGGCTTGCACCAGCTTTACCTAGTACACGCAACATATGTTCAGAGTTACCTACTTCACCGATAGTAGCAACGCACTCAGCTAATACTTTACGCATTTCGCCTGAACGTAAACGTAAAGTAACATAGTTACCTTCACGAGCAATGATTTGTACATACGCACCAGCAGAACGAGCAATTTGACCGCCTTTGCCTGGTTTTAATTCTACGTTATGTACAGTCGAACCAACTGGGATATTACGCATTGGTAATGAGTTACCCACTTTAATTGGTGAGTTAACGCCAGCTTGGATTTGATCGCCTACAGATAAACCTTTAGGAGCTAAGATATAACGACGTTCACCATCTTTATAAAGCACTAAAGCGATATTCGCAGAACGATTTGGATCATATTCAAGACGCTCAACAACCGCTGGGATATCTAACTTGTTACGTTTGAAATCGATTAAACGGTAATGTTGTTTATGACCACCACCGATATGACGAGTAGTGATACGTCCTAAATTATTACGACCACCAGTTTTAGATTTAGTATCTAATAATGGTGCGTAAGGTTTGCCCTTATGTAATTCAGGGTTCACGATTTTAACAACGTGACGACGACCAGCGGAGGTCGGCTTACATTTAACGATAGCCATAATTCTTTATTCCTCCGTAATTACTCTGCTGCACCTTCAACGAAGTCAAGTGATTGACCTTCTTGAAGAGTAACATAAGCTTTTTTCCAGTCACTGCGGCGACCCATTTTATTACCGCGGCGTTTGGTTTTACCTTTAACAACAACTGTGCGAACTGAATCTACTTTCACTTCAAAAAGTTGTTCAACTGCGTTAGCAATTTCAACTTTGTTTGCATCTAATGCAACTTTGAATACGATAGTATTTGAGCTCTCTGCGTTGTTTGTTGCTTTCTCAGAGACATGTGGTGCTTTAAGCACTTTTAGCAAACGTTCTTGTTGAATCACGCTAACATCTCCTCAATTTGTTTCACTGCATCAACAGTAACAACCACTTTATCAAAAGCAATTAAGCTTACAGGGTCGATACCTTGAACATCACGCACATCAACTTTATATAAGTTACGCGCAGCTAAGAATAGATTTTCATCTAAACTTGCAGTGATGATAAGAGCGTCATTTAACGCCATATCTTTTAATTTTTGTGCTAATACTTTCGTTTTTGGCGCATCAATTTCGAATTTTTCTACAACAACCAAACGGTCTTGACGAACTAATTCAGAAAGAATGCTTTTGATTGCACCACGGTACATTTTTTTGTTCACTTTTTGGCTGTGATCTTGTGGTTTCGCTGCGAAAGTAATACCACCTGAACGCCAGATTGGTGATTTGATATCACCAGAACGTGCACGGCCTGTACCTTTTTGACGCCAAGGTTTTTTACCTGAACCAGACACTTCAGCACGAGTTTTTTGAGCACGTGAACCTTGACGAGCACCCGCTGCATATGCAACAACTACTTGGTGGATTAACGCTTCGTTAAACTCACGTCCGAAGGTAGTTTCAGAAACAGTTAGTGCGTTTGCACCTACAACTTGTAATTCCATCTCTATCTCCTAGACTTACGCTTTAACTGCTGGTTTCACGATAACATCACTATTAGTAGCGCCTGGGACAGCACCTTTAACTAATAATAATTTACGCTCAACATCAACACGAACAACTTCAAGTGATTGAACAGTAACACGTTCAGCACCTAAATGTCCTGCCATTTTTTTACCTTTAAACACACGACCTGGAGTTTGGTTTTGACCAATAGAACCAAGTACACGATGTGATAAAGAGTTACCATGTGTAGCATCTTGAGTACGGAAATTCCAACGTTTAACACCACCTTGGAAACCTTTACCTTTTGAAGTACCAGTAACATCAACTTTTTTAACATCTGCAAAGATGTCAACATTAATTTCTTGACCTAAAGTGAATTCTTCACCTTCAGTACGAAATTCCCATAAACCGCGACCAGCTTCAACACCTGCTTTCACGAAATGGCCAGCTTCAGGCTTAGTTACACGACTTGCTTTTTTCGCACCCGTAGTAACTTGAACTGCAGTATAGCCATCGTTTTCAAGAGTTTTAACTTGAGTTACGCGGTTGGCTTCGATTTCGATAACAGTAACTGGAATTGACACGCCGTCTTCAGTGAAAACGCGGGTCATACCAACTTTACGACCGACTAAACCAATCATTGTAATAACCTCTTAATTAACCTAGGCTGATCTGCACGTCAACGCCGGCAGCCAAATCTAAACGCATTAATGCATCAACAGTTTTTTCTGTTGGCTCAACAATATCAACTAAACGTTTGTGAGTACGGATTTCGTATTGATCACGAGCGTCTTTATTAACGTGTGGAGAAATCAATACTGTGAAACGTTCTTTACGAGTTGGTAAAGGAATTGGGCCACGAACTTGTGCACCAGTACGTTTAGCTGTTTCTACGATCTCCGCAGTAGATTGATCGATCAAGCGATGATCAAATGCTTTCAAGCGGATACGGATTCTTTGGTTCTGCATTAGACCAGAGCTCCAATAAAATTTAGCTATAAAAAAACTGACACCATCACCTTTAACTTCTTAAATAAAGGGAAGTGCAGCAGACCTATTTAGTTTCCAAATCGGAAACATTTTATCTATTACATATCGCAATAGTACGTTTAATAAATGATTACATTAAACGGCTTTCAAATTGAAAGCTCGTGAATTATACCTATCATCTAAGGAAAAGCAAGCTTTTTCCTAAAAAACTTGCAAAAAACTGACCGCACTTTCGCTTAATTAAAGCGGACTTTCAACGCGTAGCTGTCGATAAATTTCTGTTACGGTTAGAATTAAACAAGAACGCACCAATCGTTCTTTACGTTGCTGCTTCATTTGCCCCACTAACGTGGTTAAATCAATCGCGGTTTCTTCAGTTGGCAGCAAATCTTTATCTTTGAACAGGTTTAATTCATGGGCAAAACTTAAAATCAACTCATCGGCAAAGTGATGTTCATCTGCATCATTATTGAGCTGTTCTTTCAGCTGCAAAAAGGCGATGACATCTTCAAACACCTCATGAGAAATCACGCCCAATCCTAATAATACTTTTAAGCGAATGCTCAATGTAGCTAAGGGTCCTGAAGTTTCAAAAAGGCTGTCTACCACTGATTTCACGGCAAAATCGTTTTTGCGAAAAACTTTATTTATCAGCTGATCAATTATTTCATCAAAGATAGCGACAGTCGCAGTGACAAAGCCACGAATAGAGCTGACATCATTGAGTTTTTCATAAATTGGATCTTCAGATACCACAATAAAATCCTTGGCAAAAAATTGAATAAAGTGCGGTCAAAATTTGCTGAATTTTCGCCGCACTTCCGCAGTAACTTTCGTCGTTAGCTTTTCACTAATTAAGCATTATATGCCGCTGCAATGCGTGCGATCACAGATTCATCTTGTAATTCTGTGTATTTTTTCACGGTAGCCACCACGCCGTTCTCTGCTAATGATTGCGCAAGCTCAAGGGCTTGTGGATCATTTTCATTGCGGTATTTCAACGCTGTTGCAATGGCGCGGATAAGATTGTCATTCGGCAATCCATATTCCAACGTGCCACGCAATGGTTTGATTAAACGATCATTATGGCTCAATTTACGCAGTGGCTCACGGCCAACACGATCCACATCATCCACTAAATATGGATTTGCAAAGCGTTTTAAGATTTTTTCAATATAGGCTGCGTGGGCTTGCGGATCAAAGCCATAGCGTTTGATCAAGACCGCACCACTTTCTTGCATTACCGATTTTACAAAGGCTTTAACATCGGTATCTTCAATGCTTTCTTTTACGAATTTGTAGCCTATCGATTTGCCATAATAAGATGTTACCGCATGGCCTGTATTTAAAGTGAACAATTTGCGCTCTACAAATGCCATTAAATTATCCGTTTGTTCCATGCCTTTGATGTTAGGAATTTCGCCTTTGAATTGGGTTTTATCCACAATCCATTCGCTAAATTCTTCCACCGTCACCAATAATGGATCATTGGCATCAGGTTGCACTGGTGGCACGATGCGGTCAACCGCGCTATCCACAAAGCCGATTAACCGTTCCACTTGATCTTTAACCGCAGGATTCAAATGTTGGAAAACTTGCTCTTTTAAGAAAGAGGTCCCGCGCACCATATTTTCACAAGCGATGATGTTTAACGGTTTGGTATTACCACTTGCCAAACGAGCTTCCAAGGCTTTGGCGACCGATTTTGCGATGATTTTTAATACATTAGGACCAACCGCTGTCGTGACTAAATCCACTTCATTGAATAACGCCGTGATGGCGGCTTCGTCCGTTGAGTTCACGCCAGACACATTTTTCACTTGTTCCACTGTATTGATGCTGTCGCCTACAATTTTCACACCATAAGTGCGGTTAGTTTTAAGCAAATTTATGACGTTTTCATTAACATCGGCAAAAATCACTTCCACATTGCTATCGGCTAATAATTTGCCAATAAAACCACGCCCGATATTACCTGCACCAAAATGTAATGCTTTCATATTTTGTCCTTTTATAACGCTGAATTCAGTATAAAAAAGGTGGGTCTGCACCCACCCTAGGAATTATGCTGTGAGAAGTTCTAAAATTTTGTTCACATCATCTGTTGAAGTGAGCAATGCGATCGCTTCGTCACTATCTAATGCATTGGTGATTGCTGACACCACTTGGATATGCTCGTTATTGCGCGCTGCAATACCAATCACCAATTTCGCCACGCCGTCTTCTTCATCTGTGAAGCGTACGCCTTCAGGATATTGGCAGACCACAATACCTGTTTTTAGCACTGCATCTTTCGCTTCAATCGTGCCATGTGGTACAGCCACCCCTTCGCCCAAGTAAGTTGACACTAATTTTTCACGTTCAAACATCGCATCCACATAGCTTGGCTCTACAAAACCCGCTTTCACTAATTGTTCGCCAGCAAAACGAATGGCTTCAAACTTATCCTCCGCGGTTAAGCCTACGAAAATTTGCTCTGCTTTTAAGCTAAATGTTGTGCCATTCACTGAAATTTCATCGGCTTTTAGCGCACTTGGCGCGGCATTTTCGTTAAAGTTTGCTTTTAAATCACTGACTAAGCTGTCATAGAATTTATTGTCTAAGAAGTTAGTTAAAGACAAGTGCATTGCATTTGGTACTTGTTTTTTCGCGCGCAATGTTAAGTCTTGATGCGTGATTACTAAACGTGCATTTTCGGGTAAATCGTTAATCGCACAGTTTGCTACTTCAATTGGAAGACCTGCATCGTTCACTTTTTTACGCAACATACTCGCGCCCATTGCGCTCGAACCCATGCCTGCATCACAAGAGACAAAGATTTTTTTCAAACCGTTGTAATCTGTCACTTGTTGCGCATCACCTTTGTATTTCATTGCCTTAGACGCTGCTTGCGCTTCTTCTAATTTATCTGAACCGTCTTCTTTTTGTAATTTTACAAAGAATGAAGAAATTAAGAATGACACTGCACAAGATGCAACCACAGATGTAATCACCCCTAAAAATGACGCTTTTGGTGTCATCGCTAATACAGCGATAATCGAACCTGGTGAAGCGGGCGCTTGTAAACCTGCGTGGAATAACACAAGCGTAAACACACCTGTTGCACCACCAGCAATTACGGCAAGGATTAAACGTGGATTCATTAATACATAAGGGAAGTAAATTTCATGAATACCACCGAAGAAGTGAATAATCGCCGCGCCGCCTGAGGTTTGTTTTGCAGAGCCTTTACCAAACAGCATATAGGCTAACAATACGCCTAAACCTGGGCCTGGGTTGGCTTCAATTAAGAAGAACACAGATTGACCAAATTCTTGCGATTGTTGAATGCCCAATGGCGAGAATACACCGTGGTTAATCGCATTGTTTAAGAATAGGATTTTTGCCGGCTCAACAAAGATAGAAGTTAATGGCAGAAGATTGTGTTGAACTAACACATCAACACCCGCAGCCAATGCTTGAGATAAGGATTTCACCACAGGGCCGATTACCCAGAAGAAGATAATCGCTAAGATCATCCCGATAATCCCCGCTGAGAAGTTATTCACTAACATCTCAAAACCGCTTTTAATTTTGCCGTCTGCCCATTTGTCGAATTTTTTAATCGCCCAACCGCCAGTCGGTCCCGCAATCATTGCGCCTAAGAACATTGGAATATCCGTACCCACAATCACACCCGCTGTGGTGATCGCCCCGACAACCGCACCACGGTCGCCACCAGCAAGTTTACCCCCTGTGTAACCGATTAATAACGGCAGTAAATACGTCACCATTGGACCAACTAATTTGGCAAGCTGCTCATTTGGCAACCACCCCGTTGGAATGAAAAGTGCGGTAATAAAACCCCAAGCGATAAATGCCCCAATATTCGGCATCACCATATTTGATAAGAAGCGTCCAAAACTTTGGATCTTCAATTTTGCACTTGCTGATAGCATGTTATTTCTCCAAAAATAAGAAAATGGATTTGGTTTTGAGTTGGTTTTGAATGGGTGAAAAATAGCACAGCCCATTTAAAAGCCGAAACGATTTTGTATTGTTATGTGATCACGATCACAAAATATTTTTTATGGTTATTTTATAAAATGTGATAACGATCACACTTTTAAATCCAGCATGATTTTTATGTGATCTGCATCACAAAAAAGCGCGGTCAAAAATAACAAAATTTTCAGCGTTATGAGCATAGTTGGTAAAAACAAAAGGGTTCATTAAAATCATTAACAGTGACTTTTAGATTTTTATTGCCACTATTTCGTGCTAAAAACCAACAAAAGCGATACTCGCCCTTGCTGGCTCTGAAATTCTCAAGCGAGCAGATTTTAGGTATAATTCGCCAAATTTCTTATTTAAGCAGTTAAAAATGAAGCAAAATCAACCGCACTTTTATCGTGGACGTTTCTCTGTCGCCCCAATGCTCGACTGGACAACACGCCATTGTCGCTATTTCCACCGCCAATTTTCGCAATATGCTCTGCTCTATACCGAAATGGTGACGGCACAAGCTATTATTCACGCAAGTTATGATCACCTTGCCTTTTCCACGGCGGAAAACCCCGTGGCAATTCAATTGGGTGGCAGCGATCCTGCTCAACTTGCCCACTGTGCGAAATTGGCGGAAGAAAGGGGATATGTAGAAATTAATTTGAATGTCGGCTGCCCTTCGGATCGGGTTCAAAATGGAATGTTCGGCGCTTGTTTAATGGCAAAAGCAGATTTAGTGGCTGAATGTGTAGGCGCAATGCAAAGTGCAGTCAATATTCCAGTTACAGTGAAAACCCGTATCGGCATTGATGACTTAGACAGCTATGAATTTCTCTGTGATTTTGTCGAAAAAGTGGCTGCCACGGGTTGCAATGAATTGATTGTGCATGCACGCAAGGCTTGGCTTTCTGGTTTAAGCCCGAAAGAAAATCGTGAAATTCCGCCTTTAAACTATGAGCGTGTTTATCAGCTAAAACGTGATTTTCCTGAGCTCTGGATCAGCATTAACGGGGGGATTAAAACCATCGAAGAAATGAAAAACCATTTGCAGCATGTTGACGGCGTGATGGTGGGGCGTGAGGCTTATCAAAATCCGTCTTTATTAGGGAAAATTGATCAGGCATTATTCGATGAAAATGCGCCGATTATTACGGCTCGCCAAGCGGTGGAAAATATGTTGCCTTATATTGATGAGCAATTACACCAAGGCATTTACTTAAATCATATTTCTCGCCATATGTTAGGTGCGTTCCAAAACTGCAAAGGTGCGCGACAATGGCGCCGCTATCTCAGTGAAAATGCCCATAAACAAGGCGCGGGAGTTGAAGTGGTGCAAACCGCGTTAAGTTTTGTGGAAGAATAACGCGCTCAAAAACTGCGGCTAAATCGACCGCACTTTATCTTCTTCACTCTCCAAGCTAATCTCCCTAGGCGAACAGTGAGTATTATTTAAGCAAGCGTATAAAATACGACTTTTCATTTTCTCCAATAAAAAACGCCTAGCGTTATCTTGCTAGGCGTTTTGGAAATCAAAGTGCGGTCAAAAATTACAAAATTTCTTTCGCTTTTGCCACCACATTTTCAACGGTGAAACCGAAGAGTTTGAATAGCTCGCCAGCTGGCGCTGATTCGCCGAATGAATTCATTGCCACAACACGGCCTTCGAGACCCACATATTTATACCAGAAATCAGCAATTTGCGCTTCGATAGCAACACGTTTTGTCACGGCGGCAGGCAACACGCTTTCACGATATGCTGCATCTTGTTTGTCAAAACGGTTGGTGCAAGGCATTGATACTACACGTACATTTTTGCCTTCTGCCGTTAATACATCGGCAGCTTTCACCGCTAATTCCACTTCAGACCCTGTTGCGATAAAGATTAAATCTGGCGTGCCTGCGCTGTCTTTCACGATATAAGCACCGCGCGCAACGTTAACCAATTGCTCAGAAGTGCGGTCTAATTGCGCTAAGTTTTGGCGGGTGAAAATTAATGCGCTCGGGCCGTCTTTGCGTTCTACCGCTTGTTGCCACGCAATCGCCGATTCCACTTGATCCGCTGGGCGCCACGTTTCTAAATTCGGGATTAAACGTAATGCCGATGTTTGCTCCACAGGTTGGTGGGTTGGACCATCTTCGCCAAGGCCGATTGAGTCGTGGGTGTAAACAAACAACGTGCGTTGTTTCATTAATGCCGCCATACGCACGGCGTTATGGGCATATTCATAGAACATTAAGAATGTTGCGCCGTAAGGAATGAAACCGCCGTGTAAGGCGATACCGTTCATAATTGCTGACATACCGAATTCACGCACACCATAATTGATGTAGTTGCCGTCCACATTTTCTGTGGCACGGATTGGTTTTGAGCCTGACCATAAGGTTAAGTTTGAACCCGCTAAGTCTGCAGAACCGCCTAAAAATTCTGGCAATATATGGGCATAGGCTTCGATAGCATTTTGCGATGCTTTACGGCTTGCAATTGAGGTAGGATTTGCCTGTAGTTTTTCAATAAATGCTTGGCTTTCTTGCGCCCAATTTGCCGATAATTCGCCTGCTACACGGCGTTTAAATTCTTTCGCCAATTCTGGGTAAGCTTTTTCGTAAGCGGCGAATTTATCATTCCATGCTTTTTCTGCTTCCGCTCCTTTCGCTTTTGCATCCCATGCGGCATAAATATCAGCTGGGATCTCAAATGGTGCATAATCCCAATTTAATGCCTTGCGGGTTAATGCAATTTCTTCATCGCCTAATGGCGCGCCGTGGCTATCATGGGATCCAGATTTATTTGGTGAACCATAGCCAATGATTGTTTTACAAATAATGATTGACGGTTTGTGGGTTTCCGCTTGCGCTAATTTCACTGCGGCTGCAATTTGTTCAGGATCATGGCCATCTACATTATCAATCACCTGCCAGCCATAAGCTTCAAAGCGGCCTTTTGTATTATCAGTAAACCAACCATCAACGTGACCATCAATGGAGATATTATTGTCATCATAGAATGCAATGAGTTTACCTAAACCCAAAGTGCCCGCTAGCGAACACGCTTCGTGAGAAATCCCTTCCATTAAACAACCATCACCTAAAAATACATAAGTGTGGTGATCAACGATGTCATGCCCTTCACGGTTAAATTGCGCGCCTAAAGTTTTTTCCGCAATCGCCATACCCACGGCATTCGTGATACCTTGACCTAATGGCCCTGTGGTGGTTTCAACGCCTGGTGCATAACCATATTCTGGGTGCCCCGGTGTTTTAGAATGTAATTGACGGAAATTTTTAATATCGTCAATGGAAAGATCGTAACCTGTTAAGTGTAAAAGGCTATAAATCAACATTGAACCATGACCATTTGAAAGGACAAAGCGGTCGCGATCTGCCCATTTTGGATTGGTCGGATTATGTTTCATAAACCCACGCCATAATACCTCTGCGATATCCGCCATTCCCATCGGCGCACCCGGATGCCCTGATTTTGCTTTTTGCACTGCATCCATACTTAAAAAACGGATAGCATTTGCGAGTCGTTTGTGATATGTCATTTTAACTCCTACTAAAAAATAGACTGTAACGAAATTACAGCCTATTCTTATCTAGTTATATGGATTTTGCAAATAAAATATTGCTATTTGGTAAATAGGCTAGGTTTAGTTGGGATGATGATAAGTTTCAATATTCAAATATTTAGTAAATGCTTCTTCTAAAATATTTGCTGTTGGAATAATTTAACCTAGCTTAAATATAGTAATGTTCTTAACTAAAGCGTAACTCCACTTTTGAAAATCGCTAATTCACGAAATTCATTAATTTCATTCTTTGTTAACTTACCATTTACCGTAACGACAACTAGATCAATAAAGTCCTCTAGCAGTTCAGACATTGTCATGTTGTAAACTAACCGCCCTGCATCGAAATCAATCCAATGCTTTTTCTTTTGTGCCAGTTCGCTATTTGTTGCAATTTTCATAGTTGGTACAAAGCCGCCATAAGGTGTGCCACGCCCAGTTGAAAATAACACCATATGGCACCCAGCGCCAGCTAAAGCACTGGTTGCGACTGCATCATTGCCTGGTGCACTGAGTAAATTTAAACCTTTTACTTTCAACCGTTCTCCATATTTTAATACATCCACCACCTGGCTATGACCCGCTTTTTGAGTACATCCAAGAGATTTATCTTCTAATGTAGTAATCCCACCTGCTTTATTACCAGGCGATGGATTTTCATAAATTGGCTGATTGTGGTTTATGAAATATTGTTTAAAGTCATTAACCATTTCCACCGTTTTATGAAAAACTGTCTCATTTTCGCAATGACTCATTAAAATGCGTTCTGCACCAAACATTTCAGGAACTTCAGTTAATACTGTTGTTCCACCATGACTGATAAGATAATCAGAAAAATTACCGAGCATTGGATTGGCAGTTATACCCGAAAAGCCATCAGAGCCACCACATTCAAGACCAAATTTCACTTCGCTGAGTTTTCCTAGTTGACGCTGATCTTGACGCATTTCTTGGTAAAGTTGTTGTAATAATGCAACGCCAACTTCTACTTCATCATCATAATGTTGTGAAATCATAAATTTCACACGATCTTTATCGTAATCACCAAGACTCTCTTGAAAAGCACCAACTTGATTATTTTCACAACCTAACCCAATCACGAGTACAGCACCAGCATTGGGATGCTTAACCATATTTTGCAACATTACTTTGGTATTTTCATGATCATCCCCTAACTGCGAACAGCCATAACTATGGTTAAATGTGAAAACCCCATCAATATCAGACAAATCATTATTTTGCATAAATTGCTTTTTGATTTGATTAGCAATACCCACTACACAGCCTACTGTAGGTATAATCCAAAGTTCGTTACGGATACCAATATCACCATTTTTACGACGATAAATTTGTACATCACGATCAGATATTTCAGTAGAAAGTGCGGTCAATTCTGGCAAATATTCGTAGTCATTAATATCGCTTAAATTGGTTTTTACATTATGCGTGTGAATATGCTCACCAACAGCAATATTTTGCAAAGCATGCCCAATTGGATAACCATATTTAATCACATCTTGATTTTGACGAATGGGATTAACTGCAAATTTATGTCCACGGGCAATATCCGCTTTTAACTCAATTTGTTGCCCATCAATATCAAGCAATGCACCTACTGATAAATCTTGTAATGCAACCGCCACATTATCTTGATGATGAATTTTAATAAACTGCTTCATATTCATACTCACTTAATTAAGACAATATTGGCGTAAGGCAAAACGCATACCATTTTCTATAATTGTTTCCAATTGCATCGTCACTGTATCAACCAATTGCGAAACTTGGGTTAAATCCTGTTCCCAGTGAGCCTCTTGTTTCAACACATTATGCACAAGTTGACGTAATGATAATTCACCACTTGCGACTTGTTGCCACCAAGTTTTGAAATTTACCAGCCAAATTTCATCATCCTGTAATGGAATTGATTGTCCATCACGCTCACCTCGATAAAAAGCAATTAAAGCAGCTAAAGCAAAAGTTAAGTGCGGTGGCAATTTGTCAAATTTCTCAATATAAGAAAGTAATTGTGGCAAATTACGGGTACGATATTTCGTCATACTATTTAATGAAATAGATAACAATTGATGTTGAATAAACGGATTTTGAAAACGCTTAATGACTGCATCAGCAAATTGTTGAAGTTCGTCTTTGGGTAAAGAAAGCACAGGAATAATTTCTTTCTCCATTGTATGTTGTACAAATTGGCAGAGTTCTGCATCATTCATCGCTTCACCAATCGTATCCACATTTGACAAGTATGCTACTGGCACCAACGCTGTATGAGCACCATTTAAAATAGCGACTTTACGCTCTTTATATGGTTTTATATCATCTACAATTAATACATTTAAATTAACTTGATCTAAATGGAGTAATTTCTCAATAAACTTCGGTCCTTGAATAACAAATAGATAAAAATGTTCTGCTGTGTCTAAGAAGGTATCCTTATAACCTAATTCCACTTCAAGCGCTTCCGCCTCGCCACGTGGATAGCCTGTAACAATACGGTCAACTAAGGTTGAACAAAAGGTATTTGCTGATTCTAACCATTCAATAAATTCACTAGACAACTGCCATTCTTGAGCATATTTAAAAACCAATTCTTTTAAATGCTCACCATTGTAATCAATCAATTCGCAGGGAAATAAAATAAAACCTTTTTCTTTATCACCATTCGCAGCAATAAAACGCTCATAAAGCAAACGCGTTAATTTTGCTGGATAACTTATCTGTGGACGATCATCAAATTTATCGCCTTCGTGATAGCTAATTCCGGCTTCAGTGGTATTAGAAAAAATAAATTTAATCTCTAAATTATGTGCTAACTGTAGATATTCATCATATTGTTGATAAATATTAATCTCATTATTCACAGAACAGATAATCCGACTTTCTTTTACTTTGTTGCCATTCTCATCTAAACCACGAATTATCGTTGTATAAAGCCCGTCTTGTGTATTTAATGATGGTGGAAAATCAGTATTAATCGGACGCACAACAGTAATACCTGCATTTAAATCCGTTTTTTCATTTAAAATATCAATCTGCCAATCAATGAATGCACGCAAAAAATTACCTTCACCAAATTGAATAATTTTTGTTGGATGTTGGCGGCCTGGGTGATTAGTTTTATTTAGTTGTTCCATAATAAATACCCCAATCAAATTAGTTTAATTCAATTTCAAAATAGCGTTTTGCATTATCAAAACAAATATCTGAAACCATTTGACCTAAAAGTTTAATATCATGTGGAGCTTCGCCATCACGTACCCAATGGCCAAGCATCTGACATAAAATACGGCGGAAATATTCATGTCTAGTATAAGAAAGGAAACTTCGACTGTCTGTTAGCATACCAACAAAATGACTCAATAACCCTAATTGACTGAGCTGTGTCATTTGACGGATCATTCCATCTTTTTGGTCATTAAACCACCAGCCAGAGCCGAATTGCATTTTTCCTCGGATACCAGATTGTTGATAGTTGCCACACATAGTTGCAACCACTTCATTATCCCGTGGATTTAGGCAATATAAGATTGTTTTAGGTAATGAGTTATTAGCAGCTTGTGCATCTAATAAACGGGATAATGCAAATGCTATAGGTTCATCATGAATGGAGTCAAATCCAGTATCGGGACCTAATTGATTGAACATAAATGTATTATTATTACGTAAAGCACCAATATGATATTGTTGTACCCACTTACGTTTGTGATACTGTTCTCCTAAGAATACTAAAACTGCAGTTTTAAATTTTGCAATTTGTTCTTTATCTAATATTACGCCTGATAATCTCTCTGCAAGGATTTGATTTAATTCTTTCTCATCTGCTCTTCCATATAAAACTACATCTAATGCATGATCTGAGACACGGCAACCATGTGCATGAAAATAATCAATACGTTTTTCAAGTGCTTGACATAAGCTTGCAAAGGAAGATATTTCAATATCAGCTACTTCACCAAGTTTTTGGATATAACTACCAAAAGTATCCAATTCAATATTAAATGATTTATCAGGACGGAAACTTGGCGCTACCTTAGTTTTAAAGTTAGAATCTTGAGCGATAATTCTATGATGCTCAAGTGAATCTATAGGATCATCTGTTGTGCCAATAAACTTCACATTCATCTTTTGGATGATACCTTTTGCTGAAAAATCTTTTTGTTGTAGAAGTGTATTCGTCTCATACCAAATATCATCTGCGGTAACAGGTGACAATAATTTATCTGTTATACCAAAAGGACGGTGTAACTCTAAATGTGTCCAATGATATAAAGGATTCCCTATAGTATGTGGAACCGTTTCTGCCCAAGCAAGAAACTTATCATAATCAGATTGCAAACCGGTACAATAACTTTCATCTACCCCATGAGTGCGCATTGCACGCCATTTATAATGATCGCCTTTCAACCAAATGTCATATAAATTCTTAAATTGGTAATCTGCTGCGATTTGCTCTGGTGGTAAATGACAGTGATAATCAAAAATAGGCTGATTTTCTGCGTAATCAAAAAAAAGCTCTTGTGCAATCTCAGTATCAAGTAAAAAGTTCTTAGTCATAAAAGAGTTCATTTGAATTTCTCCATTTTGGTATCTAACACACCTAAATATGTTATACCAAAAACAGCAATAAATTCTAACTATTTTTGTGATCCAGATCTCATATTTGAGAATTTATACGACAAATTTATTTTTTTACTGCTAACATACATGCTAACAATCAGTTTTTAGATGTAAAAATACTATTAATAAAAAGTTATCATACAACCTTTATAAATGGAGATTTATATTATGAAAATTAATAAGTTATTACTTTCTAGCTTATGCATAGCCCTACCAATGCTATCAGTATCAACGAATGCATTAGCACAAAAAGTAACATTAAAATTAGCCCACAACTTGGACCAAACCCATGTAGTACATCAGGCTCTAGCCAAAATGGCAAAAGAAGTACAAGAAAAATCAAATGGTGAATTAAAAATTCGTATTTACCCTAGTGGCCAGATGGGTGGACCACGTGAAACTATTGAATTAATTCAAAATGACGCATTAGATATGACAAAAGCAAGTGCGAGTGAAATGGAATCTTTTGTAAAAGAATTCTCAATTTTCAGTAGTCCATATTTATTTGATAATGAAGAACATTTTAAGAAAGTCTTATTTGGCGAAGTTGGAAAAGAAATTACAGACAAAACTCAAGCGAGTGGGTTTAATGTATTAGCTTCTTATGTTGCTGGTACCCGAAGCTTTTATGCTAAAAAGCCTATTCATTCTCCGGCAGACATGAAAGGTTTAAAAATTCGTGTTGTATCAACACCAACCACAAATAAACTTATTGAATTATTAGGCGGTTCACCAGCTCCAATCCCATTTGGTGAAGTTTATACTGCTCTACAACAAGGTGTTATTGATGGGGCAGAAAATAATATTCCATCTTATAACCAAACTCGTCATGTAGAAGTCGCTAAATACTATATTGAAGATCAACATACGAGTGTTCCAGATTATCTCATTATTTCAAGTAAAACTTGGGCAAAACTGGACGATAACCAACGTAAAATATTAACTGAAGCAGCTAAAAATTCCGAGATTATTCAGCAACAACTTTGGGATGATGAAGTGAAAAAATCACGCGCAGAAGCAGAAAAAGTTGGAGCTACGTTTATATCTGTCAATAAAGAACCATTCCGTAATGCGCTAAAACCACTATATGATGATTTTGCTAAAGATCCTGATTTAGCTACATTAATTGAAAAAATTAAAGCAACAGCTAATGAGTCAATCATAGAACATCCCTTTAAATAAAAGGGATGTTAGATTTTCCTAAAGGAGTACATCTATGTTACTTGAAAAAGTGAAAAAGCCCATTGATACTTTTATTTCAACATTTGCCATCATCGTAATGGTTTTGCTTGTTATTTGTGTGACATGGCAAGTTTTTAGTCGTTATGTTTTGCATATGCCTAGTACCATGACAGATGAAATTGCACGTTTTAGTATGATTTGGGTGGGATTATTAGGTGCTGCATACACAGTAGGTTTACAAAAACACTTATCCATTGATTTATTTACTCATAACCTTTCAATGAAGAAAAAAGCAATGAGTAATATATTTATTAATCTTTGCATTATAGCTTTTTCTTTAGGCGTAATGGTATATGGTGGATTTACATTGGTTTCTAATGTTTATGCAACAGGACAAATCTCTCCATCTATGCAAATCCCAATGGCATATATTTATATTGCGTTACCACTAAGTGGCATTTTAATGCTTTTTTATAGCATATTATTCTTATTTGAAAATATTGCATTATTAAAGGAGAATAACTAATGGATATTTTATTATCATGGGAATGGTTTGTTCCTTGCGTGATGTTTCTCTCTTTTTTTGCTCTTGTGTTTATGGGAGTACCGATTTCATTTTCAATCGGTATCGCAACATTAACATCAGCAGCATTAATGTTCCCATTTGATACAACATTGATTGTATCTGGACAAAAAATAGCGACAGGCTTAGATAGTTTTTCACTACTTGCGATCCCATTCTTCATTTTAGCTGGTTCATTAATGAATAGTGGTGGAATTGCGACTCGCTTAATTAATTTCTCCCAGATTCTAGTTGGGCGCATACCCGGCTCATTAGGTCATACAAATGTAATGGCAAACATGATGTTTGGTTCAATTTCAGGCTCTGCCGTTGCCGCCGCTGCAGCTGTTGGTGGAACGATGTCACCTTTGCAAGCAAAAGCAGGATATGATCCTGCATATTCTGCAGCCATTAATGTGTCATCTTGTATTACTGGGCTCTTGATACCACCATCTAATGTGATGATTGTGTATGCCTTAACAGCAGGAGGAATTTCTGTTGCAACATTATTCATGGCTGGCTATATACCTGGTATTTTAATGGGAGCAGGTATCATGATAATGAACTATATTATTGCTAAAAAACGTCAATATCCTGTTTCAGAAAAACCAACTTTTTCGACCGCACTTAAATATACCTTGGATGCAATTCCTAGTTTATTAATGGTTGTTGTCGTAATGGGAGGCATCTTAGGCGGAGTTTTTACAGCAACTGAAGCCTCTGCTATTGCCGTAGTCTACACTTTCATATTATCAGTTCTCATATACAGAGAAATTAAATTATCAGAGCTACCTAAAATTATTCTGGATGCTATTGTAACAACCTCTATTGTACTTTTCCTAATCGGTGTATCCGTTGCAATGTCTTGGGCAATGACAAATGCTGATATTCCTTATATGGTTAATGATTTACTAATTAGTGTTTCTGATAATCTCATTGTCATTTTATTAATTATAAATATTCTGTTATTAGTTATCGGCATCTTTATGGATATGACACCAGCGGTCCTTATTTTTACTCCAATCTTTTTACCTATTGTAAAAGAGTTAGGAATGGATCCTGTCCATTTTGGTATTATGATGATTTTAAATTTATGTATTGGTTTGTGTACACCTCCTGTTGGAAGTGCTCTTTTCGTTGGTTGCTCTGTATCAGGCGTAAAACTACAAGATCTAATCAAACCATTAATACCATTCTTCTGTGTGTTATTAGCCACTCTATTTCTTGTAACATATATTCCATCATTATCTTTATTCCTACCTAATTTCTTCGGGTTATAATAAAGCTAGTTGCTATCTTCAATAGATAGCAACTAATCTACGCTAATCAGCAAAGATTAATAAATTATATGTTACAATTAGCTAACAATTTTTTAATTACTGAGATCTTATGAAGTTATCTGACCATCAACGTTTATATCAACAGGTTGCCCAAAATCTTAAATATAGAATCACAAACGGCATTTATAAAGTTGGTGATAAATTACCTGCTGAACGCTTTATTTCCGAAGAAATGAATGTAAGTAGAACAGTCGTGCGAGAAGCAATCATAATGCTAGAAGTAGAAGGATTTGTTGAGGTCAAAAAGGGATCTGGCATACATGTTATTTCCACAACACCTAAAAATATAAATAATCTCCCCCATATTCGTGGATTGGAATTTTCTGCTTGCGGGCCATTTGAATTACTACAAGCAAGACAACTTATTGAGCCTATTATCGCTGAATTTGCTGCAACTCAAGCAACAAAAGAAGATATTATTGATATTATGGAAATTCAAAAAAATGCCCGTCAAGAAGATCGTTTTCGCGATTCTGAATGGGATCTAAAATTCCATACTAAAATTGCTGAAATTACTCGAAATAGCGCATTAATTACGATTGTACAAGAAATGTGGCAGCAGCGTGTCTTAAGTCCATATTGGAAAAAATTGCATGAACATATTGATGCAAAATCAATTGATAGTTGGTGCAATGAACATGATGCAATATTAAAAGCATTGATCAATAAAGATTCATTCGGAGCCAAAATGGCAATGTGGCAACATTTGGAGAATACTAAACAAATGTTATTTAATGGTGCTAATGATGATTTTGAAATAGAAATTGATAAATTTCGTTTCTCGGAGAATCCTGTGATTCACTTAGATTCCGCAAAATAAATATATCAAATAAAAAGGAGCTTATTGAGCTGACCCCAAAAAGTTAGACTCTATTTTAATTCAAGGACTGAGTTCTGTATTCCACAGGGCTTAGTCCTTTTAGCTTCACTTGAATACGCTCATTGTTGTAGTAATGAATGTATTCGTGAATCACTTTTTCAAGCTGTTCAAATGTCCCAAACCGCTTGCCAAAGTAACATTCTGTCTTTAATCGCCCGAAAAAGCTTTCCATTGCCCCATTATCAAGACAATTGTCTTTTCTCGACATACCTTTGCTTAATACCGTGTTTTTTCAATATATTCCGATAACCTATCATTTGGTACTGCCATCCTTGGTCGGAATGGCGTATCGGTTTTGCCCCATTCAAGCGTTTCATCGCCTGCACCCTTTTGTGGTTGATAATCCAGTATTTTCTTAATTCCAAGGTAATTCGACGACAACCATAATTTTCGTCATTTTTGCGATAAATCACCTCTATTTGCTGTAAAATCTCGGCATTTTTATCAATCTTTGGTTTGATATAATAAAAGAAGGAACTGCGTGCCAATCCGATTAGCCTGAGCAATAATTCCCACGGAAAACACAAACGCAAGACATTTACAATGATGACTTTTCCTGCATTTTTTGTTGGCTGCGTTCCTGCCACTTTTTTAGAATAGCATTCTCCGCTTCTCATTCCAAAATTCGGTAACGCAAGCGTTTCTCTTCCGTTTTGGGCTTCGGTGGCATTTGGGGCGATTTTAGTTTCATACTTGAACGACCTTTAGGTTTGGGTAATAACCCCTCTATACCTTGTTTTTCGAAGGCTTGCAACCATTGGCTAATGATTCCTGAATTGGGAATATCAAAGTGAAAGCACGCGGCTTCAGCGGAATACTGTCTTTTTGAATAGCTTGAATAACTTTTAATTTAAATTCAACAGAATAACATCGTTTTTACCCAACACCGCTAATCCATTGATTTCATTATGATTAAATTTAGCAATCCAGTGCTCTAACGTGCTTTTGGTAAGCTGAAAATACTGGCGAGTAAGCGAACGATTTTTTCCATTTTGAAGATAAAAGTCGAGTACTTATTGTTTGAAACTTTGAGTATATTTAGTCATAAACAATCTGCACCTTAATCAGTTGGTTAGTTAGCCCAACTTTTGGGGGACAAATCATTTCTTTAAATATTAATCCTTTTATAGAAAGGGTTAGCGATAAAAACTGCGGCGAAATTGACCGCACTTTTATGTAACAAACGTTATTTTTTCCAGCCTTTTAGCGCATCCGCAAAGGCGTTATTGGCGAACTGATTGCGCGATGGTTGGCGTTTGTCATGATGAGCGTTATCCCGCCCTTGACGTGGTTTTGCCGATAAAGTGCGGTCAGATTTATCAGAATTTTTCACCGCACTTTCGTCTAAACGCATGGTTAAGGCAATACGTTTGCGCGCCACATCCACTTCCAGCACTTTCACTTTGACCACATCGCCTGTTTTCACCACTTGATGCGGATCTTCCACAAATTTATCACTGAGCGATGAAATGTGAACTAACCCATCTTGGTGCACGCCAATATCCACAAACGCACCAAAATTGGTGACGTTGGTAATTGTGCCTTCCAAAATCATCCCCGCTTTTAAATCTGTGATCTCTTCCACGCCGTCCATAAAAGTTGCTGTTTTAAATTCACCACGAGGATCGCGCCCCGGTTTTTCCAACTCTTTGAAAATATCCATCACTGTCGGCAAACCAAATTGCTCGTCAGTAAATTGTTTCGCGTCAAGTTGGCGAACCGCTGTGGCATTGCCCATCAGATCTTGAATAGATTGCTCTGTCGCTTGTAGAATTTTCTCGACCACCGCATAGGCTTCAGGGTGAACACCTGAAGCATCAAGCGGATTTTTTCCATGCGTAATGCGCATAAAACCTGCGCATTGTTCAAAGGCTTTTGGCCCCAAACGTGGAACTTTTTTCAGCTCAGCACGGCTGTCAAAACGCCCATTTTCATCACGATAATCCACAATATTTTGGGCAAGAGTTTTTGTCATTCCTGCCACACGAGCCAATAATGGCGCGGAAGCCGTATTTAAATCTACGCCCACGGCATTTACACAATCTTCCACCACCGCATCCAGCTTGCGGGCTAATCGCGATTGATTGACATCATGTTGATATTGCCCCACGCCAATGGCTTTTGGCTCAATTTTCACTAATTCGGCGAGCGGATCTTGCAGACGGCGGGCAATAGACACCGCACCGCGCAAGGAAACATCTAACTCTGGAAATTCTGCTGCTGCAAGCTCTGAGGCTGAATAGACCGATGCGCCCGCCTCGCTCACCACCACGGTTTGCGGTTTCAATGGTTTAATTTCTTTGATGACATCTTTCGCAAAACGCTCTGTTTCACGAGAAGCCGTGCCGTTACCAATAGCGATCAACTCCACATTATGCTTTTTGATCAGCTGATAAGTGGTGAGCATTGCGGCATCCATTTGCCCTGTGTGTGGATAAATAGTCGCGGTTTCCAATAATTTCCCTGTATTGTCCACAACGGCAACTTTAACCCCCGTACGCAAGCCGGGATCAAGCCCCATTGTATTTTTAGCCCCAGCGGGTGCTGCCATTAAAAGTGCGGATAAGTTTCGCGCAAAAACATCAATGGCTTCGTCTTCGGCTTTTTCACGCAAAGCCGCCATTAATTCCGTTTCTAAATGCAGGGCAACTTTAATTTTCCACGTCCAGCTGATGACTTGCTCACGCCATTTGTCCGCAGGCTGAGCATTAAAACGTACGCCTAAATGATCTCGGATGATTTCTTCACAATAGCTAGAACGCGCGCCTTCTTCTGCGTCTGGATCGGCATTTAAGCTCAGTTGCAAAATCCCTTCATTGCGCCCTCGGAACATTGCCAAAGCACGATGGGAAGGGACATTTTTCAATGGTTCTTGGTGATCGAAATAATCTTGGAATTTTGCCCCTTCCGTTTCTTTTCCTTCTAAAACTTTTGAAATGATGACCGCACTTTGTTGCAAATAACGGCGCACTTTTGCCAATAATTCAGCATCTTCGGCAAAACGTTCCATCAGAATATAACGCGCGCCGTCCAATGCGACCTTGCTGTCAGTAATGTCTTTTTCCGCATCAACAAATTGTTCGGCAGCGATTTCTGGCTGTTGGCTAGGATCGTTCCAAAGTAAATCTGCTAAAGGCTCAAGCCCTGCTTCAATCGCGGCTTGCCCTTTGGTGCGGCGTTTTGGCTTATACGGCAAATACAAATCTTCTAGTTCAGTTTTGCTCTGGGTTTGCAGAATTTTATCGCGCAGCTCATCGCTGAGTTTGCCCTGATCATTGATCGATTTCAAAATAGTTTGGCGGCGATCTTCTAGCTCGCGTAAATAAATTAAACGCGTTTCAAAATGGCGCAGCTGGGTATCATCTAAACCGCCAGTCACTTCTTTACGATAACGAGCGATAAAAGGAATGGTGTTGCCATCATCAACTAATTGAATGGCGGCAAGGATTTGCTGTGGGCGAACATTCAGTTCGGTGGCAATAATTTGGCTGATTTGTTGATTTAACATTTTTATATCTTCTAATGAAAAAATTGTCGATAGGATACTGGTTTTGATAGGTTTGCTCAACTGAAAAAATCCGAATTTTCAGCAAAAGAAAGCGTGATCTTAATCACAAATTGGGGAATAATAACTAGTGATTTTTATTATTATCATTAATAATGATCAACTAATTATTTACTCGTGAAAGGAAATACTATGACAACACAATTAGACGCACTCAAACAAATGACTGTCGTTGTGGCGGATACTGGCGATATTGAAGCCATGAAACTTTACAAACCACAAGATGCCACAACCAACCCTTCTTTAATCTTAAGCGCATCAGCACTTCCACAATATGTTTCATTGATTGATGATGCTGTGGCTTACGCAAAAGCTCAAAGTAGTGATAAAGCGCAGCAATTAATTGATGCCGAAGATAAATTAGCCGTTAACATCGGTTTAGAAATTCTAAAATTAGTGCCTGGACGCATTTCAACGGAAGTGGACGCACGTCTTTCTTACGATACACAAGGAACCATTGAAAAAGCGCGTAAAATTATTCGCTTATACAACGAAGCTGGCGTAGCCAATGATCGTATTTTGATTAAAATTGCATCAACTTGGCAAGGTATTCGTGCTGCAGAAGTGCTTGAAAAAGAAGGCATTAACTGTAACTTAACCTTATTATTCTCACAAGCACAAGCATGTGCTTGCGCAGAAGCGGGCGTATATTTAATTTCGCCATTCGTAGGGCGCATTTTAGACTGGTATAAAGCCAACGAGAAAAAAGAATATGCACCAGCGGAAGATCCAGGCGTTATCTCGGTGACAAGCATTTACAATTACTACAAAGAATACGGTTACAACACGGTAGTAATGGGCGCAAGTTTCCGTAATATTGGGGAAATCACTGAATTAGCAGGTTGCGACCGCTTAACCATTGCTCCAACTTTGTTAAAAGAATTGCAAGAAAGCAACGCACCATTAAGCCGCAAATTAGAATACAAAGGCGAAGTAAAAACACGCCCTGCACCAATGACCGAAAGCCAATTCTATTGGGAACACAATGCAGATCCAATGGCGGTAGAAAAATTAGCCGAAGGTATTCGCAAATTCGCAGCAGATATTGAAAAATTAGAAGCAATGCTTGCAGCAAAACTTTAATTTTTCCTTATATAACAAAAAAGTGCGGTCAAAATTCTTAAAGAAAATTGACTGCACTTTTTTCATTTAAATTATTTGTAGAAGATCAGGTTTGAGCTGGCAATCAATTGATTAACCACGGCAGGTTTACTCAATAACCTCAAATTCCGTCATCTTCTGTTCTATCCGCTCTTTTGGTTCTTTGTTGAGCCGACAATGTGGTGATGCCTTGGTTTGCACTAGCTAGCGCTTGTTTAACCAATTCTGCAAACTCAAGTTCATCTTTTGCCATTATAGTTTCAATCAACATCTGTAAATTTGTGCCAACAACCACTTCCGCGCTCTCAAACTGTTGTGCGAGCATCGCACATTGACGAAATGGTGTACCACCCAAAATATCGCAGCAAAAAAGCACCGCACTTTCATTTTCCGCGCTCAGATATTGTTTAATGTTTTGAGATAATTGCTCTGGTGTAATTTGCTTATCATCAAAATCAAAAAATGCCACTTTCGGATATTGCCCGATAATTTGCTCTAATGCACTTTGTAATCCTGTGGCAAAATGCCCGTGTCCACTCACGATTAAGGTTGTCATTTTTTCTCCTTACTAATAAAAAATGAATGAAAAATGCCGAGCAAACACTCGGCATTTGTAACCACTAAATTTATAGAATACCCGCAAAACGTCCGCCGATACCAATCACTACTGTAAGAATGATTAAGCGTAATGGCGACCAATTACGTTTCACCAAGTAGTACATCAATAAGGTGTACACTAGCGGTAAAAAAGCCGGCATAAGTTTATCTATTACATCAGCTTGTACTTTTACCACCGCGTCCCCTGCTGTGATTTCTGCGGTAGTTTGGAAACGAATGTAAGTGGCAACTAATGCGCCAATCACGGTCATACCAATCATTGATGCAGCGTGTGAAACTTTTTTGGTGTTTGCTTTAATGGTTGGAATAGCCGCTACCCCCATTTTGTAGGCGTAATGCGCTAAACCAAAACGTAAAGCGAAATGCACAATATTAAATACCACAAAGAAGAAAATCGCACCAAGAATCGATCCTTGTAAAGCAAGACTTGCACCGACACCACCACAAATTGGCAATAAGGTGAACCAGAATAAGGCATCACCGATACCGCCTAATGGTGCACCCACGGCGATTTTTGTACTTTGAATCGCATTCACTTCCTGTTTAGAACGTTCCATTGCCAGCACAATACCCATTACAAACGTAACAAGGAATGGGTGGGTATTGAAAAAGCCTAAATGCCCTTTCATTGCCTTGCTTAAATCTGCTTTGTTGGTGTGAATTTTTTTCAATGCGGGGCTAATTCCATATAGCCAACCCGCTGCTTGCATACGTTCATAGTTGAAAGAGGCTTGTAGCAATAAAGAACGCCACGCCATAGTATTAATATCAGATTTAGTGAGTTCTGTTCCCATTGTTTGATCTTCGTACACATTATCATTTTGTACGTTTTGACGTGCTTTAGATTCCATCTTGAAACTCCTCTTTTTGCGTTGCTTTCGTTTCAGTATTGCCTTTACGCATATAATCAATGAGTGCCATTGCAACCGCAGCGGCGGCAATCGCTAATACAGGAAGATTAAGCCAAGCGGCACCCACAAAACCTAGGATAAAATACGGGATATAGGTATTTTTCATCATAATTTTCATTAATACCGCAAACCCGATGGCAGGCATAATGCCACCCGCTACCCCTAAGCCATCAATCACTTCTTTTGGCAACATTTCAATGATTTTACCCGCATATTCCGCACCAAAGTAAGTTGGTAAGAAAGCACAGAAGAAATAGAATGTACCAAGAATTAACAAGCCAAGATAGTTCACATAATCAATGCCTTTGAGATTAGCTTCTTCCGCCATTTGGTCACAACGAGACATTACCGCAGACATTACGGAGAATAAGAAGGTAATCCCCATTTGCACCGCAATAGAAAACGGTACCGCAACCCCAACTGCGACTTTCGGATCAGTTTTGGTGGTAATGGCAAATGTTGTTCCCACAATCGTACCGATAATCACATTTGGCGGTTGTGCCCCCGCTAATGGTGCAAGCCCCATCCAGACTAGTTCAAGGGTTCCCCCAACCAAGATCCCTGTTTGTAAGTCCCCTAAAATCGCTCCCACAATAGGCCCTAATACAACTGGTCTATGAAAATGCGTTAAACCATTATAGAGGTCAAGACCTGCAAAGAATGCAAGTACACCCAATAAGAGCGCCTGTAAAAGTCCAATTTCCATAGTTTCCTCTCTTCTTTCTTACAATAATTTAAACAAATCTATTGCCTCTTCAGTTGGCACACCTTGAATAAAACACTGCACACCAAGTTGGCGTAGCTGTTCAAATGCATCTCTGTCTTTATCATTTACGGATACGGTTTTATGGATCTGTGTTTTGCCCTCCTCATAATGCATATTGCCTACGTTAATTTTTTCAATGGGTACGCCACCTTGCACTAAGGTTAAAAAATCGCTAGGGGTTTTGCACACAAGCAAAATTTTTTGTCTGTCCGCTGCGCGGTGGATATTGTCAATCACCTTTTGTAATGGCCAAAAGCGCACATCAATCCCTTCCGCTAGCACCATTTCCATGAGATTTTGCTGCATTGAATCTTCTGCCACTTCATCATTAGCAACTAACACCAAATTCGCACCTGCAAAGCCAACCCACTGCACACCAACTTGACCGTGGATTAAACGTTCATCGATTCGATTTAACACAATATTTGGCATAACGCTCCTCCTCACTTATTTTAGGTAGATTCATTCTATACCTAAAAAAATAAGGAATACAAAGGACAAAATAAGGAAGTGTGATCAAGATCTAAAAATATTTTTATCGTATCGTAAGAAAGGCTATCATCGTTAAAATGTGAAATAGGATAAGTTGGCTCTTGGCTAGCAGCCCTAATGAAAAAATAAGCCTATGCGGTATTTTTAAATAGGATGATAATAAAAAGAGTGAATAATGAACCTCATATAGACATTACTTGATAGTAAACGCATTTGGACTAAGAAGAATTTAAGCTTATACACATAACAAAAAGTGCGGTCAAAAAACTTTTAATTTTTTGACCGCACTTTTTTCATTCAACTTATTCCGCTTCTTGGCTAAATAATGCTTCGATAAACTCATCGGCATTAAACGTGCGGAGATCTTCAATTTTTTCTCCGACACCAATATAGCGGATTGGCAAGCCGAATTGATCCGCGATGGCAAAGATCACGCCGCCTTTCGCGGTTCCATCTAGTTTTGTCAAGCTTATCCCTGTTAATCCCACGGCTTCGTTGAATAATTTTGCTTGGCTAATCGCATTTTGCCCAGTGCCGGCATCTAATGTTAGCATAATTTCGTGGGGCGCGCTTTCATCATATTTTTTCATCACGCGTACGATTTTTTTCAACTCATCCATCAGATTATTTTTATTTTGCAAACGCCCTGCGGTGTCGGCAATTAAAATATCGATATTACGAGCAGCGGCTGATTGCATTGCATCAAAAATCACAGAAGCAGAATCAGAACCCGTGCTTTGCGCCACCACAGGAATATGGTTGCGCTCGCCCCACACTTGCAATTGTTCCACCGCGGCGGCGCGGAATGTATCCCCTGCAGCCAGCATAACCGATTTGCCTTGTTGTTGAAACTGACGAGCAAGTTTGCCAATCGTGGTGGTTTTTCCCACGCCGTTCACGCCCACCATTAAAATCACATACGGTTTCTTGCTAGCATCAATTTCCAAAGGCTGTTCAACAGGTTTTAAAATTGCTGACATTTCCACTTTAAGTTGTTGATAAAGCAAGTCTGCATCGTTTAATTGTTGGCGAGTGGCGTGTTGTTCTAAATTTTTGATAATTTTTGTGGTCGTTGGCACACCCAAATCCGCTACTAAAAGCTGTTCTTCTAATTCTTCAAATAGCTCATCATCAATTTTCTTCCCAAGGAAGAAAGAACGAAAACCTGCGCCAATATTTTGTTTAGTTTTCACCAAGCCTTTTAATAAACGGCTAAAGAAACCGCCTTCGCTCGGTTTTTCTTGGGTGATTGCGCTATCTGGTAGCGATTCTTGCTCAGCGGATGTAATTTCTTCTTCATCAAGCGTTTGCTCTTCCGTTTCTACTTCTGATATTGGCAAAACTTGCGGATTTTCCACCGCACTTTCTGTTGCTTCCAATTCGGGTTCAGGAGCAGTTTCCAGTGGCGTTTCTACTGTTTGTGGGGCAATAAATTGCTCGGGTTGTGTAGGCTCAAGTGCGGTCTGATTTTCGTGAGAATTGAGCAAAACTTCCGAACGTGCGAAATTTTCTAGCACATCTTTGGTTTCGTCTTCTAATTTTTCGTCAAGTTTATCCGTAATTGCATCGAGTTTTTGTTCAAACTGTTCACCAATTTCTTCTAATTTATCTTCAATTTTATCTGAAAAACTTTCGATTTTTTCTTCAATTGGCTCGATAACATCTTCTGCTTTATCTTCAATCTCGTCGTTAAGATCTTCCACTTTTTCTTCAATCTTGTCGCCAAGATCATAAATTTGCTGCTTAACTTCTTCAATATTGTTTTCAACGGCTTCTGCTGGCTGTGTTTTTTCTTCTTTTTTACCTAAACCGAACCACGACCAAAATCCGCCTTTTTTCTTTTCGTCTGCCATAAAATCTCTCAAAGTCTGTTAGAATGCCAAAATCAATGGTTTGTAGGGTAAGTTGTGAGTTAAGGTGTCAGCAAATGTAGCCTTCACCAACCCTACGATTAACCAAGTATAAAAATTTCCTTAAGTTTATCATTTATCCTTATGAAAAAACACACAAAAGCTCAGGTCGCCAATCCGAAAGGCAAAGTTCGTATCATTGCTGGCTTATGGCGTGGACGTAAATTGCCCGTGTTGAACGCACAAGGTTTGCGACCGACAGGCGACCGCGTAAAAGAAACTTTATTTAACTGGCTTATGCCATATATTGTGGGCGCTCGTTGTTTAGATGGCTTTGCTGGCAGTGGTTCGCTCGGTTTTGAAGCCCTATCGCGCCAAGCAAAATCGGTGACATTTTTGGAATTGGACAAAACCATTGCCAATCAATTGAGCAAAAATCTGCAAACGCTGAAGTGCGATCAAAATCAAGCGCAAGTGATCAATCAAAGTAGTTTAGAATTTCTAAAACAGGCGCAAAATCAACCGCACTTTGATGTGGTTTTTCTCGATCCGCCTTTTAATTTTGGCTTGGCAGAACAAGCTATTGAGCTTTTGGCAACGAATCATTGGCTAGCGCCTGATGCGCTTGTTTATGTGGAAACAGAGCGAGAAAAGCCCTTGAGCGTGCCAACAAACTGGGCATTGTTAAAAGAAAAAACCACAGGGCAAGTGAGCTATCGTTTATATCAAGTGAGCTAAATCATATTTATATGATAAAAAACCGAAATAACGTTGCCATTATTTCGGTTTTATTCGGTTAATTATTAGTTTTTAACTGGTTCCAATATTTTTCATAAATATCGACAGCCGCCCCAACATCTTCTTGGAAAATCCCTTTTTGGACTTCGCTTTCAGGCGGGAATAATAATGGATTTGCCACGTTTTCAGGTTTTAACAAGGCTTTCACGCCTTTATTCGGCATAGAGAATCCCATTCGCTCAATGATGATTTTAGCGTGTTCTGGGCGCAACATAAAATCGATGAATTTATGTGCGGCGTCTATGTGTTTTGAACCTTTCGGAATGGCGTAATTATCCATCCAGAAAATTGCCCCTTCTTTTGGATAAACAAACTGAATATCAGGATTTTCTTTGTGCGCCATATAAGCGGAGCCATTCCAAATCATCCCTAAATCCACTTCGCCTTGGATATAAGGCAATTCTGGCGTATCGGAATTAAAGGTTGCCACATTAGGCAAAAGTTTGGTCAAGCGTTCATAGGCGGCTTTGATTTCGTCTTCATTGGTGGTGTTTGGCGATTTGCCGTCTAACAACAAGGCAATGTGAAACACTTCTCGTGCATCCGCAGTGAGCAAGACTTTTCCTTTATATTCTGGATTCCATAAATCGCCCCAGCTGGTGATTTTGGCAGGATCGATCACCGATGCATTCACGCCAATCCCTGTTAAACCATAAACATAAGGCAGAGAATATTGATTATTCGGGTCAAAATCTTTGTTCAATAAATTTTCTGGAATTTGTTTGAAATTCGCTAATTTATTGTGGTCGATAGGCTCAAGCATTCCCTCTTTCGCCATTTTGCCAATGTAATAACTTGATGGAAAAACCAAATCATAACTTGCATCGTTCATCAGTTTGAGCTTGGAATACATTTCTTCGTTACTTTCGAAGGTGGAATAATTCACATTAATACCCGTTTCTTTTGTGAATTCTGCAATCAGATCAGAGGGAATATAGTCGGTCCAATTATAAATACGAATTTCTTCAGCAAGTGATGAAGCGGAAAAGAATGTTATAGCAGAAAACATAAAGCCTTTTACTATGCGAGAGAAAGTGTTTTTCACGATAAATTCTCCTAAAAAGTGCGGTCAAAAATCAGGCTATTTATGAAAAATAAACAGCGTCCGCGCCATTGTAACATATTGGAAAGCGTTGACATACTCATTCAGCCGAGTAAGATCTTGCGCTGCAAAATGAAGGAAATGCTATGCTCAAATTCGCCCATCAAGAACATCACAAAACCTATTATTACGACAGCAGAAATCTCGAGCTAATCCGACCGCACTTGGCGCAGAATGCCAGCGCAGATGTGTGTGTGATTGGCGCAGGATTTGGCGGGTTATCTGCCGCTCTTGAGCTAGCCGAGCAAGGCAAAAGCGTGATTGTATTAGAAGGGGCTCGCATTGGTTTTGGTACATCAGGGCGCAGTGGCGGGCAGGCGATCAACGGTTTTGAAGACGGCATTGATGAATATGTTTCCCAATTTGGTTTCGAGATGACCAAAAAATTGTGGGAAATGTCATTGGAAGCTATTGATATTATTGATGAGCGTGTGGCGAAATATGGCATTCAATGCGATTGGAAAAAAGGCTATGCCACCTTGGCGCTCAATCATCGGCGTATGGATGATTTAATCGCCATTGAGCAAAGCAGTCGCGAAACCTTTGGTTATAGCAAAATGCAATTGTGGGATAAAACACAGCTCCAACAGCATTTAGGATCTGAGCTTTATGTGGGCGGGCTATTTGACAGCAATTCTGGGCATTTGCATCCGCTTAACTACTGCTTGGGGCTTGCCAAAGCCTGTTTGGATCTTGGCGTGCAAATTTTTGAGCAATCGCCCGTTTTAGATATGCAATTACAAGGCGATAAAGCGATCCTTAAAACCGATAAAGCCAGCGTCAGTGCACAAAATGTGGTGATTGCAACAAATGCCTATATCGCAGATTCGCCGAAATCTATTCATCGCGGTTCCGCACGCAAAATTTTACCTGTCGAAAGTTTCATTATTGCCACCGAACCCCTCGACCAAACCACTGCAGATAGCTTGATTAACAATGGCATGTCGGTATGCGACAACAATTTATTGCTTGATTATTATCGTTTAAGCGCAGACAACCGTTTATTGTTCGGTTCAGACAGCAGCTCCAACAAAGATATGATACAGGTAATGCGTGGCAATATGTTGAAGGTTTTTCCGCAGTTAGAACAGGCAAAAATCGATTATGGCTGGGCAGGGCCAATTGATATGACCATCAACTCCCAACCTTATTTTGGACGACTTGCGCCTAATGTTTTTTTCGCCTATGGTTATTCAGGGCATGGCGTGGCGCTCACAGGCTTGGCGGGGCGAATTATCGCAGAAGCTATTTTAGGCAATGATGAACGTTTCCGCACTTTTGAACAATTAAAAATCCCTGCAATTTACGGGGGCAAATGGATAAAAAATCTGGCGATAAAAATCGGCATTCCTTATTACCGTTTTTTAGATAAATTTCGGTAAAAATGACCGCACTTTCGTGCAAAAATCCATTACAATAGCAATTATTCATTTATCTCGTTAAGCGGCTAAAAGCGGATAACGAGAACTCAACAAAAGGACAACATTATGATTATCGTGACTGGCGGCGCAGGTATGATTGGCTCAAATATCGTGAAAGCATTAAACGATATGCGGCGCAAAGACATTTTAGTGGTGGACAATCTAAAAGATGGCACAAAATTTATTAATCTGGTGGATTTAGACATTGCCGATTATTGCGACAAAGAAGATTTTTTAGCGTCAATTATCGCAGGCGATGATTTAGGCGACATTGATGCCATTTTCCACGAAGGCGCTTGTTCCGCCACCACAGAATGGGACGGCAAATATTTAATGCACAACAATTATGAATATTCAAAAGAGCTGTTGCATTACTGCCTTGACCGTGAAATTCCTTTTTTCTACGCTTCAAGTGCGGCGACCTATGGCGACAAAACAGACTTTATTGAAGAACGCCAATTTGAAGGTCCACTCAATGCATACGGCTATTCTAAATTCTTATTTGATCAATATGTGCGCGCTATCTTGCCAGAAGCCAATTCCCCAGTTTGTGGCTTTAAATATTTCAATGTCTATGGCCCGCGTGAGCAACATAAAGGCTCGATGGCAAGCGTAGCTTTCCACCTGAATAATCAAATGTTAAACGGCGAAAACCCGAAACTTTTCGCAGGTAGCGAGCATTTCATTCGTGATTTTGTCTATGTGGAAGACGTGGCAGCCGTCAACATTTGGGCGTGGAAAAATGCGGTTTCTGGCATTTTCAATCTTGGCACAGGTAAAGCAGAGAGTTTTAAAGCCGTTGCGGAAGCGGTGATAAAATTCCATGGCAAAGGTCAAATCGAAACCATTCCATTCCCAGTGCATTTAAAATCTCGTTATCAAGAATATACTCAAGCTGATTTAACCAAACTTCGCGCCGCAGGTTGTGATTATCAATTCAAAGATGTGGCAACTGGCGTGGCAGAATATATGGCTTGGTTAAATCGTAAATAAACTATGAAGAAAATTTGTATCATTACGGGCAGCACTCTAGGCGGCGCGGAATATGTGGGCGACCATTTGGCGGATCTACTTGAGCAGCAACGTTTTGAGATTCAAGTGGAAAATCATGCCGACTTAGCCGATGTTCGCGATCAAAATTTATGGCTAATCGTCACCTCAACCCACGGCGCAGGCGAATTGCCCGATAATCTCAAACCGTTATTTGAACAGATCAAAAACGAACAACCTGATTTGTCAGATTTGCGTTATGCCGTGGTGGGATTAGGCAATTCGGATTACGATACCTTTTGTTTTGCCGTTGATGAAGTTGAGCGAAGTTTAGATGGGCAAAGTGCGGTCAAAATTTGTCAATCTTTACGCATTGATGTGAATGCCGAGCCAGATCACGAACACGCGGCACAAGACTGGCTGCCTAATTTTGTGAATGCGCTTTGAAAAATTGATAATGCAAAATCAATGACACTCAATCAACAAAACCCGAGTTTATGCTCGGGTTTTATATTAATGATGATTTTCTGCCATTTTGAAGATAATCCAGTCTTAAGCAAAAACCGATAACAGTGTTAAAGGATAATGCTCGCCTTTTAAATAATCTTGAATCGCTTGTATCACTAAGGGATTGCGCGCACATTGCCCCTCTTGGGAAATATAGGTTTGAAATTCCTCCACACTGAGCCAAAGCCCGCGTGTAATATTCGCATCATGGGGCGTAATCTCTGCCCAATCGTCAAGTTCTAAACTAAACACAAAACGTAAATAATCCGTCTGGCTACGTGGTGCATGCCATTGGTAAATTTTCAATAACTTTTGTATGTCGGCACAAATGCCTGTTTCTTCATAAAGTTCTCGGCTCGCGCCCTGCAAAATACTCTCGTCTTTCTCTAAATGTCCTGCTGGCTGGTTCAAGGTGCGTTTGCCGTATTCAATTTCTTCCACAAACAAAAACTTGCCTTTGCAATGCACCACACAAGCCATAGTTATATTGGGTTTATGCATGATTTATCCTTTTAATTGCGCTAAAAATTCATTCACAAATTGCGGCACAATTTGCGTTGCCTTGCCATAATGCGCTTGTTTAAAACGTGATCGGGTCAGGCTCGGTTCTAAATTTAATTCGATGGTTTCTGCCCCTGCCAAATTTGCCTCTTGCACAAAACCCGCAGCAGGATACACGTTGCCAGAAGTGCCAATAGAAATGAAATAATCACAATCAGCAAGTGCGGTTGAAATTCGCGACATTTCTAAAGGCATTTCACCAAACCAAACAATATGCGGGCGTAAACGGCGTGGCGGCGAACAACAATCACAACGATCCTGTTCGGTAATATCTCCTTGCCAAGGGTATTCCTTACCCGACCAACTACAACGCACGGTGAATAAATCGCCATGCATATGAATCAAATTTTTTGAGCCTGCACGCTCATGCAAATTATCAATATTCTGCGTGACCAATAAAAAATACTTGCCTAGCGCCTGTTCTAATTGCACCAAGGCAAGATGTGCGGCGTTGGGTTGAACAGCGGGGTCGAACAATTTTCGGCGCCGTGCATTATAAAATTCTTGCACTAATTGCGGATTGCGCTCAAATCCCTCTGGTGTTGCCACATCCTCCACTGGATAATTTTCCCACAAACCATCTGCCGCACGAAAGGTCTGAATACCCGATTCCGCAGAAATACCAGCGCCCGTTAGCACAACAACATTAGGTAAAGTTTGCATAAAAGCTCCAAAAATTATTTGAACACAAAGGTTCAAATTTTGTTATTAATTTGATTAAAATGCAGGATTTATAGCTTCATCGCCCGAAAAAGTTGCGTAATTTCCACCGCACTTAGCTCACGAAAATCGCCATTTTTAATCCCGTCTAAGCAAAAACCTGCCATAGCATAACGCACTAACCGCAAGGTTGGAAAACCGATATGCGCTGTCATACGGCGCACTTGGCGATTTTTGCCTTCTGTAATTTTGATTTCAAGCCAACTGGTCGGAATGTTTTTACGCTCCCGAATTGGCGGATTGCGCGCCCATAAATTTGGCTCGGAAATTAACCGCACTTTCGCGGGTTTGGTTAAACCATCTTTCAGCTCTACGCCATGGCGCAATGGTGCTAAATCTTGCTCAGTTGGCACACCTTCCACCTGCACCCAATAGGTTTTTTCGGTTTTAAATTTGGGATCAGCTAAACGATGTTGCAACGCGCCATTATTGGTCAAAATCAACAATCCCTCGCTATCGCGATCTAAACGCCCTGCCGCATAAATATGAGAAATAGGAATGAAATCTTTTAATGTCGCCCGCCCATTTTCATCAGTAAATTGGGTCAACACATCAAAAGGTTTATTGAATAAAACCACCTTGGTTTCAGCGGCAGAAAGCGGCGTTGTTTTACGCAGTTCGGGAGATTTACGCGCAACAGAACGCTTAAATGTAAATGTTTTCATATCATGGCATTCGAGAAAATTTCGAATGCCAATATACCAATTATTTTATAGGGGGCGCAACTGATGGACGTACAATAAGGTTAGGTTGAAGAATGACTGTTTTATTTTTCCGTTCTGGACTTTTAATACGCTCTAATAACATTTCTACCGCTCTTTTACCAAGTTCAACCTTGGGTTGATGAATCGTTGCCAGCGGGGGGGCAAGATACTGCGAAAGGTTGATATCATCGTAGCCAATAACAGATATATCTTGCGGAATACGCAAATTATAACGCCATGCAGTTTGATAAATTCCCAGTGCAATAGTATCACTACAAGCAAAAACTGCTGTTGGCAATTCATTTTGCTGCAATAACTTATCCATGCCAACCACACCACCTTGAAAATCAAATTGGCTTTCTACGATCCAATGTTTATTCAGCGGAATTTGTGCTTCTAACAAGGCTTTCTTGTAACCATTAAGACGATTTAAAGCAAGAGGTTTTTGTAAATTCCCAGTGATAATCCCTATTTTACGATGTCCATGTTGGATCAGACACTTCGTTGCAAGATAACCACCAAGTTCAGAATCTTCAAAAATTCTATCCGCATTTAATTCTGTGGGCCACCAATCCATAATGACGGTTGGAACAGTAAGATGAACAGTTGCATGTTCTTGTAAATGTGTTTCCGTACACATTAATAAAAGTCCATCTACTTGTTTTTGTAATAAAGTTTGTAAGCTTTTTTCTAAGCGCATGCAATCGCCATCAGTATTACACAAAATGAGATTGTAATCATTTTGCGCACAATAATGCTCTACGGCGGCAACAACTTCTGCAAAAAAAGGATTATTACTTGCTGTAACGAGCATACCAATGGTTTTAGTTTGCTGTAGCTTAAAACTACGAGCCAGTGCTGATGGACGATAATTAAGTTCTTGCACCACCGACATCACTTTCTCGCGAATTTCATCACTCACAAATCGTGTTCCATTAATCACGTGAGATACTGTGGATGTTGACACTTTTGCAATACGCGCAATATCCTTCATGGTCGCCATAAGTTAACCTTGTGAACTAAGAAATGCCATGGTTTCATCTCGCGTCGGAATAGATGGTTGTGCGCCTTTCCGTGTCACACTAATTGCCGCTGCTGCATGAGCAAATCTAATGGCTTCTTGCATATTTTTACCATCTAATAATGCAGTTAAAAATGCGCCATTAAATGTATCGCCAGCTGCAGTCGTATCCACTGCCTGAACTTGAAAGCCTTTTATAATTTCACCATGACCTTTTTCACTAACATAAACGCCCTTGGAGCCTAATGTAATTAGCACGGTTTCGATGCCCTTACGATGAAAAACTTGTGCAGATTTAGCCGCACTTTGTTCATCAGTCACCACAATACCTGTCAAAATCTCCGCTTCTGTTTCATTGGGTGTAATTATATCCAAATTACTTAATAGCTCATCTGGCAATTCACAAGCTGGTGCTGGATTTAATACAACCTTTGTATCATTCGCTTTTGCCAATTTCGCTGCACTAATCAAAGCAGGTAATGGTGTTTCAAGTTGCATTAACAAATAATCTGCCTGTGTAATTTTTTCTGCAAACTCATCTACTTGTGCATCATCTAAACAAGCATTCGCTCCAGCAGAAATAACAATACTATTCTCTCCGCTATCAGCAACTTGAATCATTGCAATACCTGTTGTTTCATTTTTTATCTCTTTGATAGCTGATACATCAATACCATCTTGAGCAAAGGATTTTTTCATTGCAAAGCCTGTATCATCTTCTCCAATACAGCCAATAAAACTGACAATCATTTGTGATTTGTTACATAAACGAGCAGCAGCTACTGCTTGATTAGCACCTTTACCGCCATAAGCGATATGATAATTTGAACCTGTCAAGGTTTCCCCTGGTTTGGCAAAATAGGGAACTGAAATCACATGATCTGCATTAATACTGCCAAGAACTGTTAGTTTATTCACTCTTATTTACTCCTTTAATAAAAGAGATAATTAACGAAGATTTAGCTTTTTACGGAAACGATCTGAACCTTGCATAATATGATCAAGCAATTCTTCAACGGCCCAATATTTAACTTTAATATCATCTTTAATTACTCGAGAATTATAATTCTCAAAGGTGCCAATTTTAACGTGCATTAATTTCGCAATGTTTGGATATCCAAAACTTTCGGCCGCACCACTCACCGCTAAAAAATGTACTAATTCTTGTATCATTGGCTCATCGGAATCTTTATGTTTATAAATATATGCATACAGATCTGGGTGAATATTATTAAATACGCCAGAGAAACCTTCAGAACCAGCTTTCATTGCTTCAAAAGCAATCGCTGCGTTAGCATTGACAATTTTAAGATTACTGTTTTTAGTTAATGCAACACGTCGCTTAACCGTTTCTAGATCGCACGATACATCTTTTAATACCACCATATTTTCAAAGCTTGCAAAATAACTGATTTCCTCATCGGTTAATAAACGGCGATATGGCACAGGACATTCATATAAACCTAAGGTGATATCCTTTGGAAGTGCGGTCAATAATTTTTCAAAATTTGCTTTCATTACTGCCGTACCCTCATTATTGGGATCAAGACGGTTAGTAATTAAAATCACTGCATCAGCACCTGTATTGTAAATTGCAGTCAATTCTTCTACCTGTATTTCAAACGTATCACTAACATGACCCGATGAAACTACAGGAATACGCCCTTTTGTTTGTTCAATCACAGTTTTCGTAATTTTTACGCGTTCTTCTAAACTAAGAAATAAGATCTCACTTGATTGACAAGCAGCAAATAATGCATCTGATCCGTTATCAATATACCAATCCGTTAATCTTCTTAACCCATCATAATCGACTTCATTATCTTTTGTGAAAGGGGTCAACATCACAGGAATAATGCCTTGAATACTCATAGTTTTCTCCAAATCTAATTTAATTTTTCTCGTTAAAGTTTTTAATAATGCCTCTAACTTGCAACACAACAACAAGTAAGAAACAACAAGCTAATACTGCAGAAACAGGACGTTCTATGAAAGCAATTAAATTGCCGTCAGATTTCGTTAAGGATGCAAGTAAATTACGCTCAAGCATTGGACCTAAAATCATACCTAATATAATTGGCGAAATTGGGTAATGATTTTTTTGTAAGAAATAACCAATGATCCCCATAATTAACATTACAACAATCGCTTCTGGTGAATTATTAATAGCAAATGCGCCAACCATACTAAAGATAATTACGATTGGATAAAGGATATATTTATTAATTTGGATGATTTTTTTCAAAAAATTCACCACAATTAATGCCAATGGAATTAAAGCTAAATTTGCAATTAAGAATAGAATAAACACCGCATAAAGTTTATCAGGCTGGAACATAAATAATGATGGACCAGGTTGCATATCTTTCATATACAACACACCGATAATAATTGCTGCTGCTGAGTCACCAGGAATACCAAATACTAATGAAGGAATCCAACTTCCAGCAAGGCTAGCATTATTACTACTGGACGCATCAATAATAGCGTCTTCAGATCCTTTGCCATAAAGTTCAGGATTTTTTGATGTTTTTTTGGATATTGCATAAGAAATCCAAGCTGCAATATCTGCTCCCGCGCCTGGTAATGCTCCAATTAAAGTACCAATCAAACTACTACGTAAAATACTGCCTTTGCGTTTATTCAACGGTTTGGCTAAACCTTTAAATAAATTTAAAGAACCGCTTGTTTGTGTTAATTCCGCCGCATCTACATTATCCTCTGATTTATAGCGATTCGCGTAATAGTTGATCGCACCAGAGATAGCAAAGAGCCCTATCATTGCTGGAATAAAACTGACTCCTTCATATAAAGAAACAATATCAAAAGTAAAGCGAGCTTGACCTGTAAACTCATCAAAGCCAATTGTTGAAATTAAAATACCAAATAATAAAGTCAATAAACTTTTAGTAATAAACTTACCTGCAATTAAAGTAGCGCAACTTAAACCTAACAGTGAAAGCCACATATATTCAAAAGAACTAAACTTTAATGCAAATTTAGCAAGCGATGGTGCAGCTAAAGCTAAAACAATAGTGCCAATCACGCCCCCAATAACAGAACTAGTTAATCCTAAACCAAGAACACGATTTACCTTACCCTGTTTCACTAAAAGATAGCTGTCATCTACATAGGCGGCAGATGCTGGTGTACCAGGAATTCTCAATAAGGCACCAGGAATATCTCCTGCATAAATTGATGATGCACCGACAGAAATCATTAGTGCTAGTGCAGGGATAGGATCCATAAAAAATGTAAAAGGAACCATTAAGGCAACTGACATTGTAGCGGTTAATCCTGGAATTGCGCCCACAAATAAGCCAAATAAACCAGCTGCAAAAATAGCGATAATTGAATTTAAATCAATATAAGAAAATGCATTTGTTAAAATTTCCATATGTCACCTATTCAAATAAAATACCGCCAGGAAGCCCAACTAATAACAATTTGGCAAATAACAAATAAATACCAATGGCAAGAATAAATAATAAAACTGCAATAAGAATTTTATTCTTAACCATAAATGGTAAAGTTAAGAAACAAAGAATCAAGGTAGTTGTTAATACAAAGCCAAGATAATCTACAGTTAAAATATAAAACCCTATAACTGCGGTTATTAATAAGATAATTTTACCATCTTGGATTAAATCAAAACTTTGGAAAACATATTTTCCCTTTAATTTAATCTCCATAATAAAATCAATAAAACCAAAAAAGGCGAGTATTACGCCGATAACGGTGGGATAAAAAGCAGCACCATATTCAGAAAAATCGCCATAAGCTTGATAGCTATAAACAGAAACTATCAGTCCAAAGATAAAAAGAAAAATAGGGGTGAATAATCGAATCATAAAATTAAAATAGCTCTCTTTCGAGAGCCATTCTCCTTACATTTATTATTTTTCAGTTGAAAGTAAATCACCGAATTTTTTATCTTCATCGTCCATAAATTTATCTAATTCAGAACCATATAATGCACTTGCTTCAAATCCTTGTTTATTAGCAAATTTTTGTAGTTCCCCAGTGGCATAAACTTTTTCCATCGCTTTCACTAAAGTCTCTTTCACATCATCTGGCAAACCTTTTGGTGCAGTTAACACATTCCAACCATTTAGCGTCCATTTATTGCCAGTAACTTCTTGATAAACTGGAATATCAGCATAAAGCTCACTTTTGGTTGGAGTGGTAATCGCTAAATGGCGCACCATTCCTGCGTCAGCCATACTTTTAGCCTCCCCCGGAGAAGAGGTAACAAAATCAATTCCTCCTGAAACAAGTTCTTGTTGCGCCGCACTTGCACCTTGTGATGGTACAAACTTCACGCTATCTTCAGGTAATCCTGCACTTTTTAAAATTCCCAATAAATTCAAGTGCCAAATAGAATTTAAACCACTACCAGAAGCTTTTAATTTACCTGGATTTGCTTTTATTGCAGCTAATAACTCATTAATATCTTTATAAGGTGAATCTTTCGCCACTTGTACTCCACCAGGTACAACACCTAAACGTACAATTGGCGTGTAGTCTTTATAACTTAAATCTGTCATTTTTTGATGATGCATTAGAGCAACCTCAACCGTTACCACTCCTAATGTATAACCATCTGGTTTTGCTACTTTAATTGCATTATGACCCACGACACCACTACCGCCCGTGCGATTAATTACATTCACATTCGTTTTCAATTCTTCTTGTAAACCTTTAGCTACTAAACGTGCAATGGTATCTGTATTACCGCCAGCTCCCCAAGGCACAATAATCGTAATAGGCTTTTCAGGATAAGCTGCCATACTTGCTGTTGAGAACAAGACTGATGCTGCCACTAATGTTTTCACAAATGATTTTTTCATTTTTCACCTCATAGTTTCTGTCGCTAAGTTTAACAAGTTGCCATCGAAACGTTTCGATATTGTCTATTGCGTAACATATAGGAAAATCAAAAGGAATAAAACGCATTTTTTCCCATTCTGTGATCTAGTTCACAAAGAATTATTGGGGTACCAAAATTTGGTTATATCTTATTTAAGATAGTGCTAAAAGTGCGGTCAAAATTCTGATAGAATATGTCGACTTTTTACAGGGGATCTTGAGCTAACGTGGCGATTGAAAGTTTTCAGCGTGGTTTTGTGTTGCATCGCAAGGCGTATAGTGAAACCAGTCTGCTGGTGGATCTGTTCACAGAAGAAACAGGGCGGTTGACAGTGCTTGCGAAAGGTGCGCGGGCAAAACGTTCTGCTTGGAAAGGCGTGCTGCAACCTTTTACGCCGCTATTATTGCGCTGGACGGGCAAAGGCAGTTTGAAAACCTTAACAAAAGCAGAGCCTGCCGCTATTGCTTTGCCGTTGCAACAAACGGCATTATTTAGTGGTTTTTATGTCAACGAATTATTGATGCGAGTGATTGAACCCGAAACGCCAAATGCTACTTTATTTCAAGATTATTTGCATTGTTTAACGCGTTTGGCCGTTGAAAATTCAGTCGAGCCCGCATTGCGTACATTTGAATTTCAACTGTTGCAAACGTTGGGTTATGGCGTGGATTTTATGCATTGTGCAGGTTCAGGACAGCCCGTTGATCAAACAATGACTTATCGTTATCGTGAAGAAAAAGGGTTTATTGCCTCTTTGATTAAAGATAACCTCACCTTTTATGGCAAAGATTTATTGGCATTTGAGGCGCGAGATTTTCAAGAGCCCTCGGTATTGCAAGCGGCAAAACGGTTCACACGCATTGCATTAAAACCTTATTTAGGCAATAAGCCATTGAAAAGCCGAGAATTATTTACTCAAAATCTATTACATTTGAAATAATGGCATTATTCTATACTCAACAAAAACCACCCAAATCCCATCACGCCACAAAATCTGTTGTTGCAGAGATTGTCGATCTTGATTACCAAGGGCTAGGTGTTGCCAAAATTCAAGGTAAAACGTGGTTTGTAGAAAATGCGTTGCCATCCGAACAAGTGCAGTTACAGATTCTCGAAGAAAAGCGCCAATATGGCTTGGCTGTCGCTAAAAAAATTCTTACCCCAAGCCCGCAACGCCAACTGCCGAAATGTGAGCATTATGGGCGATGCGGTGGTTGCCAATCTCAGCATATTCCGATAGAAATGCAACGTGAAGCCAAACAAAACGCGCTGTTTCAACGCTTGCAAAAACTTCAAAACGATATTGAATTTATGCCAATGATAACAGGCGAACAATGGCAATATCGCCGCCGTGCGCGTCTTAGCATCGGATTTAATACTAAATCGAAAACCCTTGATATTGGCTTTCGCCAAAAGCGTTCTTCAAATATCATCTCCATTACACATTGCGATGTTATTGAGCCAAAATTAAATAATTTATTGCCAAAATTGGCCGCACTTTTCGCCCAATTTTCTCAGCCCAAAGCACTGGGGCATATTGAATTGGTTGCCGCGGAAAACGGTGTAGCGATGTTATTGCGCGTTACTCAAAATTTATCCGAAATTGACCGCACTTTGCTGCGACAATTTGCGCAAAAATACGCCCTAAATCTATTTGTGCAAAACGACGTTGGCACCGAAATCTTACAAGGCGAATCTCCCTTTTATCGCTTGCAAAACCTAAAACTGAATTTTGATATTCGTGATTTTATTCAAGTTAATGCTCCATTAAATCAAGAAATGGTGGCGACTGCGCTAGATTGGTTAGCCTTGGAATCCACGGATTCTGTGTTAGATTTATTTTGTGGAATGGGGAATTTCACCCTGCCTTTAAGCCAGTATGTGCAAAGTGCGGTGGGTATTGAGGGCGTTTCGGCGATGGTCGAGAAAGCGCGCAAAAATGCTGAACAAAATGGCTGTCACAATGTCGAATTTTATCAGGCGGATTTAGACAAACCTTTTGCGGATCAACCTTGGGCGACGCAAAAATTTAATAAAATCTTACTGGATCCGCCGCGCAGCGGGGCAGCCTTTGCCTTAGACGCTTTAGTGCAATTGGCGGCAGAGAAAATTCTTTATGTGTCTTGCAACTCTGCAACATTGGTGCGAGATGCGCAAAGCCTGTTACAAGCGGGCTATAAACTCAAAAAAGTGGCGATGATCGATATGTTTCCCAATACTGGGCATTTAGAAAGTATCTCATTGTTTGAAAAGGAAAAATAAGGAAATATTATGGTTGCTGTTCGCGGTTCTCACCTGTTAAATCCTAAAGATTTTGCGGTAACTAAATGGTGTGCATCATTAAATTTAGCCCCAGAGGTTGAGCAAAAGCTGGTGCACGCTTGGCATTATGCCCAAGAAAAAGCGCAGCAACTGTTTCTCAACAGCCACTGGTATCTGCGAGATGGTGTAGAAATGGTGGAAATCCTGCATAGCCTGAATATGGACGGCGATACCTTATTAGCCGCTATGTTATTCCCTATCGTCAATGCCAAAATCGTCAATACGGAGCAAATTAAAGAAGATTTCGGCGCGAAAATCAGCAAACTTATCAAAGGCGTGACGGTGATGAACAATATCCGCCAGCTAAATGCTTTGCAATCTAGCGATGTACAAATCGACAATGTTCGCCGTATGTTGCTGGCAATGGTGGACGATTTCCGCTGTATGATCATCAAACTTGCCGAACGCATTACCTATTTGCGTGATGCGGATAAACGCTATTCTAACAATGAGAAAATCTCAGCCGCGCAAGAATGTTCAAATATTTATGCGCCATTAGCCAATCGTTTGGGTATTGGGCAGCTAAAATGGGAACTAGAAGATTATTGTTTCCGCAATCTGCAGCCACAAGAATACTTTAAAATCGCAAAATTATTGCAAGAACGCCGCCTCGACCGTGAGCAATATATCCAAAATTTTGTTAGCGAACTTTCAGGTTTATTAAGCGAAAGCATCACCAATGCCAATATCTATGGTCGTCCGAAACATATTTATAGCATTTGGCGAAAAATGCAGAAAAAGCATTTGGATTTCAGCGGTTTATATGACGTGCGAGCCGTGCGTGTGCTCGTGCCTAATTTGCAAGATTGTTACACCGCGCTAGGCATTATCCACACCCATTATCAACATTTGCCGAAAGAATTTGATGATTATATTGCCAATCCGAAACCGAACGGCTATCAATCCATTCACACGGTGGTTTTAGGCAAAGGCGATAAGCCCATTGAAGTACAAATCCGCACACAAAAAATGCATGATGATGCCGAACTTGGCGTTGCCGCCCACTGGAAATACAAAGAAGGCACCACAGGCGCAATGTCGGCTTATGAAGAAAAAATCTCTTGGCTGCGTAAACTATTAGCGTGGCAAGATGATATGGCAAGCAGCAGTGAAGTGGTGGACGAAATGCGCAGCCAAGTGTTTGATGACCGCGTGTATGTGTTCACGCCAAAAGGCGAAGTGGTGGATTTGCCAACAGGCTCAACGCCATTGGATTTTGCCTACGCCATTCATAGTGATGTGGGGCATCGCTGCATTGGCGCCAAAGTGGCAGATCGGATTGTGCCTTTTACTTATCAGCTGCAAATGGGCGATCAGCTAGAAATCATTACCCAAAAGAACCCAAACCCAAGCCGTGACTGGCTGAACCCGAATTTAGGCTTCACCCATACGCAAAAAGCGCGGTCAAAAATTGCTGCATTTTTCAAAAAACTGGATCGCGATAAAAATATCCCATTGGGTAAAGAACAACTTGATGCTGAGCTCAATCGCCTTGGTTTAACCTTAAAACAAATCGAACCAATCGCCTTGCCACGATATAATCTCAAACAAGTTGACGATCTCTATAATGGCATTGGCAGCGGCGATATTAAACTCAATCAACTCGCCAACTTCTTGCAAAGCAAATTGTTAAAACCAACGGCGCAAGAAGCCGATGAAGAAGTGTTACGTCACGTCACCCAAAAAAGCGCCATTTATGCCCAACAAAAAGTGGAAAAACAAGGCTATGTGGTGGTTGAAGGCGTGGCTAATCTGATGCATAGTATGGCACGTTGCTGTCAGCCATTGCCTGGTGATAAAATCGCAGGCTATGTAACTCAAGGGCGCGGTATTTCAATCCACCGTGTCGATTGCGAACAGCTTGCAGATCTGGCGGCTGATCACCCCGAACGTGTGGTTGAAGCCAGTTGGGGCGAACAAGATCAGCACGGTTCATATCATGTAACGATTCGTGTGCTCGCCAGCGACCGCAATGGTTTATTGCGTGATATTACCACCGTACTTGCCAATGAAAAAATCAGTGTAACGGGTGTTGTCAGCCGTTTAGACAACAAACGCCAGTTGGCTACGCTAGATTTGGAAATTGAGCTAAATAACGTGGATATGTTGAGTAAAATCTTAACGCGTTTGTCTTCGTTAGAAGATGTCATTGATGTAAAACGTTTATAAAATTATCAAAAAATCGACCGCACTTTTGCCTAGTGCCAATGTGCGGCGCAATATTAGGGAATTCTATGGAATACAAAACCACAGGCTTAACGCATTTAATTAATTCAACCAAATATTCACTGCAAGGCTTGCGCAGCGCCATTAAAAATGAAGCCGCATTTCGCCACGAATTGCTTGGCGGCATCATCGTGGTGCCCCTTGCGTTTTTCTTAGCACAAGACAAAATTGAGCTGGCATTAATGCTCGCTGCCTATCTGATTATATTAATTGCGGAATTACTCAACAGCGCCGTGGAATGCGCCATTGACCGCATTGGCACGGAACGCCACGAACTGTCAGGCCGCGCCAAAGACCAAGGCTCCGCCGCCGTGTTTGTTGCCTTAGTGAATTTTGTCATCGTTTGGGGCGCCATTTTATTTTTCTAGTCATTTAAGGGAAAACTATGAAAAAATTACTTTTTGTTTTATTGGCATTACCGACTTTCGCCTCCGCACAGGACGACAACGAACAGGCTAAACTCCCTCGAGTGAGCTTTTCTGTTGAAGTGGAAAAAGAAGTGCCGATGGATATTCTGCAAGTTCGCTTATTTGTGCAAGAAGAAGGCTCGGATTTAAAGGCGCTACACAGTAAAGTGTCAGAAAAACTGAATCAGGCGCTCAGCAAAATAAAAGGGCAAAGTGCGGTCAAAATTCAGCAAAATAATCGCCATACTTCAGCTCGTTATAATGAAAAAGGTGTTAAAAATGGTTGGTTAGAGCGTGCAGATTTGGTATTAGAAAGCCAAGACTTTTTTGCGCTATCTCAGTTAATTGATGAGATTTCCAATACCTTTTCGATTGATTACATTCAAGCGAAACTCTCTTCTGCTGCGCAAGCCAAAATGGAAGATGAAATGACGCAAGCAGCACTAGCAAAATTCAGCCAAAAAGCCGAGCTAACCGCCAATGCACTTAAGGCGAAAGGCTATCGAATTGTCAACTTGGATTTGCCGCCCTATGGAAATAGCCCAGCGACATATGGAAATTATATGCTGGAATCACGCGCAATGTTGTCATCCGCGAAATCTGCAGAGCCAGTGCAGTTGGAAAGTGGAAACACCCACTTAAAAATGAATGTCAATGCGACAATTGAATTGTTGCAGTAATAACTATAATGACAGTTTGGTATAAATCCTATACAATACCGCCGATTTTTACTGGATTTAACCACTGAATTTAATAACCGAATTCAACAACAAAGGAAAACAAATGAAAGTAGCAAAAGACGTTGTGGTAAGCATTGCTTATCAAGTTCGTACTGAAGATGGTGTATTAGTTGATGAAGCGCCAGCAAACCAACCCTTAGAATATTTACAAGGTCATCATAACTTAGTCCAAGGTTTAGAAAATGCCTTAGAAGGCAAAGCCGTAGGCGACAAATTTGAAGTGCATGTAAAACCTGAAGACGGTTACGGCGAATACAATGAAAATATGGTTCAACGTGTGCCCAAAGACGTGTTTATGGGCGTTGATGAATTAGAAGTTGGTATGCGTTTTATCGCAGATACAGACATGGGTCCATTGCCAGTTGTGATCACTGAAGTGGCAGGCGATGAAGTAGTGGTTGACGGCAACCATATGTTAGCGGGTCAAACACTTCTTTTCACCGTTGAAGTGGTGGCAACACGCGAAGCAACCGCAGAAGAAATCGCTCATGGTCATATTCATTCTGACGCTCACGGTGGCTGTGGATGCAGCGATCACGATCATGGTCACGGTGGTTGCGGTTGTGGCGGTCATCATCATGACCACGATCACCACCATCATCACGGCGAAGGCTGCTGCGGTGGTCATGGCAAAAAAGAAGGTCATGAACACGGCGGTTGTGGCTGTGGCGGACACTAATCGTTAAAAACTTTACAAATTTTCACCGCACTTTAACCCCTAAAGTGCGGTGATTTTTTTATCTATTTTAACGCTCATAGTGAAATGATGCATTAAAGCTTGTCAAACGCCACGCTCTCATCACATTTCATAGAAAACCGCACGATTTTCTCCCCCCTTAACGCCATTCCCACGATGTTGTTAGCAAATTATGCCTAGTAATGACATTAGTTTTACAAAACCGTGGCAGAGAAGATGTCGCAATTTGCGTGATAGTTCGGTAGAATACGCTCCCGAAATAACCTTATTACTGGAAATATTTGATTTATGTCTAAAACCCCGAACATTGGCTTTGTTAGCCTTGGCTGTCCTAAAAATTTAGTCGATTCAGAGCGCATTCTCACTGAGTTACGTACCGATGGCTACAATATTATCCCAACCTATGAAAATGCAGATCTGGTGATCGTCAACACTTGCGGCTTTATTGATTCCGCGGTGCAAGAATCTCTTGAAGCCATTGGCGAAGCATTAGAAGCGAATGGGAAAGTTTTGGTAACGGGCTGTTTGGGGGCAAAAGAAGATCAAATTCGCGAAGTGCATCCTAAAGTCTTGGAAATTACGGGCCCGCATAGCTATGAAGCGGTGATGGCGCACGTGCATAAATATGTGCCGCGCCCAGAACACAATCCCTACACAAGCCTTGTACCTGCGCAAGGGGTGAAGCTCACGCCAAAACATTATGCTTATTTGAAAATTTCTGAAGGCTGTGATCATCGTTGCACTTTCTGTATCATTCCTTCATTGCGTGGCGATTTAGACAGCCGTCCAATTACCCAAATTTTAGACGAAGCCAAACGCCTTGTTGATTCAGGGGTGAAAGAACTTTTGGTGGTATCGCAAGATACTTCGGCGTATGCCCTTGATCAAAGCAAAGAAACACAAAACAAAACCGTTTTTTGGAACGGTATGCCGATTAAAAATAATTTAATCACACTCTGCCAAATGTTAGGAACATTAGGCGTTTGGGTGCGTTTGCATTATGTTTATCCTTATCCACACGTGGATGAACTGATTCCACTGATGGCAGCGGGTAAAATTTTGCCTTATTTAGATATTCCGTTGCAGCACGCCAGCCCGAAAATATTGAAAGCAATGAAACGCCCTGGTTCAGTAGATCGTGTATTAGAGCGCATTAAAAAATGGCGCGAAATCTGCCCAGAGCTCACTTTGCGTTCCACCTTTATTGTGGGCTTTCCAGGGGAAACCGAAGAAGATTTCCAAGCGTTATTAGATTTTCTACAAGAGGCGCAACTTGATCGTGTGGGCTGCTTTAAATTCAGCCCAGTCGAAGGGGCGAAAGCCACTGATATGGCAGATCAAGTGCCAGAAGAGGTGAAAGAAGAACGCTTCCAACGCTTTATGGAACTGCAACAACAGATTTCAGCTCAACGTCTGCAACAAAAAGTTGGCAAAACATTAAAAGTGATTGTCGATGAAATTGATGACGAAGGCATCATCGGTCGTTCTATGGCAGATGCGCCAGAAATTGACGGCGTGGTTTATGTCGAAAATCTCACTCAAAGTGCGGTCAAAATTGGCGATATTTTAGAAGTTAGCATTACTCATGCGGATGAATACGATTTATGGGGCACTTGTTAATTAGGGTTATTAATAGCCGAACAACAAGAAATACCAAAGATTGAGTGCTGAGTTAGTGAAGGTTTGTAAAAGCAATAAACTGCGCTGAAGAAAAATGCAGCAAAGAAAATCACTAAAAACAAAAGCATCATCGCTGAGTTAGCGTATATTTATAAGGGCAGATAATATCTGTCCTTATTTTTTGTTACACAAAATCAAAGCAATAAAAAAATCTCGCTAAATTTACACTCAACGAGATTTTTCTTTGCGCTTAAATTTATTGTGGACTGACAAAGCCAACCGCGTCATAAACGGCTTTCAAGGTTTGGCTTGCACGCGCGCGGGCTTTTTTCGCTCCTTCTGCAGCAATACGGTTAAGCAAGACTTCGTCATTGCGATAATGATGAAAACGCTCTTGAAGTGCGGTCAACATTTTCACAGTTTCTTCTGCCACCGCCCCTTTCAAATGGCCATACATTTTGCCTTCAAACTCTTTTTCCAATTCAGGAATGGTTTTCTCACTCATCACGGAGAGCATTTCTAACAAGTTCGACACGCCCGCTTTGTTTTTCACATCGTAAATCACGCGCGGCGGTTCTTCGCCGTCCGTCATTGCACGCTTAATTTTTTTCTCTACCGATTTCGGATCTTCTAATAAGGTAATCACATTGTTGCGGTTATCATCAGATTTCGACATTTTTTTAGTTGGCTCTTGCAATGCCATAATTCGCGCGCCCGCCTTTGGAATAAAGGCTTCAGGAATGATGAACGGATTCTGTTTGCCGTCTTCCGTGCCATAAAGCGCGTTAAAACGCTGCGCAATATCTCGTGTGATTTCTAAGTGCTGACGCTGATCTTCGCCCACCGGCACTTGATGCGCTTGATATAACAAAATATCAGCTGCCATTAATACAGGATAAGTGAATAGCCCCACATTGATATTATCTGCGTGTTTGGCGGATTTATCTTTAAATTGGGTCATGCGGCTCATTTCGCCGAAATAGGTATAACAATTTAACACCCACGCCAATTGGGTATGTTCAGGCACATGAGATTGAATGAAAATCGTGCTTTTTTCGGGGTCAATGCCGCAAGCTAGATAAAGCGCCAACACATCCAATGAGGCTTTGCGCAATTTTTCAGGATCTTGGCGAACGGTAATCGCGTGTAAATCCACAATACAGAAAAGGCATTCATAATCATCTTGCATTTTCACCCATTGGCGTAATGCGCCAAGGTAATTGCCGATAGTAAGTTCGCCACTTGGCTGAACGCCGCTGAGTACAACTGGTTTTGTCATATTTTATTCTCTAATTATAGGGGCTCACTTGCCCGCCTGTTGTCATTTAAATCTTGTTTCGTTACATAAATCCGTCGGTAAAAATACCGTAGAAACGAAAAAATTTCTCAAAATTTGGCCGCACTTTACACGATATTTAGGATTTCAGCAAAGTCATCAAACACCCAATCAGGCTGGCTGTCGGCGATTGGAATGTTGTAGTTATAACCGTAAGTTAAGCCAACGGCTACACAACCTGCATTGTGCGCGGCGAGGATATCATTGCGCGAATCGCCCACAAATAGCATTTGATGGGGGTAAACACCAAATTTTCCGCATAAATAATATAACGGGCCTGGGTGCGGTTTAATCGCTGGCAAAGATTGCCCGCCCAATGCGTCATCGAATAAATGATCAATATGGAATGCTTTTAATACAGGCAACACATGTTGCGTTGGCTTGTTGGTTACCACCGCTAATTTGAAGCCCTGCGCTTTTAATTTTTCTAAGGTTTCTTTCACATTTGGATACAAACGACTGACGTTACAAATGTTCTCGCCATAAAAATGATTAAAACGCACTTTCAACTGGGCAATTTCATCATCGTTCAAGGTTTTGTGCGTTTGTTCCGTTGCCCACGCAATCCCTTTGCTAATTAATACATCTGCGCCATTACCAATCCAAGTTAGCACTAATTCTTCAGGGGCGGCAGGGAAATCAAATTCCGCTAAGGCAGAATTAACCGATAAAGCGAGATCAGGCAAGCTGTTCACTAAGGTACCGTCTAAATCAAATCCAATAACTTTAAATTGAGAGCTCATTTTTCTTCCTATTTTTATACTTTAGCCAATTCTGCTCGCATTGCATCAATCACTTGTTTATAATCTGGCGCATCAAAAATGGCGGAACCTGCCACGAACATATCTGCACCTGCGGCGGCAATTTCGGCAATATTATTCACTTTCACGCCACCATCAATTTCCAGACGAATATCAAAACCGCTGCGATCAATGCGTTGGCGTACTTGGCGAAGTTTTTCCAACGTTGCTGGAATAAACGATTGTCCGCCAAAGCCTGGGTTTACCGACATCAATAAAATGATATCCACTTTATCCATCACATAATCCAGATAACTCAACGGCGTTGCAGGATTAAACACCAAGCCCGCTTGGCAACCTTGGTCGCGAATGAGCTGTAAAGTGCGGTCAATATGCTGGCTAGCTTCTGCATGGAATGTAATTAAACTGGCGCCTGCTTTCGCAAAATCCACAACCAAAGAATCCACGGGCGTTGCCATTAAATGCACATCAATAGGCGCATTAATGCCATAGTCACGCAAGGCTTTACACACAGGCGCGCCAAAGGTCAAATTGGGTACATAATGGTTATCCATAACATCAAAATGAATGACATCTGCCCCTGCCTTTAACACATTCGCCACATCTTCACCAAGACGGGCCAAATCTGCTGACAGAATGGACGGCGCAATTAAATAAGGTTTCATAGCGTCCCCTTTGGATTAAATGAAAAACGCCCCTAGTGTACTACTTAACTGCGATGAATTTAAAGGGAAAAACAGAAAAAGTGCGGTATAATTTCCGAGAGTTTTTTATTTAGGCTAAATTATGGACTTTTTTCTTCAAGGTTTTCTTGTTTGCGGTGGGCTGATCATCGCTATCGGTGCGCAAAATGCGTTTGTGTTAAAACAAGGGTTGCTCAAACAAAATATATTGCCTGTGATTCTGACTTGCTTTATATGCGATGTTATATTGATTTCCATGGGCGTGTTAGGGCTTGGATCCATGATTAGCAAAAGCCAAATGGCAACAGTGGCACTTGCCATTGTCGGCGCATTATTCTTATTGGTGTATGGCGCGCGCGCATTTCGTTCCGCCTATCAAGGCAATTCTGCACTCGCATTAAGCAATAAAGCAATGCCAAAACAATCCGCATGGAAAGCGGTGCTTGCAACCTTAGCCATCACCTTATTAAACCCTCACGTTTATCTCGACTGTTTTGCGATTATCGGTGGCATTGCAGGGACAATTCCAGCAGACAGAAAAATATTCTTTCTTGCTGGCGCACTCTGCACTTCTGCCTTATGGTTCTTTAGCTTAGGCTATGGCGCACGCTTGCTGATTCCGTTATTCAAACGCCCAATGACATGGCGCGTTCTGGATTTCATGATTGGATTCGTAATGTGGGGCATTGCATTCAGCCTTGCCCAATACGCATGGCAATCTTATTAACAATGAAAAGCTAGGTTTGACCTAGCTTTTTCTTATTATCAGCGCCTTTTGCTTAAATATTATCACGATGATTATATATCCAATGGATTATTCAAATAACTGCGGATAGCGTTGTTGGATAGTATTCAGCAAAGCCATTTTTTCTTCGGCTGGCAGAAAAGCTGCGGCAATACTGTTTAACATTAATTGCTTCGCTTCTGCGCGAGATAATTGATATTCCTGCGCCAACAAGCGATATTCTTGCTGCAAAGACGTTTGCGATACGGTCATATTATCCGTATTCAAGGTTGCCACAATCCCGCGCGTTAAAAACCTGCGTAATGGATAATCTTTCAAAGACTGTGCGGCTTTCGTTTGCAAATTACTACAAGGGCACATTTCCAACGGCGTTTCTTGGCGAACTAATTGCGCCATCACACTTTCGCTTTCGATTGAACGAATACCATACCCAATGCGTGATGCGCCTAAAGCTAAGGCTTGCTGTACACTTTCTGCACCTGCCGCCTCGCCTGCATGAATGGTGAAAGGCACGCTAATCTCACTCGCATAATGAAATTCTTCGGCAAAGTTATTCGTAGGAAATAAGCCTTCGGCACCCGCTAAATCAATTGCCACTACGCCCGCCTCCGCTTTGGCTAAATATTTTTTCGCCAAGCGAATAGTTTCTAAATTTTCCGCTTTGTTATCGGCAGCACGCATACAGCATAAAATCAAATTGGCTTTAAAAAGCTGCGTATTTGCCAATCCATTTTGCAACCCTGTCAGCGCGGCTTGAACGGCATCTTCTTGCGACATAGCCAAACCTGTATGCAACTGTGGGGCAAAACGAATTTCGGCATAAATCAACCCTTGCTGATCAAGGCGTTGCAACACATCAGCCACCGCCGCAGACAAGGCTTCGGGTGTTTGCAATAAAGAGAGCGGCAAATCAAAGCAACGTAAATATTCATTCAAATCGCTACAATCCTGCGGGGCAGAAACGTAAGGCAGCAAGGCTTCTGGGGTATGCGCGGGTAATTCGATCTGCTGTTTCTCCGCCCATTCCAACATCCAAGCTGGCGATAAAGAACCATCTAAATGAAGGTGTAAATCAATGACCGCATATTGCGCTAAGGTTGAAACCATTCTCTCTCCTTTGCCTATTTCATTCGCCTATTTCATTCATCTAAGATTGCAATAACTGGGCGAATTACTTTTGTTGTTGTAGTTGTAAAACCATTTGGCGTGAGTATTCGCCTGCTTCCTGTACAAGTTCGTCACTTGGACGTTGATGAGTATATAAAGCAAATTGTTCAACCGCTTGTAAAACAATCACTTCAGCGCCCGAAATGGTTTGTTTTCCTAATTTTTGAGCCGTTTTTATTAAGGGGGTTTCTGCGGGCATTGCCACGACATCAAAAACCGTATGGGCGGCTTGGATCATCGTTTCGGGGAAAGACAGCATATTTTCTTCTGAGCCGCCCTGCATACCAATTGGCGTGACATTGACAATAATATCCGCGGTTTGTCCATTAAGACTCGGGATATATTCAAAGCCGTAAAGTGCGGCCAAATTTGAGCCAGTTTCTGCATTGCGCGCACAGACTTTAAGCTGGCTAAACCCTGCATTCTTGAATGCCGCTACCACCGCTTTTGCCATACCGCCACTTCCGAGCACGATCACCGATTGCTTCTTATCTAACTGATATTTCTCAATTAATTTGTAAATCGCAATATAATCTGTGTTATAGGCTTTAAGATAGCCGTTGTCGTTGACAATCGTATTCACTGATTGAATTGCGGCGGCAGATTCCGTCAGTTCATCAATAAATGCCATACAAGTTTCTTTATGCGGCATAGACACCGAACAGCCACGAATGCCGAGTGCACGCACGCCCTTGACCACATGCTCAATATCATCCACTTGAAACGCTTTATACACAAAATCGAGTCCCAATTTTTGATACAGATAATTATGAAAGGTGGTGCCAATATTGCTTGGTCTTGCAGAAACGGAAATACACAGTTTGGTGTCTTTATTGATGATCATAACAACTCCTTAATCAGAAAAGTGCGGTCAAAAATCCGCGATTTTTATTCTTTCTACCCTAAATATTCAGCATTTCTGCGTCATCAATAAAATATTGGTTCATCTCAAACGCAGGTTTTGCTGAGTGGTCTTTACTAATAATGCGAGCAGGCACGCCAGCTGCTGTTGCGTGTTCTGGCACGGGTTGTAACACAACGGAATTCGCGCCAATTTTGGCGTATTTTCCGACTTCAATATTGCCTAAAATCTTCGCACCCGCACCAATCATCACGCCCTCACGGATTTTCGGATGGCGATCGCCGCTTTCTTTCCCCGTACCGCCTAAGGTTACGCCTTGCAAAATAGACACATCATTTTCGATCACCGCGGTTTCCCCAACGACAATCCCTGTCGCATGGTCGAACATAATGCCGCAACCAATACGCGCGGCGGGGTGAATATCCACATCAAAGGCAACAGAAATTTGGTTTTGTAAATAAATGGCTAAAGAGCGGCGACCTTCTTCCCATAAATAATGGGTGATTCGATAACTTTGCAATGCTTGAAAGCCTTTTAAATACAACAAAGGCGTTGACCACAAATCCACGGCGGGATCTCGCTGACGCACGGCACGCACATCGCAAGCGGCACTTTCAATAATGCTAGGTTTCGCTTGATACGCATCTTCAATAATTTCACGCAGGGAAATGGCTGGCATTGTGGCAGTCGCCAAATTATTCGCCAAAATATAACTTAAAGCTGCCCCTAAATTCTTGTGTTTCAAAATGGTTGAATGAAAGAAACTCGCCAATACAGGTTCTTTATTTACTAAACATTGGGCTTCATCTCGAATCTTTGCCCATACTTCAACTGCCATAATTTTCCTCATACTGTTCGCAAACGTTATTCGCCTTTGCGATCACGCCCCAAAAGTGCGGTCGCCATTTCTTGTGGTTTTTTGCCGTGAAAAAGTGCGGCATAGATTTGTTCTGTAATCGGCATTTCCACGCCTTGTCGCTGCGCCAATGCCATGGTTTCTTTGGTATTGTAATAGCCTTCCACAACTTGTCCAATTTGGTTGATAGCATCTTGAGCCGAAACGCCTTGCCCTAATGCCAAGCCAAAACGGCGATTGCGTGATTGATTATCTGTGCAAGTTAGCACCAGATCGCCCAAGCCAGACATGCCCATAAAGGTTTGCGGATTAGCGCCGAGTGAAACGCCCAAACGGCTGATTTCGGCAAGCCCTCGGGTAATTAAGGCGGTGCGTGCATTGGCGCCGAAACCCAAACCATCAGACATTCCCGCAGCAATGGCAATCACATTTTTTATCGCGCCGCCAAGTTGAACACCAATCATATCTTGATTTAAGTAAACGCGAAAGTGCTTGCTGCAATGAATGCGTGCCTGTAATTCTTGGGCGAATGTGTCATTATTTGATGCGAGCGCAATGGCGGTTGGCAAACCTGCAGCTAATTCTTTGGCAAAGGTTGGCCCGGATAAAACCGCTAAGGGATAACTCTTGCCTAGCGTTTCTTCTACGACAGATTGTAATAAACGCCCCCGATCTCGCTCTAGCCCTTTGGTTGCCCAAGCAATGCGCTGATCAGCGCGTAAAAAGGGTTGGATTTGTTTTAGCACATCGCCAAACACATGGCTCGGGACGACAATTAATAAATCTCGTGATTTTTTGACCGCACTTTCGAGATCCGCAACAATCTCGAGTGCATCTGGGAAAGCAATATCAGGCAAGAAACGCGTATTTTTTCGCTCATCAGCTAAACGCGCACATTCATCAGGATTATGTCCCCAAAGCAGGGTGGGGAAACCGTTCCGCGAAAAGGCAATGGCGAGTGCGGTGCCGTATGAACCAGCACCTAATACCGTAATGGGCTGTTGCATCATCTGTGATCCTGAAAATTTGATCCTGAAGAAAAGCTCACGCAAAACGTGAGCTTATTTGATTTAAAAGACTTAATTCAAGGTTGGCTGAGATTCAGCTTGCGGCTGCGCTTGTTCTTCCTCTTCCACTCGACGCATATGTTCAAGGAATAAGGCATCAAAATTCACTGGTGCCAAATTGAGTGGAGGGAATGTGCCACGGTTCACCATGCTTGCCACCAACTCTCGCGCATAAGGGAAGAGCATTTCTGGGCAGCGAGAAGTTAATGTGTGCGCCATATGCATATCTTCTAAACCGCTAATGGTAAAGACACCTGCTTGTTTCACTTCGCAAATAAAGGCAAGATCACCGCTGTCTTCAAGGGTAGTTTCCACCGTAAGATTCAGCGTAACTTCATATAAATCATCACCAAGTTGTTTGGCTTCAGTACCCAAATTAAACTCTAAATTGGGTTTCCATTCTTGTTGGAAAATATTCGGAAGATTCGGCGCTTCAAAAGAAACATCTTTCACATAAATACGCTGAATTTGTAATACAGCCTCTTGTGTTTGCTCTTGATCTTGAGCAGCTTCTTGAGCGACTTGGTTTTCATCTGTCATTGTAAAATCCTTATTTAACGAGTGGTAAATTTGCAGCATTCCAACCTGCAATGCCTTCATTTAAAGCATAAACATGGTTAAACCCTTGTTTAGCTAAAATTTCTGCTGACGCGCGTGCAACCACACCTGTTGCATCCACCAAAATCACTGGTGTATCTTTATGTTGCTCTAATTTGCCAATGTTGTGATTTTTAATGTCTGTGGGCAAAAATTGTAAACTATTGACAATATGACCGCGCTTAAATTCATCGATAGAACGTAAGTCAATCAACACAGCATTTTGGTTGTTAATCAATGCTGTTGCTTCGGAATTAGAAACAAGTTTTACTTTGCTCAGTGCCGATTTGGTAAAGGTATAAATTGTTGCCACCAATACTGCGACCCATGCGCCGACAAGTAAAGTGTGATTTTTCACAAACGGCATAACTTGAGTTAAAAATTCTTCCATTCGGTTCTCTTTAATAATAATGAAAAATAGGTGTTAAGTATAACCGCACTTTGTGTTTTTTCAAAGGCTGTTATGCATGCGGTTTTGCGATAAAGTGCGGTCAAAAATTTCCTCGTTTTTGACCGCACTTTGGGGAGAATTAGTGATAGAATAGCGCCCATTACACGATATAGAATGGCGATTTATTCCGCCTATCATTTATTTTGAAGGAAAAACAATGCGTACAAGTCAATATCTTTTTTCGACCTTGAAAGAAACCCCCAACGATGCACAGGTGGTTAGCCACCAATTAATGTTGCGTGCGGGCATGATTCGTCCTATGGCTTCGGGTTTATATAACTGGCTGCCAACTGGGATCAAAGTGTTGAAAAAAGTGGAAAATATTATTCGTGAAGAAATGAATAAGGGTGGGGCAATTGAAGTGTTAATGCCCGTGACCCAACCTGCGGAACTTTGGCAAGAATCAGGACGTTGGGATCAATATGGCCCTGAATTGCTGCGCTTTGTGGATCGTGGCAACCGAGATTTTGTTTTAGGCCCAACCCATGAAGAAGTGATTACCGATCTTGTACGCCGTGAAGTGTCATCATATAAACAACTTCCGCTAAATTTATATCAAATTCAAACAAAATTCCGCGATGAAGTGCGTCCACGTTTTGGCGTGATGCGTTCCCGTGAATTTATTATGAAAGATGCTTATTCATTCCATACCACACAAGAAAGTTTGCAACAAACTTATGATGTGATGTATCAAGTTTACACCAACATTTTTAACCGCTTAGGCTTAGATTTCCGCGCAGTGCAGGCAGACACGGGGTCAATCGGCGGTTCAGCTTCCCATGAATTCCAAGTATTAGCATCAAGCGGGGAAGATGATGTGGTGTTCTCAACCGAATCAGATTTCGCGGCAAACATTGAATTAGCCGAAGCCGTCGCAGTGGATGAGCGCCAAGCGCCAACGGCGGAAATGCAATTAATCGATACACCAAATGCGAAAACTATTAATGAATTAGTGGCGCAATTTAACTTGCCTGTTGAGAAAACCGTAAAAACCTTAGTGGTAAAAGGGGCAACGGAAGAACAGCCTCTTGTGGCGTTAGTTTTGCGGGGCGACCATGAATTAAATGAAATCAAAGCACAAAAACATCCGTTAGTCGCTGATCCACTCGAATTTGCAGACGAAGCGCAAATTAAAGCGAGAATCGGTGCTGGCGTGGGCTCATTGGGTGTCGTTAATCTGAATATTCCTGCGATTATCGATCGCTCAGTTGCAGTTATGTCGAATTTTGCTTGTGGTGCGAATATTGACGGTAAGCATTATTTTAATGTGAACTGGGAACGTGATGCGGCAATGCCAGAAGTGGCGGATCTGCGTAATGTGGTAGAAGGCGATCCAAGCCCAGATGGTAAAGGCGTGCTACAAATCAAACGTGGTATTGAAGTAGGACATATCTTTCAATTAGGTAAAAAATATTCCGAAGCGATGAAAGCAACCGTACAAGGTGAAGATGGTAAACCAGTGGTTATGACAATGGGATGCTACGGGATTGGCGTCACTCGTGTCGTGGCATCGGCGATTGAACAACACCATGATGAACGCGGTATTATCTGGCCTTCAGATGAAATTGCGCCGTTTACTGTGGCGATTGTGCCAATGAATATGCACAAGTCAGAAAAAGTACAAACTTTCACTGAAGAACTTTATCAAACCTTAAAATCACAAGGGGTGGATGTCATTTTCGATGATCGTAAAGAGCGTCCTGGCGTGATGTTTGCTGATATGGAATTAATCGGTGTGCCGCATATGCTGGTTATCGGTGAGAAAAATCTCGACAACGGCGAAATTGAATACAAAAACCGCCGTACAGGAGAGAAATCAATGATTGCCAAAGATCAGTTACTAGATTTCTTAAAAGAGAATGTAAAAGCATAATAAAATAAGGGGCTATATTATTAGCCCTAAATTTATACTGAGATCTCAATGTTTTTAACCATTTTAAAACGAAAGTGCGGTCAAAAAATCCTAAATTTTTTAAGGATGTGATGATTTAGTTAGAAAGGTAACAATGGGATTTTTATAAATGCACAAAAACAAAAAGGGTATCTTTCGATACCCTTTTTAATGCTTGTTAACGTTATTTACGCAACATCAATTATTTGATGATTTTCGCTACAACG
>NZ_QENU01000004.1 GCF_003096995.1 Alitibacter langaaensis DSM 22999 | reverse complement strand
GGAATGTGAATTTCGGTTTAACTTTGGAACACCCAAAATGCAGCTAAAAACATTGCGAAAATGGTGTGAAATTTAGGGCTAATCTACGTCAGCCCCTATCTTTTTATTAACCCCTTGATGCCGGCTCCCCTTAGGCCGGCTTTTTTCATCCACTTCTTTTGCTATTTCTTTCATTGAATAAATTTTCCTAGTTTCTCACCGCACTTTTCGTTAAAATCGCCAATTATCGTTATTAATTAGGAGAAAATCATGAACTTTCCGAAAATCGCTCAGGAAGTGATTGACAAATTAGGCAGCAAAGAAAATATCGCCAATCTTGCCCACTGTGCCACTCGTTTGCGTTTAACAATGGTGGACGAAGCGAAAATTGATAAAAAAGCGATTGAAGATATTGAAGGCGTTAAAGGTCAATTTTCCACTTCAGGACAATATCAAATTATTTTCGGTTCTGGCACAGTGAATAAAGTTCATGCTGAAATGGTGAAAATTATGGGCGGCGAGAGTTCTGCTGCGCAATCCGCTGAAAAGGCGGTAAACGCACCAAAACAGAATATTATTCAGCGCTTGATCAAAGGTTTATCTGAAATTTTTGTGCCAATTATCCCTGCTATCGTGGCTGGCGGTTTATTAATGGGGATTGGCAATATCTTCACGGCAAAAGATTTATTTGAAGAAGGAAAATCCTTGTTGGATCTTTACCCGCAATATCAAGATCTGGCTAATTTAATTGATACCTTTGCCAATGCGCCCTTTGTATTTTTGCCTGTATTATTAGGTTTTACCGCAACCAAAAAATTTGGTGGCAACCCTTATTTAGGGGCAACGCTAGGTATGCTTTTGGTGCATCCAGCATTAACCAATGCCTACGGTTATGCGGAAGCCTTAGCCACTGGCAACCTTAAATTGTGGCATATTTTCGGCTTGCAAATTGAGCGAGTGGGCTATCAAGGCACGGTGATCCCAGTGCTTATTGCCGCTTGGGTGCTTGCGAGTCTTGAAAAATTCTTCGTAAAAGTGGTGCCATCGGTTTTAAATAATCTGATCACCCCGTTATTTTCTCTTTTCATCACAGGCTTTTTGGCTTTCACCGTAATTGGTCCATTTGGGCGTGAAGCGGGGGAATTATTAAGCTCTGGCTTAACTTGGCTATATGACAATTTAGGCTTTGTCGGCGGCGGCGTGTTTGGTAGCTTGTATGCGCCAATCGTCATCACTGGTATGCATCAAACCTTTATTGCCATTGAAACTCAGCTCTTAGCCAGCACCGCGGCGACTTTTATTTTCCCAATTGCGGTAATGTCGAATATTGCACAAGGCGCGGCTTGTTTAGCGGTTGCGGTGTTGAATAAAGACGCGAAAGTTCGCGGTCTTGCCATTCCTTCAGGTGTGTCCGCTTTATTAGGCATTACTGAGCCCGCTATGTTTGGTGTCAACTTGCGTTATCGTTACCCATTCTATGCCGCAATGATCGGCTCAGGTTTGGCTGCCGCTTTCATCGCCTATTTTAATGTAAAAGCGACCGCACTTGGTGCCGCAGGTTTAGTCGGCATTGCCTCAATTCGTGCAGGCGATTGGGGAATGTATAGCGTGGGTATGCTTATTTCATTTGCCGTGGCATTTGTTGTCGCCTTAGTGCTTGGCTCACGAGAAAAAGCGAAAGCCTAAATTTTAGTATCAAGCATTTGCTAAAATTTGATAAAAAATGACCGCACTTTAACTCTGAAAATGTTTAAAGTGCGGTCATTTTTATGATTTTTTTATGAATTATTCATCCACAGAATAAAAGGTCTTACCAATTTCGATCTTGCCTAAACCGCGCGATTCGCGCCATTGATTGGCGTCACGCAAGGAATATACGCAGCCGCAATATTCTTGTTTGTAAAAACGTTCTTCTTTACGGATTCTGTCAGAACGGGCGGAGCCACCGTCTTTACGCCAGTTAAAATCCCAAAAAATCACATCATCATAACGCGCTGCCGCACGGCGACCGCTGCCATATACTTGTTCTTGGTTTTTCCAACGTGAAATTCCAAGGCTGGTCGCGATCACGGGAAAGCCATTTTCGTGGGCATAAAGTGCGGTGCGTTCTAAGCGCATATCAAAACATTTGGTGCAACGCTCACCACGTTCAGGCTCGTGTTCTAACCCTTTCACCCGTTCAAACCAGTCTGCACGATCATAATCCGCATCAATAAATGGAATATTATGTTTATCGGCAAAGCGTTTATTTTCATCTTTACGAATTAAATATTCTTTGTGTGGATGAATATTCGGGTTGTAGAAGAAAATAGTGAATTCCACGTCAGATGCCATCACCGCGGCAATAATTTCACCCGCACAAGGGGCGCAGCAAGTGTGCAATAACAGCTTTTTGTGATTATTCGGCATAATCAATTTAGGGCGCACATAGGGCGCATTAGGATCTTGTTTTTGTTTGCGTGGTTTGGGCGGTTTTTTAAAATTTTTGTCAAATTCGACCGCACTTTGGATGATGTTTTCAGTTTCAGTAGTCATAAAGTTCTCTAAATTAAAAAGGGCGTTGAATACGCCCTGAAAATAAAATTAATGGGTTCGTTCAACAGAAAGATAAGCTAAGGACACTAGCGCTTGTTTATATTTGTTATCAGGCAAAATCGCAATAGCATCTATGGCTTTTTGCGCTTCTAACTTCGCACGTTCCATCGCATATTCTAACGAGTGATGTTCAGCCATAATCGCCAGCACATCGTCAATGATTTCCCGTTTGCCGCCTTCTTCAATAGCAGAACGGATTAATGCCGCCTGTTCAGCTGTGCCATTGTGCATTGCGTGGAGCAGTGGCAGAGTCGGTTTTCCTTCGGCTAAATCATCACCGACATTTTTGCCCATTGTGGCAGCATTGGCACTATAATCAAGCACATCATCGACTAATTGAAAGGCGGTGCCGAGATAGCGTCCATAGAGTTGCAACGCCTGCTCAATAGGTTCATCTGCATCGGCGACAATCGCAGCTGCTTGGGTAGAAACTTCAAATAAGCGTGCGGTTTTACGGTAAATGACCTTCATATAATTTTCTTCTGTTATATTTGGGTCATTGACATTCATTAATTGCTGCACTTCGCCTTCTGCTAATACATTGGTTGCATCCGCCATCACGGCGAGCATTTTTAAGGAATTTAGCTTAGCCACAAGCTGGAAGGCGCGGGTATAAATAAAGTCGCCCACTAACACACTCGCTGCATTGCCAAATTCCGCGTTAGCTGTAGCTCGTCCACGGCGCATATCTGATTCGTCCACAACGTCATCATGCAACAAGCTTGCGGTGTGAATAAATTCAATAAAAGCGGCGCAAGTTGGCATTAAATCCCCTTGATAGTTAATTGCCCGCGCAGCAAGCAAAGCAATGAGTGGGCGAATGCGCTTCCCCCCGCCTTGAATAATATAAAAACCAAGCTGATTGATTAAATCGACATCTGAATTTAGCTGTGCTAAAATTTCAGCGTTCACTTTTTGCATATCAGGCTCAATCAAGGCTTGAATGGCTTTCATATCCATGAGATTTGTTTGTGTCATATGTAAATCCAACTTAATTGATCTCTAATTGGTCTCAAAGTGCGGTAACAAAAACAATATTTTTGCAAGTCGTTCTAAGGACAACCCCTACGGGATAAGGAATCGTTACCATAATTTCGGCTAATTTTACCCGAGTTTTTGCAATTTCTAAAACGAAACCCAACGATTTCATAAAATTTTTATTTTATTGCAAATAATTACTTGCCAAGGGTTTTATTTTTCCGTAGAATTTGCGACCTATTTATATGATTTTGACGCGCTAAAAACGAAATAACGTTAAGCGCATATTAGCGGAGTATTTATGTACGCAGTTTTCCAAAGTGGCGGTAAACAACACCGTGTAAGCGAAGGTCAAGTTGTTCGTTTAGAAAAACTTGAAGTAGCAGTAGGTTCTGCTGTTGAATTCGATTCAGTGTTGATGGTCGTTAACGGTGAAGATGTTAAAATTGGTGCACCAGTTGTTGCTGGCGCGAAAGTAGTGGCTGAAGTTGTAGAACAAGGACGTGGCGATAAAGTTAAAATCGTTAAATTCCGTCGTCGTAAACACAGCCGTAAACAACAAGGTCATCGTCAGTGGTTCACAGAAGTGAAAATCACTGGGATTCAAGCATAATTTCAGAGGAGATCAAGTAGATGGCAACTAAAAAAGCTGGTGGTTCAACTCGTAACGGTCGCGATTCTGAAGCTAAACGCCTTGGTGTTAAACGTTTCGGTGGCGAATCTGTATTAGCAGGTAGCATCATTGTTCGTCAACGTGGTACAAAATTCCACGCAGGTAGTAACGTAGGTATGGGTAAAGATCATACTTTATTCGCGACTGCTGATGGTAAAGTTAAATTTGAAGTAAAAGGCGAGAAAAGCCGTAAATACGTGAGTATTGTTACTGAATAATTTGAATTCAATGAGTTTAAAGAGCCCCGCAATATTTGTGGGGCTTTTTTATTTAAAATAATCAACTGATACGCTTTTAACCTATGAAACAGCAACAACCAGTATTAGGGTTTCTATTTGGGCTTATTGCCGCTTGTATGTGGAGTTCCTTGCCTCTTTTTGTACAGCAAGTCGTCAAAGTCATGGATATCCAAACCTCTGTTTGGTATAGATTTGCATTGTCTATGCTTTGTGTATTTTTATTAATATGCTTTAGTGGCAAGCTTTCCGGCTTAAAACGGATCTCATTAAAAAATCTTTTTTTAATCTTAGTGGCAACGGCAGGCTTATCAGTTAATTTTTATTTATATAATTTGGCACTGAAATATATTCCGCCGACAACAACTCAAGTACTTAGCCCGCTATCTTCATTTATGATGCTATTTGCTGGTGTGTTAATTTTCAAAGAGAAGATTGCATTGCATCAAAAAATAGGATTGGCGGTGTTATCAATTGGCTTGATTTTGTTTTTTAACGAGCGACTCGATGATTTTTTACAGCTGAATATTTATTTTAAAGGCGTAGTCATTACAGTTGCGTCTAGTTTTGTTTGGGTTATCTATGCCATTATGCAAAAGGCACTGCTTGCGCATTTTTCATCTCAGCAAATTTTATTAATGATATATATTGGCTGTACAATCGTATTTTTCCCAAATGCAGACATTCATCAAGTCTCTCAATTAGATCATTTCCAACTAATTTGTTTACTTTTTTCGGGTGTAAATACGGTTATCGCTTATGGTTGTTATGCTGAAGCATTAAATCGTTGGGAAGTGTCCAAAGTGAGTGCGATTTTGACCCAAATTCCAATTTTCACCTTAGTTTTTGCTCATATTGCGACAATGATTGCACCGAATTATTTTGTGGCGGTTGAACTGAATTGGATTAGTTATTGTGGCGCAGTTTTGGTGGTATCTGGTGCAATGTTGTCAGCGTTGGGGCATAAGTTAAAAATGCTCAAGGAGCAAGCATGACGAAACAACAACCTTTACTCGGTTTTCTTTTTGCTTTAACTACGGCAATGGCGTGGGGATCGCTTCCACTGGCATTAAAACAAGTGGTCGCGATAATGGATGCGAAAACAATTGTGTGGTATCGTTTTGTAGTTGCGACAATTTCATTGTTTATTTTATTGATATGTACTAACAACTTGCCAAAATTTAGACAGTTTAATCGCAATTACGTCATTTGGACGATTGTGGGCGTTTTGGGATTAGCCGCAAACTTTTTTCTATTTAGCACATCATTAAATTATATAGAACCGTCTATTGCACAGATTTTTATTCATCTTTCATCCTTTGGTATGTTAGTACTTGGTGTTTTTCTATTTAAAGAAAAATTGGGATTACACCAAAAACTTGGGCTGATTATTTTAATTATTGGGCTTGTGTTATTTTTCAATGATCGCTTTGTCTTATTTTTCAGCTTAAATGCAAGTATTATTGGGATTCTGTTAAGCGTTGGTGCCGCATTAATTTGGGTCGCTTATGGGCTAGCACAGAAAGTGATGTTGCGTTCTTTCACTTCTCAGCAAATTTTGCTGCTTATGTATTTTGGCTGCGCGATTGTGTTTACCCCTAGCGTAGAATTATCACAAGTGTTCGCCTTAACGCCTTTTGCTTGGGGATGTTTTATTTATTGCTGTTTGAATACGATGATTGGTTATGGTGCTTATGCAGAAGCACTCAATCGTTGGGATGTGTCTAAAGTTAGTGTTGTATTAACTTTAGTACCCTTATTTACAATTTTATTTTCTCATATAGCCCATGCTATTGATCCGAAGGATTTCGCCAATCCACAGTTAAATACTGTAAGTTATATCGGGGCATTTGTGGTAGTATTGGGAGCGAGTTTGTCCGCGATTGGACACAAATTATTTAAAGGTAAAAAATAATGAAATTTATTGATGAAGCGCTTATCCGAGTTGAAGCGGGTGATGGTGGTAGCGGTTGTGTAAGTTTCCGCCGTGAAAAATTTATCCCGAAAGGCGGGCCTGATGGTGGTGATGGCGGCGATGGTGGTGATGTTTACTTAATTGCTGACGAAAACCTGAACACACTCATTGATTACCGGTTTGAAAAACGCTTTGCCGCACAACGTGGTGAAAATGGGCGCAGTTCCGATTGTACAGGAAAACGCGGCAAAGATATTACCTTGCGTGTGCCAGTGGGAACGCGTGCGATTGATAATGACACTAAAGAAATTTTAGGGGATTTAACTAAGCATGGTGCAAAAATGCTGGTGGCAAAAGGGGGATATCATGGTTTAGGCAATACGCGCTTTAAATCTTCTGTAAACCGTGCGCCGCGACAAAAAACCTTGGGGACACCGGGGGAAAAGCGTGATTTGCAACTTGAATTAATGTTGCTTGCAGACGTGGGAATGCTCGGTTTGCCAAATGCGGGCAAATCTACTTTCATCCGTGCCGTTTCCGCGGCAAAACCGAAAGTCGCTGATTATCCCTTTACGACTATCGTACCAAGTCTCGGCGTTGCACGCGTAGGTGCAGACCGTAGTTTTGTGATTGCCGATATTCCAGGCTTAATTGAAAATGCGTCCGAAGGCGCAGGCTTAGGTATTCGTTTCTTAAAACATTTAGAACGCTGCCGTGTATTAGTGCATTTAGTGGATATTGCACCGATTGATGAAAGCGATCCTGCGGATAATATTGCGATTATTGAAAATGAATTATTCCAATATAGTGAAAAATTAGCCGATAAACCGCGTTGGTTAGTGTTCAATAAAATTGATACGATCAGTGATGAAGAAGCACAAGAACGTGCTAAAGAGATCACGGAACGTCTTGGCTATGATGAAGAATACTTCTTGATTTCTGCGGCAACAGGCAAAAATGTTGCTGATTTAACCAATGAAATTATGGATTTCATCGAAGCCAATCCACGTGAGGTGGAAGAAGAAAATGAAGCCGCCGATGAAGTAAAATTCAAATGGGATGAGTATCATCAACAAGCTATGGAAAATGCGGTTGAAGAAGAGGATGATTTCTGGGACGACTGGTCTGAAGAAGACGATGAAGGCGTTGAAATTATTTATGAACGTGGCGGCAAGTAGTTTATTCAATAAACACGGCTAAGCTGAATATCACGATAAATACCACGAATATAAATTCGGTTAAGATAAACGAAAAGTGCGATCAATTTGACCGCACTTTTTTTATTGTAAAAAACTATTTGTCTTTTTTTGTTACCACTACGTGTGATGCTTTTAGCTCTTTCATACGCGCTTTTAGATCGCGGCGTTGTTCTGACATTTCTGCCGCTTTAATCACATATTCATCGACACGGTTTTCATAATCATCATGCATATTTTCAATGATGATGCGAACATCAGCGATGCTCATATCGTCTTGAATATAATCACTAAGATTGTCTAATAGTAAGATACGTTTTTTATTATCACGAATTTTACGTTCGCAATCTTCAATGTCACGCAATAATTTATTACGTTGACGGGTAATACGCACATATTCAAGGGCGTCTTGGAATGATTGTTTACTTGCACTGTCCATGGTTGTTCTCTCTAAGTGTAAAATAATGTAGTTAATTTAGCTTTTTTTTACGGCAAGGTCAAAGTGTTAAATTGAATTTTGTGGTTTTGATCAACTTTTTACTGAATTATGGCAAAATTCATTGCCTGCTAGGGCGTTCGGTGGTAAAAATACAAGCATTATTTTTATAAACTAGGAAGCAAATTATGACACAAGTATTTAACTTTAGTGCTGGCCCTGCAATGATCTCAAAACCGGTCTTAGAAAAAGCACAATCAGAATTACTCAACTGGCTAGGACAAGGAACTTCCGTTATGGAAGTGAGCCATCGTGGCAAATTATTTATGGAAATGATCACCGAGTGTGATAAAGATTTACGTCAACTTTTTAATGTGCCAGATAACTATAAAATTCTTTTCTTACAAGGCGGCGCACGCGGTCAATTTGCGGCTGTTCCTATGAATTTGATTGGCGCTAAAGGCAAAGCGCTGTATTTAAATAGCGGCCATTGGTCAGGTATGGCGGCAAAAGAAGCACGCAATTTTTGTGAATTAGATGAAATTAGCATTGTGGATAAAGACGAAAATGGCGTGATTTCAGTAAATCGTACCGATTTTAGCGACATTGCTGAACAGTATGATTATGTCCATTATTGCACCAATGAAACCATTACCGGTGTGCAAATCAAAGAAATTCCAAAAGTTGGCAATGCCGTATTAGTGGCGGATATGTCATCAGATATTATGTCGAAACCCGTTGATATTTCTAAATTTGGTTTAATTTATGCGGGCGCGCAGAAAAATTTAGGGCCCGCAGGCATTACACTTGTGATCGTCCGTGAAGATTTAATCGGGCATGCTTGCCAAGCAACCCCTTCAATTTGGAATTATGAAACGCAAGCCAATTCAGACTCAATGATTAATACACCGCCAACATTTGCGTGGTATTTATGTGCTTTAGTGTTTAAGCAGATGTTAGCGGAAGGCGGTTTAGAAATTTATGCTAAACGCAATGAGAAAAAAGCTGCATTGTTGTATAGCTATCTTGAACAAAGCCAGTTCTATCGCAATTATATTGCGGTGGCAAACCGTTCAGTGATGAATGTGACGTTCAGCACCGATAATGATGAGCTTAATGCGAAATTTGTGGCAGAGGCTGCCGAAGCTGGCTTGCAAGCCTTGAAAGGACATAAAGTTTTAGGTGGTATGCGTGCCTCAATTTACAATGCGATGCCAATTGAAGGCGTAGAGGCGTTAATTGCCTTTATGAAAAAATTTGAAGCGGAAAACGCGTAATCATTCAGGCGGCGGTTAGGCATAGGTGTGCCTCCGCCTTTTCTTTTTCTTTAATAAAGTGCGGTCAAATTTTATGACATTTTTACAACGAGCCAATCAGGGCGTGCAATCTCTTTCTCCATATCAAGCTGGCAAACCTATCGAAGAACTCGAACGTGAGCTTGGTATCACCAACATTATTAAATTAGCCTCGAATGAAAATCCCTTTGGTTTTCCAGCAAGTGCGAAAAAAGCCATTCAAGATCAATTAGATAATTTAACTCGTTACCCTGATAGCAATGGTTTCAGCTTAAAACAAACGATTGCTAAAAAATTTGGGTTAAAACCCGAGCAAATCACCTTAGGCAATGGATCAAATGATTTAGTGGAATTATTTGCGCATACCTTTGTTTCTGAAGGCGATGAAGTGATTTTTTCAAAATATGCCTTTATTGTTTATCCTTTGATCACAAAAGCGATCAATGCCACCGCTCGTGAAATTCCTGCAAAAGATTGGGGGCATGATTTAGAGGCGTTTATTGCTGCAATCAATGACAAAACAAAGCTAATTTACATTTCAAATCCAAATAACCCAACGGGCAATTTCTTAACGCACGCTGAAATCGATAATTTTCTGGCAAAAGTGCGGTCAGATATTATTGTTGTTTTAGATGAAGCCTATACTGAATTTACAGCCAAAGAAGAGCGTGTGGATTCATTTGGTCTATTGAAAAAATATCCGAATTTGGTTGTTTCTCGTTCATTATCAAAAGCTTATGGATTGGCAGGGTTGCGTATTGGTTATGCCGTAGCCAATGAAGAAATCACTGGATTATTGAATCGCGTTCGCCAACCCTTTAACGTGAATAGCCTCGCCTTAGCGGCAGCAGTTGCGGTGTTAAACGATGATGCTTTTGTAGAAAAAACGGCGGAAAATAACCGCAAAGAATTAAAACGCTATGAAGCATTTTGCCAAAAACATGGGCTGAAATATATTCCATCAAAAGGCAATTTCATTACCATTGATTTTGAGAAAGCAGCTGCGCCAATTAATGATGCCTTGTTACGCAAGGGTGTTATTGTGCGCCCTATCGCAGGTTATGGTATGCCAAATCATTTACGCATTAGCGTGGGATTGCCCGAAGAAAATGATCGTTTATTTGAAGCATTATTGGAGATTTTAGGGCTGTAGTATGGAAAAAATCACCTTAAATCCCATTGCTCGTGTGAAAGGCACCATTAATTTACCTGGTTCAAAAAGCCTATCAAACCGCGCATTATTATTAGCCGCCCTTGCGAAAGGGACGACAAAAGTTACCAATTTGCTCGACAGCGATGATGTGCGCCATATGCTAAATGCACTGAAACAGCTTGGCGTGAACTACAAACTTTCCGAAGATAAATCCGTGTGCGAGGTGGAAGGCTTAGGCCGCGCGTTTCAGTGGCAAAATGGTTTGTCATTATTTTTAGGAAATGCGGGCACAGCGATGCGTCCACTCACTGCGGTGTTATGTCTTGCAAATGCGGAGAACACCGGGACAAGTGAAATCGTGTTAACGGGCGAGCCGCGTATGAAAGAGCGCCCAATCAAGCATTTAGTGGATGCGTTGTTACAAGCTGGCGCAGATATTCAATATCTCGAGCAAGATGGCTATCCGCCTGTTGCCATCCGTAATACTGGCTTGCACGATGGCAAAGTTAAAATCGATGGTTCAGTTTCTTCACAATTTTTGACCGCACTTTTAATGGCTGCCCCCATGTCTTCAGCGGATATGGAAATTGAGATCATTGGCGAGTTGGTTTCAAAACCTTATATTGATATCACTTTAAATATGATGGCAATTTTTGGCGTGCAGGTTGAAAATCAAAACTATGCTCGTTTTGTAGTAAAAGGTAATCAGCAGTATCAATCGCCAAACACTTTTTTAGTGGAAGGGGATGCGTCTTCTGCTTCCTATTTCTTAGCCGCAGGGGCGATTAAAGGTTGTGTAAAAGTGACGGGCGTTGGGAGAAATAGCATTCAAGGCGACCGTTTATTTGCCAATGTGCTAGAGGCTATGGGCGCTAAAATTACTTGGGGGGACGATTTTATCCAAGCGGAACAAGGCGAACTTGTGGGCGTTGATATGGATATGAATCACATTCCTGATGCCGCAATGACCATTGCTACCACCGCGCTTTTTGCCAAAGGAGAAACGGTGATTCGTAATATTTATAACTGGCGAGTCAAAGAAACAGACCGCTTAACGGCAATGGCGACCGAATTGCGAAAAGTGGGGGCAACAGTGGAAGAGGGCGAAGATTTTATTTGCGTGAAACCTTTGCCGTTAGAGCAATTCCAACACGCAGAAATCGAAACCTATAATGATCATCGCATGGCGATGTGTTTTGCCTTGGTGGCATTATCCAATACGCCAGTGACGATTTTAGATCCAAACTGCACAGCCAAAACGTTCCCCACATTTTTTGAGGAATTTTCAAGAATTTCTCAATAAAATTTGATCTTAATAAGGGAAATATAAATATTTATGCGCTTCTTTTAAATTTTATTTGACAATTTTGAATAAAATCATTATTTGTATAAGCGTTTAAACTTACAAAATTTATAATTACAGGAGTTACCTATGTCTCATCTTTCAGTTGCAAAATTTGGCGGCACAAGTGTGGCAAATCATGCTGCGATGACGGCTTGTGCAAAAATCGTTTTACAAGATCCAAACACTCGTGTGGTCGTGCTTTCTGCATCAGCGGGGGTAACCAATCTATTAGTGGCGTTAGCAAATGGTGTTGATGCACAAGAGCGCGCAAAATTAGTGGGTGAAGTGCGTCAAATTCAAGAAAATATTTTAACAGAATTAAAAGACGATAGCTTTGTTCGTCCAGAAATCGAACGCTTATTAGACAATATTGATAGTCTTGCTGAAGCTGCAAGTTTAGCGACTTCGACCGCATTAACCGATGAATTAATTAGCCATGGCGAAATGATGTCAACTCGCATTTTTGTGGAAGTATTGCGTGAATTAAATGCGCAATCAACATGGTTAGACGTGCGTTCTATTGTGGCAACTAATAGCCATTTTGGTAAAGCGGCGCCTGACGATGAATTAACGCAAAAAAATAGCGACAACATTTTACGCCCATTGATTGATCGTGGCGAATTAGTGATCACGCAAGGTTTCATCGGAAGAGATCCAAATGGAAAGACAACCACATTAGGCCGTGGCGGTTCTGACTATTCAGCGGCATTAATCGCAGAAGTATTAAATGCAAAAGATGTATTAATTTGGACGGATGTTGCAGGTATTTACACTACAGATCCTCGTATTGTTCCTGCAGCACAGCGTATTGATACAATGAGTTTTGCAGAGGCGGCGGAAATGGCAACCTTCGGGGCAAAAGTATTGCATCCAGCCACTTTATTGCCAGCTGTACGTAGCAACATTCCTGTGTATGTAGGTTCAAGTAAAGCGCCACAAGATGGGGGAACATGGGTAACTCGTGATCCACAGCCACGCCCAACATTCCGTGCGATTGCTTTACGCCGTGATCAAACCTTATTGACACTTTCAAGCTTAAATATGTTACACGCACAAGGTTTCTTGGCGAATGTATTTAATATTTTAGCGAAATACAAAATCTCAGTAGATACCATTACGACATCAGAAGTCAGTGTCGCATTAACATTAGATAAAACAGGTTCGGCATCATCAGGGGCAGAATTATTATCTAACGATTTGCTAACTGAATTAAGCGAAGTGTGCACGGTAAAAGTTGATACGGGCTTATCTTTAGTCGCATTGATTGGTAATGACTTACATATTGCCGCAGGCATTGCAAAACGTATCTTTGATTCGCTTGAAAGCTATAATGTGCGCATGATTAGTTATGGTGCAAGCACAAACAATGTCTGTATGTTGGTTCAAAGTGAGCAAGCAGATGATGTGGTGCGTGCATTGCATAGCGAACTTTTTGAAAAATAATTTCTAATTAAATTTCGTGAGCGGGTTCACATAATCGTAAACTCGTTCTTTTTTTGAACAGTGAAAATCCCATTTTATGCTAAAATACTGGTCGGATAAGAACTATCACCAGTTAAATGGAAGTTAATCATGTCAACATTAATGAATTTATATCGTAAATGTTTGGAATTTCCTTTGTCTTTTTTAGTAAAAGACAATCCTATTCCAAATAATCCCATTGAAGAATTGCATCTTAATACCGAGCAGCCGATTGTTTATGTATTGCCTTATACCTCGCAAACTGACTTGGTGATTTTTCGCAAAAATTGTTTGAGTATCGGTCTGCCCGATCCGTTAATTGAAAATGAAATTAATGGGCAACATTTCCCGCGTTATGTGTTTTTAGATGAAGGTCGCCAATTTTTTAAATCAAAAGGCGCGAAAAAAGAGACCGAAACGGTTTTCTATAATTATCTTGAATTACACCGCACTTTGACCGAATTAGATGTGCAAGTAGTACCAGTATCCATTTTATGGGGACGTTCACCAGGGCGTGAAGATAAAGGTTTACCGAATTTACGTTTATTAAATGGGGTACAAAAAACCATTGCGGCAATTTGGTTTGGACGTGATACTTTTGTACGTTTCTCCCAAGCAGTATCCATGCGTTATATGGTGGATAATCATGCTGCCGATGAACGCATTTCGCAGAAATTGGCGCGTATTGCCAAAATTCACTTTGCCCGTCAACGTATTTCTGCAACAGGTCCACGCCTGCCAAATCGCCAAGCGATGTTCAATAAATTGCTACAATTACCTGAAGTATTACAGGCAATTGATGACGAAGCGAAAGCCAAAAATATTACGACAGAGAAAGCGCGCAAAGAAGCTGAAAAAATTCTCAATGAGATTGCAGCAGACACTAATCATACAAGTTTGCGAGTCGCTGATCGCTTTTTAGGATGGTTATGGAATAAATTATACCAAGGCATTGAAGTTGAAAATGCTGATCGAGTGCGTAAACTAGCGTTAGAAGGGCATGAAATTGTGTATGTGCCATGTCATCGTAGCCACATTGATTATTTATTGCTCTCTTATGTGTTATATCATCAAGGGCTAGTGCCACCTCATATTGCCGCTGGGATTAATTTAAACTTCTGGCCAGTGGGCGCAATATTCCGCAGTTGGGGGGCATTTTTCATCCGCCGTACCTTTAAAGGAAATCGTTTATATTCTACGCTTTTCCGTGAATATCTCGCTGAGCTATTCCATCGTGGTTATTCTGTTGAATACTTCATCGAAGGCGGACGCTCACGAACAGGGCGTTTATTGACCCCTAAAACAGGGATGATGTCCATGACCTTACAAGCATTGCAGCAAAGACAAACTCGCCCAATTTCTGTGGTGCCTGTGTATGTGGGGTATGAACACGTTTTAGAAGTGGATACTTACGCCAAAGAGCTACGCGGTGCAGAAAAAGAAAAAGAAAATGCAGGTTTAGTGTTACGCGTGATCAAAAAACTACGCAACCTAGGTCAGGGTTTTGTGAATTTCGGTGAGCCGATTACGCTGAATAATTACCTTAATCAACATTACCCAGAATGGAAAACGCAAACAGACGAACGACCAATATGGTTCAATAAAGCGGTGGATAGTGTTTCTCATCAAGTGATGATTAATATTAATAAAGCCGCGGCAGTGAATGCAATGAATTTAACTGGTACCGCGCTGCTGTCTTCACGCCAACGTGCATTATCCCGCGAACAATTGCTCGAACAGTTGGAAAGCTATCAACAATTCTTGCTGAATGTCCCGTATTCTGAAGATGTGATTGTGCCAACAGAAACACCAGAAGTGATGTTAGATCATGTGCTCCATCTTGATCGCGTTGGGGTTGTATTAGAAAAAGACAACTTCGGCGAAATTATTCGTTTAGAGCGTAATTTTGCCGTGTTAATGACCTATTATCGCAATAATATTCAGCATTTATTTGTATTGCCGTCTTTAATTGCCAGTGTCATTTTGCATTATGAAGCAACGCAAAAAGATCTCGTGATTGATGCGGTGAGTAAAATTTATCCATTCTTGAAAGCAGAATTATTCTTGCATATTCCGCCTGAAAATATCCAAGAGAAAATCGAACAGATTATTGCAGAATTACACCGTCAGCAGCTAATTCAGTGCAATGACAATATGTTGAGCATTAACCGCGCTCGTGTGCGTAGCTTGCAATTATGGGCATCTTCCGTGCGTGAAATTTTACAGCGTTATGCGATCACGATCAGCATCTTGCAAAATACGCCAGAAATCGGACGCGCAGCATTAGAAAAAGAAAGTCAGCATGTGGCACAGCGTTTATCTGTATTACACGGCATTAATGCCCCTGAGTTCTTTGATAAAGCCGTATTCTCCACGTTCATTGCTAGCTTGAAAGAGAATGATTATTTCACGGAAACAGGCAATGCAGATACGGCAAAATTAAAAGAACTTTCAGATATTCTCAATCGAATTATTTCGACTGAAATTCAGTTGACGATCAAAGGTTCTGTACAAAAAGCAGAAGACGAGCCTGAATTGAACAGCGATAATTAGCAAAAACAGCGATGAAAGACACCGCACTTATTGAGCTTTTTCTAAACGAACTTTGGCTAGAAAAAGGGCTATCAGAAAACACGATACAATCTTATCGTTTAGATCTCACCGCCTTGGCAAATTGGCTTGGCGGTCAATCTTTAACGTTGGAAAGTTTGGATCCTGTTGAGCTGCAAGCATTTCTTGGCGAACGGGTTGAGCAAGGTTATAAAGCCACCAGCACCGCGCGTTTATTGAGTGCGATGCGCAAGCTGTTTCAATATTTGTATCGTGAAAAATATCGCAGCGATGACCCAAGTGCGGTGCTTTCTTCACCTAAATTGCCCAGTCGCTTACCCAAATACTTAACAGAGCAACAAGTGAATGATTTATTGCAAGCCCCAAGCATTGATGTGCCATTAGAATTGCGCGACAAAGCCATGCTTGAATTGCTGTATGCCACAGGCTTGCGCGTTACTGAATTGGTGTCCTTATCCATGGATAATATTAGCCTTTCACAGGGCGTAGTGCGTGTGATTGGTAAAGGCAATAAGGAACGCATCGTGCCAATGGGAGAAGAGGCTGCTTATTGGGTCGGCGAGTTTATTTCTTATGGCCGCCCTGTCTTGCTTAACGGACAAAGCTCGGATGTTGTCTTTCCAAGTAAACGCGCAGTACAAATGACGCGCCAAACCTTTTGGCATCGCATTAAGTATTACGCGGTGCTGGCGGAAATTGACAGCAATAGCTTATCACCCCATGTCTTGCGCCATGCTTTTGCAACGCACTTGGTGAATCACGGTGCCGATTTGAGGGTTGTGCAAATGCTGCTTGGGCACAGCGATCTTTCAACCACACAAATCTATACCCACGTTGCTAAAGAACGCCTAAAACGCTTACACGCAAAATTTCATCCACGAGGTTAGCCCGCTTAATTTTTACCAAAAAAAGTGCGGTCAAAAATTTCTAAATTTCTGACCGCACTTGGGTTAAGGGTTGAGATTTTATCTAAATTGATTAAGCCACAATACCAAATTGTTCTTTCATCAATGCTTCAAAATCTGTGCAACCACCAATTGGTTTTTCATCAATGAAAATTTGTGGCACAGTTTCCACAGGTTTGCCCACTGATTTTGATAAATCTTCTTTGCTGATACCTTCTGCGTGAATATCCACATAGCGGAAATCAAAATCGGCCACTTCGCCTTGTAATTTTTCAGCTAAGTTTTTTGCACGTACGCAATATGGGCAACCAGGGCGACCAAAAATCACTACAAACATTTTCTTTTCCTTCTTTATCATCAAAAAACGCTCTTATTTTACGTTTTCATCGCAAAATAAGAAAGGAGTTTTCACCGAACTCTTTGATTGGTGTAATATATCAACGCAAGGAGAATATGATGCATTTTTTAATGTTATGTCGTGAACCAAGGCTTTACAGCTGCCAACGCTTGAAAGCAGCCGCTGAAAAGTGCGGTCATAAAATGGATATTTTAGATCCCAATCGTTGCATTTTAAAACTTCAACAAAACGCACCGCACTTTGCCTTGTATTATCAAGAAGAGCACCAATCAACGCCTTATTTGCTGCCCGATTATGATGGCGTGTTGCCGCGATTTGGCACAAGCTCGACTGCGCAAGGCTGTGCGGTGTTAAAGCATTTTCAAGGGAAAAACATTCCTTGTTTAAATGAAGAACAAGCGATTTTATTGGCGCGAGATAAATGGCGAAGTTTGCAAGTATTAGCTCAGGCTAACATTGCTATCCCCGAAACCCAATTAGCTGGCAACGAATTACAAGCGCAGCAATTATTTGCCAATATGACTTTTCCTTTAGTCATAAAAACCTTATCAGGCATGCAAGGGGAGGGCGTGATGCTTGTCAAAACAGCGCAAAGTGCGGTCAAAATTTGGCAAGATTTGAAACAACCATTGTTAATACAAGAATTTATTTCGGAATCTGCTGGGGCTGATATTCGCTGTTTTGTTGTCGGCGATAAAGTGGTTGCCACGATGCAACGCCGCGGGCAGCAGGGCGAATTTCGGGCTAACTGCCATTTAGGCGGAAAAGCTGAACAAATTGTCTTGCCAGAGAGCGCGAAACAAATCGCGATCAAGGCAACGAAAGCTATTGGATTAGAGGTTGCGGGCGTCGATTTGATCTCATCGAATCGTGGTTTTCTTGTGTTAGAAGTGAATGCCAGCCCCGGGCTTGAGATGATTGAAAAAACAAATCAGCAGAATATTGCGGAGAAAATCCTAGATTATTTCGCGAGCAAGATCACAAAATCAGCAAAATCTTCAGATTTTTGACCGCACTTTGGCGTAAGATATTTCAAGTTTTACTGAAAAGGAGGCAGTTATGATTATTTATTTACACGGTTTTTCATCTAGCCACGCGAATGATTATGAAAAAATGGTGCAATTGCGTTTTATCGATGACGATGTGCGTTTTGTCAATTACAGCACCTTGCACCCGCGCCACGATATGCAACATTTGTTGCAAGAAACGCATAAATTAATTTCTCGTACAGAAGACAAATCGCCGCTTATTTGCGGTGTTGGGCTTGGGGGCTATTGGGCGGAGCGTGTGGGGTTTCTTTGTGGGATTAAGCAGGTTTTGCTCAATCCGACCTTATTCCCCGCGGAAATTCTGCAAGATAAAATTGATAGACCAGAAGAATTTGAAGATATTCAATCTAAATGCATCAATCACTTTCGTGAAAAAAATAAAGGGCGAGCGTTAGTTTTGCTTTCTAGCCTTGATGAAGTGGTCAATGCTAACCGTAGTGCTGACGTGCTTGCACCTTATTACGATATTATCTGGGACGATATTGAAAGCCATGAATTCAATAAATTTTCCCAGTATGTATTAAAAATTAAAGAATTTAAGCAAAGTTAAAAGTCGTTTAAATATCAGCAAAATATGCATTAAAGTGCGGTGAAATTAAGGAATATTTTTAGATTGTATAAAACATAACTCCACAACTATGTAGGATTAGTATGTGGAGTTAATGTTTACGCATCTACTTTATCTTTGTTCTCTAATTTATAGGTCGGTGGAAGTTGCGGACTGGCGTCATCTTCTTGCATTGGCGCGACTTCAGGCTGTTTAGGCGTTGGCTCTGACGCCTTGTTTTCCCCCTTGCCTGTAAGTGAATCTTTTAATGGAGCAAAGGTCGTTTTTCCCGACACCCACAAATCCATAAAAGCATGGTTAAATTCAGGATCAAATTGGTGATCTAACACCTGATCATTTAATACAAAGTATCCCTTATCTTCCAAAATAATATAATTCAGACGGTCGTTTGGCGAGCAGTCTGGCAGAATCTCTTGTAACTCTTTTAGCCATTTTTCTGTTTTTGCTTTATCAATCGACAGCGCACTCATTTCTTTAATCAAAGTGATAGCGAAATTTTTGCCTTCCACGGGTTTGGCATAATCAAAGCTTAGCATAGCTGGTGTTTGATTTTCTTCATATTTACCGTTTTCCGTGTAGAGCGAAATCGTATAAACATGGAAAGGTCCCCAGTTATAATCTGCTTTGCCAACGGGTTGCCAATCTGCCAAAAGTGCGGTCGGAATTAGGCATAAAATAGCAGTGAGTAAGCGTTTAAATCTCATAAGTGATCTCTAAAATAGGTAACAGACGCATAATCAGCGAATGAATTTTGTCGATTATACCAAGATCCGTCAGAAAAAAAAGGCGACTTCTCGCCGCCTTTCTGATTTTTATCAATGTGAGCTTATTTTAATGCGCCAACCATATCTTCAGGGCGTACCCATTTGTCGAAATCTTCTGCGGACACTAAGCCAAGATTGATGGCTTCTTCACGCAATGTTGTGCCATTTTTGTGCGCAGTTTTAGCGATTTTCGCCGCATTTTCATAGCCAATATGGGTATTTAATGCCGTCACCAACATTAATGAATTATCAAGTTGCTGTTTGATACGTGCATAGTTTGGCTCAATACCTGATGCGCAGTGTTCATCAAATGAGATACAAACATCGGCTAAAAGTTGAGCAGATTGTAAGAAGTTTGCCGCCATCACAGGTTTAAACACGTTTAATTGGAATTGACCTTGTGAACCCGCAAATGAAATGGTGGTGTCGTTACCTAATACTTGCGCTGCCACCATTGTCATTGCTTCACATTGAGTTGGGTTGACTTTACCCGGCATAATTGATGAACCTGGTTCATTTTCTGGAATTAAAATTTCACCAATACCAGAGCGTGGGCCAGAAGCTAACAAACGAATGTCGTTTGCGATTTTGAATAAAGACATAGCAATTTGTTTTAACGCACCGTGGGTTTCAACAATCGCATCGTGAGTTGCTAATGCTTCAAATTTATTTTCTGCCGTGATAAATGGCAAGCCAGTGAATTTGGCAATGTATTCAGCCACTTTCACATCATAACCTTTTGGCGTATTTAAACCCGTACCGACCGCTGTGCCGCCTAATGCCATTTGGCGCAAGTGTGGAAGGGTATTTTTCAATGCAATTAAGCCGAAATGTAATTGTGCCGCATAGGCGGAAAATTCTTGACCCAGTGTTAATGGCGTTGCATCCATTAAGTGAGTACGACCGATTTTCACCACATCTTTGAAGGCTTCAGATTTTGCCGCAAAGGTTTTTTGTAAACGTTCTACCGCTGGGATAGTTGCTTCAACTACTTTTTTGTATGCCGCAATGTGCATTGCTGTTGGATAAGTATCGTTTGAAGATTGTGATTTATTGACATCATCATTTGGGTGGATATAAGATTTTTCACCTAATTTACCGCCGTGAAGTACGTGCGCGCGGTTGGCAATCACTTCGTTTAGGTTCATATTTGATTGTGTGCCTGAACCTGTTTGCCAAATGACTAATGGGAATTCTTCATCTAATTTGCCCGCTAAAATTTCATCACAGGCAGCGCTGATTAAATCACGTTTTTCAACAGGTAATACGCCTAAATCCGCATTTGCAAATGCTGCGGCTTTTTTCAAATAACCGAATGCTTCAATAATTTCTTTTGGCATTGACGCAGCGGGGCCAATTTTGAAGTTATTGCGTGAACGTTCAGTTTGCGCTGCCCAATAACGTTCTGCAGGAACTTGAACTTCACCCATAGTGTCTTTTTCAATACGAAATGTCATATAATCACCTTTAAAATGAAATGTAAAAAAGAATGGCAAAATTCTAACACTTCATGGTTATATGGAATAGTAGGAAATGCTGCTTTTGTGATTTAGATCATTAATTAGAGAAATATATGAACGATAAACGAATTTTTGAACAGGTTGAAACCACTGAAACTCAGGAAACTTTCCAGCCGAAAAAAGAGTTTGATGACAGCGCAGAAATTACGCCAGATTTGACCGCACTTAGCGTTGATTCTTTAGATATCGATTCTTTAGGCGCAGAGCCTTTAGATGGCGAATTGCTTACGGAAAACTTTGAACAGGCGATTAATCCTAAACCACGCTGGTGGAAACGCCTTGTGGTATTAACGCTTGTGCTTTTTTTAGTGGGCACTGTTGCGCAGTCTGTGCAATGGCTGGTGGATACTTGGCAAGCCCATCAATGGATTTATTTTGTGTTTGCTTTAGTGAGCTGTTCTTTTGTCGTATTAGGCGTTTCGGCGCTGTTCAAAGAAATGTGGCGTTTGCGATATTTGCGTCAGCATTTAGACAGACAAGCGCAAAGTGCGGTCATTTTTCAGGAAAATTTTTCTGCCGAACATTTTACCCCTGAGCAAAGCAAAGCGCTGTGCGAAAAAATTGCGGATGAAATGCAGATTGACGAGCAACATCCTGCTTTATTGCAATGGCAACGCCAAATTAATGATGGACATTCTGCAGAAGAAATTGCCTATTTATTCAGCCAAAATGTTTTGGTTACTGCGGATAAGCAAGCGAAAAAAATCATCACCCGCACCGCCATTGAAAGTGCGACGGTTGTGGCGATCAGCCCATTGGCTGTGGTGGATATGTTTTTTGTGGCATGGCGAAATATCCGCTTAGTTAATCGCATCGCCAAAATTTACGGCATTGAATTAGGCTATTTCAGCCGCTTACGCCTAATGCGTTTAGTGCTGATGAATATTGCCTTTACTGGCGCAACAGAATTGCTACATGATCTTGGTATGGATTGGATCTCGCAAGATCTCACTGCGAAGCTATCCGCCCGTGCCGCACAAGGTATTGGCGTTGGCTTATTAACCGCGCGCTTAGGCATTAAAGCGATGGAATTTTGTCGTCCAATGGTATTTCAACGTGACGAGAAACCGCGCTTGCGCCATATTCAAAAAGAATTATTAACCACCTTGAAAAACGCGGTATTAAATCCGAGCAAATTAAAAGAAAAGGAAAAAGTTTAGAATGCTGTAAACATAAATTGACGTTTAACGCATTTCAGCGTACATTTACAAGCAATGTTTTTTATGGAACAAGAAAAAATGACAGAAAATTCACTGCACTTTAGCTTTGATAATGTTAGTTTTGATAACATCGTGGCACATAGCCCGAAAATGCGAATTTTAGTGGAAAATGCGAAAAAATTTGCTCAATTAGATGCCCCGTTACTAATTCAAGGGGAAACTGGTACGGGCAAAGATTTAATTGCCAAGGCTTGTCATCAATGGAGTGCTCGTTCTGCGGGCAAGTTTATCGCGGTGAACTGCGCAGGCTTGCCAAGTGAAGATGCGGAAAGCGAAATGTTTGGTCAAGCAAAGGGCGATAAAACCACGCAGGGTTTTTTTGAATATGCCGATGGTGGCACCGTTTTGTTAGACGGTATTGCGGAGCTATCGTTGCCACTGCAAGCCAAATTATTGCGCTTTCTGACTGATGGCAGCTTTCGCCGCGTGGGAGAAGAACGTGAACATTATGCGAATGTTCGCGTCATTTGCACCTCACAAGTGTCGCTTGAGCAATATGTGGAGCAGGGGAAAGTGCGTGCAGATTTATTTCATCGCTTAAATGTGTTGAGTTTAGACGTGCCAACTTTGCGTGAACGTCAAGAAGATATGGCGGAATTAGTGGCGTTGTTCGTTGCCCAAATCAGTGAAAATCTTCATATTTCAGCACCGCACTTTGATGAATCTTTCTTGCAATATTTAAAAAATTATACTTGGACGGGCAACGTGCGGGAACTTTACAACGCCTTATATCGAGCTTGTTCACTGGCTGAAAATAACCAACTTTCAATTGTCCACTTAAATTTACAAGCAAAAGCCCCCATAGCTTTAAACAACGAAATGTCTGTTGAACAATTTGCAGATTTAACCCTTGATGAAATTATGTCGAGCTATGAAAGCCAAGTATTGCGAGAGTTTTATAAACAATACCCAAGCACAAGAAAACTGGCTGCGAGATTAGGGGTATCACACACCGCTGTGGCAAATAAATTGAAAGCCTACGGAATCGGAAAATAAGCAATCTGAAAATAAATTTCAGACGATTGGGTAATTAAATAATACTTAGCCACATTTTTGATGATGTGGCTATTTTTTCTTTTTAGAGCGATGAAAGTGGTCGTGTTTTTTCTGAGTGATTAGTCAATATATTTCATATCCGATTAATAATTAATTGCAACTTATCCGTAAATCGACATCTATATTTCAATTTTGTTCCCATATTTCAAAAATTATTCTATCATTTCGTTATTGTTTTTGTTAGAATTCATTTCGGATTTATTTAATTCAAAAAAGGGTTTATTATGATGAAAAAGAACATTGTGTTGTTAAGCCTTGGTGCTCTTAGCATCCCATTTGCACATGCTACAAATTGGACTGGTTATTATGCAGGTGTTAATGTAGGGTTAAATTCAGGGACTGTTACCTTAGAAAATACATCTCTGTCTGATGGAAATAGCCCATTCCATAAAATATATGAAGAAATTCCTATCATTGGCGAAATATCTGGTTCACCTGAAAATGGAAGAATGGGAGTTGGATCGACCTCATACGGTATACAATTAGGTCATCTAACCGAAACTGATTCTTCTTGGGTTTTAGGTTGGGAACTTTCATTAAATCGTTTTACACATAAAAGAAATGACTCTCCTTTCATCATTGAAAGCAAAAGTGAACCGTATGTTCATAATATGACTTTTAGCGGAGGACGTAGTCAGATTAAATTTGATGCAAAATTAAAAGGCATTATTGGTTATAAAATTAAAGAAGATTTTGTACCATATGTCTCGTTAGGTGCATCCCTTGCAAAAATTGATTATCAGATAGCCAATAAAGCTGAGAGTTGTACTAGAGGTCAGAATGATATTAGCTGGTCTTGTGAAAATCTTGCTGATTATGCATGGGGAAGAAATCAACTTTTATCAAAACACTCTTATTATGATTATGGCTATAATTATGGAATAGGCTTCTTCTATGCATTAACTGATAAGGTAGTGCTTAATATGGAAATAAGTAGAACGCATATGGAACCATTAAATGGTTATATGAGTGCGGACATTTCAGCTAAATATACAAACTATAAATTAGGCTTAAATTACCGTTTTTAGTATATCTGAATATAATTTGTTCAAAATCTCTAGCTTTAAAGAGCTAGGGGTTTTAACATGAACTTATAGGATAATAAAGCAGGATTTATTATGAAAAAACACATAGTTCTTTTAGGAATTGGTTTATTTAGCATGCCATTTGCGCAAGCAACAAACTGGACTGGTTATTATGCTGGCGTAAATGTGGGGTATAATGTTGGCCATCTTGACCTTGAGACCCCTTCTATTCACGATAAAAATAGCCCTCTCAATTTTATTGGCAGCGAAATAGAGCAAGATCCAAGCAACCCTTTAAATCCTCATTTGCAAGGTGGGAATTTTAAAGTAGGGCGGCATTCATTTGGAATACAATTAGGTTATTTAGAAGAAGTAGAGTCATCTTGGGTTTTGGGTTGGGAGCTTTCATTAAATAAATTCAATCATAAAAAAAATAATGATCAATTATTTCTGATAAGTCAAAAAAAACCTATAACTCATGAAGTTACACTTCCAGATGGATATAGTCATCTTAAATTTGAGACAAAACTAAAAGGTATTATAGGATATAAAGTAAAAGAGAGGTTCTTGCCTTATGTCTCATTAGGAGCATCTTTCGCAAAAATTGATTTTAGATTTACTTCTATGGATGGACGAGGACCTGAAAGCTGTAGGACTCCATTTGTAGGAGGTGAATGGCGTTGTGAACATCTCTCAGGATATGCGCCAGGTAGAAATCAGCTTATAGGGAAACATTCTTATTTTGATTATGGTTACAACTATGGTGTGGGATTCTTCTATGCGTTGACAGACAATGTTTCGCTTAATTTAGAAGTTAATAGAACACATCTTAAACCATTAAAAGGATATATGGAGCAAAAGATTTCTGCTAAATATACCAACTATAAGCTAGGGCTAAATTATCATTTTTAATGAATTTTATAGATTAGTGTAATGTTTTATAAGGAATAGGTTTTTAATCTATTCCTTATTTTTTATATCATATATAGTTCAATTCTTTAGCTTTAACCATTTATCATTAACAAATCGTACTTTTCACTTCACTTGGCGTATATTGCTCTAACAACGGAAACTGCTTCACTAATTTCAGCCATTCAACTTTGTCGATTTCGATAGCTAGCTCAAATTCCCCTTGTTCATTGATGTGTTCTTGGCGAATGCAATTTAGCTCATAAAAAGCATGGCGAACTCGTCCAAGATTGGGGGCGAGAGAAATATGTAATTTAAAAATTTCATCACTTAAGCGTAAGCGAATAGCATCAAATAAAAGCTCAATACCTGCGCTTGATTGGGCGGATAAATAAACCGCTACGGGCTGGTTTTCCTCATTCCACTCAATATGCGGTTGTATGTTTTCTAGCTGATCAATTTTATTGTAAACCAATAGCACAGGTATATCTTGTGCGTTAATTTCTTCTAAAACTTGGTGCACGGCGTCCATATTTTCCAATTTACGCGTATCGCTAGCGTCAATGACATGCAGTAATAAACTGGCTTCCGTGGTTTCTTGCAGGGTTGATTTAAACGCGGAAACCAAAGCGTGTGGCAAATCACGGATAAATCCTACGGTGTCCGCTAAAATAGTGGTGCCCACATCTTGAATGTGTAAACGGCGCAAAGTTGGGTCTAACGTGGCGAAAAGTTGATCTGCTGCATACACATCAGACTGCGTCAACTTATTGAATAAGGTAGATTTTCCTGCATTGGTGTAGCCAACCAGTGAGACAGTGGGAATATCAGCCTTTTGCCGAGTTTGGCGGTTTTGATTACGCTGTTTTGTCACTTTCTCAAGGCGATTTTGCAGCTGTGCAATGCGCACTTTAATTAAACGGCGATCGGTTTCTAGTTGGGTTTCGCCAGGCCCGCGCAAGCCGACCGCCCCTTTTTGTTGATCCAACCCTGTTTTACGACGCACTAATCTTGTGGCTAAATGTTTTAATTGAGCCAATTCCACTTGCAGTTTACCTTCGTGAGAACGGGCACGTTGGGCAAAAATATCCAAAATTAATCCTGTCCTATCCACAACACGACATTGACACAAGCTTTCCAAATTACGCGCCTGCGCTGGTGTGAGCTGATGATTAACTAAAATCACATCGGCATCGTGGGTTTTTACGGCTTGGGCTATTTCATCGGCTTTACCTTGTCCGACAAAATATTTCGCTTGTGGCGTGCTGCGTGAAGTGGTAATCACTTCTGCAATCTCAACTTGATCCGATTTGGCGAGCAGCTGAAATTCGGTTAAATCGTCTAAATTTTTAATTTGTGAAAAGAAAACATGCACGACAATCGCACGATCGGATTGATGTGAGTGCGAGGTATTTTCTGGAGATGTAGAAAGTGCGGTGGAAATTTCACAAATTTTCACCGCACTTGGATTGGATAAATTCTCGTTAGTCAACGATTATTCCGTTTGCGCTGTTTCAGCAGGCGCAGCTGCGGTATTTTGAGACTGTTGATATTGCGCATTATTGTTGTGGTGCGACACCGCGCGCGCAGGAACCACAGTAGAAATGGCGTGTTTATATACCATTTGATTAACTGTGTTCTTCAACAGAATGACAAATTGGTCGAATGACTCGATTTGACCTTGCAATTTAATGCCATTCACAAGATAAATCGACACGGGGATACGCTCACGACGGAGTGCGTTTAAATAAGGATCTTGTAATGATTGTCCTTTTGCCATTTGGGTACCTTCTTATTATTTATTGTTGTTATACACCGCTCATCTCTCGCGGCGCGTTCCACTATATCAAGTTTTAGCGGTTTTGCATAGTCGAATCAAAGACTTGTATGAGCTTTTCTAAATTTTGCTGCTGTTGCAGGCTATCTAACCAAGTGATCGGCGCTTTCCAACCGCGTAGCCAAGTGATTTGGCGTTTAGCGAGTTGACGGGTGGCGCAAATGCCCCGATAAATAGCTTCATCCAGATTATAATCCCCTTGTAAATGTTCCCACATTTGGCGATAGCCCACACAACGAATAGAGGGCAGATCTAAGTGCAAATCCGTGCGCGCGAAGAGTTTTTCCACTTCTTGTTTAAAGCCGAGTTCTATCATTTTGTGAAAACGTAATGCAATGCGTTCGTGCAAAATGCTGCGCTCAGTCGGGGCAATCGCAAATTGCAGAAGATTATAAGGCAGGCTTTCCCCTTTTTGCGCAGTTAATTCCGTGAGCGATTTTCCTGTGAGATAAAACACTTCCAACGCACGGTTAATACGTTGGCTATCGTTAGGGTTTATGCGTGCGCCAGCAACAGGGTCAATTTGCATCAATTCTTGGTGTAATGCTGCCCAACCTTGTTTTGCTGCTTTTTCTTCAATTTCTGACCGCACTTTTTCATCGGCGTTTGGCAGGGGAGAAAGACCGTCCATCAAGGCTTTGTAATACAGCATTGTTCCCCCTACCAATAATGGGATTTTGCCTTGTGAAGTGATCTCTGCCATTTCACGCAATGCGTCTTCACGAAAATTCATCGCGGAATAACTTTCGGCAGGATCTAAAATATCAATAAGACGATGAGGAGCTAATGCCAGTTCTGCTTTGCTTGGTTTTGCCGTGCCAATATCCATACCTTTGTAAATCAAGGCGCTGTCTACACTGATGACTTCCACGGGTAAGCTTTGACGTAATTTTATGGCAAGATCAGTTTTGCCTGAGGCGGTGGGCCCCATCAGAAAAATGGCGGTAGGTTTGCTATTTGGCATGGATTACTCGGTTAAATAAGGGCTGAAATCGATCTCTGTCAGCAGTGAATTTAGGGCTATTTTATTTTGCTTGGCAATCAATAATTCCACTTCTTGCAGCAAATTGACCGCGCTGGCGAAGACCTGAATATCCGCTAATTCTAGCAGCGCGCAAAGTGCGGTCAAAAATTCGTGAATTTCTTCAAATTGATGATTGAGTTGCGACATCACAATATACTGTAAATTTTGTTGGCGCAAACATTGTGGCACGCTGTTGAGAGTAATTCTGTGCTGCGCAAGATTTTCCACAAATTCAAAACCTGCTTGTTCAAAGAATGTTTTTTGTTGCTGCCAAGCTTGTTCTAATTGGTCGGTTAAACGAAACACCACCGGGATCAACAAGGGCTGTTTCGCCGTTTGTGCATTCAATGACAATTCAAATCGCACTCGTTGCAGGCGAGTGAGTGATAACAGATAAAACTGCTCGTTTTGTTGTAATAACAAGGCTTTATTTTTAACTAATGCTAACGCACGCAGCACGCTGCTGTTTTGCGGTTGATCGCTGATTGGCGCAAGAGAAACATCCGCATGAGGCTCTGTTTGCAATAAATCCGCATAGGCTTTTTGCTCTGTCTTGCTCACATTTTCGTGCTGAAAATATGGCGTGGCAGGATTTGATGAAAAGTGCGGTGAAAAATCAGAGCGTTTTGATCTAATTGTGTGTTCTGAACGCGCGGTGCTTGTATTGCCTGTTGTTTGGGCTGTTGCTGTGGTTATTGTTTGAGCCGTTGTTTGAGCTGTATAGTGGGGCGAAAAAATATTACGCCCAGCGGCAGCGCGATTTTCTCGAATGCTTGGTGCATAAGAATAATTCGCTTGTGGCTCTTGAATTTGGTTGTCTTGTTCTTTGGACTGAGAAAAATCAAATTGCTCTGCGCTGAGCAACGCATTCGCAATGCCTTGGCACACAAAATCGTGAATTAAACGCGCTTGATGAAAACGCACTTCATGCTTGGTTGGGTGCACGTTAACATCCACATCATTGGGGTTGAGATCCAAAAATAACACGAAAGCAGGGTATTGCTCCGCACCTAAATGTTCTGCATAAGCCTGACGAATTGCATGATTTATCACTTTGTCTTTCACCATTCGCCCATTGATATAACAATAATTCAGATCATTTTGCGCGCGCGTGGACTGAGGCGTTGCCACCCAACCCGACAGATGTAAATCATCATGTTTCCAATCAATTTGTAGGGCGTGCTGTACAAAATCATCGCCACAGATCGCAGCGACACGCTTTAATTTTTGCTGATCATTGACCGCACTTTTATATTGGCGAATGATTTTGCCATTGTGGGTTAATGTTAAGACGATATGCGGTTTGGCGAGCGCAATACGGCGAATCACTTCATCAATGTGAGCAAATTCTGTTTTATCTGTGCGCAAAAATTTACGGCGTGCAGGGGTGTTGAAGAAGAGATTGGCAACTTCAACGCTCGTGCCGACAGGGTGTGAGGCGGGGCGAATAGTATGTTCTTGATCGCGCCCTTGCACAAAAACTTGCCAAGCTTCATTTTGCTCTGCGGTGCGAGAAGTGAGTGTTAGACGAGAAACAGAACTGATACTGGCTAAGGCTTCGCCACGAAAGCCAAAACTTAAGATTGCTTCAAGATCGTCAATGCTCGTGATTTTGCTGGTGGCGTGGCGCGCCAATGCGAGTGCTAACTCATCTTTGGCGATGCCAAGCCCATTATCGCGGATACGAATTAAAGTCGCGCCCCCGTTTTCAATATCTATACGAATGTTATTGGCGCCAGCATCCAAGCTATTTTCTACCAATTCTTTTACCACTGACGCAGGGCGTTCCACCACTTCACCAGCAGCGATTTGGTTCGCGAGTTGTGGGGGTAAAATTTGAATTGGCATTTTCTATTCCTTCACTCTAATTTTTTGTCCAACAATAATTTTTTCATTCTTTAAGTTTGGATTGAGCTTTAATAATTTATCTGGCGTGGTGCCATACAAGCGAGAAATCATAAATAGCGTTTGGTTTTTCTCTACGGTATGGAATTTTCCCTTTGTGGCTTTCGCCGATTTTGTATCCGCTTTGCTGTTTTGTGCGTTGGCTTTTTTCTCTTTCTCCGATTTGGCTTCTTGCACTTTTCCCACTTTCGCTTTTTCAGCTTTTACTTTTTCAGGTTTTGCTTTTTCAGCTTTTACTTTTTCCACGTTGGCGGCTTTCGCAGGGATTTTTAGTTTATCGCCAATGCGCAATGTGCGTTGTTTTAGGTTATTTAACGCCAGAATATCATCGGTTTTCACATTGTATTGTTTAGCGATTTTATCTAAGCGATCACCCGATTTCACGGTGTAAACGGTGCCACTATCTTTGACGTTGGCCGCAGTTTGGGCTGCTTGTTTATCTGTTTTAGCTTGCGATTTATCGTCAGTTTTGACCGCACTTTTACCATTATCGGGAATACGCAAACGTTGCCCGATGAACAGTTCTTTACGTTTAAGTTTGTTCAATTCCACAATGTCGTCAGCTTTCACATTGTATTGTTTAGCGATTTTGTCTAAGCGATCACCCAATTTCACGGTGTAAACGGTGCCACTGTCTTTGACGTTGGTCGCAGTTTGGGTGGTTTGTTTATCTGTTTTAGCTTGCGATTTATCGTCAGTTTTGACCGTACTTTTGCCGTTATCAGGAATGTGCAAACGTTGCCCGATGAACAATTCTCTGCGTTTAAGTTTGTTGAGTGCCACAATATCGTCAGCTTTCACATCGTATTGTTTGGCGATTTTATTTAGGTATTCGCCCGATTTTACGGTGTGTTTCACGCCACTGTCTTTAATGGCGAGAGTGCCTTTTTCTTGCTGCGGCTGAGTTTGTTCCGCCGTGTCTTTCTTCAATGCCGGCATTTGTACTGTAGTTTTCACATCTACACCACCATTGCGTCTGCGATATTCCACAATGCCTTGATAGATAATATAGGCAATACGGCGGCGATAAGACGGTGAGCTGAGTTTGGCTTCTTCTTCTGGGTTAGACAAAAAGCCTGTTTCCACTAACACAGAAGGAATATCAGGCGAGCGCAAAACCCCCAGGCTGGCGTGTTGTGGGCGGCTACGGCTAAGGGTAGTGATTTTGGCAAAATTACGCAAAATCGCATCGCCTAATTGATAGCCTTCTCGTTGGCTATGCCCAAATTGTAGATCTAATACCGTTTGGTTGAGATATTTTTCATTGTTATGGGTGGCTAGTACATTGCCTGCGCCGCCGAGTAATTCTGATTGTTTTTCGTGATCTTCTAGCCATTGCCCCATTTCGTCATTGGCGCGGCGATTGGATAAAACCCATACAGACGCGCCGCGTTGTTGGGGATTTTCTGATGAGTCAGCATGAATCGACACGAGATAATTGGCTTTTTTACGCCGTGCGATTTCGGAACGTGAGGGGACAGAAATATAGTAATCGCCCGTGCGCGTCATCACGGCTCGAAAGTTGGGATCTTTATCAAGATAAGCTTTTAGCTCGCGCGCAATCGCAATGGTAACGTCTTTTTCATACATACGCATACTGCGGCTAATTGCCCCAGGGTCTTTGCCGCCATGGCCGGGATCAATCGCGATTGTCCAAGGTTCTGCCTGAGCAGAAAGCGCAAAAAGTGCGGTCAAAAATAACGTAATTTTTTGAATAGCGTTTTTGTTCGCTGAAGTGAGCGCATTTAATGTTTTTAGCAAAAATTTAAGTGAAAAAATACCGAGTGTTTTCATTATTATTTCGTATTTATGATGTTAATTGTGTGATAATTTGTGCACCTTGCGCGGTTTGCGCTATCAATTCGATATGGCGAGCGGTATCCGCATAAGTAATGTTGACTAAAATATCCGCTTCTTCTAACAAGCCTTTTCCTTTTTCCGCCCATTCAATTAAGCAAATGCTATCCGCTGAAAAATAATCGCGAATGCCCATAAATTCCAATTCTTCGGGATCGCTTAAGCGATATAAATCAAAGTGATAAATACGTTTGCCTTGCAGATGATATTCTTCCACCAAGGTGTAAGTCGGGCTTTTCACATTGCCTTGATGACCAAGTCCTTGAATCATTCCACGGCTGAGTGTTGTTTTCCCCGCACCTAACTCACCGTTTAAATATAGCGTAATTCCTTTGGAATTTGTCGCTGACGGCAGTTGGCAGATTGCGGTAATCAATCGTTGACCAAAGGCAATCATAGCGTTTTCATCAGGGAGAAATTGTGAATAAGAATGTGCAAGCATAAGGCTTTTTCGACTTGTTAAAAATGGGCGAAATTGTACCGCACTTTCCAGCGATTAAACAGTAAAAATTCATTACTGATGTGCGCTTATTCATTTCTTTTGATGATCTTAATGGCGATTTTGCTTAAACGTAGATATTTTTTGAAAGGTGATGATGGTTTCAATCAATAATCAGCCTTAATTCAAATTAATTAATGGAAAAGTACGGTCGATTTTTCGATAGTTTTTCTATCATTTGGGAAGAATTTTAGATAAGAAAAAAGGATGCTTTAAAAGCATCCTTTAAAAATTTGGAGCGGGAAACGAGGCTCGAACTCGCGACCCCGACCTTGGCAAGGTCGTGCTCTACCAACTGAGCTATTCCCGCAAAGGTTGTCTATGACAACGGAAACGCATTATACGATTATTTTTTCGTTGTGCAAGTGGAAATTTCAGAAAAATGTTCGCTTGCTGAAAAATTAGTCTAATTGAATAAAATGCTCGCGGTAATAAGCCAGTTCTTTAATGCTTTCACGAATATCGTCTAATGCTAGGTGGGTATTCGCTTTGGTAAAACCGTCTAAAATTTCGGGTTTCCAGCGGCGCGCCAACTCTTTTAATGTGCTGACATCAAGATGACGATAGTGGAAATAATCCGCAAGCTCGGGCATATATTCAAATAAAAAACGTTTATCTTGCGCGACGCTATTGCCACAAATCGGGGATGCGCCTTTCGGCACCCATTTTTTCAAAAAATCGAGAGTTTGTAACTCCGCAGCGCGTTCGGTGAGCTTGCTGGCTTTCACACGTTCCACTAAACCATTTGCCGTATGCGTTTTAACACACCAATCGCTCATTTTGTTTAATAAATCATCCGATTGATGAACCGCCAGCACAGGGCCTTCCGCCAAAATATTGAGATTTTTATCGGTTACGATGGTGGCAATTTCAATAATACGTTCTTTTTTTGGGTCTAACCCCGTCATTTCTAAATCGATCCAAATGAGATTTTCTTTATCTTGCGCCATAATTTCAGTATCCTATTCAAAATTATTTCTATTTTACCCGAAAATTGACCGCACTTTAATGACAAAACGTAAATTAACTCAAAATCAAAAACGCCGTATTCATTCTAATAACGCCAAAGCCTTGGATCGCCATCGCCGTCAAGAGAAAAAAAATATTGATTGGCAAGACGATTTGCTTGGAGATACTCAAGATGGCATCGTAGTCGCCCGCTATTCTATGCACGCGGATGTAGAAAATACGCAAGGCGAGATTTTTCGTTGTAATTTGCGCCGAACCTTAGCCAGTGTTGTGGTGGGGGATCGGGTTATTTGGCGCGAGGGCAAAGAACAATTACAAGGCATTAGTGGCGTGATCGAAGCGGTGCAAGCGCGCAAAAATGAATTGGCGCGCCCAGATTATTATGATGGGCTCAAAGTGATGGCGTCTAACATTGATCGCATTATTATCGTTTCTGCGGTGCTGCCGAGTTTGTCGTTGAACATTATTGATCGTTATTTAGTCATTTGTGAAAATGCGCATATCCCTGCGGTTATCGTGTTAAACAAAATTGATTTATTGTCTGAACAAGAACTCAAGGCGGCAGCTGAACAACTCAAAATTTATGAAGATATTGGTTATCAAACCCTGATGATTTCCGCAGAAACAGGGAAAAATATGGAAAAACTGACCTCACTTTTGACCGATTGCACTTCTATTTTTGTTGGGCAATCTGGGGTGGGAAAATCCAGTTTGGTGAACCAAATTTTACCTGATGTGAATGCACAAACTGGGGAAGTGAGTGCAAATTCTGGGCTGGGGCAACACACGACAACGGCTTCGCGGTTATATCATTTACCACATGGTGGCAATTTAATTGATAGCCCAGGCATTCGCGAATTTGGTTTGTGGCATTTAGAACCCGATCAAATCACCAAAGGTTATCGCGAATTTCAGTATTTTTTAGGCGGATGCAAATTCAGAGATTGCAAGCATCTCAACGATCCACAATGTGCATTGCGTGAGGCAGTGGAGCAGGGGAAAATTCATCCAATACGTTTTGAAAATTATCATCGTTTAATGACAAGCCGCGATGAAAATAAGTCGCAGCGCCACTTTATTGAGTAAAGTTAAATAAAAGCGTTGAATAGAAGGGTTAAATAGAAACGTTGAATAGAAGCAATGATGCAATTGAGCGATGACACAAATAATGTCTTGTTGTTTTTTGCGTAAAAGTTGCTTAAAATGCAATCAGTTTTATCTATTTTTGTGATCTACTTCAAATTTTTCGGCGATTTAACTTGATTAATTACCTAGAATATTGATACTAGCGCCTAGAATTTTTTGCGTGCAAAAAAGTCAGCTTTTTCGACCGCACTTTTAATCCACGATTAAATGAAATGCGTAATCAAACGGAATGTATGGTTGAATGATTTTGCTCGAGAGTTTCGGTGATGAATCACAATTAAATTTTTCACTAAATTTTTTACTTTAAACTTTTAAAAAGGACACATTATGTACTCAAAAGACGTTGAAATTACAGCAGCAGCTGGCTTACATACTCGCCCAGCAGCACAATTCGTTAAAGAAGCAAAAGCATTCGCTTCAGACATTACCGTAACTTCAGCTGGTAAAAGCGCAAGCGCGAAAAGCCTATTTAAATTACAAACTTTAGGCTTAACGCAAGGTACAGTGATTACTATTTCAGCAGAAGGCGAAGACGAACAAGCTGCAGTAGATCATTTAGTTGCTTTAGTGCCAACATTAGAATAATTTTGTTTAGCCATAACACCGAACATTCTTTGTATAAAAGAATCGCGCGGTGTTATGGCTATTATTTTATACGATTATAAATATATAAATATCAGAAGGTTAAATCATGATTTCAGGAATTCCAGCTTCTCCAGGTATTGTTTTCGGTAAAGCACTTGTACTTAAGGAAGAGAAAATTGTACTTGATAATCAAAAAATCGCAGAAGATCAAATTGAGACAGAAATTGCACGTTTTTATGAAGGTCGCACTGCCGCAGTTGAACAGCTCAGCTCAATTCGTGATCGTGCATTAAAGTCATTAGGCGAAGATAAGGCGGCGATTTTTGAAGGCCATTTGATGATTTTAGAAGACGAAGAGTTGGAAGAAGAAATCATTGATTATATCCGTTCTAATAAAGCAAACGCTGCAGCCGCAACTGGAAAAATCATCGATCAACAAGTTGCTATGCTGTCAGAAATTGATGATGAATATTTAAAAGAACGCGCAGGCGATATTCGCGATATTGGTAACCGTTTATTGAAAAATATTTTAGGTATGAATATCGTGGATTTAGGTGAAATTAATGAAGAAGCGATCTTGGTTGCTTATGATTTAACCCCTTCTGAAACGGCGCAGTTAAACCTTGATAAAGTATTAGGTTTTATCACTGATATTGGCGGCCGTACATCCCATACTTCTATTATGGCACGTTCATTAGAGTTGCCAGCGATTGTGGGGACAAACAATATTACTGAGCAAGTCAATTCAGGCGATTTCTTAATTCTTGATGCGATTAATAATGCGGTGTATGTGAATCCAACACAAGAGCAAATTGACGAATTAAGAGCACAAGAAGCGCAATTAGCCGAAGAAAAAGCGGAGCTTGCGAAATTAAAAGATTTACCAGCGTTGACATTAGATGGTCATCGTGTAGATGTTGTGGCGAATATCGGTACCATTCGTGATTGCGAAGGTGCAGATCGTAATGGCGCTGAAGGTGTGGGCTTATACCGTACTGAATTCCTATTTATGGATCGTGATCAGCTACCAACAGAAGAAGAACAATTCCAAGCTTATAAAGAAGTTGTGGAAGCGATGAATGGTCGCCTTGTGGTATTGCGCACTATGGATATTGGTGGCGATAAAGAGCTGCCATACTTAAATTTACCAAAAGAAATGAACCCATTCTTAGGTTGGCGCGCAATTCGTATCGCTTTAGACCGTCGTGAAATTTTACATGCCCAATTACGCGCGGTTTTACGTGCTTCTGCTTTCGGTAAATTAGCTGTTATGTTCCCGATGATTATCTCTGTGGAAGAAATCCGTGAGCTAAAATCGGTAATTGCAGAGTTAAAACAAGAATTACGTAATGAAGGCAAAGCATTCGATGAAAACATTCAGATTGGCGTGATGGTAGAAACACCGTCAGCGGCTGTAAATGCAGAATTCTTAGCAAAAGAAGTCGATTTCTTTAGTATTGGTACAAATGACTTAACACAATATACCTTAGCCGTTGACCGTGGTAACGAAATGATTTCTCACTTATATAACCCAATGTCGCCATCGGTATTAGGTTTAATCAAACAAGTGATTGATGCTTCACATACAGAAGGCAAATGGACTGGAATGTGTGGTGAGTTAGCTGGTGATGAACGCGCAACCTTATTATTATTAGGTATGGGGTTAGATGAGTTCAGTATGAGTGCAATTTCTGTGCCACGCATTAAGAAATTAATTCGTAATGTAAACTTTGCAGATGCGAAAGCATTAGCGGATAAAGCATTACAACTTCCGACTGCCGCAGAGATTGAAAAATTAGTTGATGAATTCTTAAAAGAAAAAACATTAAACTAGATACAAACTGAAGTTTTTGCGTTAGAATACGGAAAATTTAATTAGTTAGGAGATGAATAAATGGGCTTTTTTGCTAAATTATTCGGTTCAAAAGAGAGCCAAGCGGTCGAAGTGAAAATTTACGCACCATTGTCAGGCGAAATCGTCAATATCGAAGATGTACCAGATGTGGTTTTTTCTGAGAAAATCGTCGGTGACGGTGTTGCAATTAATCCTACTGGCGATGTTATTGTTGCACCAGTGGATGGCACAATTGGCAAAATTTTTGAAACTAACCATGCGTTTTCAATGGAATCCACCGAAGGGGTTGAACTTTTCGTTCACTTCGGTATTGATACCGTTGAGTTAAAAGGCGAAGGCTTTACTCGTGTCGCACAAGAAGGTCAAGCTGTAAAACGTGGTGATGTGATCATTAAATTTGATTTAGAACTGTTAAAAGCGAAAGCCAAATCAGTGTTAACTCCAATTGTGATTTCTAATATGGATGAAATTAGCCATATTGAGAAAAAAGTGGGTACAGTAGTGGCTGGTGAGGCTGAAGTTTTATCTCTTAAGAAGTAATCAATAAGATTTAATATTCACTCTAAAAGTTCGCTTTATTTGGCGGACTTTTTCTTTGATAAGGAATGAGAAATGTTCGGAAAAGCAGGATTAGGCGGCTTGATGAAACAAGCGCAACAAATGCAAGAGCGCATGCAGAAAATGCAAGAAGAGATCGCACAGTTAGAAGTGACTGGCGAATCAGGCGCGGGTTTGGTGAAAATTACCATTAATGGTGCGCATAATTGTCGCCGCATTGATATTGATCCTTCCTTAATGGAAGATGATAAAGAAATGTTGGAAGATTTGATCGCCGCAGCATTTAATGATGCGGTGCGTCGTGCTGAAGAATTGCAAAAAGAAAAAATGGCGTCAGTTACCGCAGGAATGTCGTTGCCACCAGGCTTCAAAATGCCATTTTAGTAAAAAAAGTAAATTTTTGACCGCACTTTAAGAGCTTTATAAAGAACTTTGTAGGCTAAAGTGCGGTTTATTTTTAAGGATTTTTATGCAAAGCAGTCCACTTTTAGAAAGTTTGATTGAACATTTACGTTGTTTGCCTGGCGTCGGTCCTAAATCAGCACAGCGTATGGCATATCATTTATTGCAGCGAGATCGCAGCGGCGGCATGAATCTTGCTCGCGCCTTAACAGATGCGATGTCAAAAATTGGACATTGCAGCCATTGTCGTGATTTTACTGAAGAAGAAACCTGCAATATTTGTAATAATCCACGTCGTCAAAACTCGGGTTTGTTGTGTGTTGTCGAAATGCCTGCCGATATTCAAGCGATTGAGCAAACAGGGCAATTTTCAGGGCGTTATTTTGTGCTAATGGGGCATTTATCGCCATTAGATGGCATTGGTCCGAAAGAAATTGGGCTGGATTTATTGCAACAGCGTTTACAAAACGAAGCATTCAGTGAAGTGATTTTGGCGACTAATCCAACAATTGAAGGCGATGCAACGGCGAATTACATCGCCGAAATTTGTTTGCAACAAGGCATTAAAGTAAGCCGTATCGCTCACGGAATCCCAGTGGGGGGCGAATTGGAAATGGTAGATGGCACAACCTTAACCCATTCTTTCTTAGGGCGCCGAGAATTAGGATAAACAATGTCAGCACAAACGTTAAATAATTTTTCTTTGATCAGCCGTTTATTTGGCAATTTGTTTTATCGCGCACCAAATGATGAAATTTTGGCAGGCGTTTTTGCTTGGTTACAGCAAAAAGGCTTGGAGCAAGTTTGGGCATTAGATGTTGATAAACATAGCCAAGCGGCGATTGAGAGTTTGCAAATGCCCATCGCAACAGATGCACTTCAAGCTGAATATGAGTTTCTTTTTGCAGGGGAAGATAGCGTATCTTGCCGAATTTCAGATTATGGGATTAATGTTGATGAATTTATCGCATTTCGCCATGAACGCGGTATGCCTGTGGTGGAAAGTGCGGACAATTTTGGCTTAGTTTTTTTGACAGCCTCTTGGATTGAAGATAACTTAGAGTCCACAGAGGCGCAACGCCATTTATTTGAAGTTTTCTTATTGCCTTGCGCAAATAAATTTTTGGCAAAAGTAGAAAATAGAGCTAGATTGCCATTTTATCGCGCACTAGCATTGTTAAGCCGAGAAATTTTAGCTGCGATGGCAGATGAATTAGACGAATAATGAGAACGGGCGAACTGGTGAGTTCGCCCTTTTGTTATCGTAAAAGATGATGTAGTGACGGCAACAGCTGGCTAATCATCGTGAGTTGTTGCAACGGGATGGCAAAGTGCGGTCGATTTTCGCCATCATTTATTTCGGTGTAATTTTTTAGGCGCATTTCAATTTGCTGATATTGCTGATTAAATTTCTCGCTATCAATATGATCAATTTGTTCAAGCAATTCAATCAACATTTTCGCAATGGGATAAAATTCGCTTAAAAATGCCGTATCTTGTTTTAATTCTGTCATTGTATGGCGATAACTCCCCAACGCAGAAATATAGCCTAATAATGTGCTGTTTAATTGCACCAATTCAAACCCTTTCATTAAATAAGCGGCATATTTTTTCGGCTCGCTGTTCATGGTGGAAATGGTATTGTTTAACGCCGTCGCACTTTCATGGGCATGGCGACGCGCAATGCGATATTGTAAATCATCGCCTTTGCCAAATTGCAAATGGCTGATGATGTGTAGCAGATATTTTCCATCAGCAAGAATGGCTTGGTGGGTCACTTTGTCTAATTGCAAATATTTCCAATCTGGTGTGATGAACGATACCGCAAGCCAAGCCAATGCAGCACCAATGAGCGTATCAATAAATCTTGGCAGCGTTGCATCATAAATGTTAAAGCCCATAATATCGAAACTGGCTAAAACTTGAATGGTAATGAAAAAAGTGGAATAGCTGTAATTGTTACTGCGGAAAAAATAAAATAACGTACTGCTGATGACCACAATAGCCAGCTTGGCTTCTAGCGTGGATGCCATATAAGGCAAAAATGAGCCGACTAATACACCGAGCAAGGTGCCAATAATTCGTTGTTTTAACCGCACTTTTGTGGCGGAATAGTTGGGTTGACAGACAAAAATAGCTGTGAGCAAAATCCAATAGCCACGCTCGAGTTGTAAATGAAAAATTTCGACTAATGCACAGCAAACAAAAACGACAATTGACAGGCGTATTGCGTGGCGGAATAGCTGAGAGTTTAAGGTGAAATGGCTAGCGATTCGCGTTGCAATATTGCTTAAACCACTAATATTTTCCGTATAAATCTGCGCGTGTTCATGCCGTTCTTCACGATGTTGTGATTGTTCTAAGTGATGTAATTGCCAGTCAATGCTTTGCAAATTCTCTAATAAAGTGCGGATCGCTTGCACCGCATTTTCCTGCTGACTCCCTTGATTTGCATGCGCATATAATTCAAAGGATTGCGCAATGCCTTGCACGGTGCGCTCTAAACGTTTGTTATATTGATAATTTTGGTTCTGGCGCAATGCGTTGGCAATATCACGACAGGCTTGCGCTTCTAGCTCTAATAAACGCTGCATTCGGAAAATCAAATCGGAATTTTTAAGCTGAGCGGCTAAATTTTCATAATTCACATGGCTAGAATTTGCTCGTTCATGAATATCTTGAGCGGCAAAGTAAAAGCGCAACATTTTATTGGTGTGGGAATGGCGATGTTGCCCCCGCATACGGTTAAAGAGTGCGTGACGACTGTCATTAAACGCCGCAGTCAGTGCATTATTTTTCATTGCCAATTCAATCCGTTTTCGTTCAAGGGATTCAATATCATCAGGATCGAAAAAATCGGATTTGGCTTCTAAATAGTCCGCCAACGCTAAAAAGGAACGGACAATACTTTCTTGTACAGGGCGGTTGGGGAAGAGTAAATGAATGATAACGGCGATAATGCCATATAGCAGGGTGCCGCACAAAATCATCACAGGATTGATATACCATAATGTTTCGGGCAAATATGTGAGCGTGGTATAAAGGGCGACCACTAATGTGCCAAAAGCAATGGTGCTATAACGTTGCCCTACTGCGCCGAGTATGGTGAATACAAATGTCATCACCGTCATGGCAAGAATAAAGAAAATGCCTTGATTGATAAGCATTTGTGCGCAGAGTGAAGAGATAGAAAAGGCAATTAAGGTATAAAAAATATTGCGTAAACGGCCACTTAAACGATCATCTAAATCCACTAAGCCACCCGCAATAATGCCTAATACCAATGGCATACTCCATTGAGAAATATCAAGCTTCCAAACCAATAATGCCGCAATGTTTACGGCAATGAAAATAGGTAAACTACCGAGTATTTTAGCGTTAACCATTGCGTTTAAACTCAAATTCTTTTTCTGCGGCATATTGATATGCCAGTTTCGCCATTTCTTTTGATACCACCCGTTGGCCAACAGGAAATAATGAAATTTTGGCCAATTTAAAATGCATTAATCCTGTTGGAATGCCAATAATACTGGCACATTGAATAATCCCTACAAAAATATGGGCAAGGCATAGCCACCATCCTAAAAGGACAAACCAGATCACATTTAACACCGAACCTAGGGTATTTTGCACCGCACTTTTCGGCTCGAGTAATTTAATATGAACAATATCATGACCGAATGGCACTAATGACATTTTGGTGATTTCCCAGCAGCTACGAGAATAGGGGAGTGTGATGATTAACAGTGCGCTGACTATTGTGGCGATTAACCAACCGAAAGCCACAGCAAATCCACCAAGAACGAAATTTAAAATGTTAAGAATTAATGCCATAATTTTCCTTAAAGTGCGGTTATTTTAGACGCTGTTTTAAATAGCTTTCATAATCAGGAATATGAATGTCGATGGGCTGATTAAACGCCGATGATGAAATCAAAAAATCAGCAGTGGCAGCATTCAATGCCACAGGAATGTTCCACACCGTGGCAATTCGCATTAGCGCCTTTACATCAGGATCATGAGGCGCAGCATTCATTGGATCCCAAAAGAAAATCATCATATCCATTTTGAGTTCCGCAATCATACCACCCAGCTGCTGATCGCCGCCCATTGGACCACTCAGCAAAGTATGAACATTCAGCCCCATTTCTTGATGAATCAGATTTCCTGTGGTGCCCGTGCCATATAATTCATGCTGAGCCAATAAAGTGCGGTGTGTTTTCACCCAATTTATGAGCGCTCGTTTGCGGTGATCATGGGCGACTAACGCAATGCGTTTACAGGATTGTAGTGTGCGAGTTGTGGTTTCCATTGTCAGTTCCAATAAAGAAAAAGTGAGCTAGGCTCACTTCTTCGAATGATATTCACGGTGATTATTTTTGTTTTTTCACCCAGTTTAAGAAACGTTGTTGAGTTTCTTTATCTGCTTGTTGATACCAATATTGTAACATTTGTTCTGCTGCATTTTCGCCTTGAACAGTTACTTTGCCTTTCTGAACTTTACCATTTGAACCAACAGTTGCAACGGTAGCTGGCATTGTGGCAGTGGCAAAACTTGCGACCGCAGCTGGCGCGCCAGATGAATTATAATCAGAAAGATTTTCTACTAAATTAACATTTGGCAAGAAACCTTCTTGTTTCAAATATTCTTGTTTTGTTGGAATTTCTACACCTGAAGCGGTTTTTACGGTGATTTTAGGATTTGCTTTGAAGTTTTCTACATCACGCTCATTAGATAATCTTTCTGCAGAAATTTGAATATCTTCGTTTGAGCCTTGGAATGTCACCACGATTGGATCACTTTCAAATAAAGTGCGGTCAGAACCTGAACGAACAATTTCACCAACACGAACAACGACTTGGTGAGTATTGGTATCATTAATATTGAAAGAGCGTGTTTCTTTTAATAAAGATTTACTTGCTTTTTGACCATTAATAGCTAAAAAATCAATATTTGATGAACTAGTAACGACGCCTGCGAAACTGGCAGTGCTTGCTAATAATGTTGCAGCTGTGATGGCAGCTAAACGAAATTTCATAGTGACTCCTTTTAAGGATAGATAAAACTAAATAAAACGTTCACTAGAGATTATTGATGAAAAGTTTCTCTAAACAACGTTAGCTTGTATGCTATGCTAATTTGGTTAAAATTAAAATAGTTAGTACTAAAAAATTTACCATTTTCTGAAATAGATCAAAGAAAAATATGATGAAAAAACGACAATTTACCATTTATGGTCGCGTGCAAGGCGTAGGATTCCGTTTTTATACCGCCCAGTTTGCGCGTAAATTATTACTATGCGGCAGCGTAAAAAATCTTTCTGATGGTTCAGTATTAGTCATTGCACAAGGGGTTACAGAACAAATCGACAGCTTGCGCCAATGGTTGCAACAAGGGCCGCCAACGGCGAAAGTGGAACGAGTCATTGAACAGGATTATCTTGGCGAACGCCATTTTAGTGAGTTTAGTATTGAACGTTAGCCCGCAAGTTAGCGTATAAATTAGCCATAAAGTGCGGTCAAAATTTTGTGATTTTTGAACGCACTTGGGCGTTCTAAAGGTTAAAGACATTTGGCAGGTTTAGGCAAACCCGCTAATTTGGTTGCTTGTTTGGCGGGGCCATCGGGAAATAAACGTTGTAAATAGCGACTGTTCCCTTTGTCCGCCCCCAGTTTTTCTGCCATCGCTTTCACCAACATACGAATCGCAGGCGAAGTATTGTATTCTTGATAAAAATCGCGAACAAAATAAATCACTTCCCAATGGGCATCAGTTAATTGCAGATTTTCTTTTTCCGCAATCGCACGGGCAACGTCTTCATTCCATTGCTGGTTATGCATTAAATATCCGGCAGAATCTGTTTCAATTTGAATATTATTTACCGTTAACATATTACTCTCACTAGAACAAAAACGCCCCAAACTGGGGCGTCATTGATTGGGGTTTAATTAGTCATCGCGACTAAAAATGGTTAATAAGTTTAGCAAACTAATGAATAAGTTATAAATTGAAACAAATAAGCTCACTGTTGCGCGGATGTAGTTGGTTTCGCCCCCGTGAACGATATTGCTTGTTTCAAATAAAATCGCCGCACTTGAGAACACAACGAATAAGGCACTCATCGCCACATGCAATGCAGGCATTTTTAGGAAGATGTTTGCGATCATACCCACTAATAACACGATGAATAATGTAAATAACATTCCAGAAAGGAATGACATATCCTTTTTCGTGGTTAATACATAAGCGGAACAAGCGAAGAACACTGCAGCAGTGCCGCCTAACGCTAATACAACTAAATCACTTAAGCCTGCGCCTACATACATATTAAGGATAGGTCCAACGGTGTAACCTAGGAAACCTGTGAAAGCAAACGCTGCAAGAATCCCCGCACCGCTGTTAGCAAGGCTATTGGTTAAGAAAAGTAAACCATAAAAGCCCACTAAAGTCACAATAATGCCAGGGCGTGGCAAACCAAGTGACATTGAAATATACGCCACAACGGCTGAAAAAGTGAGTGTCAACGCTAATAAGAAATAAGTATTGCGTAACACTTTATGTGTTTGAAGTAATGATGTTGATTGCTCACGTGAATCGAAAACAATACGAGATTGTTGCATAGTTTCTCCTTAAATAAGAATGAATACAAACTTTTGTTAAATTAAAGTTAAATGTTTAAAAAGTCAAAAGATTTTTTGTGTTTATGGGCGCATTTTGTTCAATGTGTGTAAATAATCATCGCCTGATAAAAATTTATAAAATTTTAGTTTACCTTTTGAGAAAACTATATTATATTTCACCGCAATTAACTGCGGAAGAATGGCAGAGCGGTTGAATGCACCGGTCTTGAAAACCGGCGTGGGTGCGAGCCCACCCTGAGTTCGAATCTCAGTTCTTCCGCCATCTTATTCTAAGAAAGTCGTAATAGTAATATTGCGGCTTTTTTGCTTTTTTCAAGTGCGGTCAAAATTTGAAAAGTTTTAGTGAAGAAATAAAGTGCTGATATCGATAGTAAAAAATTATTCAATTTTGACCGCACTTTTCTGTGTTTTTATATAAAAGAAAAGCCCCGAAATAAGGGCTTTAATCTATCGGTTATTTTTGGTGAGGATTGCGTGTATTGGTGCCGTTTAAGTTGCGCATTAATAACGCGTAGTCCAATTCCACATCTTCAGGCACGTCTAAATAGACCAAGTGTCCATCACCAAGCCCAGCTTCCACCATTTCATTTTTGCGATTAAGCATACGATTGATGGTAAACACAATATTGCCTTTTGGGGTCATCATTTCTACTTCATCACCAAGTAGGAATTTATTTTTTACCGCCACTTCCGCTAAGCCTAATTCATTGCGTTTGCCTGTAAACTCGCCGACAAATTGCTGACGATCTGAGATTGAATAGCCATAATCGTAATTTTGATATTCATCGTGATTGTGACGGCGCAAGAAACCCTCGGTATAACCACGGTGAGCAAGGCTTTCTAAGGTGCCTAATAAACTTTCATCAAAGGGTTTTCCTGCGGCTGCATCATCAATGGCTTTACGGTACACCTGTGCAGTTCGCGCGCAATAATAGAAAGATTTTGTACGCCCTTCAATTTTTAAGGAATGCACGCCCATTTGGGTTAAGCGTTCCACATGTTGAACGGCACGCAGATCTTTTGAATTCATAAAATAGGTGCCGTGTTCATCTTCAAAGGCTGTCATTTGTTCATCTGGACGATGGGGTTCAGTATATAAAAAGACTTTATCTGTGGCTTCGCCCTCGCCTAATGTTGGCGCCACGTTTTTTACTTCAATTTCAGGCGTGTATTTCGGCACGATGTTGCCTACATCATCGGTTGTGCCTTCTTGCACATTATATTCCCAACGGCAAGCGTTCGTGCAGGTGCCTTGGTTTGAATCGCGTTTGTTGATGTAGCCCGAAAGCAAGCAGCGTCCAGAATATGCCATACATAACGCGCCGTGAACGAAAATTTCGATTTCAATATCTGGCACTTGTTCGCGAATTTCGGCGATTTCTTCCAACGATAATTCCCGCGATAAAATCACACGCGTTAATCCCATTTGTTTCCAGAATTTAACCGTTGCCCAGTTCACTGCATTGGCTTGCACGGACAAGTGAATTGCCACATCGGGGAAGTGTTCTCGAACCAACATGATTAATCCCGGATCGGACATAATCAAGGCATCGGGCTGCATATCCACGATCACTTGCAGATCTTTAATAAAGGTTTTGAGCTTGGAATTATGCGGCGCGATATTGACAACCACATATAGTTTTTTGCCGAGGCTGTGTGCTTCATCAATGGCGATTTTAAGATTCGCATGATTAAATTCATTATTACGCACACGCAAGCTATAACGCGGTTGTCCCGCATAAACCGCGTCAGCGCCATAGGCAAAGGCGTAACGCATATTTTTCAGAGTGCCCGCAGGCGAGAGAAGTTCAGGTTTGAAAGTCATCATTTTTCCGTAGTCTGAGTTCAAGTCAGTAGCTTACCCAAGGCAAGCCGTTTTAAAGTAGGGCATTTTAGCACAAAGTGCGGTCAAAATTAGAAAAGTTTTACTATGAATTAGATTCAGTTTAAAAGTGAATTTTTTGAAATTGACGCATAAATGATGCCAATTTACTATGTTCAAAAGCGCAAATTGGAGGAACTTATGAGCTACGCAAAAGAAATTGATACGCTGAATCAACATATCGCTGACTTAAATGGTAACATTAATGTGTCTTTTGAATTTTTTCCGCCGAAAACTGAAAAAATGGAAGAAACCCTGTGGGCATCGATCCATCGCTTAAAAGTGCTAAAACCCAAATTTGTTTCTGTCACCTATGGGGCGAATTCGGGCGAACGTGATCGCACTCATAACGTGGTAAAAAGCATTAAACAGGAAACTGGATTAGAAGCAGCGCCCCATTTAACGGGCATTGATGCCACGCCCGAGCAATTGCGCCAAATTGCCCAAGATTATTGGGATAGCGGCATTCGCCGTATTGTGGCATTGCGGGGCGATGTACCAGCCAATTATCAGCGCGAGCTATTTTATGCATCGGATTTAATTGAGTTGCTGCGCGATGTGGCGCCCTTTGATATTTCGGTGGCGGCGTATCCCGAAATTCACCCAGAGGCGAAATCCGCGCAAGCTGATCTCATCAACTTAAAACGCAAAGTAGATGCGGGCGCAAATCATGTGATTACTCAGTTCTTTTTTGATGTAGAGAGTTATTTGCGATTCCGCGATCGCTGTGCGTCCATTGGTATTGATGCAGAAATTGTCCCGGGGATTTTGCCCGTCACCAATTTTAAGCAATTACAAAAAATGTCAGCGGTGACCAATGTGAAAATTCCTAGCTGGATGAACAAAATGTATGAAGGGTTAGATAATGATCCCACTACGCGAAATTTAGTGGCGGCGAGTATTGCTACGGATATGGTGCGTGTGCTTTCTCGAGAAGGGGTGAACGATTTCCATTTTTACACCTTAAATCGTAGCGAATTGACTTACACTATTTGCCACATTCTTGGGGCGCGTCCCGCATAAAATTTTGCAAAAATTGACCGCACTTTTCTTTATTTCTTTCCTCTATATAAAGGATAAGATTTTAGGGCAAAGGAAAATGTGTGATGAATGAGTAATAAAGGTTGTAAAAAGGCGGCAAAAGATTATAACGGTGGGTTTGATGCCCGCCTGTTTTTTTGGATATTTCCAAGCGGGCATCATTTTACGAATACTGGCAATTAATATGACGAAAATAATGTCAATAATGCCTGAACGGGGTGTTTCGGCTTGAATTGCGCAAAACGATTTACTTGACTGCGGCAAGAATAACCCGTGGCAAGACAGCGTTCGGCGGCTTTGCCTTTAAGTTTTTCGCCCCAAGATTGATCATAAATATCGCGAGAGATCTGCTGATTTTGCACTTCATGCCCGAATACGCCAGCCATACCGCAGCAGCCAACATTTTCAATTTGCAGGTTTTCGCCGAATGTAGCAAAAATCTGCTGCCAGTCTTTCGGGCTTGTTGGCATAAAGGTCGCTTCCGTGCAGTGCGGGAATAAATACCAGGCTTCTGGCGCAGAAGTGCGGTCAGAAATTTGCAAGTTTTTGACCGCACTTTGCAAGCGTTCAGATTTCAGTTCAGCTTTCAACCATTCGTGGGCGGTGAGCACGTGGAAATCCCCACGATCTGTGCCCAACACTTCTTTATATTCATCACGATAGGACAAGACAATCGCAGGATCTACGCCCACGAGCGGCACGCCTAGTTTAGCGACACGGTTTAACATTTCAGCTTGGTTTTTGGCGGTTCTTGTAAATTGTTTGAGAAAGCCTTTAATATGCTGTGCTTTACCGTTCGGTCGGAAAGGCAACAAAATGGCTTGATAGCCCAATTTTTCCGCGAGCGCCACAAAATCACGAACGACTTTCGCATCGTAATAAGATGTCCAAGGATCTTGCACCACCAAAATTAAGTTGGCTTTTTCACTGGCAGACAGTTTTTCTAGTGCTTCCAAAGATTTACCTTGATAGCCCAATTCCACTAATTGGCTTTGTAAATTCGGTTGGGAAAGCAAAGGCAAATCAGTCATTCCCAGCGTTTTTTCCGCCGCCGTTTGGACTGCTTTCATTTTTGTGAAAAAGTTGAACACTTTTGGCGCTTTTGCCAGATAAGGTGCGACAAGTTCTAAATTCGCCACGGCATAATCTTTGGCTGGGCGCAAATAGCGTTGGTGATAAAAATAGAAAAATTTAGAACGGAAATTTGCCACATCAATTTTAATCGGGCACTGGCTTGCACAGGCTTTACAAGCTAAACAGCTGTCCATTGCCGCTTTGACTTCGTGGCTAAAATCATATTCTGTTTTTCGTTTAAACTGATTTTTAATTTTTTGAATAAATTCGCTAAGCTTGATTTCAGAATGGCGAAAATCGAGTTCATTCGGTTGGACATTTTCATTTGCCATCAGTTTTAACCACTCACGCACCATCGCTGCGCGTCCTTTCGGCGAATATAAGCGATTGCGTGTAACCTTCATTGACGGGCACATGGTGCTGTGCACATCAAAATTAAAGCATAAGCCATTGCCGTTACAATTCATCGCGCCGCGAAATTCTTCACGAAGTTGAATCGGAATTTGGCGATCGTGATCGGCTCGCATAGGCGACAGCAAGCCATAAAGCTCATCATCGCAGTTGAGTGGCGTACAGATTTTACCCGGGTTAAGGCGATTTTCAGGGTCGAATAAGAATTTCATATAGCGCAATTCTTGCCATAATTCAGGGGTGAAAAATTTCTCGCCATAATAAGAACGAATGCCTTTGCCATGCTCGCCCCAAATGAGTCCACCGTATTTGTGGGTGAGTTCCGCTACCTTATCAGAGATTTCTTTGAATAATTGCACTTGAGAGCGATCTGTTAAATCCAACGCAGGGCGAACGTGCAACACCCCCGCATCCACATGGCCGAACATTCCATATTGAAGATTGTGCGAGTCAAGAAGCGCGCGGAATTCTAAAATATAGTCCGCTAAATTTTCTGGTGGCACGCAGGTATCTTCCACAAAGGCGATGGGTTTTGCCCAGCCTTTGGCATTACCCAATAATCCCACCGCTTTTTTACGCATAGCATAAATGCGCTCAATGCTGGCTAAATCTTGGGTGACTTGATAACCAATAATATTGTCTTCGCCTTTCGCCATTTTCTCATCTAGCTGCGCGCAAAGTGCAGTGACTAAATCTTGAATTTTATGCTGATCATTACCTGCATATTCCACAATATTTAATCCGAGAATGGGGTTTTCTTCTGTTTTTGTGAGCAGATCTTGCACCGAATGCCAAATAATGTCTTCTTTTGCCAAGCCTAGGACTTTGCTGTCCACGGTTTCCACAGAAAGCGCATTGGCTTTTACCATAAATGGCGCGTTACGCAATGCCGCATTAAATGAGCTGTATTTCACATTAATCAAGGTGCGGAATTGGGGAATGGGCGTGAGATCCAGCACGGCTTCACAAATAAAGGCAAGAGAACCTTCTGAACCCGTTAAAATTCGGCTGAGATTAAATTCGGTTTCTTCTTGATTAAATACATTTTTGAGATCGTATCCTGTCAAAAAACGATTGAGCTGGGGTAAATCACGAATAATAGTTTGACGCTTTTCTTTCGTGCGAGTAAAAATTTCTTGGTGTATTTGACGACCAAGTGCGGTCAAATTTGGCGGTAAATTTTCAGCAAAATTGCTCGTGTTAATAGCGCGTGTTTCTAATATCTCACCGTTGACGAGCACGGCTTTTAATGCCAGCACGTGATCAGAGGTTTTGCCATATTGTAATGAACCTTGACCAGAGGCATCTGTGTTAATCATGCCGCCGAGAGTCGCGCGGTTGCTGGTGGAAAGTTCTGGCGCAAAAAATAGACCATAGGGTTTTAAATATTGATTTAATTGATCCTTCACCACGCCTGCTTGCACCCGCACCCAACGCTGTTCCACGTTCAGTTCTAAAATGCCAGTCATATGGCGCGATAGATCGACTATTATCGTGTCGTTAAGCGCTTGTCCATTCGTGCCCGTTCCGCCACCTCGAGGGGTAAACTTGAGTAAACGATATTTTTGTTGTTGCCCTAGCTTAGTGATGCGCACAACATCCGCAACGGATTTAGGAAATAAAATGGCTTGTGGCAACATTTGATAAACGCTGTTATCCGTCGCAAGGCTTAAGCGATCCGCATAATTGGAGGCAATATCCCCTTCAAAGGCTTGCTGTTGCAAATCTTGCAGATATTCAGTAACTAATGGATTGAGTTGAGGAACATTTTTTAGACGAGGTAACATAATGTTGTGCTCTTATATTTATAGGAATAAGTGAAATTAGCTTGATTTTAGCATAGAAAAGTACAGAAAAAAGGGTGTTTAAGGTGAACAAATGGGAAAGTGCGGTCAAAATTTAATAGTTTTTAACTGTTGGTTATATAAAAATATCAAAAATAGATTAAAAAATAACCTAAAGAATATAGAATTGAATAAAAAGTAATCAAAAGAACTAGAAAAATTTGATTTCCTATATTTATGTTAGATAATACGCACACTTTTGAAACGTTCTTTCTTACAGCAAGTTTGAAGGAAATGAATTTGTCAAAAGGATACAGGGCAAATTCAGTACCCTTAAGAAGATGTATGCTTAGTTCTTGTTTGCATGAAAAAGTTCACTTTTTTAGCAAAAAGATTTAAGATATATATGGCACAAGAAATTGTGTTTGTACTTCAGCTATATCAGCTGATACAAAATTTTTTAATTAAGATGACTAAATTTTAAGAGGATCATCACAATGAAAAAAACAGCAATCGCATTAGCTATCGCTGGTTTAGCAGCAACAACAGTTGCGCAAGCAGCTCCACAAGAAAACACATTCTACGCGGGTGCTCGTGTAGGTTGGTCAGCAATGCACAACGGTGTTAAACGTGTAGCAGCGCAAGAAGATGTAGGTTTTAACCGTAATTCTGTAACTTACGGCGTATTTGGCGGTTACCAAATCTTAAACCAAAATAACTTTGGTTTAGCAGCAGAAGCAGGTTATGATTTCTTCGGTAAAAACAAAACTCGCGAAGCTGGTGAAGGTACAGGTTACCACTCAGCACACGGTTTTAGCTTAGCATTAAAACCTAGCTATGAAGTTTATCAAGATTTAGACGTTTACGGTAAAGTAGGTGTTGGTATCGTTCGTAACATGTATAAAGCAGGTAAAGGCGACGATGCAGAAAAATTCAACAAAACTAAAGCATCTTTAATTTTAGGTGCAGGTGTTGAATACGCAATTTTACCAGAATTAGCGGCACGCGTTGAATACCAATGGTTAAGCAAAGCGGGTAACTTAGATAGCGCTTTAGACAAAGCTGGCTACTCTGATACTAACTACAACTACAGCCCAGATATTCACTCTGTAACTGCAGGTATTTCTTACCGTTTCGGTCAAGGCGCAGCAGTTGTAGCACCTGAAGTTGTAAACAAAACTTTCACTTTAAACAGTGATGTAACTTTCGCATTCGGTAAATCAACATTAAAACCTGAAGCTTCTACAGCATTAGACGGTATCTACGGCGAAATCGCCCAAGTATCTAACCCAGCAGTAGCAGTTAATGGTTATGCAGACCGTATCGGTAAAGATGCATCTAACTTAAAACTTTCACAACGTCGTGCAGAAACAGTAGCTAACTACTTAGTTTCTAAAGGTGTTAACTCTAACGCAATCACAGCAACTGGTTACGGTGAAGCAAACCCAGTAACTGGCAACACTTGTGATGCAGTTAAAGGTCGTAAAGCATTAATCGCTTGCTTAGCACCAGACCGTCGCGTTGAAGTTCAAGTTCAAGGCAACAAGCAAGCTACTATGTAATTTAACTATCTAAGCAATTAGATAAATAAATTCAAGGAAGACCCAGGCAGTAATGTTTGGGTCTTTTGTTAGCATCAATTAAAGGTTAAGTGGAAATTGCTTTGTTATCCACTGTAACTAGAAAATGAATTTTATTAGCGTGAGATAACAGCTCATTTATTTCCATCATGATAACGAGGGGGAATAATGAAGTTATTTTATGCATAAAGGAACTTTGTAATGAAAAAATGGCTTATTGCGGTGATTATCGCAGTTATTGTTGGTTTTACATTAATGTCAAGTTACAACGGCTTAGTAAAATCAGAAGAAGAAATTGATTCGGTTTGGGCAAATGTAGAATCTCAATATCAACGTCGTGCAGATATGATCCCAAATTTAGTGAATACGGTAAAAGGTCAAGCTAATTTTGAGAAAGAAACGTTAACAGGTGTGATTGAAGCTCGTGCTAAAGCGACACAAGTCAAAATTGATCCAGCTAATATGACTGAACAACAATTAGCACAATTCCAACAAAATCAAGATTCAGTGGGTTCAGCCTTATCACGTTTATTAGTTTCAGTGGAAAAATATCCTGAATTAAAAGCGCATGAAGGTTTTATGAATTTACAACAGCAATTAGAAGGTACGGAAAATCGTATTAATAAAGCTCGTAATGACTTTAATAATGCTGCGAAAACTTATAATTCTTATGTTCGTACATTCCCAACTAAATTTGCTGCAATGATTTTCGGTTTTAAAGAAAAACCTTATTTCAAATCAGTATCAGGTGCTGAGAATGCACCAACAGTAAGTTTTGAATAATGCCCGTTTAATGTCATAAGGTGCGTTTGACGCACCTTTCTTTTAGGACTTATTACAAAATAAACCACCCGAATAAGTGAGAAATTATGCCCCTATTTTCTGCTAAAATTCCTTTTGAGAAAAGCCATATTGAGCAAGCTATTGTTGCACTTGAGCAGCAAACTTCTGCGGAATTACGTGTTTATATTGAGCCACATTTACAAAATGCGCCGATTTTAAACCGCACTTTGCAGGTTTTTGATGAGTTAGGCATGCAGCAAACGCAAGCGCGTAATGCCGTATTAATTTATATTGCCTATAAAGATCATCAATCTGCCATTATTGGTGATGAAGGCATACACCAATTTGTGGGTGATGACTTTTGGCAACAAGCGCATCAAGTGATGGTGGCACAATTTAAACAAGGCAAACATACGGATGCTGTGGTTCTTGCAATTCAAATGATCGGCAAAGAATTGGCAAAATATTTTCCAATTCAACCTGATGACGTGAATGAATTGCCAAATGAGGTGATTATTAATGGTTAAATGGTTGAAAAGTGCGGTAGTTTTATTCACTGTTTTTATGTCTAGTGTTACATTCGCGGATGATTTTCCGCCTGTGCCTAGCCCATTTCGTTATGTGAATGACTACACGCACACCCTTTCTTCTCAAGAAGTGCAATATTTAGAGAATAAATTGCGTCAATACAGCAGCGAAACGAGTTCGCAGATCGCGGTGGTTATGCTGGGTTCAGTAGGGCAATATGACATTTCTGATTATGCTTTCCAGCTTGGAGACAAGTGGGGGATTGGACGTAAAAAATTAGATAACGGTGTACTGTTATTGGTTGCAAAAGATAATCGCAAAGTCTTTATCGCAACGGGGCGAGGGTTGGAAGGCGCGTTGCCCGATGCCTTGCTTTCACAGATTATTCGTAAAGTCATTTTGCCTAATTTCCGCTCGGGCAATTATGCTCAAGGCATTAATCAAGCATTAGATAATATTATTGCCGCCAGTCAAAACGAATATGCCGCATTGCCAACAGATGCGAATGAAACGGCGATTGATGATTATATCCCATTCATCATAATCTGCCTGTTTATCTTATTTGTGCTATTTGGCGAGCTGAGTTGGCGCCGTTCGGCTTATGTGAGCCCAACAAAAAATCACGACCAATTACAAAATGCAGCCATTATTGCGAGTATGATTGCCAACAGTCGCCGTAATCGTTATGGCGGCGGTGGATTTGGTGGCGGTTTCGGCGGCGGGGATAGCGGCGGCTTTGGCGGCGGCGGTTTCGGTGGCGGTGGAGCAGGCGGTAGTTGGTAGCGTTGATAATAGTCAGTAGTAGTTGATTAAATTACTTGGATTAAAACAAAATTCTGCTAAAATGGACCGCACTTTCGAATTTACAAAAGGAAAAACAATGGAAACTTTAGAGAAAATCAAAAAGCAAATTGCTGAAAACCCAATTTTAATTTATATGAAAGGTTCACCAAAATTGCCTTCATGTGGTTTCTCTGCTCGTGCAGTAGAAGCGTTAATTAATTGCCAAGTGCCGTTCGGTTATGTGGATATTTTACAACACGCAGATGTGCGCGCTGAATTGCCTAAATTTGCAAACTGGCCAACATTCCCACAATTATGGGTTGAGGGTGAATTAATCGGTGGTTGCGACATCGTGTTAGAAATGTTCCAATCAGGCGAATTGCAGCCGCTGTTAAAAGAAGTGGCAGAACGTCATTCTGCACAAGCCTAATTGTTAAAAACCGCTAACCTAGATTAGCGGTTTTTTTATGTTCAAAGAGCATCGCGCTTATATGGGATTGATGATTCCTCGCCATATCCATTATAGCCACTATGAAATAGATCCAAAACTTCGGCAAAATTGACCGCACTTTGCCATCATTCAAACAAAAATCATTAAAGTGCGGTGAAAAATTTATTATTTTTTGTATTTATATCTCTCACTTTAGATCATTGAAAATATCAATGCCCATCTAAGAAAATGAAAGAATACAATAATAGACTATGTAGCGATAATAACGCGCGAAGATATTGCTCGTTTTATGATGAAATATTCGCGTTTTGCGCGCGAAGTGCGGTCAAAATTCCTTTCATTTTTTCATCGAGTGGCGCGTTCAGACGTAAGGTTTCCCCAGTTTTTGGGTGTTCAAAACGAATGCTTGCGGCGTGCAGGAATAAACGATTTAAACCTAATGTTTGCATTTGTTGGTTAAAGGTTTTATCGCCGTATTTGTCATCCATCGCAATGGGATGCCCTGCGTGCAGAGTATGCACGCGAATTTGGTGGGTGCGTCCAGTAACAGGCGAGGCTTTCACTAAGGTGGCATTGTGATAACGTTCTTCAATCGAAAAACGGGTTTCTGAGGGCTTTCCTTCAGCGCTTACTTTCACAATACGTTCGCCACTGGCGAGTTCATTTTTCAATAATGGCGCTTGCACCACTTTCACGCGCGATTGCCATTGCCCACGCACCAGCGCAAGATAATCTTTTTGCACTGTTTTGATGCGTAATTGCTCATGCAAATTGCGCAAGGCTGAACGTTTTTTGGCGACTAATAAAATGCCTGATGTATCGCGATCAAGGCGATGCACCAATTCTAAAAAACGTGCGTCGGGGCGTAATGCGCGCAATCCTTCAATCACACCAAATGTTAAGCCGCTGCCGCCGTGCACAGCAATTCCCGAGGGTTTGTTCAATACTAATAAGCAATCATCTTCAAAAATAATCTGATTTTCGAGTTGTGAAACTTTATTTAATTTAGTGGAAACAGGGGCTTGCGCTTTTTCTGAAACACGTACAGGCGGAACGCGAACCACATCGCCTGCTTGTAATTTATATTCGGGTCTGATCCGCCCTTTATTGACGCGCACTTCGCCTTTGCGCACAATGCGGTAAATTAAACTTTTAGGCACCCCTTTTAGCTTGGCTAAGAGATAATTGTCAATACGCTGTCCTGCTTCGTCATCAGAAATTTCGAGCATTTTTACGTTGGCATTGATTATTTTGTCATTCATAAATGTGATTTTTAAGTAAAAATTGGGAGGGATTCTAGCATAGATTTAGCCTAATTTGAATTGGCGAAAATCAGTGAAATGCCTTGCTAAAGCAACCCTTTTCGCCCATAATAGCAAAGATTTTTTGCGAGCCAAAAGTGCGGTCAGAAAATCATTAATTTCGTTAATTTTTGAGTGGATGCAGTTTAGACATAAGACGTTCATTTTTAACGAAAATACGACCAAATTTCCGGCATTATCGTGAATAAGCATAGGCTTTGAGAACGATTTCCAATCAATGCACCCAGCTAGTTGATCGTCGAGATGACGAGCTATAGCGACAAACACGAGGTCGATTGGAATTGAGAACAGCTCAAGTGCGGTTAAATTTGAGATAATTTTAATATAAAAATAACAGAGAATTTTTTACACATGAAAAGAATGTTAATCAATGCAACTCAAAAAGAAGAGTTGCGCGTTGCGCTGGTTGATGGGCAACGCCTATTTGATTTGGATATTGAAAGTCCAGGTCACGAGCAGAAAAAAGCAAACATTTACAAAGGAAGAATTACCCGTGTTGAACAAAGTCTTGAAGCGGCTTTTGTCGATTACGGTGCAGAGCGCCACGGTTTCTTGCCATTAAAAGAAATTGCGCGTGAATATTTTCCAGCTGATTATGTTTATAACGGTCGCCCAAACATCAAAGATGTGATCAAAGAAGGACAAGAAGTAATTGTTCAAGTGAATAAAGAAGAGCGTGGCAATAAAGGTGCGGCGCTAACGACTTTTGTTTCATTAGCAGGCAGTTATTTGGTGATTATGCCAAATAATCCGCGTGCTGGTGGCATTTCTCGCCGCATTGAAGGCGATGAACGCTTGGAATTAAAAGAAGCATTAAGTTCATTAGATGTGCCTGAAGGCGTGGGCTTAATTGTACGAACCGCTGGTGTGGGTAAATCGCCAGAAGAATTGCAATGGGATTTAAAAGTTCTATTACATCATTGGGAAGCGATTAAACAGGTTTCAGAAAGTCGTCCTGCGCCATTCCTTATTCACCAAGAAAGTGATGTGATTGTCCGTGCTATCCGTGATTATTTGCGCCGAGATATTGGCGAAATTTTGGTCGATAGCCCGAAAATCTATGAAAAAGCGAAAGCGCACATTAAACTTGTGCGTCCTGATTTTATTAATCGCATTAAGCTTTATCAAGGCGAAGTACCGCTATTCAGCCATTATCAAATCGAATCGCAAATTGAATCTGCATTCCAACGTGAAGTTCGTTTGCCTTCTGGTGGTTCAATTGTTATTGATGTAACTGAAGCGTTGACAGCCATTGATATTAACTCAGCGCGTTCAACTCGTGGCGGTGATATTGAAGAAACGGCGTTAAATACTAACCTTGAAGCCGCGGATGAGATCGCACGTCAATTACGCTTGCGTGATTTAGGTGGGTTGATCGTTATCGATTTTATTGACATGACCCCAGTGCGCCACCAACGTGAAGTGGAAAACCGCATTCGTGATGCTGTGCGTCAAGATCGTGCGCGCATTCAAATTAGCCGTATTTCACGCTTTGGTTTGTTAGAAATGAGCCGCCAACGTTTAAGCCCGTCTTTAGGGGAAGCGTCAAGCCATGTTTGCCCACGCTGTCAAGGTACGGGTAAAGTGCGTGATAATGAAAGCCTATCACTTTCAATTTTACGTTTAATCGAAGAAGAAGCATTAAAAGAAAATACCAAACAAGTGCAATGTATTGTACCGGTTCAAATTGCCTCTTATTTATTAAATGAAAAACGTAAAGCCATTAGTAGCATTGAAAAACGCCATAATGTGGATGTCGTTGTTGCGCCAAGCGAAGCAATGGAAACTCCGCATTTCAGCGTGTTCCGCTTGCGTGATGGCGAAGATGCCGATGTATTGAGCTATAACTTGGCTAAATTGCATGAAAATAATGATGATTTCAACATTTCTGATGATTCTTGGACAACACGTCCACAGCCAGAAACTGCCGCGGTAAGCGCAGAAACAGTGGCTGAAACGGCTGCGTTATCCATGACGATTTCTGAAGCAGCGCCGGTGATTGAACGTAAAGTCGAAGCAAAACCATCTTTGCTTGCACGTATTGTTGCAGCGATTAAAGGTTTATTTGCGACAGAAGTGAAAGAAGAGATTAAGCCAGCGGCAGGACGTCATTCACGCAATAATCGCCGTAATAATGAGCGCCGCAATAACCGCCGTTCACGCGGTGAGCGCAATAACAAAGGCGCAGATGAAAATTCGCAAGAAAAAACAGAAACTCGACCATCACGCAACCAAAATGATCGCAATCAGCGTCGCAATATGCGTAAAGCTAATTTTGTGGATGAAACTTTAACGGAGAACGTAACTGAAACCGTCGCTGCGGAAAGTAATGTTGATGCGGTGGAAGAACAAAAAGCGCCGACCCGTCAACGTCGCGAACGCCGTGATTTGCGTAAACGTGTGCGTGTGGCGGATGAAGCAGCTAGCACGAATATTGAGCAATCTAATGTGGCACAATTTGATGAGCAACAAACTGAAATCAGTTCTGCGTCAGCAGAAAGTGCGGTCGAATTTAGCCCAGTTTTAGCTTCGGAAGAAATGCCACAAGCTAACCGTCGTGAGCGCAATAATAACAATCGCCGTTCGCCTCGTCATTTGCGTGCTAACAATCAACGCCGTCGCCGTAATGATGTGGTTTCGCCAATGCCATTATTTGCTGCGGTTGCCTCGCCAGAGCTTGCAAGCGGTAAAGTATGGATTGATTTGACGGCTGCGCAAAAAGTGAAAGAAAGCAAATTCTTATCTGTGGATGAATTGCTTGAACAGCAGAGTCAACAAGGTGATGAAGTGGCAGTGAATATGCCAGCCTCTGCAATTGTTGAACCTGTTTCATCAAATGCTCAGCCATTGGGCTTTGTTACTCAACCTGCGAATGAAGCCGTTGAAAAACGTGTGCAAGAATCACTTGAACGTTTGAACGAAGAACAACGTATTCTTGAGCAACAAGCGGAAGAAACCGCTGTGATTGTGGAAAATAATGAGAAAATTGACCGCACTTTTCAACGTACTTATCAATTTGAAGGGCAGTTAGGTACAATTTCAGCGGTGCAACATACTAAAGCTGAAATGACGTTAGCGAAAGCTAGTGATGAAATGAATGCGCTATTTGAAATTGTGGAATGGCACGAAAGCCGTTATTATTTCCATGGAAAAGGTGCTGCGGGTCATCACTCAGCGGTGAGCCATGTGTTTAGCGAGCCAACAAGAGCGGAAGCGCAGTAATTTATTATTCATCTAAAAACAAAGGTCTGACTTCGGTCAGACCTTTTTTATGCTATTTGATAACCTTAAATCAAGCGAATATTGCTATTTTGTTGATTATGGCTATGCCGTTGTTATTTTAATGCAATCGCTATTCTAATAGCGCGGTTACAATGCTGAAACCTAATGCTGAATAGCCTAATGCTGATAAAACCAAATAGCGTGCTTTGCAATGAGTGGTTAAAATTATTTCACTTCGCGGAACATAATTTCAGCGGGGATCACTGAACCTTGCCAATAGAGTTCGCTTGATACTTTTTCGGCTAATTGCAAGTAAGCCTGACGAATTTCTTCATTTGAGTTGGATACAACCGTAGGCAAGCCTTTGTCCAGATCTTCACGCAAGCAAATATGTAATGGCAGTTGACCAAGCACTTTAGTTTGATATTTTTCTGCAATTTTTTGTGCGCCACCTGTGCCGAAAATTGACTCATGATGGCCGCAGTTTGAACAAATATGCATAGACATATTTTCGATAATGCCTAACACGGGAACGGACACACGTTGGAACATCGCAATCCCTTTAATAGCATCTAGCAACGCAATATCTTGCGGCGTAGTGACGACCACAGCCCCAGTGACGGGAATTTGTTGGGATAAGGTTAGCTGAATATCCCCAGTGCCTGGCGGCATATCGATCACTAAATAATCGAGTTCTGTCCAAAGCGTTTCATTTAATAGCTGATTGAGCGCGCTGCTCGCCATTGGTCCACGCCAAATTGTGGCATTATCCGCTTCCATTAAATAACCAATGGAATTGGTTTGTAATCCGTGAGCAACAATCGGCTCAATATGTTGATTATCTGGCGAAGTTGGACGTTGATTTTCTGCGCCTAACATATGTGGGATCGAAGGGCCATAAATATCCGCATCCAATAATCCCACTTTCGCACCTTGTGCTTGCAAAGCCAAAGCTAGATTAACGCTGGTTGTGGATTTACCCACGCCGCCTTTGCCTGAGGTAATCGCAATGATATTTTTCACCCCTTTTACCGCTGGGTGGCTATTGGCACGTTTTAGCGTGGCGATTTGGTAGTTGAGCATCCATTTAATTTCACTCGCTGCTGCAATAGTGAGTAAATTCGGAGAAACTTCCGCTTTTAATTGTTCAAATGCCGTATTCCAAGCAAAGGGCATTTGTAATTCAATGCGTAAGGTTTCCCCACCTTTTTCGATTTTTTTGACCGCACTTAATGCAAGCAAATCCTGTTGTAGGCTAGGGTGTTGGAAGTTTTTGAACACTTGTTCAAGTTGCGTTTGTTGTTCAGCATTCAGATTCGCTGAAAATTGAATTGCCATAATGATTCCTAAATTGTAAAACAGTAGAGTAAAATTCTCGGCTATTTAATCACGAAGCTTATCATCTGTTAAGTAAAATCTGGTTCGGCTGGAAAAAATACCGCAATTCGGGTAAAATTGTGGCTAATTTTCACGAATCATAGAGCAGAAGAAATATGTCAAAACAAAACCGTCAAATCCTTGTTACCTGTGCGTTACCTTATGCCAACGGCCCGATCCATTTAGGGCATATGCTTGAGCATATTCAAGCGGATATTTGGGTGCGTTTTCAACGTATGCGTGGCAATGACATTCACTTTGTTTGTGCAGATGATGCACACGGCACGCCAATTATGTTAAAAGCTGATCAAATGGGCATTAGCCCCGAGCAATTGATCGCCGATGTGCAACAAAGCCATTACGCAGATTTTTGCGGGTTCAACATTAGTTTTGATAATTATCATTCCACACATAGTGAGGAGAATCGCGAATTATCTGAATTAATTTATACAAGATTAAAAGAAAATGGTTTTATAAAAAGCCGCACAATTTCTCAGTTATTCGATCCTGAAAAATCCATGTTTTTGCCAGATCGTTTTGTGAAAGGCACTTGCCCGAAATGTAAAGCGGAAGATCAGTATGGCGATAACTGCGAAGTTTGTTCTGCCACATATAGCCCAACAGAATTAATTAATCCGCGTTCGGCGGTGTCTGGTGCAACGCCTGTGGTGAAAGAAAGTGAACATTTCTTCTTTGATTTGCCGAGTTTTGAAGCAATGTTGAAAGAATGGAATCGTTCAGGCGCATTGCAATCTGAAGTGGCGAACAAAATGCAAGAATGGTTCGACAGTGGTTTACAACAATGGGATATTTCTCGTGATGCGCCTTATTTCGGGTTCAAAATTCCAGGTACCGAAAACAAATATTTCTATGTGTGGTTAGATGCGCCGATTGGCTATATGGCATCTTTTAAAAATCTTTGCAAAAAGTGCGGTCTAAATTTTGAAAGTTTTTGGAACAAAGACAGCCAAGCAGAACTTTACCATTTCATCGGTAAAGATATTATGTATTTCCACAGCCTATTTTGGCCAGCGATGTTGGAAGGCGCGAATTTCCGTAAACCAACGAATATTTTCGTCCACGGTTATGTCACGGTAAATGGCGAGAAAATGTCTAAATCGCGTGGCACCTTTATTCAAGCCGCCACCTATTTAAAACATTTAGATCCAGAGTGTTTACGCTATTATTATGCCGCAAAATTGAGCAGCCGAATTGATGATTTAGACCTCAATTTAGATGACTTTGTGCAGCGTGTTAATACGGATTTAGTGAATAAATTAGTGAATTTGGCATCGCGTAATGCAGGTTTCATTCAAAAACGTTTTGAAGGGAAATTAGCCGATAAATTAGAAGATGAAGCACTATTCAATGAATTTATCGCCCAATCCGATGTGATCGCGGCTTACTATGAAAATCGTGAATTTGGCAAAGCCATCCGTGAAATTATGGCGTTAACCGACAAAGCCAACAAATATGTAGATGACAAAGCACCTTGGGTGATCGCAAAACAAGAAGGGCGTGATGCCGAGTTGCAAGCGGTTTGCTCAATGGGCATCCAGTTATTCCGCGTATTAATGGGCTATTTAAAACCTGTTTTACCAAAATTAGCCGAGCGTTCAGAAGCATTTTTACAAACAGAACTGACTTGGCAAAATTTAAGCCAGCCGTTACTTGCGCATAATATTGCCCCGTTCAAAGCATTGTTTAGCCGAATCGATATGAAACAAATTGAAGCGATGATCGAAGCTTCTAAAGCTGAAAATGCCGCCGTGAATACCGCGACAAAAGCGCAAAAAACAAGCGAAAAATTGACCGCACTTTCTGGCGATTTTGAACCTGTTGAAGCGGAAATTACCATTGATGATTTCGCCAAAATTGATTTGCGGGTGGCAACGGTGTTAAGTTGCGAGGCAGTGCCTGAAAGTAACAAATTATTAAAATTCCAACTTGATCTAGGCTTTGAACAACGCCAAGTGCTTTCAGGGATTAAAGCCGCCTACAATAAACCTGAAGAGCTTGTCGGCCGCCAAGTGATTGTGGTCGCCAACCTTGCTCCACGCAAAATGAAATTCGGCGTTTCAGAAGGCATGATTCTATCTGCTGGCACAGGCGGCGCAGATCTATTCTTGCTTGATGTGGACACCGGCGCCAAAGCTGGCAGCCGAGTGATGTAATCTATCATCTAAATTTATTAATAAGTGACCGCACTTTGATTCTCATCCCAAAAGTGCGGTCAAAATTTCACGAATTTTAGGAGGTTATTATGCGTTTAATTCCATTACAAACTGATGAACAAGTGGCAAAGTGGTCTGCACGCCATATTGTTGATCGTATCAATCAATTTAAACCCACAGAGGAGCGTCCGTTTGTGCTTGGTTTGCCTACGGGGGGGACACCGTTAAAAACCTATAAAGAGTTGATCAAACTCTATCAAGCGGGAGAAGTGAGTTTTAAAAATGTGGTGACATTTAATATGGATGAATATGTGGGCTTGCCGCAAGAACATCCTGAAAGTTATCATAGTTTTATGTATAAAAATTTCTTCAATCATGTTGATATACAAGAAAAAAATATCAATATTTTAAATGGCAATACAGAAGATCATGATGAAGAATGTCGCCGTTATGAAGAAAAGATAAAATCCTACGGTAAAATTAATTTATTTATGGGCGGTGTGGGCAATGATGGACATATTGCATTTAATGAGCCCGCATCTTCTTTGAGTTCTCGCACCCGCATTAAAACGTTGACAACAGATACCTTAATTGCCAATTCACGTTTCTTTAATAACGATGTGAATCAAGTGCCGAAATATGCGTTGACAATTGGTGTGGCGACATTGTTAGATGCAGAAGAGGTGATGATTTTGGCTACAGGGCATCAGAAAGCCTTGGCTGTGCAAGCTGGCGTGGAAAATTCGATTAATCATTTTTGGACTATTTCCGCATTGCAACAACATCGCCATTATATTTTGGTTTGTGATGAGCCAGCCACCCAAGAATTGAAAGTGAAAACGGTAAAATATTTTACTGAATTAGAACGCAGAGCGATTCATTCTGTGGTGTGATGTTTGTAGTGATATAGGGACGCGTAAAGCGTCCTTTTCAAATTGAAAGCAAGGAAAAATAAGATGAAATATGCGTTAACGAATGCGGTAATTTACAGCAATTATGATGTGCTTTATGGCTATGCAGTGGTGGTGGAAAATGACAAGATTTCTGCGGTAATTCCAGAAGAGAACTTGGCAGAGGACATTCAACGAATTGATTTACAAGGGCATAATCTCACGGCAGGCTTTATTGATTTACAACTTAATGGATGCGGTGGCGTGATGGTGAATGAACAGCCGACAGTCGAAACCTTGGAAATCATGCAAGCCACTAATTTACGTTCCGGCACGACAAGCTATTTACCGACTTTCATTACCGATAGCGATGAAGGCATGAAAAGTGCGGTCAAAATGATGAGAGATTATTTGGCTAAACACCAAAATCAGGCTTTGGGGCTGCATTTGGAGGGGCCTTATTTGAGCTTGGAGAAAAAAGGCGTTCATCGTGCGGAATATATCCGTGAAATCACCCCAGAAATGAAAGCTTTTTTATGTGAGAATGCCGATGTGATCACCAAACTAACCATTGCGGCAGAAAATCCAACAATGCAATATGCGGCGGATTTTGTTAATGCGGGCATGATTGTTTCGGTTGGGCATTCTAATGCCTCTTATGATGTTGCCAAACAAGCCATCGCCAATGGCGTTAGTTTCGCCACTCATCTTCATAATGCGATGTCGCCTGTGAGCAGTGGTCGCGAGATGGGCTTGGTGGGGGCTGTATTAGATTCAGACAATATTTACGCAGGCATTATTGTCGATGGATTGCATGTAGAATTTGGCAACATTAAAATTGCCAAACGTTGCAAAGGGGAAAAACTTTGTATTGTGACGGATGCCACTGCCGCAGCGGGCGCATCGATTGAGCAATTTACCTTTGTGGACAAAACGGTTTATGTGCGTGATGGTAAATGTTTTGATGCCAATGGTACGCTTGGCGGTTCAGCAATTACCATGATAGAAAGCGTGAAAAATGCCGTGAAGTTTGTGGGCATTCCGCTTGATGAAACCTTGCGTATGTGTAATTTGTATCCAGCCCGAGCTATTGGCGTTGATGACAAATTAGGCTCTATTGGAGTGGGCAAAATTGCTAATTTAACCGTGTTTAGCCATGATTTTAACGTGATTGGCACCGCGGTTAATGGCAACTGGCAGTTAAATTAGCAGATTAAAAGAGCTCAGAAAATAGTTGAAAAAACAAAGCCCACAATTTGTGGGCTTTTTAATTGGGAGAGCTTACAATATTAAGCTGCAAACGGATCTTGTAAAATCATTGTTTCCAAACGGTCTGGACCTGTTGAAAGAATAGCAACTGGCACACCAGTAACTTCTTCAATGCGTTTTACATAATTGTGAACCGCTTTTGGCAGTTTGTCGTATTCGGTTACCCCAAAGGTATTTTCTTTCCAACCTGGCATACTTTCGTAAATTGGCTCTACACCTTCCCAGTCTTTCGCTGAAAGTGGTGCATAATCAACCACTTCGCCATTTGGTAATTTATAACCGACGCAGATTTTTACTTCATCAAAGCCGTCTAATACGTCTAATTTGGTCATACAGAAACCCGAGATCGAGTTCACTTGAATGGCGCGGCGAATTGCCACTGCATCAAACCAACCACAACGGCGTGGGCGACCTGTTACTGCGCCAAATTCGTTACCTTTACGCGCAATTTCTGCACCGACTTCATCAAATAATTCTGTGGTGAATGGACCGCCACCAACACGCGTACAGTAAGCTTTGATGATACCTAACACATAATCGATATTACGTGGGCCAAAACCTGAACCTGTTGCCACACCGCCTGCGGTTGTATTTGAACTGGTGACGAATGGATAGGTGCCGTGGTCGATATCCAACATCGCCCCTTGCGCACCTTCAAACAGAATGTTGTCGCCATTTTTACGAGCGGTATCAAGAATTGTGCTGATATCAGCCACCATACCTAAAATGACATCGCGAATCGCTAACACATCATCTAATGTTTTTTGGAAGTCAACCGCTTCGGCTTTGTAGTAGTGGACGAGTTGGAAATTGTAATAATCCAACACATTTTTCAATTTTTCTGCAAATTTTTCTTTATCGAATAAATCGCTCACACGCAAACCACGGCGAGCCACTTTATCTTCATAAGCAGGACCGATACCACGACCAGTGGTACCAATTTTGTTATTGCCTAACGCCGCTTCACGCGCGTGATCCATTGCAACGTGATAAGGCAAAATTAATGGACAAGCTTCAGAGATTAAAAGACGTTCACGCACTTTAATGCCGCGGCTTTCTAATTCGCCCATTTCTTGCATTAATGCGGAGGGAGAAAGCACCACACCATTACCAATTAAGCAGGTTACGTTATCGCGTAAAATTCCGCTTGGAATTAAGCGCAATACCGTTTTTTCACCGTTGATAATTAAGGTGTGACCCGCATTGTGGCCGCCTTGATAGCGCACAACGTATTTCACGCGATCTGTTAACAGATCGACAATTTTGCCTTTCCCTTCATCGCCCCATTGAGCGCCGAGAATTACAACACTTTTACCCATAATTTTGTCCCGTGGTTTTTAACAATAATCTTCAATACTTTACTCGTTTTTGCACGATAACTCAACGTTAAAGGCGTTTTATTTGATTTCAATTGCCTTTGGTTGTGCAATTTCTAACTGCAAAGTGCGGTCAGTTTTAACAATATTTTTTCGCTGGCGAATAAAAAAGCGCGAGGTCATCGCTTTTTCCCCACCATTGAGGAAAATTTCACACACCGAGCGATCAAAAAATATTTCTACTTGTTCCAGATTTTCAATTTCACAATAACGCTGCCTGCCAAACTTTTGCATCCAAACTGTTTGCGCTGTGTGGCTACGATCTAAGTACAGCAGTTTTCCATCATAGGAAAGGGTGAGTTTTTCTCCTTGTTCATTGTGGAAAAACGCTAAATGAAAGGCGGCGTTGTTTGCGTTAAATTTGATATAGGAAGTATCTAAATGCGCGATCTCAACCTGTTCTTCAAGCTGAATGGTTTGAAGTGCGGTCAAATTTTGATAAATTTCTTGAACAGGTTGTTGATAGAGTTTGTTTTGCACTAAACGCAATTCGCGCGGCAAAGTGAGCATAGAATGCCATTTGAATTCGTCAGTAGGGTAGGTTAAATCAGGTAAGCCGATCCAAGCCAATAAAATGGTTCGATCTGCAACATTGGCAATGGTTTGCGGTGCATAGAAATCAAAACCTTGATCAAGCTCGGCAATCTGCTCAGCGTTGAATGTTTGGTGATCTAATTCGCCAACCGCATAGGTGGCGTGATAATTATTTTGGAACTGATGCGCCTCGCGTTGTTTGCCTTGCGGCGACCAAATAAAAACATCTTTGCCGCCAATGTTGAGTAAATCAGGGCATTCCCACATAAATACGCCGTGATTATCAAAAGCAGGAATGGCGAGCTCGCCGATTATGCGTGGCGTATCATTTAAATTTGCCATTTCAAAAATCACAGCCGTTCCGGTGAAATTTTCACGCTGCGCACCACACACAAAACGGATTTTTCCGTCTTTGCTGTAATAAGGTTTGGGATCGCGGAAATGTTCGCTATAACCTGTGGGCGCATTCTCTAATAATGGGCGTTTGCTGATAAGCTGCCCAGCTTTGTCGAAAATGGCTAAATTTTGGAATGGAATGCGTTGGTTGTCGCTAGCTCGGCGCGTGTTGCCTGTATAAAAACACGCGATTTTATCCTCAACCAATAACGCCCCGCCAGAATAACAACCGTGGCTCTCAAAATGTTCATCAGGGATCAGATCTTGGGCGCTTTCATAATGGATAAAATCTTTGGTAGTATAATGTTTCCAGTGTTTCATTCCATGAATGGCATCGAATGGAAACCATTGATAAAACACATGAAATTTCTCCCCATCGAAAATTAAACCATTAGGATCATTGAGTAAACCTGTTGGCGTGGTGAGATGAAAGTGCGGTCGAAAATCTTGATCTTTTTTGACCGCACTTTCAAGCGCATCGAGTTCGCCTTGAGTGGCGGCATGTAAGGATTTGTATTTGCCATTATTGAAAATGATCATTGAAAGCACCTAAATGTAGAACGAAAAACGAAAAGTTGGGGACGCTATTTGTTGCCACCACTGAGAATTAATTGGCTAAAAATACTGCTAATTGCTGTTGATTTGGCAAAGCAGACATTGCGCCTTTTATAGTACAAGCCAACGCAGCATTTGCACATTTTAGCTAATGGTTCTCGCAATCCAATATGGCATCACCAAGCACCCAAATTTTATTGGCCATTTTGCTTTCCTATCAAAGAAGAGGCGGACACTTGGTCCGCCTGCAGATTGGTTATTTCGTTATTTTACTGTAACACGAGCAAATTTACGTTTGCCTACCTGGTAAACGAATGTGCCTGGCTGTGCATTTTGGCGCACGTCAGTGATTTTTTCGCCATCAATTTTAACACCGCCTTGTTGCGCGCTGCGGATTGCTTCGGATGTTGAAGCCACCAAGCCCGCTTCTTTTAATAAATTGGCTAAGCCGATCTCACCTTCAAAAGTAAATTCAGGCATTTCTTCAGGCATCGCACCTTTTTGGAAGCGGTTAATAAATTCTTGCTCCGCCGCATCTGCATCGGCTTCACTGTGGAAACGGGCGATGATTTCTTTGGCGAGTAAGATTTTGACATCACGAGGATTTTTGCCCGCTGCCACTTCTGCTTTTAATTGTGCGATTTCCGCTAATGGACGGAATGAGAGCAAGTTATACCAATCCCACATTAAATCATCAGAAATTGACATGATTTTACCGAACATTTCATTCGGCGCTTCAGTAACCCCAATGTAATTGCCCAAGGATTTAGACATTTTTTTCTCGCCATCTAAGCCCACGAGTAATGGCATTGTCATCGCCACTTGTGGTTTTTGCCCATCTGCTTTTTGTAATTCACGTCCGATTAATAAATTGAATGTTTGGTCTGTGCCGCCAAGTTCAACGTCTGCTTTTAAGTGAACAGAATCTTGCCCTTGTAATAATGGGTAGATAAATTCGTGAATCGCGATAGGTTGTTGATTTGCAAAACGTTTTTTGAAATCATCTCGCTCAAGCATGCGTGCGACCGTATAGTTTGAAGCAAGGCGGATCATTCCTTCTGTGCCTAATTGTCCTAACCATTCGGAGTTGAAGCTAATGTTGGTTTTTTGCGGATCTAAAATTTTGAAAATTTGTTGTTTATAGGTTTCTGCATTGCGCATGACATCTTCACGAGTCAGCGGCGGGCGCGTTGCATTTTTGCCCGATGGATCGCCGACCATTCCTGTGAAATCACCAATCAAGAATATCACTTCATGGCCAAGTTCTTGAAATTTACGCAATTTATTTAAAACTACAGTATGACCTAAGTGAATATCTGGTGCAGTTGGGTCAGCCCCTAATTTTACGCGTAATGGGCGGTTTTCTTTCAATTTTTCAATTAAATCTTCTTCAGAGTAAATATTCTCAACACCGCGCTTTAGTTCCGCGAGAACAGTATTCAAATCAGTCATCTTATTATTTGCCTTCTATAATAAAGAAAAGGTAATTATAGTGGATATTGCTGAAATGAAAAGGGTTAAAGCGTAAATTTGACAAAAGAAAGGCGTTGACTTGTGGGGAGTGCAACGCCTAAAAGTTGGAGTGATTATCTATTGTTGTTTTGATGTGTTCATGATAATAATTCTCAATTAGCGTGTCAATAGATAAATGAAAATAATTCTCAAATAATGAGATTTAAATGAAGGGGACCGCTTCAGTCAGCGAAAGTGCGGTCGGAATTCCTTGTGTTTTTTCAAATTTTCCCGCATAAGCATAGGCTTCCACGCCTTCTTGCAAGGCTTGTTTAAGCAATTTGTCATATTCAGGATCAATATATTCCGCAATTTTGAAACAATCAAAACCATCATGTAAGCCCGCGAAAAGCACAACGGCACGATGCCCGTGCTTTTTCATCGCCATCAATTCACGAACGTGTTTCTGTCCGCGAGTAGTCACAGCATCAGGAAACATACCGATATTATTTTTCACTAGAGTGATCGATTTCACTTCCAAATAACAATCTGGCAGCCCTTCCCCTTTCAGCAAAAAATCAATTCGACTATTTTCTTCACCATATTTCACTTCGGGATAGATCTCATCATACATTGCCAACTCTTTAATTTGCTTGTTTAACAAAGCTTCATGCACTAGTTGATTAGAACGATGGGTGTTAATGCAAACCAAATTGCCACTTTCAAGCTCGGTTAATTCCCAAGAGCAAGGATATTTTCGCGTTTCACTTTTAGAATCGGAATACCAAATCGTGTTTCCTTTTTCGCCGCAGCCCGTCATTGCCCCAGTATTGGCGCAATGAATGGTCATCTCATCACCATTTTGTAGCTGCACATCCGTAAGAAAACGTTTATAGCGGCGGATTAAGGTGGCTGGTTGAAGAGAGGGAAATTGCATAAAGTTATCCTAAATAAGCATTAAAAGTGAAATAAACTATAGCAAAATCGACCGCACTTTGCGAATTTTCTAAAATAATTGTTTATTTTTTCTGATTTATTCAATGAAATCCAAATTTATAGGATTTTTTCATAAAAAAACAATTCCCATTTTCTATTATTTAGTGTTAAAGTTGAGACGGTTTGACTTATTGTCATCTCGGGTATTTGGACTAATACAAACTGTTAGCTCAATGTGTATCGATCAACTAATTTTAAGGAAGTGTTATGTTAATTGGTGTACCTAGAGAACTGTTTAACGGCGAAACACGTGTGGCAGCAACGCCAAAAACTGTTGAACAGATCAAAAAGCTCGGTTTTGATGTGCTCGTTGAACACGATGCAGGTTTTAAAGCGAGTTTTGAAGACAGCGCATTTGTAAACGCAGGTGCGGCTGTTGGCACACAACAAGAAGTTTGGGCTTCAGATATTATTTTTAAAGTGAATGCGCCAACTGACGATGAAATTGCTCTGATTAAAGAAGGTGCGACGCTAGTAAGCTTTATTTGGCCTGCGCAAAACCCGCAATTAATGGAAAAATTGCAAGCGAAAAAAATCAATGTGTTAGCAATGGATGCGGTACCGCGTATTTCACGTGCGCAAGCCCTTGATGCATTGAGTTCAATGGCGAATATTTCTGGTTATCGTGCGGTGATCGAAGCGGCAAACGCTTTTGGTAGTTTCTTTACAGGGCAAATTACTGCCGCAGGTAAAGTACCACCAGCGAAAGTGCTTGTGATTGGGGCAGGGGTTGCAGGATTAGCAGCAATTGGTGCAGCAAATAGCTTAGGTGCGATTGTCCGTGCTTTTGACTCTCGTCCAGAAGTAAAAGAACAAGTTAAATCAATGGGCGCAGATTTCTTAGAAATTGATTTCGAAGAAGAAGGTGGTTCAGGCGATGGTTATGCCAAAGTGATGTCTGAAGAGTTTAACCGCCGCGCAATGGAACTTTACGCTGAACAAGCGAAAGAAGTTGATATTATTATCACCACAGCCGCGATTCCTGGTAAAGCCGCACCGCGTTTAATCACCAAAGAGATGGTTGATTCAATGAAACCAGGTTCGGTGATTGTTGATTTGGCGGCGGCAACGGGTGGTAACTGCGATTACACCAAAGCAGGCGAAGTGGTGGTAACCGAAAATCAAGTCAAAGTGATTGGTTATACAGACTTCCCAGCACGTTTGCCGACTCAATCTTCACAACTTTATGGTACAAACTTAGTTAACTTACTCAAACTACTTGCACCAAATAAAGACGGTCAGATTGATATTAATTTTGACGATGTGGTATTGCGTGGTGTCACTGTGGTGCGTGACGGTGAATTAACATGGCCTGCGCCACCAATTCAAGTGTCAGCACAGCCTCAAAAACCAGCTGCGGCAGCGCCAGTCGAGAAAAAAGAAGAAAAACCTGCAGATCCACGAGTGAAATATGGCTTAATGGCAGGGTGCGGCGCGCTATTCTTATGGTTAGCCTCTGTTGCACCAGCAGCATTCTTATCACACTTTACCGTATTCGTCTTAGCTTGCGTGGTGGGTTATTATGTGGTTTGGAACGTCAGCCACGCATTGCACACCCCATTAATGGCAGTAACAAATGCGATTTCAGGTATTATCATTGTTGGGGCGGTATTACAAATTGCGCAGCCGACAGGTAATTTAGTTGTAGATATTCTTGCATTTATTGCGATCTTAGTGGCAAGCATTAATATCTTCGGTGGTTTTAAAGTGACGCAACGTATGCTTGCAATGTTTAGAAAAGGTTAAGGAGAAACTCATGTCTTTTGGATTTGTAACAGCTGCATATATTATTGCTGCGATTCTCTTTATTATGAGTTTAGCAGGGCTTTCTAAACACGAAACCGCAAAAGCAGGTTGTTGGTACGGTATTGTAGGGATGGCGATCGCGTTAGTTGCCACCATTTTCGGCCCACAATCACAAGGCACACTTTGGATCTTGATTGCAATGGCAATCGGGGGCTTTATCGGCGTGAAAAAAGCCTTAAAAGTTGAAATGACAGAAATGCCAGAATTAGTGGCAATTTTGCACAGCTTTGTAGGTTTAGCGGCGGTCTTAGTCGGCTTTAACAGCTATGGTTTGCACGTAGATGCCGTTCCACCAGCTAATTTAGACGAAGTGGCACTAGCGGCATTCCACGCAGAACAAGCTACCTTGGCGAACATTCACAATGTTGAAGTGTTTCTTGGCATCTTTATCGGTGCAGTTACCTTCTCTGGTTCATTAGTGGCATTCGGCAAATTAAGTGGCAAATTATTCGGTCGCAAAGTGTCTTCTGCGGCATTAAATATTCCACATAAACACAAATGGAATCTAGCAGCATTAGTGGTTTCAGCCTTATTAATGGTTGCATTCTTAAACAATCCGCACAACATTTTTCCAGTGTTGGTGATGACAGCAATCGCGCTAGTCTTTGGCTGGCATTTAGTTTCATCCATTGGTGGCGCGGATATGCCTGTGGTTGTTTCAATGTTGAACTCTTATTCAGGTTGGGCAGCGGCTGCAGCGGGCTTTATGTTAAGCAATGACTTATTAATTGTAACAGGTGCCTTAGTGGGGTCATCAGGTGCGATTCTTTCTTACATCATGTGTAAAGCGATGAACCGTTCATTTATCAGCGTGATTGCAGGCGGCTTCGGCACAGAAGTGAGCGCAAGTTCAGGCGATGAAGAACAAGGCGAACACCGTGAAACTACCGCTGAAGAAGTGGCGGAAATGCTGAAAAATGCAAGCTCTGTCATCATCACACCGGGATACGGAATGGCGGTTGCACAAGCTCAATATCCTGTGGCAGAAATTACCGCAAAATTACGCGAGAAAGGAGTGAACGTGCGTTTTGGTATTCACCCAGTTGCAGGTCGTTTACCAGGTCATATGAACGTATTGCTTGCAGAAGCGAAAGTGCCGTACGATGTGGTGCTTGAAATGGATGAAATTAATGATGATTTTGAAGATACCGATGTTGTATTGGTTATCGGTGCCAACGACACGGTAAACCCAGCGGCATTAGACGATCCATCAAGCCCAATCGCAGGTATGCCAGTGTTAGAAGTGTGGAAAGCACAAAACGTTATCGTATTCAAACGCTCAATGGCAGTTGGATACGCTGGCGTACAAAATCCATTGTTCTTCAAAGAAAATACCCAAATGCTATTCGGCGATGCGAAAGAGCGTGTGGATGATATTTTGAGAGTATTAAATAACTAGTTGTTATTAAACATAAAAAGAAGAGAGCAAGGCGAACCCTTGCTCTTTTTTATTTTGGAACGTAACGAAAAAGCTTATTTTGCAGAAAGCATAAAAAATAAATGAAAATCTGACCGCACTTTTTTGTAGTTGCACTGATTTGACGGAGCAAATGAAGAATAAAGTGCGGTCAAAAAATGAAAAATTTTAGTCATTTAAACCCGTTCTTTAACGAGTAACGAGAGCAAAAATAATATTGCGGCACAAATCACCACTGAAGGCCCAGCAGCCGTGTTATAAAACGCAGACAAGGTTAAGCCCATAGATACGGATAGCATACTTATCAACACCGCAATGATTGCCATCGTTTCTGGTGTGCGGGCAAAGCGTCGAGCAGTGGCGGCAGGAATGATTAATAGAGAAGTGATGATTAACGCGCCGACAAATTTCATGCTTAATGCGATGGTAAGTGCGGTCAAAATCATCAAAATAAAACGCATTTTCTGAATATTAATGCCTTCTACTTGAGCTAATTCTGGGCTAACCGTGGTGGAGATGAGCGGTTTCCAAAACCATAATAAAACCGCGAGTACCACAACAACACCAAGGCTAATTAGCCATAAATCTTCAGAACTGACCGCAAGTAAATCTCCAAATAAATACCCCATGAGATCGACGCGAACATTTTGCAATAAACCGACAGTAACAACCCCGAGAGATAAGCAACTGTGCGCGATAATGCCTAAAATCGTATCCACAGAATAATGGGAATTATTTTCCAGCCATACCATTAATATGGCGAGCAACACCGTCAAAATGATGATGGCGAGATAGGGATTGATTTCAAGAAAAATCCCTAATGCCACGCCGAGTAAAGCAGAATGAGCGAGCGTATCGCCAAAATAAGCCATTTTACGCCACACTACAAAAGCTCCAAGTGGTGCCGTGATTAAGGAAAGCAACATACCAGAGAGCCAAGCGGGAAAGATAATTTCAAACATAATGATGATTACTTAGTGATTGTGGTGATTGTGTTGTGCGCATTGATATTGCCCCGAACAGCATACATCGCCATGCATATCATGGCGGTGGTTATGGTGGTGGGTATAAAACGCAATATTTTTCGCAAATTGATCGCCAAAATGCTGAATAAATGCAGGCTCAGCACTAATGGTTTCCGGCGAACCCGCGCAGCAAATATGTTGGTTAACGCAAAGTACATTGTTGGTGTCCGCCATCACAATATGTAAATCATGAGAGACCATCAGTACCGCACAATTTAAGGTTTTTCGTGTTTGATGAATTAATTGGTAGAGTTCAACTTGCCCATTAATATCAACACCTTGAGTCGGTTCATCAAGCACTAATAAATTCGGTTTATTCAAAATAGCACGGGCGAGCAGCACGCGTTGCATCTCGCCGCCAGAGAGTTTTTGTAGCGAATTTTTTATTAAATGGCCAATTGAAAGCAATTCAATCGCTTGTTGAATATCTGATTGCGAAATGCCTTTTTTGAGTGACAGAAATTTTTCGACCGTAATCGGAAAGCTATGATCTAAGTGAATTTTTTGTGGCAGATAACCGATGCGCACGTTTTTGCCATATTTTATCTTGCCAGAACTTGGTTTGATTAATTTTAGCAACACTTTCAACAGGGTCGATTTCCCCCCACCATTAGGGCCGACAATGGTCGTAACCGCATTCGGATACACCGCCATATTAATATGCTGTAATGCTGTTTTTTGCCCAAAATTGACACAAATATCCTTAAGCTCAATTAAAGGTGCAGCCTGTTTGTTTGGCGAATTATCTGAATTTCTGTGAATGGCATTGATATGCATAATAAACTTCGGTGAATTGAAAAAACGTTTAAAGATAACGTATTTCAGCCAGTGAAACAAGCTAATTGCTCAAAGTTTAAGTCGTAAAATTTCCCTGCTCGTGTATAATGAATTTTTTTCGCATTTTGCGGTCTTACACCCACAGATAAATTTTTGATATTTTTTAGGTAGGCATTTCCCCTTGGCTCAACACGTTAAACTTGCCCGAGAAAGACGGAAAAGAAAATCACGGATTAAAGCGCTGATTTTCTTTTTTGCGCTTATCTGTATTTGTTTGGGCGGTTTATTAAGTTTAAAAGATACGGTTGAGCAGAAGCCTGAAAAAACAACTGAAAGCGCGGCGTATCAGCCTTTGCAAGAAGAGGCCACGCCAGCTCAAATTACCAGCGGCTCAGATCAGGCTGTCGGTGGCGATACAATCGCACAGAAAAACAGCGATGATGCCACCTCTTATGATGATGAACTCACGGGGAAAGACGATGAGTCAGAGTCTATCACCATCGATCCCGATGATCTTAATACCAGTGAACCCTTGCCGAAAGATGCGCAAGCTGCGGTGGACGACCTTATTGATGCCGCGACTCAGGCTAAGCGCATCACCGATCAATTTAGTCACACGATTGTGCGTGGTGATACATTGAAAGATGTGCTGGAATTGTCGGGGTTAGAAGATGAAACCAGTAAAAATTTAATTGCGAGCTACCCAGAGTTGAAAAACTTGAGACCTGGGCAGCAAATGTATTGGATCTTAGATAACGAAAATGATCTTGAATATTTAAACTGGTTAGTGTCAGAAAAAGAAGAGCGCATATACGAGCGTAAATCTGACGGTAAATTCGCACGCCAAATTGTCGAGAAAAAAAGTATCTGGAAGAAAGAGGTGCTAAAAGGCACAGTGGACACATCATTCCATGCTGCTTTGAAAAACCTTGGTTTGGATAGCCGCCAAATTAGTCAATTAACCAGCGCACTTCAGTGGCAATTTAGTATGAATAAACTGAAAAAAGGTGATGCTTTCGCTATTTTGGTTTCGCGTGAATATTTAGACAACAAACTCACAGGGCAAGGTAATGTTGAAGCAATTCACATTAAAAACCTAGGCAAGAGTTATTATGCAATTCAAGCTGAAAATGGACGCTATTATAACCGCCAAGGTGAAACCTTAGGCAAAGGTTTTGCACGTTTCCCAATTCAGCGCCAAGCGCGTATTTCTTCGCCGTTTAATCCGAAACGCCGTCATCCAGTCACAGGGCGCGTTCGCCCACATAATGGCGTGGATTTTGCTTTGCCAATTGGAACGCCAGTGATTGCGCCTGCAGATGGCGTAGTGGAAAAAGTCGCCTATCAATCTGGTGGTGCAGGGCGTTATGTCGTGTTGCGCCATGGGCGTGAATATCAAACGGTTTATATGCATTTAAGTAAGCCTTTGGTCCGTGCAGGGCAAACCGTGAAACGTGGTGAACGTATTGCGCTTTCGGGCAACACAGGCATTTCGACAGGGGCGCATTTGCATTATGAATTCCATATTAATGGTCGCCCAGTCAACCCAATGACGGTCAAATTGCCGGGCACAAGCAATGCAATGCGTGAAGATGAACGCCGTCGTTTTATTACCAAAGCACGTTCAGTGGAACGTCAATTGAAATTTTAAACTCAAGGCTGTTTATGAAAGATAAACAGCCTTTGTTTCTTTTACGATGGCACGAATATGATTGAACGAAGTGCGGTTAAAAATAATGAAAATTTTGACCGCACTTTTTTGTGACAGAGTTCACAATTTTTCTGTTTTTTCTTTGTTTCTGAGGCAAAAAGAATTTAGACTAGTCAGCGTTAGTCGGGGTGCTGCGAAGCGGCTGAGAACATACCCGTAAAACCTGATACAGCTAATACTGGCGTAGGGAACTAATCCTTTCTTTATTCTCCTTTCGACCATTTATTGCGTATCTTTTCTATCTAGTTATTAGGAAACTCTATGCAATTCAAATACTTAAATTTAGTGCGAGAGCGCAACCCATTAGTGCATTGCATGACGAATATTGTGGTGGCGAATTTTTCCGCAAATGGTTTACTTGCTTTAGGCGCCTCACCTTTTATGTCCACTTCGCCACAAGAAGTGGCGGAAATCCAAACCTTTGGGCAAGCCTTGTTAATCAATATTGGCACGCTCAATAAATCAGATGTTGACGCGATGTTGATTGCAGGAAAAGCCGCTAATCAGCAAGGCATTCCCGTGGTTTTAGATCCTGTTGGCGCAGGGGCAACGGCATATCGCCGCCAAGTAACTTCGCAACTCTTGAGCGAAATTCAATTTACAGCGATTCGAGGCAATGCCGCAGAAATTGCGTTTTTAGCGAACGTGGATTGGCAAGGCAAGGGCGTTGATGCTGGGCAAGGAGAAGCCAATCTCGGCGAGATTGCTCGCACTGCCGCTCAAAAATACCAATGCATTGTGGCAGTCAGTGGGGAAATTGATTATCTCAGCGATGGAAAAAACGTCATACAAATAGCCAATGGCACGCCATTATTCCCGAAAATAACGGGTTCTGGCTGCTTATTGGGCGCGGTGATCGCCGCATTTTTAGGCGTGGTGGATAAACAAGATAATTTAAACGCCGTGGTTGAAGCCTGCACGGTTTATGCGCTAGCAGGGGAAATAGCTGCACAAAATCTCAGCACACAGGTGGGATCTTTTGCCACTGCGTTTTTGAATCAGTTAGCTGAAATTTCTTGTGAAAATTTGACCGCACTTTTGAAACTAAATAAGGAGAACAATAATGCATAACATCCCTCAAGCATTGACCATTGCGGGTTCCGACAGTGGCGGTGGAGCAGGTATCCAAGCAGATTTAAAAACCTTTCAAATGCGTAATGTCTTTGGCACTGTTGCAATTACCGCTGTCACTGCGCAGAACACCTTAGGGGTGTTTGATATTTACCCCGTGTCATTAGCAACGATTCGAGCGCAAATCAAAGCAGTCGCCGAAGATTTCTCGCTTTCAGCGGTGAAAATTGGAATGTTAGGCGATGTGGATATTATTGAAACTGTGGCAGATTGTTTACAGCAACATCAGTTGCCGCAAATTGTGTTAGATCCTGTGATGATCGCCAAAGGCGGCGCACCATTGCTGCCAAATCACGCAGTCGCCGCATTAAAACAATATATTGTGCCGCAAGCCAAAGTGATCACCCCAAATCTGCCTGAAGCGGAAGCTTTAACAGGGATTAAAATTATTGACGAAGCCAGTGCAGAAAAGGCGGCGCGCTTATTGCAAGAAATGGGCGCGGAAACTGTTGTAATCAAAGGTGGACATAGCCAAAACTCGCAAAGTGCGGTCTGTTTGGATTGGATTTTTACTCCAACAGAGAAATTTACCCTATCAAGCCCACGTTTCCCAACGCAACATACCCATGGCACGGGCTGCACGTTTTCGGCTTGTATCACGGCAGAATTGGCGAAAGGGCATTCTGTGGAGCAGGCGATTCACACCGCTAAAGCCTTTATTACCGCCGCAATCAGCCATCCGTTAAATCTCGGCCATGGGCATGGGCCGACCAATCATTGGGCATATCAAGATGAATAATATCCGACAAATGTTATCTGTCTATTTTGTGGCAGGAACACAAGATTGTTTGCATTTGGCGGGTGAGCCTTCGGCAAATTTATTACGAATTTTAGAGCAAGCCTTACAAGCGGGAATCACTTGTTTTCAATTTCGTGATAAAGGGGAACATTCGTTGGAGTATGCGTCTGAAAAACAAAAACAGCTGGCAATACAATGCCTTGCCTTGTGTCGGCAATATCAAGTGCCGTTTATTATGAATGATAACGTGCCACTCGCCCTAGAAATTGGGGCGGACGGCATTCATGTTGGGCAGAGTGATATGGCGGTGTCAGAGATTTTAGCGCAAGCCCAGCATAAATTTATTTTGGGTTTATCCACCAATAATTTGGCGGATGTTTTGGCAGCGAAAGATGATGCAAATATTGATTATCTTGGCGTAGGGCCTATTTTCCCAACCCATTCCAAAGCCGATCATTCACCCGCGTTGGGTGTTTCTTTTGTGGGGGAATTAAAAGCCTTAGGCGTTGAAAAACCGCTGGTGGCGATAGGTGGTATCAATGAAAGCAATGCCTATATTTTAAGGGAACAAGGGGCGGATGGTGTTGCGGTGATTTCTGCGATTACCCAGTCCCAACATCTTGCGGAGACCATTCAAATCTTAGCAGGGAAGAAAAAGCGAATAGCGCCTTAGTCCACATATTTTTAGTGCGGTTAAAATTTTTTCGTTTTTAACCGCACTTTGTGTTTAACGCTTACAAAGCATCAATTTTGTGTTTGAAATGAAATCCCAATCTTATGATTTATCCCGCTAAGTGCGGTCAAAAATTAGGATTTTTTCTAAAGTTATGATTTTTTCGTTGAAGAACGTAATAGCACATAACCTAACAAGGCTGAAAGACATGAGCCGAGCAAAATACCGAGTCGCGATAAAGTACTCATCATACTATTTGATTCGCTGATGAAGGCAAGCCCCGCCAAGAACATAGACATAGTAAAACCAATACCACATAACATCGCGATAGCAAGCACTTGTTTAAAGTTAACGCCGTCAGGCAATTTTGCCATTCCTAATTTAACGGAAAGATAGCTTAAGCCAAACACGCCCACAGGTTTACCAATTAACAAGCCAAGGGCGATACCTAAAGGCAGAGCAGAGAACAGTTGATCGCTGCTGATGTTGCCTAATACAACCCCTGCGTTACCAAAGGCAAATAAAGGCAAAATGAAGTAAGAGCACCAAGGCTCAAGCGCGTGTTCTGCTTTATGTAACGGGCTTTCGCCGTTTTTATCTTTTAATGGAATGCTGAAGCCGATAATCACACCAGCAAGTGTGGCGTGCACGCCAGATTTCAATACGGAAGCCCATAGCACAAGACCAATAATGATATAGGCGCTGATATTGCTCACTTTGAAGCGATTTAAGATGAATAAGCCTACAACGGCAACTGCCGCAATCGTTAAGGCTTGCATACTTAAGTCTGTTGAGAAGAAAAGCGCGATAACAACGATTGCGCCCAAGTCATCAATAATCGCTAAGGCGAGCAAGAATACTTTTAGCGCAGGCGGCACTTGTTTACTTAATAACGCCACAATCCCCAGTGCAAAGGCAATATCCGTTGCCATTGGAATTGCCCAACCGTTGGCGAGTTCTGGGTGATCTTTGGTGATTAGCCAATAAACTGCGGCTGGGATGAGCATACCGCCGATAGCGGCAACTGCAGGGAAAATCGCTTTTTGATAGCTGGATAATGAGCCTTCAAACATTTCCCGTTTTACTTCCATACCCACAAGCACGAAAAAGACCGCCATAAACCCATCGTTAATCCAATGGATAAAGGTTTTATTAATCACAAAGGATCCAAATTGCACGGTCACTGGAATATCAAGAAAATCAAAATAGGTGGATTGCAAGCCTGTATTCGCGAAAATCATCGCTAAAATGGCAAAGGCGAAGAGCAAAATACCGCTCGCCGATTCCATCTTAAAAAAACGTTGTAAAAAGTCCATAAGATAAATACTCCTAAAATAATCAAAAAGATCAACGCGTTAAGTGCGGTCAAAATTCATTAAGTTTTTGCATAATTTAGCGTGGAAAACTGTTTTAGCAATTAGCCAGCTTTCAATTTTTCCTGCAATAGTTCAAGAAAGACTTGAGTTTTGCGGGGTAAAATGCGAGTTGCCGTGATCGCATAAATATTCATTTCAGCCGTATGCCATTGGGGCAAAATACGTTTAATCTGCCCTTTTTCAACGGCGTGTTGAGCCATAATTTCGGGCAGAATTGCAAGGCCTAACCCTTGGGCTGCCAGCGTTAATGACATTTCCATACTATTAGAATGATATTGCCCAAGCACCGAAATGCGTTGCTGTTCCTTGCCTTTCATCAGATGCCATTCATGGTTGAACTCGGTGTGAAAACGAATGCATTCATGCTTGGTTAAATCATTTAAGTTTTTCGGCTCGCCATATTGCTGTAAATAGCGTGCTGAGGCGTAAATCCCCCCCGAAAATGCACTCAAATGATGCGCTACTAAGGTGCTGTCTTGCGGGCGTTCATGACACAGCGCAATATCAAAATGTTCACCAACCTGTTCCACTTTGCGCGGCATAAGGTCAAATTCAAGTTGAATATGCGGATAACGCTCACTAAATTCAGCCAAAATAGGGGCGATAATATGTATCGCAAAATCAACAGGCACAAGCACTTTTAGCACGCCTTGCGGATTTGCAATCATCTCCGTGAGCTGAATATGCGCTAAATGCGCTTCTTCGATAATATTTATCGCTTTTTCATAATAAAGCTGACCCACTTCAGTGACTTCAACTTTGCGTGTCGTTCGGTTTAATAACTTTAGCCCAATCGCATCTTCTAATTTGTGTATCCGCACTGAAAGTGTGGATTTCGGGATGTCTAAGTTATCCGCCGCTTTCGTAAAGCTCCTCGCTTTTACGACTTCAACAAACAATGCCATATCATCTAAAAAATGCATATTATCCCTTTTTGTCAAAAAAGATTATTCATAATAATAAACAAATTGAGTTTAAAATGCCAGTTCATTCTTAATAAGGAATAAAAGTACGGTCGAAATTGCGCAAGTTTTTTAGATAAGCGAGATAAATCGCCAAGCAAATAGGAAAAAATCAGGCTCGTGTAATCAATACAACAAGCCTGATTTATGGGCGCAGACGGACATAGATGAACGCAAGCGCCTACTTATTTATGCCAATGCGCAAAGATTTATAACGCGCTTTCGTTTTTGGGTTCAACGCTGTCTGTCATATTTTCTACATCAGCCGTCATTAGCGTGTGGTTTTCGTCCATCGCCAAGTTCATAAAACGCTCATATTGTTTTAACACATCGGCAATCAGCTCGTCTTTGGTCATATATTGCACATCATAACCATTGCGACCATCGAAGAAATAGGTGATCGGTTCGTAGATCTTGCTTTCATCGATATTCGGCACATTGCTGTCTTCCACCACTAATTCAGATAATTCGCGTGATTGACATTCAATACCATATAAGAAGTTGCGCAGGTTTTCTTTCACCACTTCAAATTCGATTTTTGGATTTTTCCCGTCAATAAATCGCATTTGCGCAATTAAACCGTGTTCTTCAAATTCTTCGACTAATTCTTTAAACGCTGGACGGGCTGTTTTTAATAAGAATTGGCGAATATCTTTGTGGTTGGTTGGATTGACGATTTTTTCCAAACGTTCTTTCCAATTATCTCCACTCCAGTTACCACTGCCTTGCGTGAATTTTTTGTTAGAGTATTGGCTGTCAACCATTAAGCCTTTCCATAAACCGAAACAAAGCACGATCATAATTGCCATAAACGGTAAGGCGATAATTAAGGTCATAGTTTGTAACGAGGCTAAACCACCTGAATATAATAGTGATAAACCGAGTACAGCAAGCAATGCACCCCAAAGTATGCTTTGCCATTTCGGTGATTTTTCTGAGCCTTGTGAGGCGATATTATTTAACACAAAAATACCTGAGTCGGCAGATGTTATAAAGAAAATTGAAATAATCACTACCGCAGCGGTTGAGGTCAGCGTACTAAATGGTAATTGATCAAATAAACCAAATAATAAGGCTTCTGTGTTGCTGCTGATTGCCGTTAATGCACCGCCTGTTTGTTGATCGACCCAAATTGCTGAGCTACCAAAACTCGTCATCCATAAAATGTTAAAGAGTGATGGGATAAATAACACGCCTAAAATAAATTCGCGGATGGTACGCCCTTTAGAAATTCGCGCAATAAACAAGCCCACGAACGGCGCCCAAGAAGCCCACCATGCCCAATAAACGACAGTCCAACTGCTTAACCAGCCTTGTTTGTCTGCTTCATAAGCAAAGGTACGGAAACTAATCTCTAAAAGTGAACTAAAATAATAACCGAGGTTTTCTGTTAATTCAGAAAAGAGTAATAGAGTAGGGCCAGCTATAATAACAAAGAGTAATAATAAACCTGCGATTACAAGGTTGATTTCGCTCAGTATTTTTACACCTCTACCTACACCTGAAATCGCAGAGGCAACAGAAATAGTCATTGCGACAATGACGATAATCGCTAATACGCCAAAACTGCTACTATCTAATACACCAAGGAATTTAAAACCTGCGTTAACCTGCATCGCACCATAGCCTAAGGTAGTGGTTAAACCGAAGATTGTGCTACATAATGCGATAACATCAATTAAGTTGCCCCAAAAACCTGAAATGCGATTTTTTAATAAGGGATAAAAGCCTGAACGCACGGTAAGCGGTAATTTATAACGAAAACCAAAATAGGCTAATGCTAATGCAATAACAGCATAAATTGCCCAAGCGTGAATCCCCCAGTGATAAAAGCTGGTCATCAATGCATCTTTTATACGTTCCGATTCGTTTAGGTTTTCATGCACTGGGTTTAAATAATGCGAGAACGGCTCTGCAACCCCGAAGTACATCAACCCGATCCCCATACCAGCAGCAAAGAGCATTGCTATCCAAGACATAAAGGAATACTCGGGCTCATCGGTGTCTGCACCAAGGCGAATGCTACCTAGTGAACTGACACACAAAAACATCAGAAATAGGAAAAAAATTGCTCCAGCCAGAATGTAGAACCAACTGAAGTTCGTAAAGAGAACTTGTTTCACTGCATTTAAAGTGTTTTGCGCCTGATCAGGAAAAAACAAACAAAAAAACGCTATGAAAGCGACAAAAGCCACCGTAGGCACAAAAATCGGGGCTTTTAACGTGCTTGATGCACGAAGTTCTTGGATAAAACTCATCTTATGCTCCATTTTTTAGCTAAAATAAGACCGCACTTTCTTTTGTTTTCTAAAATTTAGAATGATGAAAGTACCGTGTAAAAAGAAATTTATTTATTGACACCCTACAAGACAGGGGATTTCTGAACATTATCCTATTAAGAAAAGGATAATATAAGATAGTGAGAATTCACTCGATTGAAATGTAGCATAACTACCAGACTGAATCGTTTTTTATGCTACGATATTGAAAATTTTTTGTCAAGCGACAAAGTTAAATTAGATTTATTTTAACTATTTGAGAACTATTAAAATGGGAGAGAAATTTTCTTGCACCTGTATTTAAAGTGCGGTCAATATTCTTCAAATTTTTAATTGAGAGAATTTTTTAAGAAAATATGCTGATATAAATGCTATACTTACAGGGTTAATTTAAAAAAGGAAAACTATTATGAATTCAAAATTTTTACCATTATTTCAAGACTATACTTGAAATAATGGTGTGAAGATTAAAAATCGTTTGGTAGTGGCACCAATGACTCATTTGGGCTCTAATGAAGATGGCACGTTAGGAGAGCAAGAACGCTGTTTTATTGGCAATCGAGCAAATGATATGGGAATGTTTATTCTTGCTGCAACGCTCGTGCAAGATGGGGGAAAAGCCTTTTACGGTCAACCTGAAGTCATTCATGCATCGCAATTGCCTTCATTAAAAGAAACGGCAAACATTATTAAGGCACAGGGAGCAAAAGCTATTTTGCAAATTCACCATGGTGGTAAGCAAGCAATTACAGAATTGCTTAATGGTAAAGATAAAATCTCGGCAAGTGCTGATGAAGCAACTGGTACTCGCGAAGCGACAGCGGCTGAAGTGCGGTCATTAATCGCTGCATTTGGTCATGCGACTGATTTGGCAATTCAAGCTGGCTTTGATGGTGTTGAAATTCATGGTGCAAATAACTATTTGATTCAGCAGTTCTATTCTGGTCATTCAAATCGTCGTACTGATGAATGGGGTGGATCACGTGAAAATCGTATGCGTTTTCCACTTGCCGTAGTTGATGCGGTGCTATCAGCAAAAGCAAAACATAATGCTAATGATTTTATTGTAGGCTATCGCTTTTCGCCTGAAGAACCTGAAGAATTAGGCATTACGATGGAAGATACTTTTGCACTTATTGATGCGCTAAAAGAAAAATCATTGCAATATCTTCATATTTCATTATGGGATTTTTATAAAAAAGCTCGTCGCGGTGCAGACACAAATGCACATCGTTTACAACTTGTGCATGAGCGTATTGGTGGAAAATTGCCACTAATCGGTGTGGGAAATCTTTATACGCCAGATGAAATTTTAGCAGCATTTAATACGGGTTGGGCTGAATTTATCGCATTAGGAAAAACTGTCATGGTGAATCCAGATATTGCGACACGTATTTTAAATGGTGAAGAGAATAACATTCAGCGCTCAGTGGATCCTGATCAAGCAGATCACTATGGATTTCCTGATTTATTATGGGACTCTACAATGAGCGGCACGCAGGCTTGGCTTCCACCGTTAAAAGGGCAAAAGTCTAATATTTTAGATATATAATCAAAAACTAAACCACCTTATTTAAGGTGGTTTTATTTTATAAATCATCGTTAGACAGGCAATTTCCACTATTTAACAATAGGCAATTTTGTGATTGATGAGATGAATAACTTTGAGATTATAATCAACAGCCAAAGCAACTGAAATCCAGACAATTAACCATTCATTTACACATCAAACCTTATCCCCGCTTGCATTCTTGCGCTTTCGAGCGTTTCACAGACAATTTCGCTAATATCGAGCATTTTTTCGGCAGTTTCGTGATCTTTTCCGTCAATAATGCGTACGAATTCTTTGAATTCGTAGAACATTCTATGGCGGTTTTCAAATTCATGTTGTTCGCTGTTGCCTTTGTTATCATTCACTTGATAGACGTTCATCACGTTGGCAGGCATTGGGATCGTGATGTTTCCTTTGGTGCCTTGAATGGAAAGCATCACGGGTGCTTGGCAGTCTTTTGCGCCAATACAAACGGCTTGGAAATGACCATAATTGAGCAACAAAACACCGCTGGTATCAATATTACGCTCAATGTTCGGCGCATAAATATAAGATTTTGGCTCGCCAAATAAGCCCACTGCAAAGTTGAGATTGTAAACATTAAGATCCATTAGCGCACCGCCAGCCTGTTTAGGATCGAACGCAGGGGCAATATCGCCATTTTTGAAACGATCATAGCGAGAAGAATATTGGCTATAATTTAAACTGACGATTTTGATGTCGCCTAAATGGGATAATTCTGTTTTAAGTTGTTGATAGGCAGGTAAATAATGGGTGGTGACTGCTTCGATAAGCATCACGCCCTGATTTTTAGCGAGCGTGCGTAAGCTTTGAAATTCTGCCATGGTGGGCGTGAATGGTTTTTCCATAATCACGTGTTTGCCTGCTTCCAATGCTTGTTTCGCAAACTGGAAATGCAAGTGATTCGGCAGACCAATATAAATAGTGTCAAACTCGCTAGCCAATAAATCTTCATAGCGTTCAAAGACGGTTGGAATATGAAATTGTGTTGCAATTTCCTTTGCTTTGGCTACATTTCGCCCCCAAATGCTGATGGCTTCCACCCCTGTTTTATTGAGCGTGTGCAATAAATCGTTCACGATCATGCCTGTGCCAACTAAACCAATTTTCATATTTCTGTCCTTAATAATGCAATTTATTGATATTGTACGCTGAACATTAAAATTTTAGAAGTGAGCAGGGAATACAAGAAAAGTGCGGTTAAATTTTTACAAGTTTTCGGTATTATGTAGCAGTTGCACAAAACCCAAAACGCAATCTTAACCGCAATAAAATTTACGATGCTCTTAACGTCAAAAACAGGGTTAAGAGCATTTCTTTGACCTAATTCTAGCCGATTTTCTCACTGATTACACAACATTTCCTTATTACAAGCGTAGCCAACCCGCTCCACCTTGTTTCAGGTAAGCTTTTCAAATGCATTTTGTTCTATTTAATGAAAAATGCCCGTGATGAACTACGCAGCAAGTAAACGTTCTTCGTAAGCCATACGTTCGTTTAATGCTTTAAAATAGCTTTGAGAAATTTCTTCAGGGCTAAATGCGGTCATGCCAATAAGCTCTTGCGTTCGATGATTTCCTTGCCAATAACCCACCCATTCCCTTAATGGCAACACCCATAAGCAACGTTTGAGAATATCACTAAACAGTTCGCCATTAGACTTTTGACGATTGTCTGACATAAACGCCGCTTGATTGGCATAATGTAGGGCGTATTTGTTATCGCATTTGTGATGTACACCACGATGTAAATCTCGAAAGCGGGCATTAAAGGATTCAGCGAGATTGTTATTGATGCCTTTTGCACTGTAACATAAATCGTGATTAACACTCCAACGTGAGTAATGAAAATCTAAGTCATAATACGCCCCATTTTCATCACACATAATATCGCTACCTTGTTTCACGAATTGGTGATTTAATGCCAAAATTGTTTTGGCATTTTCAGTATAGTCCATTGCCACGATGGTGCGATTTGAACCCCACAATGTTTCATCATTAGATGCCCGTTGATTTAGGCTGATAATGACACGTTTAGTTGGTCTCAATTTAGGATAATTTGTCTTTTTATCTCGTTGTTTATGTTGATTCTTTTTAAAATTTGCTTTGCGTAACTTATAGTTAATTAACGTCCCATCTTCGTGAATTTCACCTTGTAAGGGCGTTAAATCACGAGTTTTGAATAGGGCTTCACGCAATTTATGGCAGAGGACAAAAGCGGTCTTATAGTTCACATTCAAATGGCGACTCATTGTTATTGCCGAAATCCCTTTGACTTCATTCACAAAGAGCGAAATAGCTAACAGAATATCGACTAAGGGCAATTTATGAAAAGCAAATGCCGTGTTCGTCGTAATATAGAAATTTCGTTTGCAATGTTTACACGTCCAACGTTTGCGAGATTGAAGAAAATAAGCATGGTGGCGTATGCCGCAAAACGGGCAACAAACATCATTGATATCATCAGGATTACCCCAACGATGGGCTTTTAACATCTGAAAGGCTTGTTCGTCGGTTAAACGACAAATTTGTTTAATTGAAAGCAGTTTGGATTGGGATGAAAGTAAGTAATGTTGAGCCATAAAGTGTTCCTTGTTATCACAAGGGTTTCAAAGCAAATAACCGTATCGCAGACACTCAAAACCTCCCATTTAGATAACCTAAATTGGCTTAAACGTGTCGCATAATGCTTTGAATACCCAAGTAATATTGGCTCTTTAAAGTAACTTGCCATCAGTGGATAAAGTATTGGATAAGCTATTTTTAGCTTATATAAAATTTAAAGTGGTATTCATCTTGTCATGACAAAATATATTATTAGCTTTATCCATCCTAAATTATATTTTGTCTTAGATTACGCTAATGTTGCGTATCTTCTTTCATACATTCTATTTGAAAACGAGTTATAAGTGCGCTCTCTGGTGCTCCACAAAAAAATTTGCAATATTCGTTCGTGCTCTCAATAAGACTTTGGGCTTGATAAAGAGCGTATTCTTGAGAATAGGTGGGTATCTCTTTTACATCACAATGAAAAGGATTGTTCTCATAATAGCTCATCCATCTATCATATTCATCTTGTTTCCTTTGCGCTTCTTTCTTTGCACCTTCATTCCAGTCAAGTTCATCATCCTCAAATAAACTTAGATCAATAGCACCATTTAACGGTGCTTTACCATGAAGGATTCTTATTGCATCGTCACTATACTCATCATATTCATCATGCAAAAAGTAATAGATAGGATAACGTCTATTTATAAGATAAGTTAGTCTGTCTTTCATTGCTATTTCCTTAGTGTAGTTATTTAGTTAAAAATAAAAAATTAATTCAGAGTTATAGTGCTATACGAAAGAAACAATAAAGATGAAAATAAAAAAAGTCCCTTCATTAGCACTCTTGATTTAAAAACCTTTTTAGGCTTAAAAACAAAAGTCATAATGAAGGGACTATTCTCTGTGGCAAAAATGGTATTAATTATTAGGGGCTTTGTCAAGCGATATTTTCAATCTAAAATTCAAATATTTGTCAAGTTATTTTAACTAAATGTTGGAAATATTTTCTAACTTTCTGATATATAAATCTTATTTGAAAGGAAAATAGCGGAATATTGAAAAGTGTTATTGTTTTGTTTGCTTTTATTTTAAACAGCAAAATATCTTTAAGGGATGGCTTTTGGATTTGTCTGAAAGTAATGAGCAGTAAATCTTTCTTGTATGCACAAGGCACTCAAAGCTAAACGCCAGACATAAAAAATCGCCCACCTGAATTTTCAGGTCGGCTCAAAGCGTTTTGCCTTGAATACCGTACTGCCACAAGAAATGCGTGGATTTTAATAAATGAGTTACAAACCCAACATAGAGCCTTAATAAAAGGGTTCTATGCCTATATGGTTCGCTGTGTTTCTTTGAAAGAAGCTAGGCTAAATATAAATAAATGGTTCATTGGCAAATTGTAGATGTTCATCAATGATTAATGGCATTAATATAATTTATTCCACATAAATTCCATTAAATTTATCTATAAAATCAGAAGACTTCTCTGTGTAAAATGGTAAGCCAATTAGCCTATAATAAGGGGTATCTTTTTGGATAAGTTTATCTTTACCATACTCTGCCGTGATAGCTTGCAGAAAATTCTCTTTCCATTGGTCTTTTTCTGTTAAATGTGCACCTTTTGGTTCAATGAAAATTTGATAATGCAAACAAGCATTGATGTTGTTTAGCGTTGTTCTTGTCTTATCTTTGAGTAATAAAATAAAATCAGGCATAAAACCCTCACCATTATCAAAATTGCTTAATTTTAATACTTCTTCATTTCGTAATAGATGGAAATCGTATTTACTCTCCCAATTTCCCATTCTTTCTTTCACAAATTGAACTAGGCTCGCTTCCAAATCCGTGCCTGCAAAATTATCCACAGCATACCATTCAGGTTTTGCTACTTCAGTTTTAACTGTATCTTTACTGACCCATTTTTCTTTAGGTTGTCCAAAAATTTCCCACAAGGTCTTTGCTGTAAATTCTTTTGTGCCTATAAATGGCGTATCACTTTGTTTTAAATGCTGTTCTGCAGTATCTAGTGCTATCAAACAAGCCTTTAATTTTTCATATGGCGAGATGGTAAGATTGTTGTCCAATCCCAAAAACTCCACTTTCCAATCTTGCATCAAATCCGTTTGCAACTCTCGGCGACTTTTAATGTCTAGTTTTTCTTGCAAGCGGTCAAAATGGAACAACGAATTGCTATTTTTACCTTTAATATGAATAGCTTTATCAAAAATATGTTGTTCAATCTCGCCAATAGTTAAGGTTTTTGAGTGATTGTTTTCCATACCTAACTGATTCAGTTCATCAGTATTAAACTGTGTTTCTTGTAACAATCCATTACTGTGAACCGTAATGCTTAAAGGTTGATTTAATGCCCTTAAACTATCTGCATTATTGGCTTTGGCATTTGGATTCGGCACTTTTTTATTCGACCAAATTAATAGATTTTTAAAACTTTCGTTCTGTGCCAGTTCAGGCTTAATCGCAAAACGCACCTTAATTCTATCCGTATCTTCAGGGATATAGCCGTCTTTTCGCAATTCAGCTTTCAGTTCGGAAATATAGCGAGATTGCTCATCAAAGGTATAATAAAACAGCTCTTCCAAGATTTTTAGTTCGTGCTCTACGCCGTCAAACTTGCGTTTATTTGGCAATTTATCTTCAAAAACAAACGGGAAATATCGAACACCACGTCCGATTAGCTGCTTTTCTGATACCGTTGCGGCTGCTGTTTTACCTGTCTTTTTATTTGAACCACCTCCATTTTGTCCTTCATACAAACGAACAATATCAAACAAATTCAACACGTCCCAACCTTCCGTTAAACGTTCAACAGTAAAAATCGCTCGAATCGGATTATCCGCAGCTTCTAAATTATTTAAAAGTTTTTCTGTATCCACATCGGTTTTTTCGCTTTTACTTTTGTTAGTTTGCGAGTTAGTAATAATTACATTATGTGGTTGATAATTTTCCTTTACCCAATTCGCTAAATGCGACATCGTCAAATTATGCTCACGCATAAACAGCAAGACTTGCTCTGTACGAGTTTTACCTTGTTCGTTTTCTGTACCGCCATCATTTAAGTTTTGCGTTAATGTCGTTAAAAAATCAAAATCTTGACCATTTGCACTTTCCGTCCATTGCAAAAATGTTTGATAATCCGCCCAAGAATCATCAATGGTTTTACTACGAAATAGCATAACAGGCTTGAAATTGGCAATACCGTATTGAATCGCAATTTGATAGCGATACCAAGCAAATAATAAAGCATGAAAGACACGCTCTTTTTTTACCAATTTTGATGAAACAAGGTTAATTTGTTTGGTATAGCCTGCTTGTAAAAATTCTTTTAAAGTAAATTTAGCGATAATTTTGTCGGCATATTTTTTCGCTACGTCATCATTTTCAGGTAAAGTTGCAGTAAATTCTAGTAACACATTTTTGCTTGTATTACCGTTTTTATTGAGTAGCAACTCCAATACCATATGTTCCCAACCTCTACGTTCAATTTCTTCTGAACTTGCTTTGCCACTTAATTCCACTTCCCAATCTAGCGTGTTTTGTTTGCCTTTTTTGGTTTGAGCATTTAAGTGGTGTGCTTCATCACCTAACATTACGATATTAAGCTTATGCAAGTCTGCTAACGTGGTTTGGTTCTCACGCTCTATATGAATGTCATTATACAATTTTTGAATGGTGGTAAATTTAATTTCAATACCGTCTGAAAATTCGCTAAACGTTTCCACTTTTTTTATTGGAATGACTTTGTCGCCCTGCAAAATCTTTGGTGTAAACAAAAATTTGTGGTGCGATGAGTCCACAAAATTGTTTTCTGTTTTATCTACAATATTATTTTGATTCACAAAAAATAGAAAATGACGATAGCCTTTTTCATAGTAATATAGCATTAAGGCTGCCATCATCATCGTTTTACCTGCACCTGTTGCCATATGAAACAACAAATGCGTTGGCTTATTTTTTAAATCAGGGAAATCGTCTAGCTCTGAAGTGCGGTCAAAAATCAAAAAGTTTTCAAGAGCGGCTTTTTGCCAGTCAAAAAAATTAAATTTTAAGTTATTAGACACAAATTCAGGTATTTCCAATAATTCAGGTTTGTATTTTTTAACCGCTTTACGTTCGTTTTTAATCACATTAAATAAGGTCTTTTCCATTATTGCTCTCCGTAAAACTGCAGGGTTAAATTCTTGTCTTCGTCAGATAACACGTCATCAAATTGACTATCTTCCATATCGCTAACATTTACATAAAGTTGGTTTAAATCCAACATTTCTAACATCATCTGTTTTTGTTCATCAAGCGATAAGGCTTGAAACTCCGCTTCTTGCATAATGTCGGCAAATTCTTTGATGCTTAATGTATATTTTAAAAAATAGCGACTGCAAAGCTCGTTAAACAAGGTTTTTAAGCTGTCAAAATCTTCACAAGCTAAGATTAAATCTTTGGCTTTCTCGTTAAACGCTGCCAGTTCAAAATAAACAAACTCGCCACCTCCTTGCCAATTGGCTGCTTTAGAAATACCACTCTGTTCACCATCAATAACTTTTTTCAAACGTTCCACTGCAAGGGTTTCAATATAATCCATTTGCTCAATGCCGATATATTGGCGATTCATTTTGTGTGCTACAGCAGCGGTTGTCCCGCTACCAAGATGGAAGTCTAGGATGATGTCATTTTCATTTGTGGCTAGTTCAATAATGCGTTTTATTAATTGTTCTGGCTTTTTGCCATTGGTAAAATCAATATAGTCGCCTTCTTTATTTAAATTGTTGTATTGGATGTCTTCCCAAAGAGTATTTATTTTTTGAAGGTAGAAAAATTTTTTATTTTCAAAAAACAACATATCAGATAGGAACATAAACATATCTTTATTAAAACCATTATAAAAGACTTCTGTAACCTGACCTTTGTTCTTTCCTTTCTTTGGTGTATATTCAATACTGACTATACCATCTTTAATGTCTTTTAAATCTTCTATTATTTTTGTTCTAATACTAGATTGGGCGTTCGTTGTTCTATAAACCTTATTGGAAATGCTATTATAAACATCATTTTCAGATAAATTATTTTCAGCACAATATTTTGCTATTGATACACTTTTAGAGTTTGGATAATGATAATATTTAAAATCATCTTGTTCTTCTAATAAAAATTTTTCCCCTAGTTCAACTAATACTTGTGTATATTTCCAGCTTTTGCCTGTGCTTTTATAATCTTCTACATATTCACTAATTTCTGTTTTTTGAAATACAGGATTAAGTTGTAGTTTGAATTTATCTTTTGAAGATAAAAGTAAAAATTCGGTTGCATCTCTTAAACTTTTTCCTTCCGAACTTCCAGATACTCCCCCGATTTTAGTTTTTACTGTTACAATATTAATAAAATTTTCACGCCTAAAAACTTCATCCATCAAAACCTTTAAGTAAGCCTGCTCATTATCATCACATTGCACAAAAATCACGCCATCATCAGCCAACAATTCCCGTGCGATTTCTAGCCGATTTTTCATAAAAGTCAACCAAGTGGAATGGTTAAATTTATCGTTATATTTAAAGCTGTCGTTGCCTGTATTGTAGGGCGGATCAATATAAATCAATTTCACTCTCTCTTTAAACTTCGTAGCAAGAAGAGTATGCAAAGCCACTAAATTGTTGCCTTTAATAATTAGATTTTCAGCAAGTGTGCCGTCTGAATGGCGTTTAAGTGTACCAACAGGCTGTTTGCCGTTTTGATTATAGCGAGAGAAATTTGAAAGGGCTTTCGGATCGAGTAAGCGGTCGATTTCATCAAAAGCTAAAACTTGATTAAAGAAAATTTCTTGACGTTTGCGGGATTTTTTAGTGTACAATTGAGCTGAGCTGAGCTGAGCTGAGCTGAGCTGAGCTGAGCTGAGCTGAGCTGAGCTGAGCGTCCTTATTGCATTCAAAATAAGTCTCATCACCTTCTTCTGAACTCTGTCCACCGTTTAACACACAATCTTTAAACGGAAAATCCAACACTATATCAGTACTGTCTTTTAAGAAACGACTGCCATCTGTTAAACCTATACGGTTCTTGTATCGGGTGTATGAGTGGCTGATTTTGTTTTGTGACAAGAAAAATTGAAAATCAGCTTTCTTAAATACTAACGCCCCAGCGATCTCGGTAAAAAAATGGCGTTTTAAATCTGAGTTACTTAACAGTGCTGCCATTGTCTCTACATCGTGCTTTTCCAATTTATCTAGTAGTAAATTAAATGCTAATTCTGTTTTGTCATCATTAGCCCAAATACCGTTGCAAGAATGCAGAGCAGTTTTTAAAGTAGATAGAAGTTTATTTTGGCTCATAATAAAAATTCTCTAAAATTTTTCAGTTGAAATCGCCTTAAACGCTGTTTTCATTGTTTTTTGTACAAGATTAGGCATTAAGCGATAATGAGTGATTAGTTGATTTTCTTCGGCTGAAAATGATTCTTTTGATATACCTTTCAGTATTTCTCCTTCTCCCAAAATCAACCAATTTAGATCGACATTAAAAGTTTTGCTCATTTTAGAAAGAGCTTCTAAATTAGGTTCTCGCTCACTACGTACATAGTTGTACATTGAGCGATAAGGGATATCACAGCGTTCTGCAAAATCTTTGATTTGTAAAATTATTCATTTGGATAATTTTAATACATATTATCAGAAACATCTTTTTAGGTAAAACCATTTATATGGCACAACATTTTCTTCTTTCTAACAAAGCCCGCACGCTTTCGCCTATCAAGATAGCTACGCTATCTGATGATAAGGCGTTTTCATTGTTGTGCGAGCTAAGATGGGGAAGTGAAACAGTCGTGACCTGTCCGAAATGTGGTTGTCGTCATCAAGCCTATTTTATTGCCTCTCGCAAGCAGTGGCGTTGTAAAGTGAATAGTTGTCGGCATACCTTTTCGGTAACATCTGGCACAATCTTTGCAAATCACAAACTGCTTATCCAAACCTACTTATATGCCATCGCTTTATTTGTAAATGCAGTTAAAGGGGTTTCTGCGTTACAAATGGCACGGGATTTAAATATTGAGTATAAAAGTGCTTATGTATTGTTACATAAGATTCGTAAAGCCTTACTTGAGCAACGAGAATTTGCCACCTTTTCAGGCGAAGTCGATATAGATGGCACATATATTCACCCCGCACCTCGCAAAGCAAATAAGAAGATTGACCGTATAGATTACCGTTTAAAGGAAAATCAAAATCCCGAAAAACGTTGTATTTTAGTTGCTCGTGAGCATTATACCGCAGAAGAAAAAGCGAAAAATCCATTATATCGTGGGGCAAAAAGTACGCAGGTTGCTGTTACGTTCGGGGAAACACAATCGACAGTCAAACGCTTTGCGGACAAATTTGTTGAGCGAGGCACACGTATCAATACCGATGAAAGTCATGCGTATGATGTGCTTATGCCATTTTACGATTTATGCACGGTAAATCACAAAGAAGAATACAGTAGTGATTTAGGGGTAACAAACAATCAGGCGGAAAGTTATTTTGCCCGATTCAAACGGATGTACTACGGACAAATGCATAAGATGAGCAACGCCTATTTGCTCAACTATGCAAATGAAGTGGCTTACCGTGAAGATAATCGTCGGGTATCAAATGGTTCACAGTTCCGTGACATTTTAGAAAAGTGCCTTACCACACACAATGAAACCGAATGGAACCATTATTGGCAACGTGAAACTGCATATCAAGAGGTGATTTTTCACTAATGGCAAAACAAGTGTATTTAAACCAAATTGAGAAAAAACTGACCGAGTTACAACGAGAACGAAAACAAGTATTACAACACTTAATTTTGGTGGATGAAAAGATTGCAACACTTCATCAAGCCATTGACATTATGCAAGCCAAATCCCGTTTAGAGGAACATAATACAAAATTATACTCTTATCGTACGCATAAACCTCGTTTTAAGCTCAAACTGCGGACAACCTTGCTCAGCATACTAAAAGCCGAGCCGAATCGTTATTTTGGTGTCACTGAACTCACCTTTCTGCTATTAAAAGCCGATAACCAACCTGAATCGGCTTTCACGGAAGGGCATACTGTATCGGTACGAGGCGCATTAAAGCATTGGTTAGATAAAGGCATGGTAGAGCGAGAGCAACGCACAACAATTCATGTCCGTTGGAAGTTTAAGCGTCCATCGTAACTTTATATGCCCCCATATTGATTAACCAACGAGACTCGTTTGTTTTCTTCCAATCATCTTCCACAAGTTGATTTAATACCGATTCTGGCACATCGTCATCCCCTTCACGAAAAACTAATCCCCGTTGATGTAATTTGCGTAAAGCATAGTATAAACGGGTGTGAAAGCTATGATGCGGAAAATCAAGCCTTACTTTTACCCCATCCTTTTCTAACATCTTATCTAAGATGAAATCTATTGTCAGCCACCGTGTTTGATTTTCCCTTAACACTTCCCCTAATAACTGCATATAATTACGTTTGAAAGGGTACATAATGTTATCATACAAAATATCAACAGTAGGACTTTCTAAGCCAAACAAGTTTTGTTTTGATTCTAGGTAAACAATGGTCTGTTTTAGGGCGTAGATTATCTTCTTGTTTTCAGATAATTGGGCTTTAAGCTCTACATTTTGACGATTAAGGGCTTCTATCTCATCACTGAGATAGTCATAACAAATGGCTCTGCGTTTTTCTTTTGCTTTACTCATAAAAAAATCCTGATAAAGTAGAATGGTTTATCAGGATTTTAATTTATCAAGCGGACGAAATCTTTGTGCAACTGCTACATAATACCGCAAGTTTTTCGGTATTGCGGTAGCAAATACACAAAGCCTTAAAATTAACCGAAACCACTTTTTCCATTAAAACCATTGAAAGCGATTTACACCACGAATAATGGAATCTCTATTCTCTTAATGGACTAAATGATTTTCTAAACTTCTTCCCCTTTTAATTTAGCTCTCAAAAATTCCATCAACAATTTAACCCTTTGCGGTCGGTTTCTGTGGGGCGGGGTTAAGGCGTACAATCCGAGTGATGAGGTTTCCCAGTCATCAAGTGCTGTGGTTAAAGTGCCGTTTTGCAATTCGTTATGCACCATAAATTCAGGTTGTAATGCGATGCCGATCCCGGCAAGCAGTGTGGGAGTAAAAGCTTCGGCATTATTAGCTAACATAATGGGGACTATGGGTTGGATATATTCGCCTTGTTCGGGGTGGGTAAATTTCCAATTTAAGTGGTTTTTAGCGTTGCTATATGATAAGGCTTTGTGGTGAACAAGTTCTCGTGGGTGTTCAGGTTTGCCATAACGTTCAAAATAAGAGGGCGAACCGACTAATAAAATGGGTACATCGCATAATTTTCTAGCTATGAGGCTTGAGCTTTTGGGGTCGGTAATGCGTAAAGCAAAATCATAACGACTGTTGATTAGGTCTTCCTCTTCATCACTTAAATTCATTTCTAAATGAATTTCGGGATAGCGCTGCATAAATTCGGGGAGTAATGGGGCGATTTGGAGCAAGCCAAAAGACATTGGAACAGTGAAGCGGATGTTGCCTCGGTGGTGGTTAGCTTGTTCGCCAATTTCAATTTCAAGCAACTCGCCCGTTTGTAATAGCTTTTCTGCCAAGCCAATCGCTGCCATTCCGCTGTCGGTTAAGGTCATTTTGCGTGAAGTGCGGTGAAATAAGGTAATTTTCATTCGCTCTTCTAAACGAGTGATTGCCTTGGATACGGTCGCTTGCGACAGCATTAATTCTCGGGCGGTTTGTGAAAACGAGCCAGTTTCAACAATTTTGGCGAAAATCGCCCAGGCTTCTAAATCGGGTAATCCACTCATATTAATCTCTTATCATCGTTATTTTGGAATAAATAATATTCCATATTTTCTATTTTTTATCAAATAACTTTTCACTATACTGCACCCATACCGAATAGAGAGAACGAAAAAGCATTTTCTGCTTCATTCTATTCATTAACAAATTTTGGAGATACAAAAATGATCGAACGTCGCCCTTTTTCACAATTAGGTGCTGCTAATCACGGTTGGTTAGATGCAAAACACCATTTCTCATTTGCTGGTTATTACGATCGCAACCGTATGCACTGGGGGAATTTACGAGTATGGAATGATGACACTATCGCCGCCCAAGCAGGTTTTGATACTCACCCACACAAAGAAATGGAAATCGTAACCTATGTTCGCCAAGGTGCAATCACTCACCGAGATAGTTTAGGGAACCAAGGGCGAACAGTGGTTGGCGATGTGCAAGTGATGTCTGCAGGGTCAGGAATTTACCACTCAGAATATAATCTTGAAGACGAAGCAACGAAAATTTTCCAAATTTGGATTTTGCCAACCCACGCCAATGCCGCGGACAAACCGTCTTGGGGAACAAAACCTTTTCCGAAAGATGAACGCTCAAACAAATTCGTTATCTTAGCGAGTGGTTTTGCCAACGATGCAGCAGAAAATGCATTACCAATCCGCACGGATGCTCGTGTTGTTGGTGCAACAATTAAAGCTAGTGAATGCGTGGAATATCATTTTGATAACGCCGACCATTACGGTTACCTTGTGCCAGCTAAAGGCACAGTAGAAATCAACGGCATTCGCATTGAAAAAGGCGATGGAGCAGCAATTCACGGCGAAAGCAGTGTGCGTGTAACGGCGGTTGAAGATGCGGAATTAGTGTTGGTAGAAACAGTTTAAAAATATGATAGGCGGAAATTTCTGTCTATATTACAATGGGGTAGTTTTATCATTGTTATGAATGGTAAAACACCCATAACTAGCTGGAAAATAGCTAGAAAATCCCTTAATTTTTTAAAAAAGGAAAGACAATGAAAAAATCATTAATCGCATTAGGCTTATTAGCATTTACGGCTGCAGCGAATGCACAAACAGAATAAAGCGTTCAACTTGAACCCCAGTTCTCAAGCAAAGTATTAACCACTAACTTAAATGCGCCTTGGGAAATGTTGTGGGGGCCAGATAATTTTTTATGGGTTACTGAACGCCAAGGAAAAAGTATTGATCGTATTAATCCAGAAACGGGTGAAAAACATACGCTAATTACATTGGACAACGTGTTCATCGGCCCACAACACGAAGGTTTGTTAGGGCTTGCATTAGCACCAGACTTTTTAAAACCAAATAGCAAAAACTATGTTTATGCGGCGTATACCTATAAAGATGGGGAAAAAGAGTTGGCAAAAATCGTTCGTTTTGAATATGACGAACAAGCACAAAAATTAGGCAAAGAAACCGCAATTTTAGACCGCTTGCCTGCCTCAAATGACCATAATGCAGGGCGTTTAATTTTCGGCCCAGATGAAAAACTGTACTACACCATTGGTGATATGGGGCATAACCAAGGTAAAAATTTATATAAAGAAAACGAAGCGCAACGCACCCCAACGAAGGCGGAAATTGCTAAAGGCGATTTCTCTGCCTATGTTGGTTCATCATTGCGTTTAAATGCCGACGGTTCTATTCCTGCGGATAACCCTGTTATCAACGGGGTGAAAAGCCATTTATTTACTTATGGGCACCGTAATCCACAAGGGTTAGTGTTTGTTGGCAATACTTTGTATTCAAGCGAGCAAGGTCCATCAAGTGATGACGAAGTGAATATTTTAAAAGCGGGTAAAAACTACGGTTGGCCACACGTTGCAGGTTATCAAGATAACCAAGCTTACGAGTATGTCAATTATTCAACATCAAAAGTGCGTCCAAAAGAAGGTATGCCAACTGACGTGAAAGGCGAAAAAGAAACCGATTGGCACCATAAAGATTTTGAAGCACCAGTAAAATCATTCTATACCGTTAGCAAAAATTATTCTTTCAGTGATGCAACTTGCGGTGAAATGGCTTATATCTGCTGGCCAACCATTGCCCCAGGTAGCGTAACCTACTATCCAAAAGAAGGTTCGCTCAAAACGTGGGATAACTCATTAGTGGTGACATCATTGAAAAATGGCCAACTTTACGTTTTACCATTAAATGCTGATGGCACGAATATTCGTGGTGATGTAAAAACTTACTTCCACTCAAATAACCGTTATCGTAAAGCTGTAATTAACCCAGATACGAAAAAAATCTATGTGGCAACTGATGTGGCGGGTAATGTAATGGGGCTTGATGGTAAAGTTACCGATCAATTAGCCAACCCAGGTTCAATCTTAGTATTTGAAGTAAAATAACGGCTTAATTATTTAGAGCATAGGAGATAAGTGCGGTAGTATTTATCTCCTTTTTTAATAACAATATCTAAAAAATGCGATGAAAAAGCATTATTAGCATTACGCTACGGTAGTCATCAATGACGGCAACGGACGTTATTACGAACCAGCCAAAGAGCGTAATTTTAGTGGTGAGATAAATCTGAAAGCAGAGAATATTTGCAACAATATGCGAATTTAAAATCCATATTTCCATAAATGAAAAGTTTAATGGGCTTATTTTCGATAAAAGTGCGGTCAAAAAAACAGGATTTTTTTATCTTAACCTAAAGCCTGAAATGCTCAGAATGTTACCTTTGAAATAAAAAAGACCGCCTAGTTTAAAGACGGTCTATATTGTTTTAAGCTTGGGGCTCGGTAAGAAAGTCAATCACAGCGCGTATTCGCCCTGCTTTTTGGTTATGCTGCATATAATAGAGATAAAGCGTGCCGAAGGTTTTCCAATGTTTTTCTAGCACGGGTGAAAATTCGGATTTATCTTCATAGCTGGCGATTAATGGCTCAAAATGATGCCCAATGCCAACCCCTTGTTTTATCGCAGATTTGACAACCGATAAACTGTTCGCCATCATTGGCATTTTCATATCCACTGAAATTTCTTCGCCGTCTTTGAGTAAGGTTAATGGGAAAATGCGATTAGAGGTGGTAAAACGAAAGCCAATTAAACGATGTTGTTGCAGATCTTCAATTTTTTTAGGCAGCCCGAATTTTGCTTGATAAGCCTTAGACGCATATATTCCCAAACGGAGCGGCGCGGTGAGTTTTTTGGCGACCATATTTTCTTCGACTTTATCACCAAAGCGGATCCCCAAATCAAACCGCTCTTTTAAAATATCGACAATGCCGTCATTAATCGAAATTTCTAATTGAATATCGGGAAAACGTTCGGAAAATTCGCCTAAGCGGGGCTCGATTAACAACCAATATGCCACTTGGGGAACGGTAATTCTGACGATGCCTTTGGGCGTGTTGCTGAGATCTTGCACCGTTTCTACGGCAACGGCTAAGGATTGCAATGCATCACGAGTGGATTCCGCCAAACGATAACCCGCTTCGGTTAATTCCATTTTCCGCGTCGTGCGGTTGAATAGCGGCAAGCCCACGTGCTGTTCCAAGAGCTTGAGGGATTGGCTAATTGAAGGCGATGCCATTTGTAATTTACGCGCCGCTCCTGCGATAGAGCCTTCAGCGACAATTGTATGAAATATAGTCAAATAGCCATAAATTGAACTGTGCATAGTATTTTTCTCATCAAATTTATTAATTTTTATATGCGTTATCATATACTGATTGTTTGATTCTACCTAATAGAGAATTCGTTTTTTCGTTATTATCATCACATAAACAAGGTTCTATAATATATAATTGTTTCTACTTATATGGTTAGCGAACAAATGACACCGCTAACCAAAACCCTTCAAATTTTGACCGCACTTTTTGCCTTGCCAGAGACGTTTTTGCCACTGACACAAAACCTGCAACACAACAGACAGCACAAGGAGCAATGCAAATGAATCTTTCCACTCGACAATATTCACTTGCCAAAATTGGCGCTTTAACCGCTAAAGGCGATATCGAAAACTTAAAAATTGCCACCGATCAGGCGTTAGATAACGGATTAACCGTGAATGAAATTAAAGATGTGATGGTGCAACTTTATGCTTATACGGGCTTTCCGCGCAGTTTAAATGCGTTAAATGCGTTGATGGAAACCGTGAACGAGCGACAAGAAAAAGGCGTAAAAACAGAAATTGGACGAGAACCGACCGCACTTGCAGCCGATACTGATATTCTTCAACAAGGCACGCAAACACAAACCGATTTAGTCGGACAAACTGTGAATTTAACCGCGCTTTCGCCCGATATCGATCGCTATTTAAAAGCGCATTTATTTGGCGATATTTTTGCTAGCGATTTATTAACATGGCAAGAACGCGAAATCGTGACTGTGGCAGCCCTTAGCCAGCTTGCAGGCGCAGAAAGCCAACTTAATGCGCATATTGGCATTAGTAAGCATAATGGCGTGACGGATGCGCAAATTGCTGAAATTAAAGCCATACTTCCGCCAACATTGAGCCAATTCCCGCTTGGTCAATCAAATGATGCTTATGCTCAATATTTTACAGGCAAAAGCTATCTTGCCCCAATTTCGACCGAGCAAGTGAAAATCTATAACGTGACGTTTGAACCCACCGTTCGCAACAATTGGCATATTCATCATGCAAGCAAAGGCGGCGGTCAGCTGCTTATTGTGACAGCAGGACGAGGCTATTATCAAGAATGGGGCAAACCTGCACAAGCACTCAAAGCAGGCGATGTAGTGAACATTCCAGCCAACGTAAAACATTGGCACGGCGCCGCTAAAGACAGCTGGTTTCAACATTTAGCCGTAGAAGTGGACGGAGAAAATACCAGTAACGAATGGTTAGAAGCAGTTTCAGACGAAGAATATAACAAATTGTAATCTTTCTCTTGTTTTATGTGTTAGAGCAGAAAATTAGCCACAATTGAGCTTTCTCAGCAAAATAGAGAGAAATAGCTGACCTAAATATAAAAAGATTATTCGGATTTGCTTAATAATTAATTCGGATTTATGTCATTGTTATGCGTAAATGACAAGTGTAAGCTTATGGTCATTAGCTACAAAACAAAAGGAAAACACAATGGATAACATTAAAAATAAAGTCGTGATTATCACGGGAGCATCAAGTGGTATTGGCGAAGCAACAGCGTATAAATTGGCAGAAGAAGGCGCAAAACTTGTACTTGGTGCGCGTCGTGAGGCTAAATTACAGGAAATTGTAAATAATATCAAAGCACAAGGTGGCGAAGCGGTTTATCGTGTTACTGATGTAACTAAACCTGAAGATAATGCTATGCTGGTTGAGCTAGCCAAATCCGCCTTTGGTAAACTCGATGCAATTTTTCTCAATGCAGGTTTAATGCCAAATTCACCGCTTTCTGCGCTTGAAACAGAAAATTGGAATGCGATGGTGGAGGTAAATATCAAAGGCGTGTTGAATGGTATCGCTGCCGTATTACCGACTTTCAACGAACAAAAATCAGGTCATATTTTAAGCGTGTCTTCTGTGGCAGGTTTAAAAGTCTATCCAGGTTGTGCGGTGTATTGTGGTACCAAATGGGCGGTGAAAGCCATTATGGAAGCTTTGCGTATGGAATCCGCACAAGCTGGCACTAACATTCGTACAGCGACTATTTATCCAGCGGCGGTACAATCAGAATTAGTCTCTAATATCACTGATGAAGCAACATCGACAGCTTACCGTCAGTTATACGATGCCTATGAAATTCCGGCAGAACGTGTGGCAAATGTAGTCGCATTTGCATTAAGCCAGCCAGATGACACCAATGTGAGTGAATTTACTTTGGGCCCAACAACACAACCTTGGTAATTCAGTTAATATTTATTGCTCTAAGAACTCAATAATACGGGTCAAAACCCGATGGGAAAATTGCAGTGGCAATGTAATTGTTATGATGTTTGAGTGAGCAAAATAGCAATATCAACAAGCTAACCTAAGTGCGGTCAAAAATGCTTTAATTTTTACTGCACTTTTTTATTGCGCAAAATTTTTAGGATGATATTCTATATTAAGAATTGTTATCATTTTACTTTATCGGTATTGAGGGTGATGTTTAAGCGCCGTTATTTAGTTTTTTTATTGATCTTGCTTTCTTTCATTTCATTATTTATTGGTGTGAGCACCTTAAATATCAGTGGGTTACTTAACTTCAACCCTGAACAATGGCAGATCTTCTTAATTAGCCGTGTTCCACGTTTAATTAGCATTTTGATCGCTGGGGCTTCGTTGAGCATTTGTGGTTTGGTGATGCAGCAGTTGAGCCGTAACCGTTTTGTTTCTCCAACCACGGCGGGCACAATGGATAGCGCTCGTTTAGGCATTTTGCTCACGATGATTTTCTTGCCGACAGCTTCAGTATTAACAAAAACTACGGTAGCCATTGCGGTGGCGTTTATCGGCACGTTGTTATTTATGACGATTCTCTCTCGCCTAAAATTTAAGGACAGCATTTTCGTTCCGCTGGTGGGGATTATGTTTGGCAATATTATCAGCTCGATTACGATGTTTATTGCCTATAAAGAAGATCTTATCCAAAATCTCTCGGGCTGGCTGCAAGGGGATTTTTCTTTGGTGATGGCGGGGCGTTATGAGCTTTTATACTTCAGTATTCCCGCGCTTATTTTTGCCTATTTATTTGCACACCGTTTTTCCATTGTGGGAATGGGGCAGGATTTTGCCACGAATTTAGGGCTGAATTATACGCAAGTGCTTTATCTCGGGCTTGCGATTGTGGCAACGGTGTCATCAATTATCATTATTTCGGTTGGCGTAATTCCTTTTTTAGGCTTGATTATTCCGAATTTAGTCACCTTATATTTAGGGGATAATTTGAAGAAAATTTTGTCGCATACGGCATTGCTCGGGGCGGTATTTGTGTTGCTGTGTGATATTTTAGGCCGTGTAGTGATTTATCCCTATGAAATTGCGATTAATGCGGTGGTTGGGGTATGTGGTAGTGCGATTTTTTTGATTTTACTTTTCAAGCGGTATCAATATGAATAGTCAATCTGGTGCAAAGTGCGGTCAAAAATTAGCAAGTTTAGGCTTGCTAGTCTTGTTTGCGGTGGTGGCATTTTTGTTTTATCAATTACCGAATCGTTGGGAATATGCTCTGCATCATCGAGTGTTGAATCTCATTGCCATTGCGGTCACTGGGGCGGCAATTGCGCTGGCGACTATGATCTTCCAAGTGATTGCCAATAATCGTATTTTAACGCCGAGTATTTTAGGGTTGGATTCGCTTTATCTCTTAATTCAAACTCTGATTATCTTTATGTTTGGTTTCACCACCTTGATGTCGGTCAACCAAACATTACTATTTCTTGTTTCTACGTCCATTATGGTTGGCTTTGCTTTGTTGCTTTATTATTTTTTATTCCGCCGAGAAAGCCAAAATATTTTCTTTTTATTATTAGTCGGCATCGTTTTCGGCACTTTTTTCCAAAGCATGACAACCTTTATGGAAGTGCTGATCGATCCGAATGAATTTCAAGTAGCGCAAGATATTGGTGTCGCCAGTTTCAACCGCATAAACCAAGATATTCTCTGGCTCGCTTTGGTGATGCTAGTGGCAACAATGCTGTGGTCATTGCGCTATTGGCGTTATTTTGATGTGTTGGCTTTAGGGCGTGAGCAAGCGATTAATCTTGGCGTGCCTTATCAATCACTGGCGAAAATTTTATTGGTGATTGTGGCAATTTTAATTTCCGTGGCGACCGCACTTGTCGGTCCATTAACCTTTCTTGGGCTGTTGGTGATGAATTTAACCTTTGAATTTATGCCAACCTATAAACACAAGATTTTAATCCCTGCCGCGATGTTGATCTCGATGATGACATTGATTTTAGGGCAAACATTGGTGGCACGCGTGTTCACTTTTAACACGACCTTAAGCATTATCATTAATTTTGTCGGTGGCGTGTATTTTATTTATTTACTGTTAAGAACGAGCAAAAAATGGCAATAGAAATTTGTGATATTACGAAAAAATACGGCGATAAAACGGTAGTAAATTCGGTTTCTTTAACCATTCCACAGGGGAAAATTACATCGTTTATCGGCCCAAACGGCGCAGGGAAAAGCACGGTATTATCCATTATTAGCCGTTTACTTGCAGCGGATAATGGCGAAGTGTTGCTAAATGGCAGCCCACTTTCTCAACAAAAAAGCGCAGATATCGCGAAACAGCTTTCTATTTTAAAGCAGTCGAACCATATTAATTTGCGTTTAACGGTGGAAGATTTAGTGGCGTTTGGGCGTTTTCCTTATTCTAAAGGAAATTTAACGAAAACTGACCGCACTTTTATTGACAATGCGATTGGCTATATGGATTTAGAGGAATTTCGCCATCGTTATATTGACCAATTAAGTGGGGGGCAACGTCAGCGGGCTTACATCGCAATGACTCTTGCTCAAGATACGGATTACATTTTGCTTGATGAGCCGCTTAATAATTTAGATATGAAACATTCGGTGCAAATCATGAAAGTGTTGCGTAAATTGGTCACCGAACTGAATAAAACCGTGGTGATCGTAATTCATGATATTAACTTTGCCTCTTGCTATTCCGATTATATTGTGGCGATGAAACAGGGCAATTTAGTGGCGCAGGGCAGTGTTGAAGAAATTATGCAAAGCCATGTTTTGGAAGATATTTATGAAATGTCGATCCCTATTCAAGAAATTGCAGGACATAAAATTGCGACCTATTTTAGAAACTAAAATTTATTAACAGGAGAAAATCATAATGAAAAAACGTTCAATTTTAGCTGTTACTTTAACCGCACTTTGGGCTGTTAATACGAATGCAGCGGACATTACGGTCGAAAACTTTGCGGGCAAACAAGTGGTGCCAGAAAATCCGCAACGTGTTGCGGTGCTTGATTTTGCGGCGTTAGATACTATGCGTCAATTAGGCGTGAAAGATCGTGTGGTAGGCACAATCAAAGGCAAAGTACCGGCTTATTTATCTGAATTTAAGGATGAAAAATATGCCAATATGGGCACTGCACCAGAGCCTGCGTTTGAAAATATTAATGATGTGAAACCAGATTTAATTATTGCTTCCACCCGTCAGAAAAAAGCACTTGCTCGTTTAAAAGAAATTGCGCCAGTGTTTTACATTGAAAATGATTACACAAATTATTATCCAAGCTTGCAACAAAATATTTTAGCCATTGGAAAAATCTTCAATAAAGAAGCGCAAGCCAAAGAGAAATTAGCAGCGCTCGATAAACGCATTTCTGCACTAGCGAGTTTAGCTAAAGGGAAAACTGCGCTGATGACATTAGTGAACGAAAGCCGTATCAGTGCGTTTGGTCAAAATTCACGTTATGCTATGGTGTATCAAAACTTCGGCTTTACCCCTATTGATACCAACTTGACCGGTTCAACTCATGGCAACAGCATTGGATTTGAATACATTGCGGAGAAAAATCCTGATTACTTGCTGGTTGTAGATCGCACCGCGGCAATTACTGATAAAGCCAATAATGCGCAAACTGTGTTAAATAATGAAATCGTCAATAAAACTAACGCAGCGAAAAATCACCATATCGTGTATTTGAATGCGGAAAATTGGTATTTAACTTTTGGCGGCTTGGAATCTATGGATAAAATGGTGACTGAGCTGGAATCCGCAGTGAAGTAAAACAAGCGAAGTGAGATAATAGAAAAACAAAGGTTTTAACATAAGAAAAGTGCGGTTAAATTTTGAAAAATTTGACCGCACTTTTGTATGGATTAACTAAATATGTGGATTAAGCCAGAATTTTGTCTAATTCCGCGCTCACTTCTTCCACTTTTTGCGTTCCGTCTAAACGGAAGTATTGAGTGTTGCCCGCTTTGGCTTCTGCTTGATAGTAATCAACCAACGGTTTTGTTGTTGTGTGATACACTTTCAAACGATCTAATACAGTTTCAGGTTTGTCATCGGCGCGGATAATTAAATCTTCGCCCGTAACGTCGTCTTTGCCTTCCACTTTTGGTGGATTATAAACCACATGATAAGAACGCCCAGAAGCTGGGTGAACACGGCGTCCACTCATACGCTCTACAATCACTTCATCAGGCACATCAAATTCTAAAACATAATCAATGCTAACGCCCACTGCTTTTAACGCATCCGCTTGTGGAATGGTGCGTGGGAAACCGTCTAATAAGAAACCTTTGGCGCAATCGGGTTGTGCCACACGATCTTGCACTAAGGCGATGATTAAATCATCTGGCACTAATTGACCCGCATCCATTAAGGTTTTGGCTTGTTTGCCTAACTCAGAACCCGCTTTGATTGCCGCACGCAACATATCCCCTGTTGAAATTTGTGGGATGCCAAATTTATTCATGATGAATTGCGCTTGTGTGCCTTTGCCCGCACCTGGTGCGCCTAAAAGAATAATTTTCATATTAACCTCTGACTGTGAAAAATATCCCCATAAAATACCTTGCTAGCAGAATAAACTCAAGCCCTGAATGCAAAAAAATGCGGAAAGTTAATGCATAAGGCAATGAGCTTGAAAACAAATTCTGCTTTGTGGTGTTTAACAATTTTGTATATTCATCACGCATAAGATAAGGACTGTGTGATGGAATATATGCAGCCCGAAACAGGCAAAAGTGCGGTCAAAATTCTCACAGTTTTAGGCTGGCGATTTTTCTTTCGATTTTTTATTCCTAATTTTCTTTTGATTTTTCATTCCAAGGCGCGACCCAAATCAGACAAATCATCCCTGGAATGGCTAAGAAAAAGCAGATCCAGAAGAATGGGTAATAGCCCAGCCAGGTGACAATGTGCCCCGTGTAAGCACCAAGTAATTTGCTTGGCAGTGCTGATAAGCTGGTGAAAATAGCGAGTTGCATTGCGGTATAAAGCGGGTTGGTTTCTCGCGCCATAAATGCGACAAACGCTGCTGTGCCAAGCCCCACGCCGAGATATTCCCCAGTAATGACGATGCCTAATTTAATCAGTTCGGCTAATTGAACCGTATCAAAATGCTCAAAGCTAGCGAGATAAGCAAAGCCTAAAATGGTGATTAATTGCACTAAACCGAAAAGCCATAAGGCGCGGTTGACACCAATTTTTATCATCGCAATCCCGCCAATAATACCGCCCGCCAAGCTTGCCCAAAATGATGTTAGCTTCACAACCGCGGCAATATCTGAAAGGCTGTAGCCCATGCTCATAATAAACGGCGTTTGCAATGATGTGGCAAGGGAATCCCCTAACTTATATAAGAAAATAAATGCGATTAAACCGACCGCACTTGCAATACCTTTGCGCTGGAAAAATTCCTTAAATGGCGCAACGAATGCCATATAAAAAGGCTGGTTGCGATCCACAGGCAAAGATTTGGGTTCGCGAGCAATAAACGTTACAAATAGGCAAGGCAGCAAAAAGCTTGCCGTAATGAGAAAGACGCTTTGCCAAGCGTAATGATCGGCTAAAAATAACGACAACCCACCTGGGATAAGCCCAGCAATGCGGTAGGCATAAACATGAATAGAATTGCCTAAACCTAACTCTTCATCAGAGAGAATTTCTCGGCGATAGGCATCAATCACGATATCTTGCGTGGCGGATAAAAACGTGAGCGCAATCGACATACCCACAATCATCAGAATATCTTGGTGTGGATCGAGCAAGCCATAGCACGCCATAATGGTGATCAGTAAAACTTGCACCACAAAAATCCAACCACGACGGCGGCCTAAAAAGGGTAAAGCATAGCGGTCGAGCAGTGCCGCCCACAGAAATTTCCATGTGTAGGGGAGCGAAGTAAGGGTGAAACCCGCAATGAGTTTGATGTCTAAGCCTGATTTTGTGAACCAAGCGGGCAATAATTGCGCCCATAAAAAATAAGGCAAACCTGAACAGAAACCAGTGTACAGGCAAAGGAGCATATTCTTACTGAAAATTTGTGAAATGATTGAACGTTGTTGTAGCATAATGGGGTTGCAATGTAATAGCCTAAACCTAGCTTAGTAAAAAAATGGGGCGTGATGACGCCCCGATGAAGAATACATTATTCCTTATAACCTTTCGGATTGTTTTTTTGCCAATTCCATGTGTCTTTCATCATTTGTTCCAGACCACGTTCGGCTTTCCAGCCTAATTCCTTGGCTGCACGCGAAGCATCGGCATAATTTACAGCAATGTCGCCTGCTCGGCGAGGAGCAAATTTATACGGAATTTCAATACCATTTGCGCGATTAAATGCATTCACCATATCCAACACGGAATAGCCCACACCTGTTCCTAAATTATAAATATGTAAACCACCGTCATTTTCATGGCGATTTAAGGCTTTAACATGCCCAATAGCTAAATCGACAACATGGATATAATCACGCACCCCTGTGCCGTCTGCGGTGTCATAATCGTTACCAAAAATAGATAATTCTTTGAGTTTACCAATTGCCACTTGGCTAATATATGGCATTAAATTATTTGGAATACCATTTGGATCTTCGCCGATCAAGCCACTTTCATGAGCGCCCACAGGGTTAAAATAACGCAATAGGGTAATGCTAAATTCAGGAACCGCTTTGACGATGTCCGTGAGAATTTGTTCGACCATTAATTTTGATGTGCCGTAAGGATTTGTTGTGCCACCCACCTTGCAATCTTCTGTAACAGGAATGACTTCAGGGTTGCCATACACGGTAGAAGATGAGCTAAAAATAAAGTTCCACACGCCGGCTTTACGCATTTCTTGAATAAGATTAAGGGAACCCGTGACATTATTGCGATAATATTCAATCGGCTTTTGCACGCTTTCGCCAACGGCTTTTAATCCTGCAAAATGAATTACCGCATCAATTTTATTTTCAGCGAAAATACGTTGCAATAGCGCATTATCTAAAATATCGCCTTCATAGAATTTTACCGTTTTCCCCGTGATTTGCTTTACGCGCTCTAAGGATTTTGGGGAGGAATTGCATAAATTGTCTAATACCACAACCTCACGGTGATTATTTAATAATTCCACAAGCGTATGCGAACCAATATAGCCAGCGCCACCAGTCACTAAAATTGCCATCATCTTTTCCTTTTGAATAGAGGTTACCAAGCCATTAGTATAAATCCTTTAGGATTAGAGCAAAAGCGATTTTCATTTGTTTCCCGAATATCAGCTCGCTAAATTGCAGCTCAATTGTACAAAGTGCGGTGAAAAATTTTACTGTTTTTGACCGCACTTGTATGAAAAAAAAATGATAGCGAACAATTTAATTACGAACTTTCAGTATTCTCCATTGTCTTAAGCACGGATTTTTAATTTTGATTAACTTGGAAAAATGGAGTTATTTTTATGAAAAGTATCGCAAAAATCTTAACCTTAGTATTTATTGCTAGTTCAGTGGCTGCGTGCAGCAATATGAGCCGTACACAAAAAAATACCGCTATTGGCGCTGCAATCGGTGGTGTAGCGGGTAATGTACTCGGCAATTCAACAGGGGCAACCTTAGGTGGTGCAGCGTTGGGTGGTGTAATCGGTAGCCAAATCAACAAATAATCGTCAACATTCTTTATAAGATCTGCATCTGCAGATCTTTTTTATGACGAAAACGTTTACTATTGGCAACTTTTCGGTAAAATACGCGAAATTTTTAGATCTTTGAAAAGGTAGCGTATGTCTTTAGAAAAAACCTTTGAACTTTCAGCGCGAGGCTCGAATGTTCGCCAAGAAATTATCGCTGGATTAACGACATTTTTAGCGATGGTTTATTCCGTTATTGTGGTGCCAAATATGCTGGGCACAGCAGGGTTTCCTGCGGAAAGTGTCTTTATTGCCACTTGTTTGGTTTCTGGTTTGGGATCGATCCTAATTGGTTTATGGGCGAACGCGCCGATGGCAATTGGATGTGCGATCTCATTGACGGCTTTCACCGCATTTAGTCTGGTATTAGGGCAACAAGTGAGCATTCCTGTTGCTTTAGGCGCTGTGTTCTTAATGGGGTTATTCTTTACGTTAATTTCTGCAACGGGTATCCGTTCGTGGATTTTGCGTAACTTACCCGCGAGCATTGCTCACGGTACAGGAATTGGTATTGGGCTATTCTTGTTGCTGATTGCTACGGGAGGCGTTGGTATTGTCAAAGCCAGCGGCACAAGCACATTAGTGGCATTGGGCGATTTCACTGCATTCCCTGTATTAATGTCGTTAATCGGTCTTGCGCTGATTATTGGCTTGGAAAAATTGCAAGTTAAAGGTGCAATTTTATGGGTGATTATTGCGATCACGATAATTGGTTTAATCGTTGATCCAAATGTAAAATTTAGCGGCGAAGTCTTTAAAATGCCAACATTTGGTGAACAATCCTTGTTCTTGGCATTAGATATTCAAGGCGCATTACAGCCTGCGATTTTACCAGTAGTTTTCGCTTTAGTGATGACCGCCGTATTTGACGCAACAGGCACAATTCGCGCAGTTGCTGGGCAAGGTAATTTGTTAGACAAAGATGGGCAAATTATCAATGGCGGCAAGGCGTTAACATCAGATTCAGTGAGTAGTTTAATGTCTGGCGTGTTTGGTACTGCACCTGCAGCAGTTTATATTGAATCAGCAGCGGGTACAGCAGCAGGCGGAAAAACGGGAATTACTGCAATTGTTGTTGGCATTGGCTTCCTATTAATGTTATTCTTTCAGCCCCTTGCTACTCTGGTGCCGAACTATGCAACAGCTCCAGCATTAATGTACGTTGGTTTACTGATGTTAAGTAATGTAAGCAAGCTGGATTTTAATGATTTTGTTGGTGCAATAAGCGGTTTAGTTTGTGCTGTATTTATTGTATTAACAGCTAATATTGTCACGGGCATTATGCTTGGTTTCGCAACATTAGTCATCGGTCGCATCGTGTCAGGCGATGTGAAAAACTTAAACCTTGGAACGGTACTAATCGCAATCGCATTAGTTGCGTTCTATGCCTTTGGTTGGGCAATTTAATCTCTCTTACTTAAATATAAGGAAAAACTTATGAATAAATTTATCAAATTTGTAGCTGCTTTAGCGTTAGCATTTACCATCACTGCTTGTGGTGATAATCCAAAAGCAGACTATAAAAAAATCGTTGATTGGAATCAACAGCAACAACCTGCTCAACAAAAAATGTTAAGCGAATTTCAAACTGCTTTATCACAAGCAAAAACGCCAGCGGATGTTGAGCCTATCATTAAAAAATATGAAGATGGTGCCAAAGAAATTATTGCTTCATTGGATAAAATTGATGTAAAAAATAAAGAAGTAAAAGAACTTAAAGATAAAAGCGAAGCACTACTTAAATTATCTGTAGAAATCGCGTCTAAATCAGCAAGAGCTGTAGCAACACCCTTAACAGATGAAGAAAAAGCCAAACTTCAAGCACAAGTGAATGAGTTACAAAGCTCTGCAAAAGCTTTAGATGAATTGGATAAATCATTAAATCAAAAATATGGCGAAGCGGCTAAATAATTAGCGTTAGTCGTCTAATAAAAAGCGTGAATCAATATTCACGCTTTTTTTATATGTTAAAATCTGTCCGCACTTTGCTAAGAAAGTGAATGGCCTTGAATGGCAAAAACTTGCGCAAAAATGACCGCACTTTTGGGGTATTTGGCTGTCGTAGAAATAAATCAAATCATGAAAAGCGCGCATAAGTGCGGTCAAAATTTGACAAATTTAGCCAAAAACAGCGTGGTTAAGTGAATTAATTGTTAAAAATAAGTAAAATTTACTATCTTTAACTCAAAAAATTTTATAAAATTTCAACAATTTGTTAAGTGAAAAATTAACAAAAGGAATTTATTCATTTAGGACTTTAGCGGCTTTTCCTTGTAAAAGCCATTTCATTCATCTACTAAAAGGAAAGAACTATGTCAGAAATTTTAAAAAATGACGTAGATCCAATCGAAACCCAAGATTGGTTACAATCACTTGATTCATTAATTCGTGAAGAAGGTGTAGAACGTGCAAAATTTATTATTGAAGAGTTAATGAGCAAAGCACGTGTTGGTGGCGTTTCATTGCCATCAGGTATCACAACACCTTATATCAATACGATCCCAGTTTCTGCACAACCTGCTTATCCTGGTGATCACAAAATTGAAGAGCGCATCTGTTCTGCTGCGCGTTGGAATGCGATCGCAATGGTATTGCGTAGCCAGAAAAAAGATTTAGATCTCGGTGGTCACTTATCTACATACCAAGCAGCAGCAACAATGTATGAAGTGTGTTTTAACCATTTCTTTAAAGCGGCAACAGAAAAAAATGGCGGCGATTTAGTTTTCTTCCAAGGCCATGCATCACCAGGTATGTATGCTCGTGCTTTCTTAGAAGGCCGTTTAACAGAAGAACAATTGGATAATTTCCGTCAAGAAGCCTTTGCAGACGGTTTATCTTCATATCCTCACCCTAAATTAATGCCTGAATTCTGGCAATTCTCTACGGTATCAATGGGTTTAGGCCCTGTAAATGCGATTTATCAAGCGCGTTTCTTAAAATATCTTGATAACCGTGGTTTGAAAGATACCAAAGATCAAAAAGTGTATGCATTCCTTGGCGATGGCGAAATGGATGAAATTGAGTCTAAAGGGGCATTAACATTTGCCGCTCGTGAAAAATTAGACAACTTAATTTTCACTATTAGCTGTAACTTACAACGTTTAGATGGCCCAGTAGATGGCAACGGTAAAATTATTCAAGAGCTTGAAGGCTTGTTTACTGGTGCGGGTTGGGAAGTCATTAAAGTATTATGGGGTAGCGAATGGGATAAATTATTCGCGAAAGATACCTCAGGTAAATTAAGCCAGTTAATGATGGAAACCGTTGATGGGGATTATTTAACCTTTAGATCAAAAGATGGTGCTTATATTCGTGAACACTTCTTCGGTCGTTACCCAGAAACTGCAGCGTTAGTGGCAGATATGACTGATGACGAAATTTGGGAGTTACGCCGCGGTGCTCATGATAGCGAAAAATTATACGCGGCTTATGCGAAAGCACAGAATGCAGGTAAACCTGTTGTGATTTTAGCGCACCAAGTGAAAGGCTATAAAATCCCAGAAGCGGAAAGTAAAAATACAGCTCACCAATCTAAAAAAATGTCACTAGAAAGCCTTAAAGGTTTCCGTGATTATTTCCAATTGTCATTAACTGATGAGCAAGTAGAAAAATTAGAATACATTAAATTCGCTGAAGATTCCGAAGAATATGCTTACATGCACGGTCGTCGTAAAGCATTAAATGGTTATTTACCAGCGCGCCACCCTAAATTCACAACGGAATTCCAAGTTCCAGCATTAGATGAATTTAAAGCGTTGTTAGATGAACAGCCACGTGGTATTTCAACAACCATGGCGTTCGTGCGTGTATTAAATACCCTATTGAAAGATAAAAATATGGGTAAAAATATCGTGCCAATTATTGCGGACGAAGCGCGTACATTCGGTATGGAAGGTTTATTCCGTCAAATCGGGATTTATAATCCACAAGGACAAAACTATGTGCCTTCAGACCGTGAATTAGTGGCTTACTATCGTGAAGCAACAGATGGTCAAGTTTTACAAGAAGGTATCAATGAGCTAGGGGCAACCTCATCTTGGGTAGCTGCGGCAACTTCTTACTCTGTCAATAACTTGCCAATGATCCCATTCTTCATCTATTACTCAATGTTTGGTTTCCAACGTGTGGGCGATATGATGTGGCTTGCAGGCGATCAATTAGCGCGAGGTTTCATGGTCGGCGGTACTTCAGGTCGTACAACATTGAATGGTGAAGGATTACAACATGAAGACGGTCATAGCCATATTCAAGCAGGCGTTATCCCGAACTGTGTCACTTATGACCCATCATTCGCCTTTGAAGTGGCAGTTATCATGCAAGACGGTATTAACCGTATGTACGGTGAAAAACAAGAAAACGTGTTCTATTACATGACAACCTTGAACGAAATCACTGACCAACCAGCTATGCCAGCGGGCGCAGAAGAAGGCATCCGTAAAGGTTTATATAAATTTGAAACCGTGGAAGGCAAAGGCAAAGGTCGTGTTCAGTTATTAGGTTCTGGCTCAATCATGCGTTTAGTGCGTGAAGCAGCGCAAATTTTAGCGAATGATTATGGTGTAACAGCGGATGTATTTAGTGCGCCATCATTTAATGAATTAGGTCGTGATGGCCATGATTGTGCACGTTGGAACTTATTACATCCAACCGAAGCAGCACGCACACCGTATGTAGCACAAGTGCTTGCGGATCTACCAACGGTTGCCGCAACTGACTATGTGAAATCATACGCCGATCAAATTCGTGCATTCGTACCAAGCAAACACTACCATGTGTTAGGTACTGATGGTTTTGGTCGTTCAGACAGCCGTGCGAACCTACGTGAGCATTTTGAAGTGGATGAACGTTACATTGTGGTTGCTGCATTATCACAATTAGCGAAAGAAGGTACGGTAACAAATCAAGTGGTTGCAGATGCTATTGCAAAATTTGGTTTGAATGTGGATCGTATTAATCCATTACACGCATAATAAATGAGTGGGCTTATTGCCCACTAAAGTGCGGTCAAATTTGCTTAAGTTTTATTGACCGCCGCAGCAAATTTTATGGTGGGCGAGCTGCCCACTCTATGAAGGATGATAAAAATGTCAAAACAAATTAATGTACCAGACATCGGCGCCGATGAAGTTAGCGTAACAGAAGTAATGGTAAAAGTAGGGGATGTCGTCGAAGTTGACCAATCTATTATCAATGTCGAAGGTGATAAAGCGTCAATGGAAGTCCCAAGCCCAGAAGCAGGTGTGGTGAAAGAAATCTTAGTAAAAGTGGGTGACAAAGTGTCAACGGGCTCACCTATGTTTGTATTAGAAGCTGCAGGCTCTGCGCCAGCCGCTGAAGCACCAGCGCAAACAGCAGCGCCAGCTCAGACTCAACCTACAGCGAGCGCTGTCGTTGAAGTGAACGTGCCAGACATCGGTTCTGATGAAGTGAACGTAACTGAAATTATGGTGAAAGTGGGCGACAGCGTTGAAGTTGACCAGTCCATTATTAATGTGGAAGGCGACAAAGCTTCAATGGAAGTACCAGCCCCTATCGCAGGTGTGGTGAAAGAAATTTTAATTGCTGTGGGCGATAAAGTATCGACTGGCAAATTAATCATGAAATTTGAAACAGCTTCCGCAGCTCCAGCGTCAGCCGCTGCGGAACAATCATCAGCACCAGCAACAGCTTCTGTTTCAGTGAAAGATGTCAACGTGCCAGACATTGGTGGCGATGAAGTGAATGTAACAGAAATCATGGTTAAAGTTGGTGATACAGTTACAGAAGAACAATCATTGATTACAGTTGAAGGCGATAAAGCTTCAATGGAAGTACCAGCACCATTTGCAGGTGTGGTAAAAGAAATTCTTGTTCAATCTGGCGACAAAGTGTCAACAGGTTCATTAATTATGCGCTTTGAAGTTCAAGGTTCTGCACCAGCGGCAGCACCAAGTGCGCCAGCATCTGCACCAGAATCAACCACAACATCAGCTTCAGCACCAGCAGCGCAAAGCCAATCTTTAGCGCCTGTGAATCAAGATGCCGTAGAAGCAAGTGATGGTTATGCGCATGCAACTCCAGTTGTGCGCCGTTTAGCCCGTGAATTTGGCGTGAACTTGGATAAAGTAAAAGGTACTGGACGTAAAGGTCGTATCTTAAAAGAAGATGTTCAAGAATACGTGAAAAAAGCACTTCAAGCGCTTGAAAGCGGTGCCGCTTCATCTGGCGTTGCCAACGGTGCCGGTCTTGGTTTATTACCATGGCCAAAAGTGGACTTCAGCAAATTTGGTGAAGTGGAAGAAGTTGAATTAACCCGTATCAACAAAATTTCCGGTGCAAACTTGCATCGTAACTGGGTGATGATTCCACACGTAACCCATTTCGACCGTGCCGACATTACCGATTTAGAACAATTCCGCAAAGAGCAAAATGCCTTAGCGGAAAAACAAAAATTAGGCGTGAAAATCACTCCAGTGGTGTTCATCATGAAAGCGGCAGCAAAAGCGTTAGAAGCATACCCACGTTTCAACAGCTCAATTTCAGAAGATGGTCAACGCTTAACGCTGAAAAAATACGTCAATATCGGTGTGGCTGTTGATACGCCAAACGGTTTAGTTGTGCCTGTGTTTAAAGATGTGAACAAAAAAGGCATTATCGAACTTTCACGCGAATTAATGGAAGTGTCGAAAAAAGCGCGTGAAGGCAAATTAACTGCATCAGATATGCAAGGCGGCTGCTTCACTATTTCAAGTTTAGGCGGTATTGGTACAACGCACTTCGCACCAATCGTGAATGCGCCAGAAGTGGCGATTTTAGGTGTGTCTAAATCTGAAATGGCGCCAGTATGGAATGGTAAAGAGTTTGCACCTCGCTTAATGTTGCCATTGTCATTGTCATTTGACCACCGTGTTATTGACGGTGCAGATGGTGCACGTTTCATTAGCTTTATTAATGGTGTATTATCAGACTTACGCCGTTTAGCGATGTAAGTAAAGGCAAAAAAGTGCGGTCAAAATCCGCACATTTTTGATAAGGAAAAGAAATGAGTAAAGAAATTAAAACACAAGTTGTTGTGCTTGGTGCGGGTCCTGCGGGTTATTCCGCTGCATTCCGTTGCGCAGACTTAGGTTTAGAAACTGTATTAGTTGAACGTTATTCAACGTTAGGTGGTGTGTGTTTAAACGTTGGTTGTATTCCGTCTAAAGCTTTATTGCATGTAGCAAAAGTGATTGAAGATGCAAGACACGTTGAACATCATGGTGTTGTTTTTGGCGAGCCAACGATTGATTTAGATAAAATTCGTGCAGGTAAAGATGGCGTAGTGAGCCGTTTAACTGGCGGTTTAGCTGGTATGGCTAAAATGCGTAAAGTGAACGTAGTTGAAGGCTTAGCAAAATTTGCTGACAGCCATACTTTAGTTGCCACGGATCGTGATGGCAATGCAACAACGATCAAATTCGACAACGCAATTATTGCTGCGGGTTCACGCCCAATCCAATTGCCATTTATTCCACATGAAGATCCGCGTGTTTGGGATTCAACAGATGCACTTGCCTTGCGTGAAGTACCGAAAAAATTATTGGTTATGGGCGGCGGTATCATCGGTTTAGAAATGGGTACTGTGTATAGTTCATTAGGCTCACAAATAGATGTCGTGGAAATGTTTGATCAAGTGATTCCTGCGGCAGACAAAGACATCGTGAAAATCTTCACTAAACGTATCGAAAACAAATTTAACTTGTTGCTCGAAACAAAAGTAACAGCAGTTGAAGCGAAAGAAGATGGTATTCACGTATCAATGGAAGGCAAAGCGGCGAATGAAACTCGTGTTTATGATGCTGTGTTAGTCGCAATTGGTCGTACGCCAAATGGTAAATTGATCGATGCTGAAAAAGCAGGCGTAGAAGTGGATGAACGTGGCTTTATCCGCACAGATAAACAAATGCGCACCAATGTTCCACACATTTTTGCGATTGGTGATATTGTGGGTCAACCAATGCTTGCGCATAAAGGCGTGCATGAAGGTCATGTGGCAGCAGAAGTTATCGCAGGCAAAAAACACTACTTTGATCCTAAAGTGATTCCTTCTATTGCTTATACTGAGCCTGAAGTTGCTTGGGTGGGTAAAACTGAGAAAGAATGTAAAGCTGAAAATCTAAACTACGAAGTGGCAATGTTCCCGTGGGCAGCATCTGGTCGTGCGATTGCATCAGACTGCGCAGATGGGATGACGAAATTAATTTTTGATAAAAGCACACATCGTATTTTAGGTGGCGCAATTGTCGGGACGAATGCCGGTGAATTACTTGGCGAAATTGGTCTTGCTATTGAAATGGGTTGTGATGCAGAAGATATCGCATTAACCATTCACGCGCATCCAACTTTACATGAATCTGTTGGCTTAGCAGCGGAAGTATTTGAAGGTTCAGTCACTGATCTACCAAATCCTAAAGCAAAGAAAAAATAAGCAATAAAATTTAATAAAACTTGACCGCACTTTTGATAAATAGAATTAAAAGTGCGGTTTTATTTTTGCATAATTATGCATTTAAATATGCTTATACTTTTAAAATTGCATAAAAATGTGATTTTTCTCGCAAAAAATGATTAAAAACCGAATTAAGGGTAGTCTTATCAGTTTTTTTTTGGTAAAGTCTAGCAAGTTTAGTTGATTTACTTATTTTAGATTGTATTTATTATGTTTAAGAAGATTATTGCTGTCGCAAGCGTATTATTTTTAGCTGCTTGTTCATCAGCACCCACACAGCAAAATGCAGGTTATCCCTCGGTTAACGAACAAAATGATGCAGAATTAACGGCATTGATTGGTAGCCTGAAAACAAACCGTCCTTATCAATCATTTACAGTTTCCCCGACTTCTAAAGCGGATTATCAGAAATTAGCAAAAGTCTATAATCAATGGGCTGGTACACGTTATCGCATGGGGGGAACTGGTGCAAACGGTATTGATTGTTCAGCGTTTATGCAAGAAACCTTTGCCGCCGCTTTTGGTATCAGTTTACCTCGCTCAACAGCAGAACAACGTTATTTAGGTCAACGCATTCAAAAACAACAATTACGACAAGGGGATTTAGTGTTCTTCCGTGGTAATCGACATGTTGGCGTGTATATGGGAAATAATAAATTTATGCATGCAAGTTCAAGCCAAGGTGTAACAATTAGCTCATTGGATGAAGCCTACTGGGCAAGAACTTATACGCAATCTCGTCGTATTTTATAATCTGAATATTTAACAAGTTAAAAGTGCGGTCAAAAATATTGAAATTTTTGACCGCACTTTTGCTTTAATTAAATATCTGCCGTTATGGCTTTCATTTCTTACTTTTCTTGCTTTAACATTATGCAGCAAATTTCATCAGGCGTTGGGCACGCGGTTTCACTTGATGAATAGTATTTGTCACTGTGCCTACAATATCGAGTTGTGCAAGATGAGTGGTTTTAATATTGGGTGCTTTTGAACTTAACGCAAAAAAGACAAATTCATTGTTATGGTGCGTCATCAATTCATAAATTTCCATTTTGTGATTATTTTCGATAACCACAAGATCACCTTCGCAGATTTCCTCATGTTTTTCTACGACAAGCATATCACCTTGTTCAATGCCCCAAGCGAGCATATCGGGATTAGTCACTCGAATAAAACAAGTTTGTTTTGGATTTTTAATACAGTATAAATTTAGATCCAGTTTACGACTATAATTTGATCCCATTGAGCAATTAGACTCAATACCATCATCAAAAAATGGCATTGGGTGATATGAAAAATCATTAGCGATCATTGAGTTAGTGTTCATATAGTGCATAATCTGCTCCTATTTCTCTCTTTGTAAAATTAGATAAATACTATATTTTTGTCATATTGGTTTTTTAAACAGCTGTATATTACTGTATCTAAAAATAGATCGTCAACTGTTTTTTCGATCTTTTTTTAGAAATTTTTTAATATGGCGAAGAAATTTATAATTTTATGTTTCTTTTATATGTATTTTCCGCTATCTTTAAATTCTCTTTTTTTAACTCGCAGGCAAACGCTTGCATAACCTAAGTGACTTAATTATGACAACTTCTCGTTTTCTATCTTTATTTTTTCGCGGCAGCTTGGTGAAACGTATCATCATTGGCTTAGTCCTCGGTGTGCTTGTTGCATTAATCAGCCCAAATTTAGAATCCACTTTAGGCTTTAATCTAGCTGAAAAAGTCGGCATTCTTGGTAGTTTATTTGTAAAAGGTTTGCGTGCTGTGGCACCAATCTTGATTTTTGTGCTGGTAATTGCGGCCATTGCAAATAGACGTGTTGGCACCAAAAGCAATATGAAAGATATTGTGTTGCTTTATATTCTTGGCACTTTCGGGGCTTCAGTGATTGCAGTATTTGCAAGTTTTGCCTTCCCAATGCATATTCCTTTATCAACAGCTGCGGATTCAATTTCGCCACCAGGCAGCGTTGCTGATGTATTTACCGTTGTTATTTCTAATATTTTCTCAAACCCTGTTGATGCTCTTGCAACCAGTAATTTCATCGGGATCTTGGCTTGGGCAATTGCCTTAGGGATGACATTACGTCACGCAGCGGACACAACAAAAAATGTGTTCAATGATTTCGCCGAAGCGGTATCTAAAGTGGTTCACTTAGTGATTAGCTTAGCGCCGTTTGGTATTTTCGGTTTAGTAGCATCAACCCTTGCCGATAAAGGTTTAAGCGCGCTCTGGAATTATGGTCATTTGCTTTTAGTGCTAATCGGTTCAATGTTATTTGTGGCATTAGTGCTAAATCCAATGATTGTGTATTGGAAAATTCGCCGTAACCCATATCCTTTAGTGTGGCAATGTATTAGTGTGAGTGGTTTAACTGCATTCTTTACACGTAGTTCTGCCGCTAATATCCCTGTAAATATTGATTTAGCGAAAAAACTAAACTTAGATGAAGAAACTTATTCCGTTTCGATTCCTTTAGGTGCAACCATTAATATGGCGGGTGCGGCAATTACTATTACTATTTTAACGCTGGCTGCAGTACAAACATTAGGTGTTGTGGTTTCAATTCCTACAGCAATTCTATTAAGCGTTGTGTCAGCGATTTGTGCTTGCGGTGCATCAGGTGTGGCAGGTGGTTCGCTATTATTAATCCCGCTTGCTTGTAGCTTGTTTGGTATTTCAGCAGAAGTGGCGGCGCAAGTGATTGCTGTTGGTTTTGTAATTGGTGTATTACAAGATTCAGCGGAAACCGCGCTCAACTCATCAACTGACGTATTATTCACTGCTGCAGTGTGTATGGCAGAAGAAAATAAAAATAACGGATAACTTTAACCAAATTAGAAAGCGGCTTTTGCCGCTTTTTTTATATGTAGGAAATCATTATGTTAAAAATTGAGAATGGGAAATTTAAGTTATATCAAAATCGTTTTCTTGATCTACCGCACTTTGAGATCAACGCGCAAGATTATTGGGTGGTGATTGGCGGCAATGGAAGTGGAAAAACCGCATTTTCAATGGCGTTGGAAGGCAGTCTTGCGCCTTATTCGGGGAGCTATGATAATCAGTTCCGCCACATCAGTTTGCTTTCTTTTGAAAAGCAACAGAAAATTTTAGAGCAAACCTTCAACGATCGTAATAATGACACCGTGAGCCCAGATGATTTTGGCAAAACAGCGCTACAAACTATTTTAAACGGTACCGATCGCCACGATCTTTGTGAGCAATATGCCAACTATTTGCAGATCAGCCAATTGCTCGATCGCCCTTTTATGCAGCTTTCCACGGGGGAAAGTCGCAAAGTATTGTTTGCGCAAGCCTTGGTGAGCGAGCCCCAATTATTAATTTTAGACGAACCGTTTGAAGGGCTAGATCAACAATCCGTCCAAGACTGGATGCAGCTATTGGCGTTGTTAAATCAAAAAATGGCGCTAGTTTTAATTGTAAACCGTTTTACTGATATTCCAAACGAAGCAAAAAATATTGCCATATTGGATAATTTAACCTTGATTTTGCAAGGCGAACGCAAGCAAATTGAGAACCAAAGCATTTTCCAGCAACTTCGTTATGCAGAAAACGCAATCGATGTGGCATTGCCTGAAAGTGCCGCGCCGTTAATAAAATTACCCGAAAATCGACCGCACTTTGAGCTAGAAAATGTTACCGTGCGTTATGGCGATAAAGTGATTTTGGATCGACTTTCTTGGCGTGTCGAACCTAAGCAGCATTGGTGGATTAAAGGCCCCAATGGCGCAGGCAAGTCCACTTTGCTGTCGTTGATCACAGGGGATCATCCGCAAGCATTTAGCAACCATGTTGTCTTATTCGGCAAGCAGCGGGGCAGTGGCGAAACGGTGTGGGATATTAAATCAAAAATCGGTTATGTCAGCAGCCAACTGCATATGGATTATCGTGTGAATAGCTCTGCGCTAGATGTGATTTTATCGGGGTTTTTCGATAGCATTGGGGTTTATCAGCAAGTGCCTGACGCATTGCGTCTTAAAGCAATGCAATGGCTTTCTCGCTTAAATTTGACCGCACTTGCGAATAAACCGTTTCGTTCGTTGTCATGGGGGCAACAGCGTTTGTTGCTGATAACAAGGGCGATGGTGAAACATCCGCCGATATTAATTTTAGATGAACCGCTACAAGGGTTAGATGGAATTAGCAGAAAGTTGGTAAAAAGCTTTATTGAACAGCTTGTTGCCAACAGTGAAACTCAGCTGTTATTTGTTTCTCATCAAGACCAAGACGCGCCGAATTGTATTACGCATCTTTTTGAATTTGTTGCAGAAAATGGCGGCTATAAATATGTACAAAGTGCGGTCTAATTTGTTATAGTTTTTCTGTTTTCGTGATTTCGAAATTAAGGAGTATAAAATGGATTTATTTGATGCTTTTCCGATTGGCATCGTTTTTGTCATTCTGATTTTTGTGGTCTTGTATTCCACCATTAAAGCAGTGCCGCAAGGCTATCATTGGACGATTGAACGTTTTGGGCGTTATACCAAAACCTTAACCCCAGGCTTGAATTTTGTGGTGCCTTTTATTGATCGTGTGGGTCGCAAGATCAATATGATGGAGCAAGTATTAGATATTCCATCGCAAGAAGTGATCTCAAAAGATAACGCCAACGTGGCGATTGATGCAGTTTGCTTTGTGCAAGTGATTGATGCGCGCAGTGCCGCTTATGAAGTAAATCATTTAGAGCAAGCGATTGTGAACCTTGTGATGACCAATATTCGTACCGTGCTTGGGGCGATGGAACTTGATGAAATGCTATCTCAACGTGATAGTATCAACGGGCGTTTGCTTGCCATTGTGGATGAAGCCACGAACCCTTGGGGCGTGAAAGTGACGCGTATTGAAATTCGAGATGTGCGTCCGCCACGGGAATTAAGCGAAGCCATGAATGCGCAAATGAAAGCAGAGCGTAATAAACGTGCAGAAATTTTAGAAGCAGAAGGGATTCGCCAAGCGCAAATTTTGCGTGCAGAAGGGGAAAAACAATCCCGTATTCTCAAAGCGGAAGGGGAAAAACAAGAAGCGATTTTGCAAGCTGAAGCGCGTGAACGTGCGGCAGAAGCCGAAGCCAAAGCAACGCAAATGGTTTCAGAAGCCATTGCGAACGGCGATACCAAAGCCATTAATTATTTCATCGCGCAAAAATATACGGAAGCGTTGAAAGATATTGGTGGTTCAAATAATAGCAAAGTCGTGTTAATGCCATTAGAAGCGGGCAATTTAATTGGCTCTGTCGCGGGTATTGCAGAATTGTTAAAAGGCGAGAAAAAATAAGGGGCGATTATGGAATGGCTATCAACATGGGATGTATGGCACTGGCTAATGCTAGGTTTTGGTTTATTAATTGCCGAAATTATTGTGCCGGGCATTTTCCTGCTCTGGTGGGGGCTATCCGCTTTAGTTGTGGCAGGGTTGATGGCATTATTTCCAGCCTTGAGTTTCAGCACCTTAAGTTTTATTTTTGCGATTCTGGCAATATTCTTAAGCCTGATTTGGTGGAAATATCAACGAAATCGTGATTATTTGGATGATCAAAAAACAGCGCTCAATCAACGAGATCATGCGATGATCGGCGCGAAAGGTATTGTTGAAGAAGTGAGTGCCAATGGTATCGGGCGAGGACGTTTTGGCGATACCACTTGGCGTATTAAAGGCGAACGACTTCAAATTGGCGATACAATACAAGTGCAGTCTGTACAGGGCATTACTCTGAATGTGAAAAACGTACTCTAATTTTAAAGGAACAATAGGGGCGTATAATTTACGCCCTTTCTTATTTTAATTTGACAAAGCCGTATTACTTAATTGGAAATGAATTTAATGATAAATCATCTTATTATTTTTGCACACCCGAACCCCAACAGTTTTACAAAAGCAATGGTGGAAAAGGTAATCGAAGCGGGCGATCCGCAGCAGACAAAAACGATTGTACGCGATTTGTACCAAATGAATTTTAACCCTGTTTTAAATCTAACAGAATTGAACGGCGAGCTCGCGACAGATGTGTTGCAAGAGCAGCAATATATTCGTGATGCCGATCTTATCACCTTGATTTATCCCTTGTGGTGGATGGGTTTTCCTGCGATTTTGAAAGGTTATTTAGATCGTGTGTTGACGCACGGTTTCGCTTATAAAACGGATGAAAATGGCTCTGTTGGATTGATTCACGGCAAGAAAATGCAACAATTTATCAATATTGGTAGCAATGAAACGGAATACCAAAATAACGGCTTTGCTGACGGATTAAATGTGTGTTTAGTAAATGGTTTGTTTAACTTTTGTGGCATAACAGACATTGAGCACAGCATATTCGGTAGCCTATATGGCATTACTCATGAACAACGCCAAGGAATATTGGATGAAGTAAAAGAAAAAACTCGTCAAAATTTGACCGCACTTTGTAGTTAAAAATAAGCATAAGCCATTATGCTTTGCCTATAATAATCATTGTAATGGACTGATTTGGCAGTTTTTTTCTCTATTAGCAATGATTGGCGAGTAGAGAATACCGTTATGGGTTTCCAAATGATAAAAAGGGCACAATGCGTGCCCTTTGGGTTATTGATAATCCGTTATTGACATTGATTGATCAAGAATTGGGTTAATAACCCTACTGGGCGTCCTGTAGCGCCTTTGTTTGCGCCTTGTAGCCACGCTGTGCCAGCAATATCTAAATGTGCCCAGCGGTATTTTTTGGTGAAATTCGACAAAAATGCGCCAGCAGTGATAGCGCCGCCCCAACGTCCACCAATATTGGCGAGATCGGCAAATGGCGATTTTAGTTGCTCTTGGTATTCTTCACTCAGTGGCAAACGCCATGCTTTATCTTGAGTTTGTTGCGAGGCTTGGAACAATTGGGCGGCTAGTTCATCATCGGTCGAAACTAAACCGCTGTTATGTTGACCTAATGCCACCACGCAAGCGCCTGTCAAAGTAGCAATATCAATCACACATTCAGGCTCAAAGCGTTCTACATAAGTTAATGTATCGCATAATACCAAACGCCCTTCGGCATCGGTATTTAACACTTCCACCGTTAATCCGTTCATCGTGGTGAGAATATCGCCTGGGCGGTAAGCATTGCCATCAGGTAGATTTTCACAACCCGCCATCACACCAATCACATTTAGCGGCAGCTGCAATTGAGCAAGGGCATTCATCACGCCATAAACCGAAGCGGCGCCGCACATATCATATTTCATTTCATCCATGTCCGCGGCAGGTTTTAATGAAATACCGCCTGCGTCAAAGGTGAGCCCTTTACCCACCAAAACAATAGGTTTTGCATCAGGATTTGGGTGATTTTTATATTCCATAACGGAAAGCTGTGCTTCATTTTGAGCACCTTGCGACACCCCTAAATACGCCTGCATACCTAATTCCGCCATTTCTTTTTCACCTAAGACGGTGGTTTTAATCAGTGCGGTCTGTTTAGCAAGCGTTTTGGCTTGTTCGGCCAGATATTTGGGATTGCACACATTAGGCGGACAATTGGCTACATCGCGAGCAGATTTAACCCCAAAAGCGACCGCACTTGCATGCTGAATGGCGCGATTAGCCTCTTCCGATTCTACGGGGAAAATGATCTCTTCGAGTTTTATGGTGTCAGCTTTTTTGCTTTTAAATGCATCAAACACATAATTTTCCGCATCAATGGTTTCTACGGCAAAGCGGATTGCCCAATACAGATCGCGCCCTTTAATTTGCACATCCGTTAAGGCATTCACCAAAGTTTTCGCCGCAGAGCCCTTAATGGCTTGGAACGCTTTTTGATTAATTTGCTTGAATTGGCGTTCGCTAATTTCACCTTGTTTGCCTGCACCAACTAATAAAATGCGTTGCGAACCTTGGCGGAGTAGGGCGGTTTCCCCGATTTTTCCTGAAATTTCACCGCACTTGATTAATGCGGAGATTTCCCCCTGATGATCGAATTTTTCTGCGGTGGCTGATAATTTGCCTTCTTCAAAAATGGCAACAAAAACGGCTTCTGCACCATTAAGTGCGGTTAAATTTGCTGAATATTTCATATTTATTCCTACTGTCTTTATCAATGAAAATAAGCTATCATAAGCGACCGAATTTGACCGCATAGACTTGCTCAAAGTGCGGTCTAAAATGAACGAATTTTCTAAAAATTGCAAGTGAAAAAAGAGATAACGTGATTTTAACCAAATATTTAACGAAAGAAGTATTCAAAAGCCAGATCGCGATTTTGTTTATTTTATTACTGATTTTCTTCTGTCAACAACTGGTGCGCGTATTGGGATCGGCGTCAACTGGTAAAGTGCCTGCGGATCTGGTCATATCATTACTTGGGCTAGGAATGCCAACAATGGCGCAACTGATGTTGCCGCTTTGTTTATTTATCGCCATTTTGCTGACATTTGGGCGTTTATATGCCGAAAGTGAAATTACTGTGATGCGAGCTTGTGGTGTGGGGCAGCGGATTTTAGTGCGTGTGGCGTTAATATTGTCATTTCTGACAGCCGCCCTTGCTGCTTATAATGCATTGTGGGTATCCCCTTGGGCAATCAAAAAACAAGCAGAAATCATCGAAGACGCGAAAGCTAATCCGCGAATGTCTGCGCTTTCGGCAGGTCAGTTTATTGTGTCCAATAACAGCGAATTTGTGTTATTTATCAACAATATCCAAAATAATCAAATTAATGACGTTTATCTTTTCCAAACGAAAGAAACGAAAAACGCGAAACCGTCGGTGGTGACCGCTGAGAAAGGTGAATTAAAATCGTTGCCAAATGGCGATCAAATTTTAAGTTTACAAAATAGCCAACGTGTGGAAGGCACTGCGGCATTACCTGATTTTCGGATTACCCATTTTGATGAATATCAGGCTTATTTAGGCCATCAATCTGTCAATGATAATAATTCAGAAGCGGAAATGCTCACAGTGAATGAATTATTAAAAGGCAAAACACCCGCAATGAAAGCGGAATTTCATTGGCGCATTGCGCTGGTGGTTGCGGTGCCATTAATGGCTTTAATTGCGGTGCCACTTAGCCGAGTAAACCCTCGTCAAGGGCGTTTTGCTAAAGTCTTGCCTGCTTTATTGCTTTATCTGATTTATTTCTTAGCGCAAAGCTCGTTGAAATCAGCAGGGGCTGTGGGCAAGTTAGATGCGAGTATTTTTATGCCACTCGTTAATCTGTTGTTTTTGATTATTGGCATTGTATTGAACAGTTGGGAAAGTGCATTTATGTATAAAATTCGTCATCTATTTAGCAAAAAAACAGCATAAGGACGGCAAATGAATACACTTGAGCGTTATATCGGGAAAAGTATTTTAGGCACAATCTTTGCCACGTTATTCGTGTTGGTGGGATTGTCTGCGATTATTAAATTTGTTGAACAATTTCGTACTGTCGGGAGCGGCACTTATGACACCTTGCAAGCCGTTGCCTATACAGTCTTAACTATGCCTAAAGATATTGAAACCTTTTTCCCAATGGCGGCATTGCTTGGAGCATTGATTGCCTTGGGGAATCTTGCGAGTCGTAGTGAACTTGTGGTTATGCAGTCTGCAGGTTTTTCGCGTTTAAAAATCGGCTTGGCTGTGATGAAAACGGCAATTCCATTAGTGCTTCTCACTATGGTTATTGGTGAGTGGGGCATTCCGCAAACGGAACAATATGCACGAGATATGCGAACTAAAGCCATTTCTGGCGGTTCATTAATGTCCGTAAAAAATGGTGTATGGGCAAAAGATGGCAACGACTTTATATATGTGAAACAAGTGAATGAAGATGCGAGCCTGAGAGATGTTTATATTTATCATTTTGCCGATGATCGCAAGTTGCAACAGGTGAGCCACGCTAGTCGCGCCGATTATGCCAATGGCACTTGGACATTAAAGCAATTTAATGTTTCAGAAATTTCAGCAGATAAAATCGACACAAAAAATTATCTGACGCAACAATGGAAAACTAACCTGACTCCCGATAAATTGGGGATTGTATCATTGCGCCCAACCTCGCTTTCAATTTCTGGGTTGGCTGATTATATTAGTTTCTTAAAACAAACAGGGCAGGACAGTAAAAAATTTGAGCTCACTTACTGGCGTAAATTATTACAACCTGTTTCAGTGGGCGTGATGATGATGCTCGCGCTATCTTTCATTTTTGGACCATTACGCAGTGTAACTGCTGGCGCGCGCATTGTGACAGGTATTTGTTTCGGCTTCTTCTTCTATGTAGTCAATGAAATTTTTGGACCTTTAACCTTGGTGTATAACGTCACTCCATTAATCGGAGCATTATTGCCAAGTATTATGTTCCTATTAATTACTTGGTGGCTACTCAGCCGTAAACGTGATTAGTCAAGGTTCTCATCTCATTTTATAAAATGATAGTCTGCTTGAAATTGCTTTCAGGCAGACTATTAGATCAAAGATTATCTATTCTCACCAAACACATCCGTTAAATGCTGGCGGTAATTCGCTAAGTAGGTTGGCACATCTGGCGATTTAATTACATCATTACAAATAAAGGTTGGCAGCTGGCTCATTCCTAAAAATTCATTGGCTTTATGGAAGTGCAGATACACGCCGTCCACGCCAACAGCATTGAAAAAATCGCCCTCACGGGTAAAGGCTTCAATAGGGGCATTCCACGTGAGTGAAAGCATATGTTTACGCCCTTGTAGTAAGCCACCTGTGCCATAGCCTTCCGTTGGATTAACGCGATGACGACCATCACTTTGATAGAGTTTGCCGTGGCCAATGGTGAAAACTTCATCAATATATTTTTTCACGATCCACGGTTCGCCCATCCACCACGCTGGCATCTGGTAAATCACCGCATCTGCCCAAAGGTATTTTTCAATTTCTTGTTCAATATTGTAGCCTGCATCAATCTGCGTTTCTTGAATTGAATGCCCTAGTTCCGTTAAAACGGTTTTGGCTTCATTATGCAACGTGGTATTGAGTTGCCCTTGCGAATGTCCGAAAGATTTCGCACCATTAAGTAATAAAATATTCATAACTGATTTCTCTATATTAAAAGGGAGGGCGATTATAACCTAATTCCCCGCCTAAAGAAGTGAAAAGTATTTTGCTATTTATGCAAAAATGGCGACTTCTCACCATCCAATTTGATATTTTTCAATAAAATAATCCATTACGGCACGCACATTACAAGGCAAATTCTGCACATTGGGGTAAATCATCGCAATATGAATGGGCTTTGCTCTAATGCACCATTTGTGATCTGTCATAATCGGAATTAATTTGCCATTTTTCACCGATTGACAAGCCAACCAGTCGGGAAGCATCGCAATCCCCATACTCGATTCTGCAGCCGCTAATAAGCTGTCGCCATCATTCACGGTAAAAGAAACAGGCAAATCAATGCGTTGTAAATTGTCATCTTGCTGTACAAACCAAGTCTCAACCCCTAAATGCCCTTTAAATAAAATGCGTTCGTGGCTTTTTAAATCATCTAAATCAACGGGCGTTCCGTGTGTGCGTAAATAATCGGGCGAGGAAAATAACGCATAATTGACCACACTTAGTATCCTCGCACGCAGTGTGGAATCAGTTAAAGAGCCAATGCGGAAAATCAAATCAGTGCCTTGTTGATGCGGGTCGATATAAGTATCTGATTGGGTTAATGCTAATTGTAATTTGGGGTATTTTAGTTTTAATTCCGCAAGATAAGGCATTATATGGTGTCTGGTAAAACTCAGCGGTGCGTTGATTCGCACCAAGCCTTGCACTTCTTCTGTGTTGTTGTGTAGCTCTTGTAATGAGCGATCCAACATTTCTAAAATTTTTTGTGCCGTTTGCAGAAAAATCACGCCAGCTTCGGTAGGCAGCACCGAGCGAGTGTTGCGATAAAGTAGCGAGATACCCAGCACATCTTCCAATTGCGAAATAGTGCGAGAAATCACGGAAACAGAAACATTTTCTTTGCGTGCTATAACAGAAAAACTTTTTTGATGGCAAACGTCCACGTAATAACGCAACGCCTTGATATTAATTTGATTAAGGTTGATAGATGAGTTCATTTGTGCGAATTTTGCAAAAGTGTTTTGAGGATTATACGCTTTTTAAGCAAAGAAGAACACCTTAAAATAGCGGCATCTAATGAATATTGAGAGGTAAATATGTACTTTTTGTTAATTATTATCGTGATTTTGGCGGGAATGGGGCTATCGGTGGAAGCAGGATTGCTCTCTGCATTATCGCAAAATGTTGGGAACCTTTGGGCGACATTTAGCATTTTTTCTGTGGGAACGGTTTTAACGTTTTTGCTGATGCTCTTTTTTGCACCACGCAAAGTGCCATCTTTGCTTTCGCAGCCTAATTGGACGCTTACGGGCGGTATTTTAGGGCCGATGTATGTGGTGATTTTGGCATTAATCACCCCAAAAATTGGTATCGCAATGGCGATGATCGGCGTGCTGTTCGGGCAGGTGGCAAAAAGCCTTTTAATCGATCATTTTGGTTGGTTTGGTATGCCGCGTTTGCAGGTGGATAAGAAAAGAGTTGTCGCGTTATTTTTTATTATTATCGCGTTAATGTTGATGATTATTTAAGGAGAATAAAATGACTTGGTTAATGGTAATTTTAGCGGTGCTAGGCGGTGCGATGCTTAGCGTGCAATCGGCGGTAAATGGTAAATTAGGCAGTCAGGTAGGCGTTTTTTATACTGCGTTTTTAACCTTCTTTTTAGGCACACTGCTTACGGGGCTTTCCATTATCTTTTTTGAACATAGCCGTGAGATGGGCTTGATGAATGTGCCTAAATGGCAGCTAATGGGGGCGTTTTTCGGCGTGCCGTATCTGTTGGCGATGGTGCTGGCGGTGAAACGAATCGGCACAACCACGGGGACAGTGGCAGTGATTTTTGGGCAAATTTTAATGAGTTTACTGATTGATAATTTTGGTTTATTTGGCAATCAATCGCTCTCTTTCTCGCCAACTCGCCTTATGGCAGCCGTATCTTTAGCCATTGCCTTATATTTTATTTATATCAGCAATAAAACGGCGTTAAAAGCAAATAATGCGAACTAATCCTATTGGCGAGAAATATTGGCAATTCATCATTCTGCCCCTCGTGTAGAAGGAATTGTGTAGGAAAATAAGATTTGCAATCTATCTTGTATTTAATCATAAGAGGATTAAAATAAAGCGGTGTGGTTTCCTTTTTAGGGTGTTGATACACAAAAAAGGAAACATTGATTTATCGTGATCTGTCCGTTCAAGCCTGTTCTTCTACGACTTCGATAACGCCAATTTTACAAATTCTCTTGCAAAATTGACCGCACTTTTCACATATCCAAAAAGGAAAATTTATGACATTTAAAGTAAAAGGCTTTGCCGCCTTAGATCCAAAATCGCCTCTTGTTCCATATACTTTTGAACGCCGTGATATACGTGTAGATGATGTGGAAATTGATATTCTCTATTGTGGTGTATGCCACTCAGATTTGCACCAAGCTCGTAACGATTGGAAATCATCAATTTACCCTGTGGTGCCAGGCCACGAAATTGTCGGCAGAGTAAGCCGTGTTGGTGATAAAGTCACCAAATTCAAAGTGGGCGATTTAGTCGGGGTTGGCTGTCTTGTCGATAGTTGCCGTCATTGCCATCCTTGTGAACAAGGGTTAGAACAATACTGTGATCACGGTGCAGTACTTACTTATTGTGATACCGACCGTTATGGCGATAATACACCTACTTTCGGCGGCTATAGCGAAAAAATTGTGGTTACCGAAAGCTTTGTTTTGAGCGTGCCAGAAAATCTTGATACAAAAGCGGTTGCACCATTACTTTGTGCAGGTATTACGACTTGGTCTCCATTACACCATTGGAACATTGGCAAAGGTTCAAAAGTTGCCGTTATTGGTTTAGGTGGATTAGGCCATATGGCGATCAAACTTGCCGTAGCGTTAGGGGCAGAGGTAACACTTTTCACGCGTTCAGCGGGCAAAGAACAAGATGCACTCCGCTTAGGTGCTAGCCGTGTAGTGATTTCAACCGATGAAAAACAAATGGCATCAGTGGCAAATACTTTTGATTTAATCATCGACACCGTACCTTATACCCACGATCTCAAACCATATGTACCAACCTTAGCAATCAGCGGTACGCTTGTGCTTGTGGGGTTAATTGGTGATCTTGAACCAAGTATTACCACGGTTCCTCTTGTTTTAGGCAGACGTTCAATTGCGGGTTCAAATATTGGGGGAATCAAAGAAACCCAAGAAATGTTAGATTTCTGTGGTAAACATAATATCGTGCCAGATGTTGAAATGATCAATATTCAAGATATTAACCACGCCTATGAGCGTATGCTTAAATCAGATGTAAAATATCGCTTTGTTATTGATATGCAATCATTAAAAGCATAATACGCAAGTTGTAGTAAATGGCATTGGATACCCGATCGATAGGACGGAAATGTGTTACTTACTATTGAGCATGTTTTGCCTCAAACACTTGACAAAAATAGCCAATGGCAGAAATTATGGTCTGATGATAATCATCAATTGTGGTTACATCGTTTAGCTAATCTTGTGCCTCTAAATAAAAGACGTAATTCTTCAGCTTCAAATTGGGATTTTAAAGATAAGAAAGAGAAATATTTTACAGGCATTGAGAATGTTTCATCTTATGCTTTAACTAGTCAAGTTTTAAAAGAAGGTGAATGGACTATTGAAGTTGTTGAAAATGGCTGTGTTTTAATAATCCGTTGATATTCCCACTAAATTTCGATAAAATCTCTTATAGTTAATTGAACTGTAAGGGATTTTATCATGTCGGGCATAACGAAAGAATTAGACATTTTAAAACAACTTTTTGAAAATTTATCCGAGACAGATAAACAGGCTTTTTTGACTTCTGTCAGCCCAAAAGAACAGGTTAAGAGAGTCATTGAGCCGAGAAAAATTACGAATTGCCCACATTGCCAATCTACACATTTTGTCAAAAATGGGAAAGATTGTGGGAATCAACGATATTTGTGTCGTGATTGCAAGAAATCATTCGTTGAGCAAACAGGGACTATTTTGTATGGTACGCAAAAAGACATTGAAGTTTGGGAGAAATACATTCATTGCATGATTGAAAAATATCCACTTCGTAAATGCGCTGCAATTTGTGGAATCAGTCTGGCTACCGCTTTTGTATGGCGACACAAAATTTTAGATGCCCTTCAAAACATGATGAATGAAGTTGAGTTAGATGGTGTTGTCCAAGCTGATGAAACTTATTCAACCATTTCTTACAAGGGTAATCACAAAAATTTTAACCTGCCACGTCCCGCTCACAAACGAGGAACGAGAGCGACTAAACGTGGCATTTCTAAAGAACAGGTTTGCGTTCCTTGTGGTATTAACCTTAATGGCTTATCTATTGCTAGAATTAGTAATCTCGGCAAGCCTTCATTGCGAGATTTGCAGAAAGTTTTGAATGGTAAAATTGCCAAAGATTCCGTTTTTGTTACTGATTCGTTGCGCCCTTATCAAAAGCTATCGCTGGATATGAATCTAAGCCATATCCGTATTCCACGTGGTAAACGTGCAGTCGGTACGTTCAATATTCAAACAATCAACAGCTATCATAGCCGACTGAAAAACATGCTGGTACATCGTTTCAAGGGTGTAGCCACTAAATACTTAAATAATTATTTGGTGTATCACAATTTTGTGAATTTCGCCAAAGATACTGTGACAAATAAAGAAACGATTTTGCTCGATTATATTCGCAAAACCATATGTACGATTAGGTCAGCAGATATATCCAAACGTTCTGCTATTCCTTTGTAAATCAACTTGACTTTTCAAAATAAGGCATAAAAATGAAACAGCCAACAGCCAACAGCCAACAGCCAACAGCCAACAGCCAACAGCCAACAGCCAACAGCCAACAGCCAACAGCCAACAGCCAACAGCCAACAGCCAACAGCCAACAGCCAACAGCCAACAGCCAACAGCCAACAGCCAACAGCCAACAGCCAACAGCCAACAGCCAACAGCCAACAGCCAACAGCCAACAGCCAACAGCCAACAGCCAACAGCCAACAGCCAACAGCCAACAGCTAACAGCTAACAGCCAACAGCCAACAGCCAACAGCCAACAACCAACAGCCAACAGCCAACAGCCAACAGCCAATAAGCAGACATTCTCATTATTAAAAAATGATTTTGATAATGAATATGGTAACTTAGATATTGAATATCAAGGATTTCTGACAGAGCATTTAAATCCCACGCCAAAATCAAACTTCAAAAAAGCTAATGGAACAAAAAATGAGCAATATTACAAATGGCAATTTTTGTATGCTCTTATCAATTCGGGATTGGTAGCCAAAGATTATATTGGTACGGAAATCCATTTTCCTAAAGGTAATAAATCTTCAACAGCATTAAAAATTGATGCCGTTATTTTTGATGATAAAGACTGGTTTATACACTACCAAAATTATCACCTTAAAAATGATTTAGATAGCTTGGAATGGCTCCGAGACCACATGATAGTCGCCATTGAGTTTAAAAAAGAAGATAACAAAAATATTTCTGATGTATGGGATAAGCAGCTTAAAGCCTATATGAAAGAAAGTAACAAAAACTTTTGTTTGGGTATTTTGTATGATACCGAGCGTTTGTACTTATTTAAAAAACACAATGGTAAATTTTTACGATTTAGCGATGAGTACAATACAAAAGGTGATGAGAGTAAAACTAAAGATTTGTCTTTAAATCTGCCAGACCCTTATCTTAATATTCCAAATTTTGATGTTATCTTGGATATTGAAAATGAAAAAGAAAAAGATTTATCAAAACAGACCATTTGGGATTTGGATATTATTTCGGGCGTACATTCTACGCAAATTAACGATGTAATGAGCAGTATTTTGCGAACTATGGATAAGGTTGGTTTAACCAATCAACGTGGATTTGAAATTTTAATTCAGATTTTATCCTTAAAAATTTTTGATGAAAAACGTAACGAAAAAAATACTAGCCATTATCTTGATTTTTATATCACACCTGATGAGAAAAAATATCAGTCATTAGCCGATGATAATATACAACAATTTTTAAGTCGTATTCATCAGTTACGAGAGAAGGCGTCTGGTGAGTATTTTCGTATTTTAGAAAATAATGCGTTTGATGACAAAAACGAAAATCACATCAAAGTGTTGATTGAAGTTATTACCCAATTTCAAAACTACTCTTTTGTGCGGTCACACAAAACTGACCTTTATCAACTTGTGTTTTATAAGTTTGCCACACCATTTGCAAAAGATAATAACGCACAATTTGTAACACCCTTACCGCTTATTGATTTCTTAGTCAAAATTGTTAATCCTAGAAATGGCGAAACTGTAATTGACCCAACAGTAGGTATTGCTGACTTCTTATCAGTTTCTTATGTAAATTCAAATAGTAAGCTAGATGACGGCAATATTTTTGGTATGGATATTGACGAGCAAATGGTAATGCTGGCGACCTTAAATATGCTGTTAAATGGCGATGGCAATGCCACTATTGAAGCTAAATCAGGTTACGGTTCTCTATTATCAAAGTTCGACCATAAAGGCAATATTTTAGAACTTGTGCCTTCTATGAACCAAAACGGTAATTGGGATAACCGCCCTGATAAAAATAAACTCAAAAAATTTGATGTGGTTTTAACCAATCCGCCATTTGGTGAAGACCGTGCCTTTACGCCAAAAGATGATAAAGATAAAGCCGTGATTGAGTGTTACGAATTGTGGAATTTGTATGGGAGTAAAGGCAATGATAACGAAACGGACGACAACAAGAAATCCAAAAAACAAGCCAAAAAAATTGATTTGGGCGTGGTGTTTCTTGAAAATGCCTACCGTATTTTAGAAGATGGAGGAAGAATGGGGATTGTGTTGTCCAATTCTATTGCCAGCATTGATAGCCATAAAATCGCTCGTCAATGGTTGATGGATAAAATGCGAATTGTGGCAATTTTTGATTTACCAGCCAATGTATTTGCCGAAACAGGCGTAAATACGTCTATTATCGTGGCGTATAAACCAACGGCTGATGAACTCCAAAAGCTAAAAATGAAAAATTATCAAGTCTTTGCAAAAGATATTAAAAAAGTAGGCTATGAAGTCAAAACCAGTAAGCGTGTTAAACAGTTTGTGCCGACGTATAAGATTGATTATAAAACCTTTGAGGTACAAATTGATGATGAAGGCAATCCGCTGTTAGATGAAGATTTTAGCCAAACGATTGCTGATTTTAAAGCGTGGTGTGTATCGCAAGAAGAAGCATTACAAAATATGTTTATTAAGGCAAAATAATCATGAGCAATTATATACATACCCCCAAAATGATTAGCTACAACAATATTGTAGAATGTGATTTTAGCTTATCATCATCACGACATAAAAAATTTGAAATTGCTAATCAGAATTGTAAATTGGTAAAAGATTTTCTAACTCATGATTTATCTCGTAAAGATTTAGGCGTAGAGGTGGGTTCCGCGAATTATATCGGACAATCTAGCCATTATTTTTTGCGTACCAAAGCATTGCAAAACCATTCTTACCTGCCTGAGGTCACACCTGAAACAGTATTACCAATTATGCCAAGCAGTTTTGTTAAGATGAATTTAAAAGCTGGGGATTTGATTATCTCTAAAGACAGTAATATTGGCGAAATTGTGATTTTGGATAAAGACTATCCCAATGTGATGTTGTCTGGAGCATTGTATAAGCTACCTGTTAGGCGGTATAAATATTATCTGCTTGCCATGATGAAACACGCTATTTTTCGTGAACAGTTAGATTTTATTGTACCCAAAGGAGCAACTATTCGACACGCAAAAACCTTGTTTTTGGATTGTAAAATTCCTATGCCGAATGATAATACCGATAACGTCATTCAATTTGTAGAGAATTTAACTCGAGCGATTGTGAATAAACAGCGATTGATTAAAGAACGCCATCAATCAATTTTAGCCTTGATTGAAAAAGAATTACTGGATAATCAAAAAGATAATACTTTTTCATTTAGTTTACCTACGATTAAAGAAATTGAGAGTATAGGGCGGCTAGATACTAATCTTTATCGTGCCAACTTTAAAGAATTAGTTTTTATAATAAAAAATTAGGGGCTGACGTAGATTAGGTACTATGCTAATCTACAAAAATGAATATAACTCATTGTAAACTAAAGAAATCTATACAGAGAAAATTACTTGAATTTTTTGTGCTAGAAGTCACGGCTCGCTCAGCTGCAGATTTACTTGG
>NZ_QENU01000003.1 GCF_003096995.1 Alitibacter langaaensis DSM 22999 | reverse complement strand
GGAATGTGAATTTCGGTTTAACTTTGGAACACCCAAAATGCAGCTAAAAACATTGCGAAAATGGTGTGAAATTTAGGGCTAATCTACGTCAGCCCCATAATTTATATAAAATGTATCAATCTTTCCCAATGCTAATAGATCGCAGATTTAGTAATCTCGGTTTTCAATCTACTCAGCCTATTATAAATGGAGAGCTATTTTTTAAATATATTGAACACTATCGAGATAATTATATTTTTCTCTTTAATAAGCAAAAAGGTTTTTTGAGAAAAAGTGATATTTTTAAAGATAAATTAAAAGAAAAATATAGTGGGTTATTAGATTTTATAGATAGCTATCCAGGAGCTTACCGAGTTGGAGATAAGTATATTAAGAACTTATTTCAATGTTTAATTATGCTTTACTACGATAAATTTTGTCAAAAAGGGATAGAAATGTCTGAAAATCAGTCTAGAAATCTAATTCAAGCGATAGAAAAATGTTTTAGATGGTGTTATCGTATTCGATTAATGCAAACCCGAGTATTTTATAGCACTATAGAAAAAGAAGTTTATGGTAAAGATAGCCTTTTCTCTCACCTTTTAAAATCAGATAGTCCAAGAGAATTTCTTGAGTTTGTTATTAATAGATATGAACAAAAATTTGATAAAAATGATAAGACAGGTTTAAAAGGTCTATTAGAATCTGATTTGGAGAAATAAAATGAGTACTGATTCAGTAAAAATGCTATCGATAAGTGAACTATGTAATGACGATAGATATGTAATCCCTATTTATCAGCGTAATTATGCTTGGGAAGTAGATGAAATTGAGTTGTTGATTGGAGACATTTTAGAAGCTCAAAAAAAGAATGGAAAAAATAATTATTATATTGGCAGTTTAGTAGTTGCAAAACGAAAAGATGGTTATGAAGTAGTTGATGGTCAGCAACGATTGACCACATTAAAACTCTTATTAACTTATTATAATAAAGTTTATGAGGATAATAGAAATATTGATTTAGCTTTTGAATATCGCAAGGATTCTAATGCTAGTTTAGCTAATTTAAATGGAAAAAATGAATGCAAAAATAATATAGAAGTTGGATATAAAACTATCTCTAATATATTATCTAAGAAAGATAATGAAGATAATAATATTAATACTAAAGATTTCTTTAATTTTCTACTAAAAAATGTAATGATTGTACGTACTCAACTTCCTGAAGAAACAGATCTTAATCATTATTTTGAAATTATGAATACAAGAGGAGAGCAACTAGAACAACATGAGATATTAAAAGCTCGGTTGATGAGTTTCCTAAATGATGAAGATAGAAAACTATTTGCATTGATTTGGGATGCCTGCTCTGATATGAGTGTATATGCGATTAAACGTTTTCCTTATTCTCAAGATCCTACGAAAACTATAAGAACTTCAGAACATTTTTTTGGCTCTGATTTAAATAGAATACCAACACCAACATCAAAAGATTTTGATGAAATGAAGAAAGTTTCAAATCTTGAAGAAAATAGTAATAGATCAAACTCAGGGACAATTTTGTCTGTTTTATCAGATGAAAATGATAAGAAAAATAACCCAAACAAACAAGATAAACAAAATGATGAGAATGATGATGGGAAGTTTAACTCTATTATTGATTTTCCAAATTTTTTAATGATGGCTTATAAGATCTTTAAACAAGAAACTTTAGAATCTGAAGAAACCCCATTAAATGATAAATATCTTCTTGGTAAAATAAATTTTACTGATAAAGAAGAAATTACTGATGAAGATAAAAATAAAGTTAAGGAATTTATCATTCTCTTACTAAAATTAAGATTGATTTTTGATAGATATATTATTAAAACAAAGGAGAATAAAGAAGGATGGGTTCTAAATAGACTAAAAATATATAATAATAGTAAGGGCTCTAATTTTAACGAGGTAAATACTTTTGGAAATGAAGAAGATAATAATTTATCTCAAGATAAAATAATAATGCTATTATCAATGTTTCATGTGTCATTTAGACAAAGAATATATAAAAATTGGTTGTTTGAATTGTTATCTGAATTGTGTGGCAGTAGCAAGTTAGAAAATAAATATAATTTAGAACAAACTGAATATGAGACAATTTTAGAAAATTTAGCTCGTAAATATTATGAGAAAAACTCTGATATAGATAAACTACTTAAATCTGGGCAAGAGATTCCTAATTATATTTTCAACTACCTAGATTATCTCTTGTGGAGAGATTGGGATAGTGTAAATAAAAATGAAGAAGAATATAAATTCTTAAATAAAACTCAATTTGTATTTTCATTATCTTGAAATTCTGTTGAGCATTATTTCCCTCAAAGTAAAAATGATAATGAAGAATACAAGGATATAGCAAAATATTCAAATTGGTTAGGTAATTTATGTTTAATTTCTCAATATCAAAATTCATCTTTGAATAATAAATCCACATCAGAAAAAAGGAATGAATATGAGTTTGGACGTCTAAAATGTATGAGTCTTAAACAAGCTTTAATGCTTTCTTATGATGATTGGGATGAGAACAAAATTAAAGAGCACCACAAGAATATGATAGAACTTTTAGATAAAAATGCTATCGAAAACAACACTAAAAGCTAACCAAATGAATCTAATAATTCTATAGAATAGTGGTTTCTAGTGCTAAATGTCTAAATATTTACTGAGTTATTTAGCTAAGTATAAATATAACAAGGTATTTAAATTTTAGAAAACTGTAATAAATAGATCTTAAAAAGCGAGAAATAATCATCTCGCTTTTTTATTACTGCTATATCGAGCTTTGTTTGTATGAAATTTTATATTTTGAATAAATTATTAGGTATTTTCTCAAGTTACTTTCAGCACTTCGACTAATCTTTTTAGACTATAAACTCTTAGATCGTTTCGTAAACCAACGCAGATTATTTCATTGACAATTTACATGCACTCTCTATAATTTTCTGTAAATAAAAACAGATTAAAGAATGTTATGGATATTTCAGAATTACTTGATGGCTTAAATGATAAACAGCGTGAGGCGGTGGCGGCACCACTGGGCAATTATTTAGTATTAGCAGGGGCGGGTTCCGGCAAAACGCGGGTGTTGACACATCGTATTGCGTGGTTGATCGCCATTGAGGGGATTTCTGAAGGTTCGATTATGGCGGTGACGTTCACCAATAAAGCCGCCGCAGAAATGCGCCAGCGTATTCAAGCTACATTGGCTCAGCATTCTCAACAGTCTATTTTTGGTATGTGGGTGGGGACGTTTCATAGCATCGCCCACCGTTTATTACGCTCTCACTACGCCGATGCAGGCTTGCCACAAGATTTCCAAATTTTAGATAGCGAAGATCAGTTGCGTTTAATGAAACGTTTGCTGAAATTGCACAATTATGATGAAAAAATGTTTCCAGCTAAGCAAGCCTGTTGGTACATCAACAATAAAAAAGATGATGGATTACGACCGCACATGATCGATGATATGAATGTTCGTCAAGAAAAAGAGTGGATTCGGATTTATCAAATTTATCAAGATGCTTGTGATCGTTCTGGTTTAGTGGATTTTGCGGAAATTTTGCTGCGAGCCTATGAGCTATTCCTAAAAAAGCCGTTAATTTTGCAAAGTTATCAACGCCGTTTTCATCAAATTTTAGTGGATGAATTTCAAGACACGAATAACATTCAATATGCGTGGATTAAATTGTTAGCAGGGGAAACGGGCAAAGTGATGATTGTGGGCGATGATGACCAATCTATTTACGGCTGGCGTGGTGCGCAAATTGAAAATATTCAACGCTTTCTCGATGACTTTGCACAAGCAAAAACTATTCGTTTGGAGCAAAATTACCGTTCCACTGGCAATATTTTAAAATCCGCTAATGAATTAATTTCCAATAATGAGAATCGCCTTGGTAAAGAGCTTTGGACCGCCGATGACGAGGGCGACCCTGTGGGGATTTATGCGGCATTTAATGAATTAGATGAAGCCTTGTTTGTGTCATCACAAATTAAAATTTGGTTGGAAGATGGCGGCAAGTTAGAAGATTGTGCCATTTTATACCGCAGCAATAGCCAATCTCGTGTGATGGAAGAAGCGTTAATTCGCGCCAATATTCCTTATCGTATTTATGGCGGTATGCGCTTCTTTGAACGCCAAGAAATTAAAGATGCTTTGGCTTATTTGCGTTTAATTAATAATCGCCATGACGATGCTGCCTTTGAACGTGTGATTAATACGCCAACACGCGGCATTGGCGAGCGCACTTTAGATATTTTGCGCCAGCTAACCCGCGAGCGACAAATCACCTTATGGCAAGCGACACAAGTGGCAATCCAAGACAATAAATTGGCTGGGCGAACCGCCACCGCATTGCTGCGTTTTGTGGAATTGATTAATTCATTGGCGCAAGAAACCAGCGAAATGCCCTTATTCGCACAAACGGATTTTGTGATTAAGCATTCGGGCTTGTATCAAATGTATGAGCAAGAAAAAGGGGAAAAGGGCGAAGTGCGCATTGAAAACTTAGAAGAATTGGTTTCTGCCACCCGAGAGTTTATCAAGCCTGATGAAGCTGAAGAAATGACGGATCTCACCGCATTTCTCACCCATGCCTCGTTAGAAGCAGGGGAAGAACAAGCCAGTCCGCATCAAGCCTGCGTGCAAATGATGACGCTGCATTCCGCCAAAGGGCTAGAGTTTCCACGGGTATTTATAGTGGGCGTGGAAGAAGGCATTTTCCCAAGTTTTCTCTCTTTAGAAGAGCCAGGGCGCTTAGAAGAAGAACGCCGTTTGGCTTATGTGGGGATTACGCGTGCGAAGAAAAAACTCACGTTATGTTATGCGGAAAGTCGCCGTTTATATGGCAAGGAAGAGCGCCATATTCCATCACGTTTTATCAATGAATTGCCCGAATCTTGTGTGCAGACGGTGCGTTTGCGTGGCACAGTAACACGAGCTTATAATCAAAGTGCGGTCGGAACGGCAAAAGTTTTGTCTAACAACGAAAACGGTTGGAAAACAGGGCAAAAAGTACGCCATGAAAAATTTGGGCAAGGAACGGTGATTAATGTCGAGGGCGCGGACAATAATACGCGCTTACAAATTGCTTTCCAGGGGCAGGGCATTAAATGGCTGATCGCTCATTTAGCGAAATTAGAAAAGCTATGATTAAAGAACTGTGATTTAAAAGCGATGGTTTAAAAACGATAATTGTAGAGCAACGATGATTAAAGGTATCCTGTTTTCTGTGACAGCTTCCGTGCTTTTCGGCATTGTGTATTTTCTGTCAACCGTATTGCAGCCAATAGAAGGAACGCAGTTATTTGGTGTTCGCACATTGGTGACGGTGCCCTTTGTGCTGTTTGCTATGGTGTTGTTGCATAAAAAACAGGAATTTATTGCCTATTTAAAACGACTCAAAGAGCAACCCTATTTGCTAGCTTTGGTGGCATTTGGCGGCTTAAATATGGGATCGCAAATGTGGCTATTTTTATACGCGCCAGTGAGTGGCAAAGCCATTGAAGTGTCTATGGGCTATTTGCTTATGCCCTTAGTGATGGTGCTGTTTGGTCGCCTATTTTTCCGAGAAAGGCTAACCACCATTAAATTGCTTGCCATATTATTTGCTTTGATTGGCGTGTTAAGCAAGGTGATTTTAACGGGCGCATTTTCATGGGAAACCGCCTTTGTTTGCGTGGGCTATCCTGTTTATTTTGCGGTGCGTAAGCATTTTAATATGCTGCACATTTCAGCCTTTGCAATGGAAATGTTAGCCATGGTGCCTGTGTCCCTTTATTTTACTTGTCAAATTGATTTTTCATTTGCTGAAATGCAAAACCCTAATATTTATTGGGGGCTATTTCTGTTGGGGTTAGTAGGCGGTAGTGCCTTTATTTTGTATGTGACGGCGAGCCAAATGTTATCCATTAATTTATTAGGTCTATTGGGTTATCTCGAGCCGTTAATGATGCTACTTGTGGCATTCATTATTGGCGAACGTTTAGACCAAACTTCTTATATTTTAATGGCTTGTTTATTTGTCGCCATTAGTTTGTTGATTTTAGACGGCGTTGTTCGTGTAAAAGCAAGGCTGCTTTATTAGCAATAATCGTGATGAATAAGTGGTGATGAGTAAGTGCCTGATGAGTAACAAAGATAGGTAATAAAGATAAGTAATAAAATGAGTAATGAATAAGCAAAGTGCGGTCAAAAATTTACATTTTTTTGACCGCACTTTGGCTTTATGTATAAGTGTGCATTATGGACGCATAGCTGCGCATTAACCCACGGGTTTGGCGTCTTCCACAATCACTGGGGATTTAGGTGTAGTTGGCGCAGGAACCGCCTGAATTGGCGCAGCAGGCTCTGCAGGTTTAGCGGGTTCGCCTGCTGGTTGTGCTTCATACACAGGTGCTGATGTTTCACTGCCAGCACAGAAATTTTGGTCTTTATCTGCCCACACAGGAATATTTCGCACAGGGCTATAACAATTCCAACTACCGTAACTATTAATCCCTACCATTTTAATTGCTTTAGGTTTTTCGGGCTTCAATGGTTTCGCAGAAGTGCGTTGTAGATAGTTTTTATAAAGGTATAAAGCACCGCTTGCCCCCGTTAGTTTAGTGTCGCCATTATCATCACGCCCCACCCAAACCGTCGTTACATTTTCGCCGTCAATTCCCACAAACCAAGTGTCGCGCGCATCATTGGTTGTGCCCGTTTTTCCTGCTAAATGCAAGTCAGCGAAATCATTCATTAAACTACGCCCTGTGCCACGTTCCACCACTTGCTGCATGGCATAAAGGGTTTGATAGGCTGCTTCAGCAGGCACCACTTGCTCTGGCGTGGTATCGTGCTGATACAATACATCGCCTTGACGTGTGCTGATGCTATCAATGGTGGTGAGCTGAATTTTTCCCCCATTGTTGGCAATGGTTTGATAGAGTTTTGTTACATCATAAGGGGAAATCGAGTAAGCACCGAGCAATGTCGCAGGCACGCGCGGAATTTTTACCTTATCCCAGCCCATAGCTTGCTGAGTGGCAATCACTTTGCTCAGCCCTACTTTCATACCAATATTCACCGTAGGAATATTCAGTGAACGAGCCAACGCATCCATTAGCATGACCGAACCGCCATATCGGCGATCATAATTGCGCGGCTGCCACGGCGGGCTGCCTTTAACGTTGATAGTAATAGGTTTATTGTTTATCGGCGTATTTAAACGGAACATTTCTGGCTGCGAAAGTGCGGTCAAATAAACGGAAGGTTTTACCAATGAACCAATTTGACGCTGCGCCATTGTGGCACGGTTGAAACCTGCATAATTAATTTGAGTGCCACCTACAACCGCACGGATTTCACCACGTTTATAATCAGCAACTACCATTGCTGATTGTAATGCCGGATTTTTAGTTTTTAACTGCAATTCCGCCGTGGCATTCACCACCGCTTGCTCTGCATAGCGTTGTTGGTTGGGATCAAGTGTGGTGAAAATACGCGCACCTAATAATTTTCCATCTTGATTTTCGCCAAGATTTTCGCGCAATTCTTTTTGCAAGGTTTGAATAAAAGCAGGGTAGTTGCGCGCAATATTCCCTTTGGCTTGAACGCCAAGCGGGCGTTGGCTGAGCGTTTGATAGAGTTCATTATCGATCATTTTATGTTCAAGCATTAAACGCAACACCACATTGCGGCGTTCAAGGGCATTCGTTGGATTGCGCCAAGGGTTATACAAAGACGGCCCTTTCACCATTCCCACTAATAGCGCGATTTGGTCTAGGCTAATTTCACGAATGGAATGCCCGAAATAAAAATGGCTTGCCAATTCAAAACCATGAATTTGCGAATCACCATTTTGCCCGAGATAAATTTCATTCAGATAGGTTTCAAGAATCGTATTTTTGTCATAACGGAAATCCAACATCACCGCCATAAAGGCTTCGTTGATTTTGCGCGTGACCGAGCGTTCGTTGCTCAAAAAAAGGTTTTTCACTAATTGTTGGGTCAGCGTACTTCCGCCCTGCACCGTATGCCCTGCGCGCAAATTGGTGTACATCGCACGAGCTATACCTAATGGGCTAATGCCGCCGTGTTCATAAAAGCGGCGATCTTCCGTTAAAATTAGGGTATCAATCAATAAACGCGGATATTGTTGCAAGGGAATGGCAAGGCGTTCTTCTTTGTCTTCATCCGATTGCAACATCGCGATTAATTTAGGCGCGAGGCGAAATTCAGGAACGGCTTTAACCGCGACCAAATCTTCGATGGCGGATAATCTTCCGTTGTCAAAACGTAAACGCAACACACGTTGCGGTTCTGGCTGCGTTGGGAAAGGAAAGGAACGGCGTAATAATACAATGCTGTTATCTTCAATTTTGAAATCGCCCGGCGCGGCAATTAATGTGGTTTGACGATAATCATTGTCGAGCAAGCGTTGTTTTATTTGCTCTAATGAGAGTTTATCTTGCACACGAATACTTTCTATACGGCTATAAACTTCGGCGGGCAAACGCCAAATTTGTCCGTCCATTTTGGAACGAATTTGTCCGTCTAAATAAATGCCGTAAAAGGCAGCAAGGCTGATGCCAGTCAACGCAAATTTTGCCACTGTGCCTTTCCAAGTACGATACCAAGGCTTGACTCCTTGGCGAGTTTCATTATTTTGAGATTGATTTTTTTGTTGCTCTGCAGACATTTGTTGTTGCTCACTTCCCTAAAAAACGGACAAATTCTACCATAAATCCTTGGCGCCTGTTGAGCTTTGTTTTCAGTTGGGTTGCTGTTCAGATTCTGTTAAGCAAAGCAGATCCTAAAAGTGCGGTCAGAATTTGAGAAATATTTTGATGTGGAATAAGAAAATTAGCCGTGAGGCTAGGGAATATGGGGGAAAACCAATAGCCGTTAATGTGAAAAACAGGCAAAAAAATAACCGCACTTTAGCGGTTATGGATAAAATTTAAATAGGATTTCAGGAATTGTTCAAAATCTTCTAATCCGCAAAAGGCGATGCTTTCTTCATCATAATAGTGAAAATCCTGTTCTAATTCATCATCTTGAGAAAAGGCTAAATTATTGGCGCGCACCAACACTTCATCGCCATCAATAAATAGGCTATATTCTTTGCCGACAAGACGGATTTCTTGCCCCAAATTAAATTGTTTGGCTTGCTCCAGCGCATCAAGTGCGGTGGAAATCAGAGCTGGATTTAGCGGCAATTCAGTATTCAGCCAATTTGCCACGGCAATATGCTCCATAGAGCATTTTGCGATGACATTTCCTTGAAATGCGCTGAATTGGAAATCCATAATCAACCTAAAATTTAGATGCTAAATGATGAGCCACAGCCGCAAGTGCTTGAGGCATTTGGATTTTGCACCACAAAGCGAGAACCCTCTAAGCCCTCGGTGTAATCCACTGTCGCACCGATCAAATATTGCAAACTCATCGGATCAACCACTAAGTTTACGCCTGAATTTTCTATGGTTAAATCGCCGTCATTGATTTTTTCATCAAAAGTGAACCCATATTGGAAGCCGCTGCAACCACCACCAGTGATATAGACGCGGAGTTTTAAATCTGGATTTTCTTCATCTGCAATCAATGCTTTTACTTTATTGGCAGCCGCATCAGTGAAGATGAGCGGCACTGAAATATCTGTCATAACTTACTTTCCCTTTAAAAAAATTGGCGTCTATTATCTAATAACCCATTAGAACGTTCAAGATATTTTCACTCTCTGTGGATTAGTGCTATTATACGTCCCGATTATTTTAGGAGAGAATTTATGGCAATCCCATTAAGAACAGAAGAAGAACTCGCTAAAATCCGTATTGCGTGCAAATTAGCCCAAGATGTGTTGGTGATGATTGAACCACACGTGAAAGCAGGGGTGAGCACCGGTGAGTTAGATCGTATTTGCCACGAGTATATGGTGAATGAGCAAGGCACGATTCCCGCGCCGTTGAATTATCACGGATTCCCCAAAGCGACCTGTATTTCCATTAACGAAGTCGTCTGCCATGGCATTCCAAGCGATGATCGAATTTTGAAAAATGGCGATATTGTGAATATCGACATCACGGTAATCAAAGACGGTTATTATGGCGATAACTCAAAAATGTATGTGGTTGGCGATATTCCTATTCGTAGCAAAAAATTAGTTGAAGCCGCGCAAGAAGCGCTTTATATGGGCTTGCGTGCGGTGAAACCAGGTGTTCGTTTAAATGAAATTGGCAAAGCCGTACAAAAATATACGGAAAGCCAAGGATTCAGCGTGGTGCGTGAATATTGCGGACATGGCATTGGCACGGAATTCCACTGCGAACCGCAAGTATTACATTATTACGCAGACGATGGCGGCGTGATTTTACAAAAAGGTATGGTTTTCACCATTGAGCCGATGATCAACGCTGGCAAAAAAGAAACCCGTCTAATGGGCGATGGCTGGACAGTGAAAACCAAAGATCGCAGCCACAGCGCCCAATACGAGCATCAAATTGTGGTCACAGACAACGGCTGCGAAGTGATGACCATTCGTGAAGAAGAAGAAAAAGCGGGCAGAATTTCCCGTATTATGGTGAATATCTAACCATTTTCTGGTAAAAAGGAAGTCCTTTGGTAAGACAAAATAATCGCGCCAGTCAAAAAATTGGCGCTTTAGTCGAACCATTGGGCTTTCTTTTTTATATGCGGAAGTATAAAAAGCCAGTGCGCAAATAATCTTGAACAACAAGAATATGACCATTAAAATGCCCGAAGTGCGCATTGCACGAAAAACGCTGATTCTCGCCACCTAAACATAACATTTTCCCCTATTGATATGCTATTAACACCGCAACAAGTAAAATCTCAAAAAGACAGGCTCAAGCAATCTGAGCTTGAACACTTTTCTCAAACTGATATAAATTCTCTTATTTCTGACCGCACTTTATTTTGCGATAACCTGCTGAAACAGCTGTGGGCGCAATTTGAGTTAGATAAAACTGAGCTGGCTTTAGTAGCAGTGGGCGGTTATGGTCGCAAAGAAATGTTCCCCCTGTCAGATTTGGATTTTTTGATTTTAAGCGAACAGCAAAATTCGCCAGAACTTGCTCAAAAAATCAGCCAGTTTATTCAGTTTTTATGGGATTGTGGTTTTGATGTGGGCGCAGCCGTACGAACATTGGCGGAATGCGATGCGGAAGGGCGCAAAGACATAACCATTGCTACGAATTTGCTGGAAAGCCGTTTGCTGATTGGCAACGAAAAAATTTTCAAAAAATTGACCGCACTTTTATGGCCGCCAGATTTTTGGGATCGCGAAACCTTTTTTAACGCCAAGGTGCAAGAAAAAACAGAGCGATATCAGCGTTATCACAACACGAGCTACAACTTAGAACCCGATATTAAACACAGCCCCGGTGGCTTGCGTGATTTGCATTTGATCTATTGGATTGCCTTGCGACATTCCAACGTGATGACCTTAGATGAAATTTTGCAATCGGGTTTTATTTATCCCGAAGAATATAGCCTGTTGCAAGAGAGTCAGCAGTTTTTATTTAAAGTGCGTTTTGCTTTGCACCTGATTTTAAAACGCTATGACAATCGTTTATTGTTCGATCGCCAAATTAAAGTGGCAGAGCTGCTTGGCTTTGAGGGCGAGGGCAATCAAGGCGTAGAACGCATGATGAAACGTTTTTTCCAAGCATTGAATAATATTTCCAGCCTGAGTGATCTGCTTACCAAACATTATCGTGAACATTTTCTAAGACAAGTTTCTTGTGGAAAAATAGAAGCGCTGGATAGCAATTTTGCCATACAAAATAATGAAATTGTCTTACGCAATGAACATATTTTTATGCAACAGCCCGATACGATTTTGGATTTATTCGCCCATCATGCGAATCAACCGCAAACGGAAATTCATTCGGCAACGCTGCGAAAATTGCATTTAGCCTTAAGTCAGTTGCAAGCCCCATTAAGCCAGCAGCCACTTGCTCGCGAGAAATTTTTGCGCCTGTTTAACTTGCCCAAAGCCATTCGCCGAGCTATCTCGCCGATGCATAAATATGGCGTATTGACCGCCTATCTGCCGCAATGGAAAGCCATTGAAGGCTTGATGCAATTTGATTTGTTTCACGCTTACACCGTTGATGAACATACATTGCGCGTATTGCAAAAATTGGAGAGTTTTTTAGAAGAAGATCAGCGAGAGCTACACCCAATTTGCGCCCGAATTTTCTCTGCATTTTCTGACCGCACTTTGCTTTATATTGCGGCATTATTCCACGATATCGCGAAAGGGCGCGGTGGCGATCACGCCAAACTTGGTGCGCAAGATGTATCAGAATTTGCACAGCAACATGGTTTTGAACGCCGTGAAATTGAGACAATGGCGTGGCTTGTGGAACAGCATTTGTTAATGTCGATCACTGCACAACGCCGCGATATTCATGATCCAGAAGTGGTATTAAATTTCGCAGAAAAAGTAAAAAATAAAGTGCGCTTAGATTTGCTGATTTGTTTAACTGTCGCCGATATTTGTGCAACCAGTAGCACCCTTTGGAACAGCTGGAAACGCGCTCTGTTCACCAGCCTTTATGAATACACTAATCAACAATTTGCACAGGGTATGGATGAGCTTATCGATACGGATGAGCAAGTCCAAGACAACAAGAAACAGGCGTTAGCGTTGCTACAATCTCAAGGTTTTATGGACGATGTCACCGCATTATGGGCGCGTTGTTCAGATGATTATTTCCTGCGCAACACGCCAAAACAATTGGCATGGCACGCCACCTTATTGACGGATTTTTGCGATGATATTTTGGTGAAAATCAGCAACCGCTTTTCCCAAGGGGGAACGGATATGTTCCTTTATTGTCAGGATCAAGCGCAATTATTTCATAAAGTGGCAAGCACAGTGGCGGCGAAAAAATTCAGCATTCACAGTGCGCAAATTAGCACGAGTTTAGACGGCTATGTGCTCGATACCTTTGTGATCACGGAATTAAATGGCATCCCCCTTAAAAATGCTCGCCGCCGCGAATTAGAAAGTGCCATTACAGACACTTTGCGCAGCGGAAAAACACCAAAAGTCGGCACATTAGGCAATCAAAAGCTACAACATTTCAACGTGCAAACGGAGGTTCGTTTTTTAGCCATGAATAGATCTGATCATACAGAAATGGAACTTTTTGCTTTAGATAAAGCCGGGTTACTGGCTGAAGTGAGCCAAGTTTTTGCGGAATTAGGGCTTAATTTATTGAATGCTAAAATCACCACGATTGGCGAAAAAGCCGAAGACTTTTTTATGCTCACCAACAAAAACGGCACAGCATTAACCGAAACTGAACGCAAGGAACTCGAAGTGCGGTTAAAAAATCAATTAAATTAAGAACGGTATGTGCTCGAGAAATGGCGAAGTATTTTCGATAGTTTGCCCTATTCATATCGGGGCATTTCTTAGCGATGACTGAATATTCCCATTTATGTTAGAATAGCGGCCAATAAAAAAGGCAATAATTATGACATTCACTGAGTACGTTGATATTTTACAAGCACTTCACCCGGAAAAACGCGTTCATCGTTTTGATTTTGAAGGACAATCTTATTGGTTAAAACAACCTGAGCAATCTCAAGGCAGCCAACGATTATTAAAACCCTTTTCAACTCAGGCATTTAAACAAGAAATCCAACGGATTAAATGGTTGATGCTACAAAAAGCACAGATTCCTGAAGTCAAAATTATTAATAATCATTGTCTAGTGATGGAAGACGCTGGTCGCACGGTACGCTCTTTGCTAGAAAGTGATCTTTCTGAACATCAAAAGCTACGTATTTTAGATGACTGCGTTAAGGCATTAATTCGTTTGCATGAACAAAATATTGTCCATGGTCGTCCATTGCTCAAAGATATTTTGTGGCAAAATGGCAAAGTCAGCTTTATTGATTTTGAAGTGGCTTCCCATTCACCGAATAAAAAATGGCAGAAAATTCGAGATTCGATACTTTTTATTTATGGAGTGTGCTGCGAAACTTCACCAAAACAAATTCAGCATACCATTGAAACATTTTCACGTTATGCGGACAGCCATATTTGGCAGGGGCTATTATATTTGATAAAAAAATATCGCTTTATTTACTATTTTTTACTGCCATTTAAACCCTTTGCTAGAAAAGATTTAATGGGCATCTATGCGCTATTTGAAAATTTATTAACGAAATGAGTTGAAACGTTTTTGCTAATAAATTGATTGTTATTTCTTAAGATTGACTATTGCTACCGAAACCACAATCAGCAATCCGCCGATGATCATACGTAGGCTTGGGATTTCGCCAAGCCAAATCCAAGCAATGATAATCGCATACACAGGTTCTAAGGAAATAATCATAGCCGCAGTGCGGGCATTAATGGTTTTAAGGCTGGATACAAATAATGTGTAAGCGAGGCTGGTGCAGAGTAAGCCGATGCAGGCGATCCAAAACCAATCCAGCGCTGGAACGGTAGGAAGTTGTTGATAGGAAAAGGGGAGCAGTACCAAAATCCCAAAGAAATATTGCCAAAAACTGGCTTGTGAGCCAGATAATTTACTGGCATTTTTGCGATTAAACACGGCGAGTAAACCGTAAATTGCCCCTGATAAAATCCCCCACAATAAACCTTGAGTGGCGCGATCACCAAATTCAAAGCTTGGCGTGACTAAGATTAAGCCGAGAGAAATTGCAATTAATAACCAAAATTCGCGGTATTTTAACCGCTCTTTAAATAGCAACGTTTCTGACAATGCGGCAAAGCCAGGAAAACTGGCAAAACCCAATGTACCAACCGCGACACCGCCGGCTTTAATAGCAATATAGAATGTGACCCAATGCGCCATTAGCATCATACTGAGTAAAATCTGAAAGCTAAAATCGCGCTTGCAGAGTTTGGTTAAGGGCTGTCGTTTGATAAGAAAAAATAAGCCTAAGGCAGAGCAAGCAATGATGACTCTGCCTAGCACCAAAACTTTAGGTGAGCTCTGAATCACCGCCCCCAATACGCCAGTTAGACCGAATAATACGGCGGTGAAATGGACTTTTAGTAAGGTGAGATTGTAATTGTCGTTCATGAATGACAACATTTTCCTGTGAAGCTATCAATAATCGGGCAGTGTTCGCTATCATCGCCTGGGCATTGCTCTGCTAGTTCTGCGAGTAATTTGCGCATGGATTGTAGCTGAACGATTTGTTTATCAATTTCATCAATGCGCACCAAGGTGCGTGCTTTCACATCGGCACTACGGCGATGGGGATTATTGTATAGATCGAGCAAATCTTTGCATTCTGCTAAAGAAAATCCGACTTGGCGAGCTTGGTGTAATAAATTGAGTTCATCAATATGCACTTGGGTGTAGGTGCGATAACCGTTGGCAGCGCGAGCGGGCGGCGTGATGAGTGCTTTTTGTTCATAAAAGCGAATAGATTTTGGCGTGAGTTGAGTGAGCTTTGCCACTTCATTAATATTCATCATATATCCGTTTTTTCTTTGTATTCGCAGAGATCTTCAATAATACAAGAACCGCAACGTGGTTTGCGGGCAACGCAAGTGTACCGTCCGTGCAAAATCAACCAATGATGAACATCTACCTTAAATTCCGCTGGCACTACTTTCAGTAATTTTTCTTCCACTTTCAGCACATCTTTTCCTGGCGCGAAACCCGTACGGTTAGCCACACGGAAAATATGGGTATCCACTGCAATTGTAGGGTGTCCAAACGCCGTATTAAGCACCACATTAGCAGTTTTGCGCCCCACACCCGCTAAGGCTTCAAGGGCGCTGCGATCTTCTGGCACTTGGCTGTTATGCTTTTCAATCAGATCTTTGCAGGTTTTAATAATATTTTCAGCTTTGCTGTTAAATAGCCCAATGGTTTTAATGTATTCCTTTAACCCATCAACACCCAAAGCATAAATTGCTTCTGGCGTATTTGCCACAGGGAAGAGTTTATCCGTGGCTTTATTCACGCCTTTGTCCGTGGCTTGCGCTGATAAAATCACCGCGATCAATAATTCAAAGGGCGAACTAAAATTAAGCTCTGTTGTTGGCTGCGGATTGTGCTCTCGCAATCGGGTTAAGATTTCAATACGTTTTTGCTGATTCATGATTTACGGCGATCCAACATATTTTTAACGGCTAAAATAATCCCCAATCCAATAAATGCGCCAGGAGGAAGAATGGCGAGCAACAGGTTGCTGTCATTATGGAAAAATTCAATGCGTAGTGATTTTGCCCAATCGCCTAGCAATAAATGTATGCCATCAAATAATGTGCCATTGCCGAGAATTTCCCGTAGCGCACCTAATACAAACAAGCTTAAGGTCATGCCTAAGCCCATTGCAAAGCCGTCGAAAGCGGAATAGAGCACTTTATTTTTCGATGCAAATGCTTCCGCGCGACCAATCACAATACAGTTAGTCACGATTAACGGAATAAAAATCCCTAAGGATTGGTAAAGCGAGTAAGTATAAGCATTCATTAATAATTGCACCGCAGTCACGGTGGTGGCAATAATCATGACATAAATTGGAATGCGAATGGCGTAGGGAATATGCTGGCGGAACAATGACACCATCGTATTGGTGCAAACCAACACCAGCATGGTGGCAAGCCCAAGCCCTAATGCATTCATCGCGGAATTGGACACCGCCAATAGCGGGCAAAGCCCCAGTAGTTGTACGATGGCAGGGTTATTACGCCATAACCCCTGAGAAAATAATTCCGACCAAATAGATTGTTGTTTATCTGTCATATAAAACTCGTTAATTTTTGGCCGCACTTGATGAGCTGATCGCTTCCAATGCGGAGCGTTTCACTTGATTGACGACCGCGCGCGGAGTAATTGTTGCCCCAGAAAACTGATCAAATTTCCCCCCGTCTTTTTTCACTGCCCAGTCTTCCAGATTATCTGGGCTAATTTTTTTGTGATTAAAACTTAAAATCCAATCAGAAATACGCGTATCAATTTTATCGCCTAAGCCTGGTGTTTCTGCATGCTGTAAAACACGCACGCCTAAAACTTCGCCATCCACAGTCATACCGAACAACAAACGAATATTGCCAGAATAACCATCAGGCGCGGTGGCTTCAATCACATAGGCAGAGGGCTTGTTATGCAAAAGTGCGGTGCAAATTTTGTTAATTTCTCGCGAGTCAGGAGTTTTGCAATTCGCCATTACATCATTGTCAAAATAAGACTGTGGCAAAACTTGCAATAATAAGGTTTGCTGCTGTTCGGCGATTTCCGAGTCGATTTTATCTTTCGTTAGCAAATAAATGCCTGCAGAAATGGCGGTGCAGAGCAAAGCCACAATCGCCAAGATCACGCCATATTTAGCAGAAATTTTACTGATGTTCATTTTATTCCCCCGCTAACCTTTTCTATTTAACCCATAACCCGTCACACGTGGTCGTGTATATTGATCGATTAATGGCACACAAATATTGGCAAGTAAAATGGCAAAAGCAATGCCATCAGGATAGTTACCAAATTGGCGGATTAAGCAAACTAAAAATCCGACTAAAGCCCCGAAAATCCATTTCCCTTTTGGTGTTACAGGCGCGGTAACAGGATCGGTGGCAATAAAGAATGCACCAAACATCATTGCGCCACTGAATAATTGTCCGAATAGATTCAGGCTATGTGAGTTGCCGAATAACTCTATTGCGCCAGTGAAAATAACGGACATCAACAGCATTGCCACAGGTGTTTGCCAGTGAATCACTTTTTTCCAAATTAAGAATATTCCCCCGAGCAAAAAGGCAATATTGAGTTGTGTCCAGCCTAAAGCAAATTGGCTATGATCCATAAAAATAGGCAATGCGCTGATAGTATCCGCTACGCCGCCTGCTTTTAATAATGTTTTGGCGCTGTCTAATGGGGTGGCAGAGGTAATGCCGTCAATGGATGAAACCAGTTGCGACAAACTAAAACCATCACTTGTGACACCTGAAAAAATCAAGCTGAAACTATCCATAAATGTAGGCGGTTCATTTAACAAGCTAATTGTCGGCATCCAACCTGTCATTTGCACAGGGAATGAAATTAATAGCACAACATAAGCGACCATCGCAGGATTGAATAAATTCTGCCCAAGCCCACCATACACATGTTTGCCAAGCACAACGGCGATGAATGTGCCAATCAAAATCAGCCAATAGGGGGCGTAAGGTGGAATTGACATCGCCAATATCAACGCGGTTAGGGTGACACTAAAATCGCTCACATAAAATAAAGCTGGCTTTTTACGAAGTTTAGTGATCGCAAATTCCAAGATCAACGCACAGCTAATGGCGAGCGCGATCTGAAATAACACCCCGAAACCAAAGAAATACAGCTGTATCGCCAATGCTGGCAACATCGCAAAAATCACCCACAGCATAATGCGAGCAGTGAGTTTGCCTGAGTGAATATGAGGAGAACTGGTTAATTTAAACATTAATTTTTACTCGTTGGCAATATTGATAATTGAAATAAGATCGTTAGAAACAATGAACATTTTATTGCGTTTCCTTTTCTCGTTGTAGCGCGGCTTTCTTCGCTTTTGCACGCGCAATCGCTGCGGCAATAGCAGCTTTTTTCGGATCTTGTTCCGCAGGTTCAGTTGCAGAAATTTCTTCATTTTCGACCGCACTTTGACTTAGCGCAGACGTTGTCGCAGAACTTTGCGTAGAATTTGTCATAGCAGCTTGTTGTGCGGCTTTCTTCGTTTTTGCGCGAGCAATCGCTACGGCAATCGCAGCTTTTTTCGGATCTTGTTCTACAGGTGCTGTTTCAGAAATTTCTTCATTTTCGACCGCACTTTGGCTTAGTGCGGAAGTTGGTGCAGACGTTATCGTTGATGTTTGCGTAGAATTTGTCATCGCAGCCTGTTGCGCGGCTTTTTTCGCTTTCGCACGTGCAATCGCTGCAGCAACCGCAGCTTTTTTCGGATCTTGTTCCGCAAGTTCCGTTGCAGAAATTTCTTCATTTTTGACCGCACTTTGGCTTAGCGTAGATGTTGGTGCAGACGTTGATGCCGATGTTTGCGTAGAATTTGTCATCGCAGCCTGTTGTGCCGCTTTTTTCGCTTTCGCACGCGCAATTGCTGCGGCAACGGCGGCTTTTTTCGGATCTTGTTCTACAGGCGCTGTTTCAGAAATTTCTTCATTTTTGACCGCACTTTGGCTTAGCGCGGAAGTTGGTGCAGACGTTGGCGCAGATGTTTGCGTAGAATTTGTCATAGCAGCCTGTTGCGCGGCTTTTTTCGCTTTCGCACGAGCAATCGCGGCGGCAATCGCAGCTTTTTTCGGATCTTGTTCCGTTGATTCCGTTGCAGAAATTTCTCCATTTTCGACCGCACTATGGCTTAGCGCGGAAGTTTGCGCAGACGTTGTCGCGGATGTTTGCGTAGAGTTTGTCATAGCAGCCTGTTGTGCGGCTTTTTTCGCTTTCGCGCGTGCCAGTGCAGCAGCGATCGCGGCTTTTTTCGGATCAAGTGCGGTCGGATTTTCTGATGTTTTTTCTGTTTCTGATATAGCAAGCGAGCCGCAAGCGCCATTGGTTAAAGGGTTATTTTCTGCTTGTTGCTGACGAGCAAGGCGGCGCGCTTTGCGTTGCGCCATTAATGCGCTGTTGTCTGGCAAGGTTTCGCCCTGTTCAGAAATAATGGTTTTGATTTTTGCGTCTGCGTGAATGTCCGCTGTTTCGCCTGCTTTTTTCGCTTTTAAACGCGCTAAGGCGGCTTTTACGGGATCTTCCCCTTGGCTTGCGGCAATTTCTTCACGGCGAGCCGCGGCGGCACGTTGCGTACGCGCTTGGCGTTCTTGGGCTTCTTGTTCTAAGCGAGCTTGGCGGGCTTCAAAACGCATTTTGGCTTCTTCCGCTTTTTTCGCTTTTTCGGCGATGTCCCAAATTTGCGCTTTTTCTTGGCGGAAATATTGAATAAGTGGAATATGGCTTGGGCAAACATAGGCGCAAAGACCACATTCAATGCAATCCATAATGTTTTGTTTTTGCGCATTGTCATGGTCTTCCGCGCGGGAATACCAGTACATTTGCTGCGGCATTAAATGTACAGGGCAGGCATCGGAACAAGCGGAACAACGAATGCAAGATTGTTCTGTTGCAAGGGGATCGTATTCAAAATGATCGGGCGCAAGCAAACAGTTTGCGGTTTTGGTAATCGGCGCTTGAAGATTTGGCACCATCAATCCCATCATCGGTCCCCCCACAAAAACAGGGAAGCGTTTGTCGGCTTGATAGCCTGCGTTTTCGAGCACGAACTGAATTGGTGTGCCAAAACGCACCCATTGATTGCCCTTGTGAGGAATTTTATCGCCCGTGAGAGTTACTACGCGCTCAATTAACGGCTCATCATTGATCACCGCACGTTTAATCGCAAACACCGTGCCAACATTTTGCATCAGCACGCCAATGCTAGAAGACCGTTGTCCGTGTGGCACTTCCATGCCTGTTAAAATTTGGATTAATTGTTTGGCAGCCCCCGATGGATATTTGGTTGGGATCACGCGAATATCAATGTCATCCGCACCGTATAGAGCCTGTTCAAGGGCTTTTACGGCTTCTGGTTTATTGTCTTCGATAGCAATCACAATTTTTTCGGGGCGTAGGATATAACGCAGAATACGGCAGCCTTCGATAATTTCTTGGGCATAATCACGCATTAGGCGATCATCGCAGGTGATATAGGGTTCACATTCGGCGCCATTGATGATTAATAATTTTACTTTATTTTGAGCCGAATTCACTTTCGTTGCGGTAGGGAATACCGCGCCGCCCAAGCCTGCAATTCCCGCTTGATAGATTTTATCAATCAGCTGTTCTGGCGTGAGTTGTAAGAAATCATCCACAGGATTTTGCGGGCGCCATTGATCTAAGCCGTCTGCTTGAATATGAATAGCGAGCTCTGATAAACCTGAAGGGTGGGCTGCGACAAAAGGCGCAATTGCTTTAACCACGCCTGATGTAGGCGCGTGCACAGGCAAGGTACGCAAATCATTGCCTTGCGTCAAAGGTTGCCCTTTGAGCACGTTGTCGCCCACCTTGACTAAAATATTGCCTGCATTGCCAGCGTGTTGTTTTACTGGTACAAAAAAATCTTGCGCAAGGGGCGCAAAGGTAATTGGTGTTTGGTTTGATTGAGATTTCATTTCTGGGGGATGAGTGCCGCCATCAAAATCCCATAATTTACCTGAATTATAGCGGCTGAGTACGTCTGTCATTGTTTTCCCCCTGCCGCTTGCTCATGAATTTCTTTGACAGGAATGACACTTGGCATCATTTTCCAATCCCAATTATCAATATTTTTTTCCACTTTCACCATGACAATACAATCTGTTGGGCAAGGTGCAACGCAGAGTTCACAGCCCGTACATAAATCAGGAATAATGGTATGCACCGATTTATTGGTGCCGATTATGGCATCCACAGGGCAAGCTTGAATGCATTTGGTGCAACCAATACACATATCTTCATTGACGAAAGCCACTTTGACTTCGGGAGCTTCAGCCCCTTCCATTTGTGGCACATCAACACCGAGCAATTCTGCAATTTTCACAACGGTAGGCTGACCGCCCGGAATACATTTGGTAATGACATCACCGTTTACAATGGCTTGTGCATAGGGCTTACAACCAGGATAACCACATTGCCCACATTGGCTTTGTGGCAAAAGCGCGTCAATTTTTTCAGCGAGCGGATCGGCTTCTACTTTCAGTTTAAGCGAGGCAAAGCCTAATAATACGCCAAAGCATAGCGCCAACGCAGCGATGACGATTAAAATATAGAGTAGAATTTGTATTGTCATGGATTAAGCTCTCACTAACCCAGTAAATCCCATAAAGGCAAGGGACATGAGACCGGCTGTGATTAATGCAATAGATGCGCCACGAAATGGCATAGGCACATCAGCCCCCGCTAAACGCTCGCGTAATGAAGCAAATAGCACTAACACGAGGGCAAAACCAAGAGATGCGCCAAAGCCATAAATTACTGACTGTACCAAATTATGGGCGAGGTTGACATTTAATAAGGCAACGCCAAGCACTGCGCAGTTTGTGGTGATTAGCGGCAAGAAAATACCGAGCAGGCGATAGAGCAACGGACTAGTTTTGTGGATCACCATTTCGGTAAATTGCACCACAACGGCAATTAATAAAATAAATAATAGCGTTCGTAAAAATTCTGCATTGAGTGGTTTCAAAATATACGCATCCACCAAATAGGCACACAAGGACGCCACCGTGAGCACAAACATGGTGGCAAGCCCCATGCCGATTGCGGTATCGACTTTTTTAGAGACGCCCATAAACGGACAAAGCCCTAAGAATTTGACCAGCACAAAATTGTTAATGAGTGCGGTGGAGATGATGAGTAAAATATATTCCATGATTGCAGAGCTAATAATTCGCTAGAAAATAAATGGCATATTATCCTAGTTTTGCCGCCTTAGGACAATAGAAAATTCGGGGTAAATTGACCGCACTTTAGTGATCGTCTAGAGCTCAAGGGGTTCTGTTTCTGATGTGGAAGAATGATCCAAGGGTGGGGGTAATGGCTCTGGATTGCCCAAAAAGTGCGGTTGTTTTTCAATCAATAATTCCCAAAGCATTAATACCCGCGCTAATGCTTCACGCACACGAGTGCGAGAAAACAGCGAAGGGGAGTCCGCAGCAAAGCAGATGGCATTAATGTGATGATATTTCGCGATAAAAAGCGCGCGTTCGCAGTGAAAACGCTGAGTGACAATCGTCATTGGCTCTGCTTGGAAAACTTCTTTGGCACGAATAATGCTATCCAACGTACGAAACCCCGCATAATCAGGAAAGAGAAATTGTTCGCTAATTCCCATTTTGCGCAGATCGCGGCGCATTGTGCGGGGTTCGTTGTATTGCAAGGTGCGGTTATCGCCGCTTAATAATAAATAATCAATTTTTTGGGCGTTAAAAAGGCTGTTCGCGGCGAGCATACGTTGCTGATAAAATTGATTCGGCGTACCTTTTATGGTGTATTTTGAGGTGCCAAGAATTAAGCCATAAGGGCGGTAGGGAATGGTATTAATGTCGCTATAAACATCACTTTTGACATAATAGGCGATGCCACGATCAATCACAAAAATGATTGAGGTCAGCATAAACACACAAGCCACTAGCCATAATAATACGCGCTTTATCGGAAATTTCCCGAAAAACGAGCGCACACGAAGGAAAAGCTGGCTTAATGACATAAATCTGTTTTACTAACGACAAACTGCGACTAACCTTAATCAAAAGTGCGGTCAAATTCAAGTCAAAAATTTAGGGTTGATGATTTTTAGCCGTTTAGACGTCTAAAATTGCTTGACAAGAAACAGTGACAAAGGTAGTTTATGGCTAATTTTATTTGTTTAAAGCGAGATGTGGTATGAGCGCAGCACTCTAGCCACAGACAGCCACTAGCGGGATTTCAATGGCAGTACAGAAAATCACTCTTTTTACCGATCAGCCACTGCGCTTGGTTTTTGGTGGACAACTGGATAATATTGATGTGGTTTACCAAACTTATGGCACGCTGAACAGGGAAAAAAATAATGCGATTTTACTTTGCCATGCGCTAACGGGCGATGCAGAACCCTATTCAGATGAACCAAACCGTGCAGGTTGGTGGCAACAATTTATGGGGCACAATCTCGCATTTGACACCTCAAAATATTTCTTTATTTGTTCTAATGTATTGGGTGGATGCAAAGGCACCACGGGGCCTGCGTCTATCAATCCTCACACTGGCAAACCTTTCGGCAGCCAATTCCCAGCGGTAACGGTGCAAGATATTGTCCGTGTTCAAAAAGCCTTAATTAATTATTTAGGGATTGAGCATTTACACGCCGTCATTGGCGGCTCTTTCGGTGGAATGCAAGCAACGCAATGGGCAATTGATTATCCTGATTTTATGGATAATGTGATAAATCTGTGTTCATCCTTGACCTTTAGTGCCGAAGCCATTGGCTTTAATCATGTTATGCGTCAAGCCATTATTAATGATCCCAATTTTAATGGTGGCGATTATTATGAAGGCGAACCGCCAGAGAAAGGTTTAGCCATTGCCCGTATGTTGGGGATGTTGACCTATCGTACGGATATTCAACTTGCGAAAGCCTTTGGGCGTGCCACTAAAGCGGAAACGAATTATTGGGGCGATTATTTTCAAGTGGAAAGTTATTTAAGCTACCAAGGGCAAAAGTTTTTAGATCGTTTTGACGCCAATAGCTATTTGCATTTATTGCGTGCGTTGGATTTGTATGATCCTGCTTTGGGGTTTGATAATTTGAAAAACGCGCTGGAACGTATCAAAGCGCGCTATACTTTAATTGCGGTAACCAATGATCAGTTGTTTAAAATCAATGATTTGCATAAAAGTAAAACGGCATTAGAGCAAGCGGGCGTTAAATTGCAATATTATGAATTTGCCTCAGATTATGGGCATGATGCTTTTTTAGTGGATTACGATGCCTTTGAGGCTAAAATTCTGAGTGGCATTGAAAGCTCGATTGGGCAGGAAAAATAGAATTGACAAAATGCGATCTGAAAGGATCGCATTTTGTGTTTTAGGATAGGTGGTTGGCTAATTTATAGTTCAAAATTAAGTGTTATAAGGCTATTTTTCAGCTTGATTTATCCACGCTAATTCAGATTATTTTGCTTTTTTGATTAGCACCATTTTATGCTGCTCAAAATTTTTTCTTAAATTTTTGACCGCACTTTTGTTCGGTAAAACCAAGTTTGGTGCAATATCAAACAACGGCACAATCACAAATTCGCGATTTTGCATATCATAATGCGGCACGGTTAAACGTTCGCTTTGTATTTCTAAATCCCCATACAGCAAAATATCAAGATCTAAGGTGCGCTCGCCCCAACGGCGCAGCCGCACTCGCCCTTGCTCATTTTCAATGCGCTGTAATTCATCAAGTAACGTTATGGGGGAGAGTGTGGTTTCAATGCTTAGCACCGCATTAACATAATCTGGCTGATCCTGAGGCCCCATAGGTTTGCTGCCATAATAAGGGCTCACATCACCGAGCTTCGTTTGCGGCAACTGTGAAATAGCCAGAACAGCTGAATCCAGCTGTTCAATGGGGGTGTTGAGATTGCTACCCAGTGCAATATAAACGGTTGTCATTGGCGATTAATCCACGGCTTTAGCTTTGCGTTTTTTACGGGGGCGATAGTAACGTTTTTTAGATTTCGGCGCATGTTTATTCTGTTCTTGCAGCAAGGCATCACGCTGTTGAGTATTGCTAAATTGATATTCATGCCACCAGGTTGCTAACTCAATCGTTTCGCCCCCTTCAATTTCTGCACGCATTGCTAATAAATCATAAGCAGCACGGAATTTAGGGTGTTCCATTGTGCGTTCAGGTTGTTTCCCTGCACGTTTCATCAATTGTAATTGAAAAAACCAAATATCACGAATCACAGCGGTATGGCGGCGCGGCGCGGTGAGTGCACGACAAAATTGATTTAACACTTCATTACTTGCCAGTGCATAAGCATCGTGATTATTTAAGCCTCCCTCATTTTTAAGCATTTCTACTTTTTCACGCAATGGATACCAGTAAAAGGCAGCAAACAAGAACGCAGGATTTAAGCGTAATTTATCCGCCACGCGCTCATCAGTGGACTGAAGTGCGGTTAAAATCATGCGTTCTGCAAAGCTATCGCCCTTTTCGGTAAAAAACGGCATTAATGTCGGGAATAATTGCTCAAATAAGCCGTATTCACGCAATAATTGATAGGTTTTAACCCCAAATCCTGCTTGCAATAATTTGAGACTTTCATCAAATAAACGTGCAGGCGGAATATTTCTTAATAGTGGTGCCAGCTCATAAATAGGTTCTGCGCTTGGTTTTTCCAAGAACATATCTAACTTCGCCATAAAGCGGATTGAGCGCAACATTCGCACGGGATCTTCTTGATAACGAGTAACAGGATCGCCAATTAAGCGTAATTTGCCTGCTTTGAGATCATCAATGCCGTTGAAATAATCGTGGATGCAATTATCTTTGGGGCTGTAATACAGCGCATTGACGGTAAAATCACGGCGTTGTGCATCTTGCTCTAAGGTGCCATATACGTTGTCGCGTAATAGCATTCCTTCTTCACTTTGGCGAGCAATATTGTCATTGTGGCTTTCTGAATGATTCGCGCGGAAGGTGGCGACTTCAATCACATCTCGTCCAAACATAATATGGGCTAAACGGAAACGGCGTCCCACTAAGCGGCATTGACGTTGGAAAATTGCTTGAATTTGTTCTGGACGCGCATTGGTAGCCACATCGAAGTCTTTGGGATTTTTGCCGAGCAAAAGATCGCGCAAACAGCCGCCAACAACATAGGCTTCATAGCCATTGCGATTGAGCTTTTCGACCACGGTCAACGCATTTTTACTGATCATCCGTGGGGTAATGCCCACTTGGCTGGCTTTGAGAATGTGTTTGTTGTAATAAGGCGCTTGTTTTTCGGCTTTAGGACTTTTTTTGCTGCGAATATTGTGCGAGCTTTTTTTCTGTTCGTTAAAGTGCGGTTGATTTTGCTCGTGTTTTGTCTGTCCTTTTTTGCCGAGCAAGTTTTTGATGTAAGTTAAAATAGTCATACTCCAAACATAAAATAAGTGGGCAAAATGCCCACTAAACTTTTTTCAGGAAATTAATAACCCATTTGTTTTTCACGTACTTCTGCAAGTGTTTTGCAGTCGATACATAAATCTGCAGTTGGGCGCGCCTCTAGGCGGCGAATTCCAATTTCTACGCCACAAGAATCACAATAACCGAAATCTTCAGTTTCTAATTTTTTTAACGTACTTTCAATTTTCTTCATGAGCTTACGTTCACGATCACGTGCGCGTAATTCAAGGCTAAATTCCTCTTCTTGGGTTGCACGATCGGCAGGGTCAGGGAAATTAGCGGCTTCATCTCGCATATGGGTGACCGTGCGAGAAGTTTCTTCAATAATTTGGTTGCGCCAGGCTTCAAGAATTTTTTTGAAATGAAGCAATTGTTGCTCATTCATATATTCTTCGCCTTTCTTTTCTTTATAGGGTTTTACGCCCGCTAAAGCTAAAAGGCTTAAAGATGCTTTGTTTGTTGTTGCCATGTTGCATTTCTCCATCAACAAATACGTCATGTTGAACAGCATGGATGCAAAAATTGCCTACTGCTCAAAAATTGTAAAATTAGTTAGCGCTTTCTTTGAAAGGCGCTATAAATAACAGAACTTTTCCTATTAAGCAAATGAATTTACGCTTCATTACCAAAAAACGGGCTAAAAAGTTTCATTTTGTGATCTAGATTCCAATTTTGAGCTGCTAATTTTGCATAAATAAAAAAATTTTTTCATAGTTTTTCAATTTATGTAATAGGCAAAAGTACGGTGAAAAAGTGCGGTGAAAATATGCTGAATTTAGATCGATGTGCATTGATTTGTATTCTTATGGGCTTGAGCCTGTTGTTTACGCCGTCTGCGTTTCTCTTTCCTTGGCAGAATTGGGCATTGCTTATTATTGGGCTAACACTGGCCGCACTTTGTTTGTATTTATTGGGATATTTACAACGCCATTATCGCTTGCAAACTTTTCTGTTGGAATTAGGCATTGCCTTGCTCGCATTGGGCTATTTTCAATCTTCTGCGTTACACATTTATCAGCAGGCCAATAATGTTACTGCCCACAAAGCCACTCAAATTTTACGCATTGAAGAAATTTTACATCAGCAAGATTACCAAACCTTGATGGCCACCGCACAAACTGATGAAAAAGCTGAAAATCAGGCGCGAATTTATGTGAATTGGGCTGCCACATCGCAACCAAAAGTCGGTGAAATTTGGCAGGTGGAAGGTAAAGTTCGTCCGCTGTCAGCGCGTTTAAACCAAGGAGGCTTTGATCGGCAGCAATGGTATTTTGCGAAAGGAATTACTGCTGTAATGAATGTGAAAAGTGCGGTCAAAATAGCCGAAGATTTTTCCTGGCGAGAGCGCCGATTTTATGCTGCATTGGCAAACACGGAATCTTTATCGCAACAAGGGTTATTGTTGGCGTTGGGTTTTGGCGAACGCGCTTGGCAGAATTCGCAAACATGGCAGGTTTATCAGAAAACCAATACTGCGCATTTAATTGCCATTTCAGGGTTGCATATCGGTTTAGCGATGCTGCTTGGATTTGGATTGGCTCGTCTTGTGCAGATTACTTTGCCAACAACTTGGATTTCTCCCTATTTCCCACTTTTTTGTGGCGTGGCGTTTGCGCTGCTTTATGCACAGCTTGCAGGATTCGCTATGCCAACGTTTCGCGCGATCCTTGCTTTATTAGGCGTACTTTTGCTCCGATTATGGCGCGGCTATTGTACCGCTTGGCAACTATTTGCGCGCGTGATTGCGGTGTTATTGCTTTGCGATCCCTTAATGCTTTTGTCTAGCAGTTTTTGGCTATCCATTGGCGCGGTTGCCAGTTTAATTGTGTGGTATCAAATATTTCCGCTGCGATTTATACAATGGCGGGGAACACCCTTATCTTCCATGTCTTGGAAAGTGCGGTGGATTTTCAGTTTATTTCATTTACAGTGCGGCTTGCTCTGGCTTTTTACCCCCATTCAATTGGCAATTTTTGCTGGTTTTTCGTTGTATGGTTTAGTAGCGAATTTTATTGCCGTGCCCGTTTATAGCTTTTTATTAGTGCCTTTGGTTTTATTCGCCACGCTGACAAATAACGCCTTATTTTCGTGGAATATCGCCAACTTTATCGCTGATTTTATCACCACATTACTTGCCAATTTTGAGCAAGGCTGGATAACCTTAAATGATAAAACAATGCTGATTTTGACCGCACTTTTGGCTTTACTCTTTTGGCTTAGCGTGCATTGGTTTTATGGAAATAGCCGTTTGCAGAAAAAATCAACGCGGTATTTCAGTTTTATTCCCGATTGCGAAATGAACCCAGCGCTAAAACGCCGTATCACGATGATAACAATGGGCATTATCTTATTTTGTGTAGGGCGAGTGGGCGTTCAAATAATGACTGAACCCCAATGGCGTATGGAAAATTTAGACGTAGGGCAGGGGCTAGCGGTGTTGATTGTGAAAAATGGGCGAGCGGTGTTGTATGATACGGGAACGAGCTGGAGAAATGGCTCTATGGCGCAGAGCGAAATTGTGCCTTATTTGCAGCGGCAGGGTATTATCTTAGATTGGTTGATTTTAAGCCATGACGATAATGATCATTCGGGTGGCGCGACGACCATTTTACAGCAATTTCCGCAGGCAAAGTTAATGACCGCGTCCTATAAAAATTATGGAAAAACCGACCGCACTTTTTGCCAAGCGGGTGAACAATGGACGTGGCAAGGGCTGATCTTTAGCATATTGTCGCCTTATGGCACTGTTGAGCGAGCGGATAATCCCCATTCTTGTGTGATTTTGTTATCTGACGGCAAGCATCATGTCTTATTCACTGGGGATGCAGATACGGCGGCAGAACAGCAATTTGTGGCGCAATTGCCTAGCGTGGATGTGTTACAAATCGGGCATCACGGCAGCAAAACGTCTACAGGAAAAGCCTTGATTGATAAGGCAAAACCAAAAATCTCAGTGATTTCAAGCGGACGTTGGAACCCTTGGGGTTTCCCGCATCAACAAGTTTTAGAGCGATTAGAAAAAGCACAAAGTGCGGTCAAAAATACGGCAGTTTCAGGGCAAATCTCAATAGGGTTCAGTGAAACGGGGATAAATGTTTATAGCGCGCGATCCTATTTTTCCCCTTGGTTCCGTGGATTTATTGGCGAAAGTTCAAAATAAAGGTTACAATGCGCGGGATTTTGGTAAACGAAAGATTGGATTATGACGAAAGAAAAAGATATCTCAACCTTGAAAACCTTTAAGCGTTTGTGGCCAAACATTAAGCCTTATGGTTGGGTGTTATTGGGCGGCGCCATTATGCTAGTGTTAAATGCACTTATTGATTCAGGTTTGATCTATTTGTTAAAACCACTACTTGATGATGGTTTCGGCAATGCGGATCATGATTTCTTGAAATTAATGGCAATGCTTGTTGTGCTCTTTATTTTACTTCGTGGCATTACCAATTATTTCTCCGCCTATGCGTTGTCTTGGGTTTCTGGCAATGTGGTGATGACGATCCGCCGCCGATTATTCCGCCATATGATGTTAATGCCGGTCACTTATTTTGACCAAAACCCTGCGGGCCGTTTACTTTCACGCGTAACTTATGACACCGAAATGGTGGCAAATTCTTCGTCTAATGCCTTGGTCACCATTGTTCGTGAAGGGGTTTATTTAATTTCATTATTTGCCGTTATGCTTTATACCAGCTGGCAATTGTCATTGATTCTATTTGCTTTAGCGCCCATTATTGGTGGCTTGATTGGCGTGGTATCAAAACGTTTTCGTGAGTTAAGCCGTAATATTCAAGGCGCAATGGGCGATCTCACCACATCAACAGAACAAATGATCAAAGGGCATAAAGTTATTTTGTCTTACGGTGGTTATGATGTAGAAAGCGAACGCTTTGATAGCGTAAGTGATGATATGCGCCGCAAAGGGCTTAAAATTGTCGCCGCTGATGGTATTGCCGATGGCGTGGTGCAATTAATTGCGTCTTTGGCGTTATCCGCTGTATTGTATGCCGCTACGGTGGAAAGCCTGCATTTACACAGTTTAACCGCGGGTTCTTTTACCGTTGTCTTTTCTTCCATGATGGCAATGATGCGCCCATTAAAATCCTTAACTAATGTGAACTCACAATTCCAACGCGGTATGGCGGCTTGCCAAACTCTGTTTGATTTCTTAGATATTGAAACTGAAAAAGATAATGGCACAACACAAGTTGACCGTGCCCGTGGTGAAGTGGAATTCAAAAATGTTTCCTTCGCTTATGCTGGCAAAGATGAATTAGCGTTAAATAATATTAATTTAACCATTCCACAGGGCAAAACCGTGGCATTAGTGGGGCGTTCTGGTTCGGGAAAATCAACAATCGCTAGTTTGATCACGCGTTTTTATGATGTAACCGCTGGCGAAATTTTGCTCGATGGGGTGAATATTCAAGATTATAAATTGGCAAATTTACGCGAACAATGTTCGATTGTTTCTCAACAAGTCCATTTATTTAATGACACCATTGCCAATAATATTGCTTATGCGGCAAAAGGGAAATTTAGTCGTGAACAAATTATCGCCGCGGCAAAATCCGCCCATGCAATGGAATTTATCGAAAGATTAGAACAGGGCTTGGATACGGTAATTGGTGAAAATGGTGCGAGTTTATCTGGCGGTCAGCGTCAGCGTTTAGCCATTGCCCGAGCTTTATTGCGTAATTCGCCAGTATTAATTTTAGATGAAGCCACCTCCGCTTTGGATACCGAATCTGAACGCGCCATTCAATCCGCTCTGGAAGTGTTGCAAAAAGATCGCACGGTGGTGGTAATTGCTCATCGCTTGTCCACCATTGAAAAAGCCGATGAAATTGTGGTGATTGAAAATGGTGAAATCAAAGAACGTGGCAATCATAACGAATTGTTAGCGCAAAATGGCGCCTATAAACAACTGCACGCCATGCAATTTAGCCATTAGTTTTGATTAAACGGTTGGTGGTTTGCCAGCCGTTTCTTATTTAGGAATAACAATGAATTTCTGGTATTCAAATTCTAAAATTGCTTATCTTTTATTGCCGTTCTCTTTACTGTTCTGGCTAATCAGTACCATTCGCCGTTTTTTGTTTCAAACTGGGCTATTGAAATCTTATAAAGCCCCAGTCCCCGTGATTATTGTTGGAAATCTGTCGGTGGGCGGTAATGGCAAAACGCCTGTGGTGGTTTGGCTGGTCGAGCAGTTGCAGCAACGCGGCTTAACGTGCGGCGTGATTTCTCGCGGTTATGGCAGCCAGTCTGAGCATTATCCTTTATTAGTGAACGCTGAAACCGATCCTGTTATCGGTGGTGATGAGCCTGTATTGATCGCAAAACGTACTGGCGTGCCAGTGAGCATTTCGCCTAATCGACAACAGGCGGTTGAACTGCTGCTTGAAAGTCATGATTGTGATGTGATTATTAGCGATGACGGCTTGCAACATTACAAATTGCAGCGAGATGTTGAAATTGTGGTGATGGACGCCGCCCGAGAATTAGGCAATGGTTTTGTTTTGCCGGCAGGGCCTTTGCGTGAATTGCCTAGCCGTTTGAAATCCGTGGATTTGATTATTACGAATGGTGTCGAAAACCGTTATTCTGATGTGGTGATGCAGCTCGTGCCACATTTCGCGATTAATTTAGTGACGAATGAAAAGCGTGCGTTAGCAGATTTTCAACAAGGTGTTGCCATTGCAGGCATTGGAAATCCACAACGTTTTTTTGATATGTTACAGGGCTTAGGGATTCAATTAACGCAAACTCAAGCCTTTCAAGATCATCAAAAATTTACGGCAGAATTGTTTCAAACCTTGCCGTCTAATCAACCCTTATTTATGACAGAAAAAGATGCGGTCAAGTGCGGTCAATTTGCGCAAAATAATTGGTGGTATGTGCCAGTGGATGCGCAAATGCAAAGCCACAAAACTTCATCAAAATTGACCGCACTTTTTGCTCAAATCGAACAGCTTGTACAAGGAAAATAAAATGACAACGTTTACAGTAATTATTCCTGCTCGTTTTGCTTCTAGCCGTTTACCGGGTAAACCCTTGGCGGATATTGCGGGCAAACCGATGATTCAGCACGTTTGGGAAAAAGCGCAGCAATCTGGCGCAACACGAGTCGTGGTGGCAACGGATAATCTGAATGTGAAAGCTGCTGTGGAGCATTTCGGTGGCGAAGTTTGTATGACATCGGAAAGCCATAATTCTGGCACCGAGCGTTTGGCAGAAGTTGTGGAAAAGTTAGGCATCGCTGATGATGAAATTATCGTGAATATTCAAGGTGATGAGCCGTTGATCCCCCCTGTTATTGTGGCGCAAGTGGCAGAAAATTTAGCTAAATTTAAGGTAAAAATGTCAAGCCTTGCGGTAAAAATTGCGGATGCGGAAGAGCTTTTTAATCCCAATGTGGTTAAAGTGCTAACCGACAAAGACGGCTATGTTTTATATTTTTCCAGAGCGGTTATTCCATGGCATCGTGATCAATTTGCCCCAATCGCAGCTAAAACAAAATCCATTGATGAATTGCAATTAGAAGATTGCTATTTGCGCCATATTGGCATTTACGCTTATCGTGCAGGCTTTATCAAACAATATGTGCAATGGGCGCCAACCGCATTGGAGCAGATTGAAAGTTTAGAACAGTTGCGTGTGTTATGGAATGGGGAACGTATTCATGTGGAATTGGCAAAAGAAGTGCCAGCCGTGGGCGTGGATACTGCTGAAGATTTAGAAAAAGTGCGGTCAATTTTGGCTTAATTTTCTTCGTTTAACACCAATTATTTTATCGGGAGATTTTATGTTAGACAAAATTATAGGCTCTGTATTGAGCAATATGTTAGGCGGCGCGAGCCAAAGTAGCAATGCCAGTGGTTCGATTGTGACTGATGTGTTAGGTTCATTAGTGCGTCAGCAAGGCGGTATGGACGGCGTGATCAATCAAATACAAAAAGGTGGCTTGGGCGATTTATTAAATTCATGGATTGGCACCGAAAAAAATCAGCCAATGCATGCGAACCAAGTTAATGAAGTATTTGGCGATGACACTATTTCCAATGTTGCCCAACAAGCGGGTGTTGATAAATCACAGGCACAAGATATTCTTTCACAAGTATTGCCGCAAGTGATTGATATGTTAACGCCAAATGGTCGTGAAGGTGGCGTGACAACGGACCGCTTACAACAGCACGTTGAACGTCAACAACAGGATAACGGTTTTGGTTTAGATGATTTATTGGGTGGTTTATTTGGCGGTTCACAAGCACAGCAAGCACAACAGTCGTCACAACAGCCACAATCAAGCCAACAAGCTTCTATTCAAGATGTTTTAGGGCAAATTTTAGGTCAGCAACAACCAACCCGTACAAGCCAAACATCTGCACCAAGTTCAAACGATGAATTGGCTCAAGATATTGGCGCGGTGTTAAATAATTTCTTTAAATAATCTAACCGTTTTAGCGATAAATTAAGAGAGCATTGGCTCTCTTTTTTATTTTATAAATGAGAACTATTTACAACTAGGAAATTTGCCGTTATTCTCTGTGCGCTTTTTTAGTAACAAGAATGAGGTAGACAAATGATGAAAAAGACAATGTTATTTTTGACGCTTTTTTCGACCGCACTTTCAACGCAAGCACATCGTGTTTGGATACAAACAGATCATACTCACGGCGGTGAAATTTTAAAAGCTGATTTAGGATATGGTGAATTTCCAACGTTAGAGCAAATTCCAGAAAAACGTTTGAGCTTTTTTGAGCGTGGCGTTAGCTTATACACGCAAAATGGCAAACAAATGCTGATACAAAAAGGGGAGCATAACTATCATTTTGAAACAGAGAAGCCCATAGACGAAGGCAGCTATATTGTCGCGGGTGAATACAAACCCACATTTTGGTCAAAAAATGCAGAAGGTTGGAAGCAAGCGGATATGAAAGCAACGCCCAACGCCAGTTATTGTGAATTAACCGCGATGTACGGCAAAAATATTGTGAATGTTGGCCATGAAAGCGCAGGCATTAATGTCATCAGCAAACAAATTGGCCATGAACTCGAAATTGTTCCGATGGACAATCCTGCGAATATCAATGTGAGCGATCCTTTTAAAGTGAAAGTGTTATTCCGTGGCGAACCCTTAGCGGGGGCAACCTTAACTGCGACTTTTGATGGATTTGATACCGCGGATAACAGCAAAACTCATAAAGTTGAGGCGCAGGCATTTTCTGATGTCACAGGCGATGATGGCACCGTAGCGATTATTCCATTGCGCCAAGGTTTTTGGAAAGCGCAAATTACCCACGAAGTGCCATTTAAAGACGCGACCCAATGTCAAAAAGCAAAATACTACGCCACATTGACATTCAACATTGGACGCCAATATCATTAATTTGGGTAAAAATTATGTTAAAATTGACCGCACTTTTTTCGTGCGGTTTATTTTATGTTTGATTCTAAAACTTTCCTCAAAAATGTGACTCATGATCCCGGCGTGTATCGGATGTTTGATAAAACGGACACCGTGATTTATGTGGGCAAAGCCAAGGATTTAAAAAAACGCCTTTCGAGTTATTTCCGAACCCATTTAGCCAGCAAAAAAACTGAAGCGTTAGTGGCGTCCATTGCGCGGATTGAAACAACGATCACCACCTCTGAAACCGAAGCGTTGTTATTAGAGCATAATTACATCAAAACTTATCAACCGCGCTATAACGTGTTGTTGCGTGATGATAAATCCTACCCTTATATTTTATTAACCAAAGAACGCCACCCGCGGATTACGGCATATCGTGGTGCAAAGAAAATTCAAGGAGAATATTTCGGGCCTTATCCCCACGCAGGAGCGGTGCGCGAAACCTTATCTTTGCTGCAAAAACTTTTTCCGATCCGCCAGTGTGAAAATTCTGTGTATAAAAATCGCTCGCGCCCTTGCTTGCAATACCAAATTGGGCGTTGTGCTGCGCCTTGTGTGGAAGGCATTGTGAGCGATGAAGAATACAATGCGCAGGTGGATTACGCGCGCCTATTTTTGCAGGGCAAAGATCAACAAGTGTTGGATCATCTCATTGCTAAAATGGAGCAAGCGAGCCAACGGCTCGATTTTGAAAATGCAGCGCGCTATCGCGATCAAATTCAAGCGGTACGCGCGGTAACTGAAAAACAATTTGTCAGCAACGAACGCCTAGACGATATGGATATTATTTCCATTGCTTACCAACATGGCGTGGCTTGCGTGCAAGTGTTGTTTATTCGTCAGGGCAAAGTGTTAGGTAACCGCAGCTATTTTCCTAAAGTGCCAGCGAATACGAGTTTATCTGAACTCACCGCTACATTTGTGGGGCAATTTTATCTGCAAGCGCACCAAGGGCGTACCGTGCCGAATACGATTGTGGTGGATCATAAATTCGATGAGAAAGAAGAATTAGAAACTTTATTAACCGAGCAAGCTGGGCGCAAAGTGGCGATTCAAGACAGTGCTAAAGGCAATAAATCCAAATATTTGCACTTGGCGCAAATGAATGCCAAAGCGGCTTTAACCTTGAAACTAAAAGAAACGACCTTAATCAGCGAGCGTTATCAAGCCTTGCAAAATTTATTGGGCATGGAAAAAATTAACCGAATGGAATGTTTTGACATCAGCCATACCATGGGCGAACAAACTATCGCCTCTTGCGTGGTATTTAATGATGCAGGCCCATTCAAATCAGAATATCGCCGTTTCAACATTGAAGGAATTACGGGGGGCGATGACTATGCGGCAATGGAGCAAGCGTTAAAAAAACGTTACGACCGTGATTTAGAACCCGAAAAAATTCCCGATATTATTTTTATTGATGGCGGTAAAGGGCAGTTAAATCGTGCATTACAGGTGTTTCGTGAGTTAAATGTAAAATGGGACAAAAATCGACCGCACTTAATTGGGGTGGCGAAAGGGGTAGATCGTAGAGCAGGGCAAGAAACGCTAATCCTTAGCAAAGTGGGGCGCGAAATTAATCTTGATCCTGATAATTTAGCCTTGCATTTGATCCAGCATATTCGTGATGAAAGCCATAATCACGCGATTACAGGGCATCGCAAAAAACGCCAAAAAGCCTTTACGCAAAGTGGTTTAGAAACCATTGCAGGAGTAGGCGCAAAACGGCGCCAAGCCTTGTTAAAATATCTGGGGGGAATGCAAGGAGTGAAAAATGCGACTTTAGATGAAATTGCCTCGGTGCCAGGGATCTCGCAAACTTTAGCCGAAACGATTTTTGAAACCTTGCGCAGTTAATACAGATATTAGCGGTAAATTGATCGCTTTAACGATGATTCCGCTACACATCAAATAAGAGAAAATATTATGACAGAATTACCCGTTGAAACCCATCCGTTCCCACCTATTTTGCCGCCACAGGCTACGGTGATGATGATGGGGACATTCCCGCCAACACCCGAAAAACGTTGCATGGAATTTCATTATCCGAATTTCCAAAATGATATGTGGCGTATTTATGGTTTGGTGTTTTTCAATGATAAAAACTATTTCCAAGTCAAAGATGAAAAATGCTTTGATGCGGAACGAATAAAAGCCTTTTTGAGAGAGCGTGGCATCGCTTCTTGCCCTACGGTGTGGAAAGCCATTCGTGAGCAAGGTAACGCCTCAGATAAGTTTTTGCAGATCGTTGAACCCGTGCCGTTGGCTAAAATTTTGGCGCAAATTCCACAATGCCAATGGATTTTCACCACAGGCGGCAAAGCAACAGAAGTGTTATTTAGCCTTGTGCCAGAAAAATTAAAAGAGCCTAAAACCAATGAATGGATTGATTTTCCCTTTGCAGGGCGAGAGTTAAAACTCTATCGTGTTCCCTCCACTTCGCGAGCTTATCCCTTGAGCTTAGAGAAAAAAGCGGAAGCCTATCGCCGTTTCTTTCAATTAGCAGGGATTTTATAACAAATTAAAAGCGCATATAATGCAAACAGCGTTAACTCAAAAGGAGAGAAAAATGCAAGAAAATTTGACCGCACTTCAAGGCGCGTTAAATGAAACCGTGGCAAATACGATTCGTTTAACGCAATACAGCCATGGCGCAGGTTGTGGTTGTAAAATATCTCCTAAGGTATTAGGGACAATTTTACAAACCAAGCTTGACCAGTTTGTCGATCCCCATTTATTAGTGGGCAATGATACCGCCGATGATGCAGCGGTTTATGATATTGGCAATGGTGTTGGGATTATCAGCACCACTGATTTTTTCATGCCGATTGTTGATGATCCTTTTGATTTTGGGCGCATTGCTGCCACTAATGCGATTAGCGATATTTTTGCGATGGGCGGCAAACCGATTATGGCGGTCGCTATTTTAGGTTTCCCGATTAAATTATTACCGCCAGAAGTGGCGCAACGTATCGTAGATGGCGGACGTTTTGCCTGCCTACAAGCAGGAATTGCATTGGCTGGTGGACATTCAATTGATGCGCCAGAGCCGATTTTCGGTTTAGCGGTTACAGGGGTAATCAACACCGAAAAAGTGAAAAAGAATGCGTCGGCGGAAGAGGGCTGTAAACTGTTCTTAACCAAACCGCTCGGTATTGGCGTATTAACCACTGCAGAGAAAAAAGGCAAATTAAAATCAGAGCATCAAGGATTGGCAACTGAAGTGATGTGCCAAATGAATCTGGTGGGATCGGTTTTCGCTGAAATTGAAGGCGTTACGGCAATGACGGATATCACAGGCTTCGGCTTGCTCGGGCATTTAGCTGAAATTTGTGAAGGCTCAGGATTAAGTGCGGTGGTTAAATTCGATAATATTCAAACCCTTGATGGCGTTACTGAATATATTGAAAAAGGCTGTGTGCCTGGTGGGACAAATCGTAACTTTGATAGTTATGGCAATAAAATTGGCGTGATGACAGAAGAGCAAAAAGCGATCCTTTGTGATCCGCAAACCTCAGGCGGCTTGTTGATCGCAGTGCGTCCTAGTGCGGTTGAACAGGTAAAAGCTGCGGCGGAAAAAGCAGGTTCTTCTCTGTTTGAAATCGGTGAATTATTGCTAAAACGTGATGACGGCATTGTGATTACCGTGGACTAAAAACAGTCGTCTTAAGCGAACTAGAGCCAACTAAAATAGCAGATTGTTCTGCTTAAATATAACTCGTTGTGATAAACCGTTGCGTGCGCAGCGGTTTTTCTTTTGGGTGTAAACCTGTATAATTGCCGAAATTTTTTCGCTGAGAGATGACCATGAAATTTATTATCAAACTTTTCCCCGAAATCATGATTAAAAGCGATAGCGTACGCAAGCGTTTTATCAAGATTTTAACCAGTAATATCCGCAACGTACTCACCCGCGATTTTGACGTGGCAGTGGTGCGCCATTGGGATTTTATTGAAGTACGTTCGCAACAAGAAGAATTAAAACAACAAATTATTGAAAGTTTACAACGCATTCCTGGCATTCACCATTTTTTAGAAGTGGAAGAGCAGCCCTTCACAGATTTACACAATATTTTTGAGCAAACCTTGCAACGTGTGCGTTCCGAATTAGAAGGCAAAACATTCTGCGTGCGTGCAAAACGCCGCGGCAAGCATTCATTCAGTTCCTTAGAAATAGAGCGTTATGTTGGTGGTGGGCTAAACCAACATATTGAAACTGCAAAAGTAAAATTAAAAAATCCTGATGTAACGGTGCGCCTTGAAGTGGAAGATGACAAATTGCTGTTTATCAACGCACGTTATGCGGGAATTGGTGGCTATCCAATCGGTACGCAAGAAGATGTCTTATCATTGATTTCGGGGGGCTTTGATTCTGGCGTTTCAAGTTATATGCTGATTCGCCGCGGCTCACGGGTACATTATTGTTTCTTTAACCTTGGCGGTGCGGCCCATGAAATTGGCGTAAAACAAATGGCATACCATATTTGGAGCCGTTACAGCACTTCTCACAAAGTGCGGTTTATTGCCATTAATTTTGAAGATGTGGTCGGCGAAATTTTAGAGAAAATTGATAACGGACAAATGGGCGTGGTGCTTAAACGTATGATGGTTCGTGCAGCCAGCAAAGTGGCAGAGCGATTTAACATTGAAGCTATCGTAACAGGCGAAGCCTTGGGGCAAGTGTCGAGTCAAACTTTAACCAATTTACGTTTAATTGATGAAGCCGCAGAAGCATTAGTGCTGCGCCCATTGATCACCCACGATAAAGAACAAATTATTGCGCAAGCCCGTGAAATTGGTACCGATGATATTGCGAAATCCATGCCAGAATTTTGTGGAGTGATTTCAAAAAATCCAACGGTGAAAGCCATTCGTGAGAAAATCTTGGCAGAAGAGCAAAATTTCAATTTTGATGTGCTGCAAAGTGCGGTCGAAAATGCACAATATTTAGATATTCGTGACATTGCCGAGCAAACAGAGCGCGAAGTGGTTGAAGTGGATGCAGTTTCTGTATTGGGCGAAAACGATGTGATTTTAGATATTCGCAGCCCAGAAGAAACAGACGATAAGCCTTTTGAATTAGTGGGTTATGAAGTGAAATTATTGCCATTTTATAAACTATCATCACAATTTGTCGCACTCGATCAAAACAAAAATTATGTGCTGTATTGTGAGCGTGGGGTGATGAGTAAATTGCAAGCCTTATATTTAAAAGAAATCGGTTTTACCAACGTAAAAGTATTTAGCAAGCATCGCTAGTTAAGTTCTAGTTAATTGCGAGTTATTAAAAATAACAAATCCCCAAATTGTTACCAAGTGTGGTGAAAATTTGGGGATTTTTATGACTTCCAAGGCGTATCAAATTGCCATTTTTTGTGTGACTAATGATTTAATCACAACTGAACAGACTTAATGCCTTGTGCTATTGAGAATTATTGTACCAATAAATAGAAATTATTTTCGCCACGCAAAATATTGAGCGCTACCGCTGCGGGTTCTTGCTCTAAAATTTTACGCAAATCACTTAAGTTTTTCACGCTATCACGGTTCACACCCACAATGATATCGCCTGCTTTTAAGCCACGTTGCGCTGCTGGCGAATTTCTTTCTACTTTGCTGACTTTAACGCCTTTATCATCATTGGTTAAATCCGCGCCTTCAAGCGATGGCAATAAATTATCCGATTTTCCACTTGCAGATTGTGCTGTTTTTCCGTCATCAGATTGCAAGGTCACATTCACATTTTCAGTTTTGCCATCACGCAATACGGTTAATGCTAAGGTTTTTCCTGCGCCTGATGTCGCAATTTTAGCGCGGAGTTCAGCAAAGCTGGTGATTTTTTGGTCGTTTAACGCCACAATCACATCGCCTGCTTTAAGGCCAGCTTTGGCTGCGGCAGAGTTTGGTAACACTTCGCTGACAAATGCGCCTTGTTGTGCATCGATATTAAAGGCTTTCGCCAAGTCTGCATTCAGCTCACCACCTGTAATGCCAAGCATTCCGCGGCGCACTTCACCAAATTCAATAATTTGTTGTACTAAATTATTTGCCATATTCGATGGAATAGCAAACGCGATACCTGCATTGCCACCACTTGGCGAAAGGATCGCAGTATTAATACCGATTAATTCGCCGTTTAAGTTAATTAATGGGCCACCAGAGTTTCCGCGGTTAACGGCAGCATCCGTTTGAATATAGTTTTCATATTTGCTGCTATCAGAACCTGTTGAACGTCCAAGGGCGGACACAATCCCCGAAGTCACGGTTTGTCCCAAACCAAATGGGTTACCGATTGCCACTGTGAAATCGCCCACGCGTAATTTGTCGCTATCAGCAATTTTGATCGCGGTGAGATTTTTAGGCTGTTCTAATTGCACTAATGCCACATCAGATTGTTCATCAGTACCTACTACTTTCCCTTTAAATTCACGACCGTCGTTTAATTTCACGGTGATTTTATCCGCGCCATCGATCACATGGTTATTAGTGATCACATAGCCTTTTTCGGCATTAATGATAACGCCCGATCCCATACCTCTAAATTGGCGCGGCGCAGATTGACGGCCTCCGAAAAGATCATCGCCAAAGAAAAAGCGGAATTCTTCAGGAATTTGATCTTGTAAACCATTGCGTGCGCCTTTTTGTTTGCCTTCCACCGAAATAGATACCACTGATGGCAACACACGTTCAAGCATTGGCGCTAAACTCGGCGTGCCTAAGTTCCCAGCTTGGGCAATCATTGGCGGTAATTCTGCCATACTAACCATTGGTATTGAAAGTACACTTAAACCTAATGCAATAGCACTAAGTGCGAATTTTGCTTTTTTCATTTTCATTAATTTCTTCCCTAAATAAAATTAAAGTAAAAGAGAGTAATCTGATTGACCACTCTCAGCCATTTGACAAAGAAAATGGGGGATTGTTCGCAAAAATCAAGGGGCGATTTTCTATGGCAAAAGTGTGGTCAAAATTTGGAAAATTTTTTATCAACAAAAAAATAGCAGACATTCAGTCTGCTATATGGGAATTTAGCAATTAATGCTCAGCTTTGAATAAGCCTGACGAACCTTCTTTATAATCGCGCGGCGGCTCGTTTGTAGAAGTTTCTGCGGTAGATTTATCCGAGTTCATAAAACTCTGCAAAAATAATGTTTTTTGCGCGTTTGGCAATAATTCATCAGAAGATTTTGCCAAATGACGATAGATTTTTTGATAATCCTGCGCCAAAACTTTAAATAAATCAGCACTTTCCGCAAAATGCTTTTCAAGCAATTTCTGCTGTTTTTCAATTTGCTGTTTTGCCTGTTGCAATTCAGTTTCCGTTTGCGCTTGTTTTTTCACAGAACCTTTGGTTAAGCGTAATAGTAAATAGCTGATAATTGCGCCCGCCACAAAGCCAAATCCCGCAATTTGCCACATCTCCGTTGTCCAGTGTTGCATAATGACTCCTTACATCTTTCGAGTTTTATTGTTATACCGCGTTATCATAGCGTTAATTCGGTGCAAAGTCTTGTCAGACTTGTTGAAAGTGTGCATTGGATCACATTTGTTGATAAAAATGACCGCACTTTGCGCCAAGCCATTGAGATTATTTCAGACATCTAAAACATCTAAGGCATTTAAAAAGTGCGGTCAAATTTTAAGAGATTTTAATCAATCGGCGGAACATAACTGCCATTTGCAATGCTGTCTTTAATGCGATTTGCTTCGCTTAGCACTTGATCGAGCAAGGTTTTCACATTTTCTAGCGTTGCAATCGGGCTTAAGGTAGTCATCTTAAGGGATTGTTTGTCGCCTACTTTGGTGACACCAATATTAGCTTCGCCACGCGCGAACAGCTCGTCTGCAACGTTTTGGTTTAATGCATCGATAAATTCTGCAGGATAGCCTTGTGGCACCACACGGAATAACACCGAAGCAAATTGGCTTGGAACCAGCATTTCTAACTCGTCAGTGGCATTAATATAGCTTTCCACTTGTTGCGTTAATTTCACGCCGTGGTCAATCATTGAAGCGTACAGATCTTCGCCTAAGGCTTCTACGGTAAACCATAATTTTAATGCGTCAAAACGGCGGGTGGTTTGCAATGATTTTGCCACTAAATTTGGCACGCCGTGTTGTTCGTCATATTCTGAGTTGAGATAATCTGCTTTGTAATCGATAAAACGATAGTTGGTTTCATCTTTCAGCAAGAATGCGCCGCAGGAAATGCTTTGGAAGAAATGTTTGTGGAAATCTAATGTGACCGAATCAGTTTCTTCAATGCCGTCTAAGAAATGACGGAAATCCTTAGAAAGCAACAAAGCCCCGCCCCAAGCCGCATCAACGTGCAGCCATGCGCCAAATTTTTTGGTTATCGCACGAATTTCTTTTAAGGGATCGATTGCGCCAGCATCCGTAGTTCCAGCCGTTGCCACCACACAAGCCACAACTTTGCCTTGAGCATTCAACTCAGCCAGTGTTTTTTCCAATGCCACAACATCCATTTGCGCGTTCTGGTTGCACGGCACGGTCACCACGGATTGGAAACCCATTCCCATCATTGCCATATTTTTTTGCACGGAGAAGTGCGCGTTTTCAGAGCAAACTACTTTTACCTTTTTCAACGCATCAGCAGGGATACCATCACGTTGCACCGACCATTCTGAGCCATCTTCATTTTTCCAGTGTTTCGCAATCGCCCAATCACGAGCAAGCAATACGCCCATTAAATTTGACTGCGTACCACCAGAAGTAAACACGCCTGATGTGCCTTTGCCATAGCCGACTTTTTGGCGCAACCAATCAATTAAATGTTCTTCCATAATCGACCCTGCGGGGCTTTGATCCCAAGAGTCCATAGATTGGTTCGTTGCGTTGATTAACACTTCCGCGATTTGGCTGGTGACCATTGTTGGGCAGTGTAAGTGCGCAAGGGAGTGGGGGTGGTGTACTTTAAGGCTGGGCTTCAAGAAAATTTCCACCAAATGCTCAAGGGATTGTTGCACGCCTACGCCTTGTTTTGACGGATGAAAACCATCAATCAACGCACGCATTTGCTTAATTGAGCCGCCTGTGTACATTTTGTCATTTTTGAGCCAAGCACTTACCGCTTGCACTGCCTTATGCATTGCATTTTCGTAATCCGCGATAGATTGCGGATCGTTGCAAAAAAGCGATTGTCTGTGTTTTGAAATATCTGCCATTTGGAATTTCTCATCATCGAAAAAAAACACGAACTCGATGTTCGAGCTCGTCATAAATTGAGTAAAAGTGCGGTCAATTTTGCGTATTTTTTATCTTGAAATCTCATCAAAATCATGAAATTTAATGATTTTTGACCGCACTTTTGTCATTAGCCGCGTACTGCTTTGATTGCGTCCGCCACAGATTGTTTGAAGCGTTTAATAAATTCTTCACATTCCGCTTGGTTGATATTTACCGCACAAAGTACACGCACCACGTTGCCATTACGGCCGCCACGCTCTAATAATAATTTATTATTGAAGCAGGCTTTTTGGATTGCTACCGCCAATTCAGCGTCTTGCGGATAGGCGCCTGTGGCATCTTGTGGTTTGCGCTCATCAACGATGTCGATCCCCATCATTAAGCCGCGACCACGGACATTGCCGATGCATGGGTATTCTTTGCTTAATTCGCGTAATGCGCGAGTTAAGTATTCACCGCGATCTTGCGCATTTTGGGCTAAGTTTTCTTCACGCATAATTTTTAATGAAGCGTAGCCTGTTGCCATCGCTAATTGGTTGCCGCGGAAGGTTCCTGTGTGGCCTGCAGGCTGCCAAGCGTCAAATTCTTTACGAATTGCTAATACGGCTAATGGCAATGATCCGCCAACGGCTTTGGACATCACCACGATATCTGGCTCAATTCCTGCGTGTTCAAAGGCAAACATTTTACCCGAACGGCAGAAGCCCGCTTGAACTTCGTCCACGATCATTAAAATGCCGTGTTTTTTGGTGACTTCACGCACTTTTTGTAAGAAACTGATTGGGGCAGGCACCACGCCGCCTTCGCCTTGAATGGCTTCTAAAATAACTGCAGCAGGTTTCACTACGCCGCTTTCCACATCTTCGATAAAGTTTTCAAAATAGCGTTCAACCGCTTTGGCACCCGCTTCGCCACCAATGCCAAACGGGCAACGATATTCATGTGGATAGGGCATAAATTGCACGCCAGCCATTAAGTTTTGTACCGCATTTTTTGCGCCGAGGTTACCTGTTAATGATAACGCGCCGTGAGTCATGCCGTGGAAGCCCCCTGAGAATGCGATCACATTGCCACGGCCTGTATAGGTTTTGGCTAATTTAATTGCGGCTTCGTTAGCATCTGCGCCTGATGGACCAGTAAATTGAAGAATGTATTGATCTTTTGGGAAGAACGAAAGTAATTCTTCTGTGAATGCATCTTTTAATGGGGTAGTTAAATCAAGGGTATGCAACGGCAAACCGCTTTCTAAAACGTCTTTGATTGATTGCATTAATACAGGGTGATTGTGCCCTAATGCAAGAGTTCCTGCGCCCGCAAGGAAGTCGAGGTATTTGTTGCCCTCAACGTCAGTAACCCAGCAACCTTGTGCGCTTGCATAAGCAAAAGGTAATTTGCGAGGGTAACTACGAACATTTGATTCCATTTGATCTTGGCGATCTAAGAAATGTTTGTTTGATGCGAGAACTGCTTTTACAGGAGTGGTAATTGTCATTTTGATTAAAACCTTCTAATTGAGGTGAAAAAAATAAGTCGGGTGCCTTGCGAAGAAGCCAGGGCTATTGTTCCTAAAAGAACATATGTCATGGGGCATTTGACTCGCTACTTATTAAAAAAAGCGTTTCAGCTTTTTTATCTTTCCCCAGCAGGAAGCTGGCTGAGATAGGTTTCTTTAAACTATGGCTAAATTGACCGCACTTTAAAGTGCGAAATATGATAACGTTTTTTGTTAAAAAGAAAAGTGTTTTATTTAGGATAACAGCAGGTTTTCACGGATATGTATAAGAAAAATCTGATGTTCAAAAGTGCGGTCTAATTTTGCAAAGTTTTTTGCGCAAAAAACTGGCATTTTTCAAGCGTTCTGTGTATAATCCAGCGACCCTGTGAATGGCGCGGTTTTCCCACCGCCCATTATTTTATCAAGATCGCACTCGAAGGGGTGATGATTGAGATCAATGGTTGTACTCGAGAAGAGTACTGGGTATTAATATCAAATATTGGTAATTTAATTAATGAAAACTTTTGTAGCAAAACCAGAAACAGTTAAACGTGACTGGTATGTAGTTGATGCGACAGGTAAAACGTTAGGTCGTTTAGCGACTGAATTAGCTCGTCGTCTTCGTGGTAAACATAAAGCAGAATACACTCCGCACGTAGATACTGGTGATTACATCATCGTTATCAATGCAGATAAAGTAACTGTAACAGGTCGTAAAGAAACTGATAAAGTTTACTACTGGCACACTGGCTATGTAGGTGGTATTAAACAAGCGACTTTCAAAGAAATGATTGCTCGCCGTCCAGAGGCAGTGATTGAAATTGCGGTTAAAGGTATGTTGCCAAAAGGTCCATTAGGCCGTGCAATGTTCCGTAAATTAAAAGTGTATGCAGGTTCACAACACGAACACGCTGCACAACAACCACAAGTTTTAGATATTTAATCACGGAGCACTAAAATGACAGCAGCAAATCAAAACTACGGCACAGGTCGCCGCAAAAGCTCTTCAGCTCGTGTATTTATCAAACCGGGCAACGGTAATATCACCATTAACCAACGTTCTTTAGATGTTTACTTCGGTCGTGAAACTTCACGTATGATCGTTCGTCAACCTTTAGAATTAGTTGAGTTAACAGAAAAATTAGACTTATACATCACAGTTAAAGGTGGTGGTATTTCAGGTCAAGCTGGTGCAATCCGTCACGGTATTACACGTGCGTTAATGGAATATGATGAGTCTTTACGTCCAGCATTACGTGCAGCAGGCTTCGTAACTCGCGATGCTCGCCGCGTTGAACGTAAAAAAGTGGGTTTACACAAAGCACGTCGTCGTCCACAATACTCAAAACGTTAATTTTATATTTTCGTTTATATTCGAGAAATTGCAGTCCTTTTGGGCTGCAATTTTTTTATCTTTTTTCAGCTTTTTATTTCAAATTTGAATAAAAATCTGCTTAGGGGTTGAAAATCGCTATAGGGTTTATGGTAAAATAGACGCGTTTTTTAACTCTAAAATTTATATAAAATACAGTCGGGTAGTTAGACTGTAAATGCATTTACGTCAGCGGAGGAATAGATGACTAGTGCGGCAAATAAACGTTCAATAATGACACTTTTTTCTAATAAATCAGATATTTATTGCCATCAGGTGCGTATTGTTTTAGCAGAAAAAGGTGTTGCTTACGAAACGGAAAATGTCGATCCGCATGCAGTACCCGAAGATTTAATGGAATTGAACCCATATGGTACGCTTCCGACTTTAGTGGATCGTGATTTAGTGTTATTTACATCGCGCATCATTATGGAATATTTAGATGAACGTTTTCCGCATCCACCATTAATGCCCGTTTATCCTGTTTCACGCGGTAAAAGCCGTACCTTAATGTTGCGCATTGAGCAAGATTGGTACCCAACGTTGGCTAAAGCAGAAAATGGCACAGAGGCTGAGCGTGCAGAAGCTCTAAAACAGTTGAAAGAAGAAATATTAGCGATTGCGCCAATTTTTTCACAAATGCCTTATTTTATGAGCGAAGAGTTTAGTTTGGTGGATTGCTATATCGCACCATTATTATGGCGTATGAAAGAGCTTGGCGTTACTTTCACTGGCGCAGGCAGCAAGGCGATTAATGGTTATATGGAACGCATTTTTAATCGTGATTCATTCTTACAATCTATCGGTAGTGCAGCGCCGAAACACGTTATGGATGAAAAATAATGGAATTTAAATCTTCACCAAAACGCCCTTATTTATTACGCGCCTATTATGATTGGTTGCTTGATAATAATTTAACGCCTTATTTGGTTGTTGATGCGACCTATTATGGCGTAGATGTGCCGCAAGATTATGTGAAAGACGGACAAATCGTGCTAAACCTATCGCCAAGTGCAGTGGGAAATCTTTCATTAGGCAATGATGCTGTGGAATTTAGCGCACGTTTTCAGGGCATTCCTCGTAACTTGTATATTCCTATGGGCGCAGCAATTGCGATTTATGCACGTGAAAATGGCGATGGCGTGATGTTTGAGCCAGAAAGCTATTATGATGAGCTAGAGCATACTTCGGCAGAACCCGCTCAAAGTGCGGTTAAAAAATCGAAAGATTTAGTGGATAAGCCTAAAAATTCTGGCACAGCGAGTAAATCGGCTTCCCATTTGCGCATTATCAAATAACTCTATTTTAAAAGACGCCACGGAAATTTTCGTGGCGTTTCATTTTCTCTTATAAAGAGATGATTTATCTGACATAAACAAGCTGATAGAACGGTTTTTTTATGCTAGAATTCACGCTGATTTATCCCATTCAGTTTAAGGAAATATTATGCAAGTTTTAGAAGGTCAATTAGCTGCACCAAATGCAAAAATTGCCGTAGTTGTCGCGCGTTTTAATCAATTTATCAATGATAGCCTTGTCGATGGCGCTGTTGATGCATTAAAACGCATAGGTCAAGTGAAAGATGAAAATATCACATTAGTCAAAGTCCCAGGTGCGTATGAGTTACCATTAGCCGTTCGCCGTTTAGCCGATTCTAAAAAATTTGATGCAATCGTTGCATTAGGCACCGTGATTCGTGGCGGTACAGCACACTTTGAATATGTTGCTGGCGAAGCAAGTAGTGGTTTAGGCAATGTGGCATTAAATTCAGATATTCCTGTAGCATTTGGCGTATTGACCACAGAAAATATTGAACAAGCGATTGAGCGTGCAGGCACAAAAGCGGGTAATAAAGGTGCGGAAGCAGCATTGGTTGCGCTTGAAATGGTAAATTTGTTAGATCAAATTAAAGCAGCATAATATGATGACACAGAAAAAAGTTAGTCCACGCCGTCGTGCGCGTGAATGTGCTGTGCAAGCACTTTATTCTTGGTATGTTTCACAAAATGATGTGGCCGAAATTGAATTAAATTTTGTGACGGAACAAGATTTAAAAGGTGTTGATACGCCATATTTTCGTAAATTATTCCGCAACACGGTGGCAAATATTGATGCAGTCGATGCCACAATGGCTGAGTTTCTAGATCGTAGTTCAGAGGAATTAACGCCAATCGAAAAAGCGATCCTGCGTTTAGCCGTGTATGAACTAAAATACGAAATGGACGTGCCTTACAAAGTGGTTATTAATGAAGCCATTGAAGTAGCGAAAACCTTTGGTGCTGAAGATAGCCATAAATATATCAATGGTGTTTTAGATAAAGTTGCACCCTCTCTTGGTCGTAAATAGAGTAAAATAATTAGTCAGGTGCGTGGAAACGCACCCTTTTTTTATGTTATTGAGAATAATTCATGACAGAAAATCCGCTTTCTCGCCTTAAGTTAACCAATCCAATCCATTTACTCGCATTAGGCTTTGGCTCTGGCTTAATTCATCCTGCTCCCGGCACTTGGGGAAGTTTGCTCGGTGTGATACTTGGGGCTAGCTTTCTTGCTTGCTTTGGGCAAATTTCTTTTGTTATTTTGACCGCACTTTCATTCTTTATCGGTTGCTATTTATGCCACAAAACGGCGAAAGACATGGGCGTACACGATCATGGCTCGATTGTTTGGGATGAATTTGTGGGCGTATGGCTTTGCCTACTTGCGATACCCGAAGTTAATTTTTTGTGGTGCGCGATTGCGTTTGTGCTTTTTCGTTTATTTGATATTTGGAAGCCATTTCCCATTCGGCAGTTGGATGCCAAATTAGAAAGCGGCTTTGGCATTATGATCGATGATATACTTGCCGCCGTGTATGGTTTCATTGTGATCATGATCTTGCGAGTATTTTTATGATTAATTTAATTATCGTTCATTTTTTCGGGTTGATTACGCCGGGTCCTGACTTTTTCTATGTCACTAGAATGGCGGCGAGTAATTCCCACCGCAATACCGTTTGTGGCGTGATTGGGATTACCTTAGGCGTCGCATTTTGGGCATTAGCTGCGATGTTGGGGTTAGCCACATTGTTTGCCACGATGCCGCTTTCCCATGGCATTATTATGATTTTAGGGGGCGGCTATTTAATGTATCTAGGCTATTTAATGGCGAGAAGTCGTAAAAATGTGGTGTTTCAGCCGATGACGGAAACGGAAATGAATCAAAGCACAACGATTAAAAAAGAGATCATGAAAGGGCTGTTTGTGAATCTTTCCAATGCGAAAGCCGTGGTGTATTTTGCCAGCGTGATGTCGTTAATTTTAGTGAATATCACTGAAACTTGGCACATGGTGATGGCATTTCTGATTATTGTGGTAGAAACTTTTATCTATTTCTATTCGCTGGCGTTACTCTTTTCTCGTCCCGCCGCTAAACGTTTTTATAGCCAATATAGCCGTTATATTGATAATGCGGCAGGTGTGATTTTTTTAGGTTTCGGTGCGTTTTTAGTTTATAGTGGCGTAGCAGAAATTTCAGTTTAGACGTATAGAAGGAAAATAATATGACATTAAAAATTGCCGTTGTTGGTGCGGGCGGACGTATGGGCCGCCAATTAATTCAAGCCGTGCAAAATGCGGAAGGTATTGAATTAGGCGCAGCATTTGAGCGTAAAGGCTCATCATTGATTGGTTCTGATGCGGGCGAATTAGCTGGAATTGGTCACATTGGTGTGAAAGTGGAAGAAAATTTAGCAAGCCAAAGTGGCAATTTCGATGTGTTAATTGATTTCACACGCCCAGAGGGCTCATTAGAACATTTAAAATGTTGCGTTGAGCAAGGCAAAAATGTGATTTTAGGCACCACAGGTTTTGATGATGCAGGCAAAGCCGCGATTAAAGCTGCGTCAGAGAAAATCGGGATTGTCTTTGCCTCAAATTACAGCGTAGGGGTCAATTTAGTTTTTAAATTATTAGAAAAAGCCGCCAAAGTGATGGGGGATTACTGTGATATTGAAATCATTGAAGCCCACCATCGCCATAAAGTTGATGCACCATCAGGCACCGCATTATCTATGGGCGAACATATTGCGAAAACCTTAGGGCGTGATTTAAAAACACACGGCGTATTTGCGCGCGAAGGCATTACTGGGGAACGTAAACGTGATGAAATTGGTTTTTCAACCATTCGCGCAGCGGATGTGGTTGGCGAACATACCGTGTGGTTTGCTGATATTGGTGAGCGCGTTGAAATTTCACACAAAGCCTCAAGCCGTATGACATTTGCCAATGGCGCAGTGCGCGCTGCAAAATGGATTGCGGACAAAAAACAAGGTTTATTTGATATGACGGATGTGCTTGATTTAAATAATCTTTAATGCGATTGATTCAAAAGTGCGGTCAATTTTGAAGAAATTTTATAGAAAACATTGCATTCGCAGTATTTGACTGAAAAGGCGAGATTGGGCATTAAAGTTCGATTTCTAAATCTTCTTCGACTTGGCAGCAGCATAATAAAATTTCATTCGGATTTAAAAAGGCAAGGGGCAATTCTTTATAGGATACCTTGCCTTTTTTTATTTTTACACGACACGAGCCACAATAGCCCGAACGGCATTGGTATTCGTGATGAATATTATGGCTTTCAAGGGTTTCAAGCAAAGACGTGCTGTTACTATGTTCCAGCGTGAGATGCGATTGGCTAAGATGAATCTGATAAACCTTCATAGTTTTAATAGACACTAAAGAATGTTACGCATTGAAAAGTGATGCCTTGGAAAGTGATACTTTGAAAAGTATCGAAAAGTGTATAAAAGTGCGGTCAAAAATTTTCATTTTTTTGACCGCACTTATGTGGGCTAGAAATTAGAGATCAAAATCACCAAAATCGTTGGTGTCCACTTTGGAATCAATTTGACCCACGAGATAAGAGCTCACTTCCACTTCTTGTGGCGCGACTTGCACGTTGTCAGACACAAGCCAAGCGTTAATCCAAGGAATTGGGTTTGAACGGGTTTCAAAGGGTAATGGAAGCCCCACAGCCTGCATACGGATGTTGGTAATATATTCCACATATTGCACTAAAATATCTTTATTTAAGCCGATCATTGAGCCGTCTTTAAATAGATAATTTGCCCATTCTTTTTCTTGTTCTGCCGCCGCTAAGAATAAGTCGTAGGCTTCTTGCTTACATTCTTCGGCAATTTCCGCCATTTCAGGATCGTCTTGCCCTGCTGCCATAATATTTAAAATATGCTGTGTGCCGGTTAAATGTAAGGCTTCGTCACGTGCGATAAATTTAATGATTTTAGCATTTCCTTCCATTAATTGGCGTTCGGCAAAAGCGAAAGAGCAGGCAAAGGAAACATAAAAACGAATGGCTTCTAATGCATTGACGCTCATTAAGCAGAGATAAAGTTGTTTTTTCAGATTACGCAAACTGACAGAACATTCTTTGCCGTCAACGGTATAAGTACCTTCGCCGTATAGGCTATATAATTGGCTATCACGAATTAAATTATCGTAATAAGCGGAAATATCTTTCGCGCGTTTAATAATTTCTTCATTGGTAACAATATCATCAAACACGATTGATGGGTCATTCACGATATTACGAATAATATGCGTATAGGAACGGCTGTGGATAGTCTCGCTAAATGTCCAAGTTTCAATCCATGTTTCTAATTCAGGAATGGAAACCAAAGGCAGCAACGCCACATTTGGGCTGCGCCCTTGAATGGAATCTAGCAAGGTTTGATATTTTAAGTTACTGATAAAAATATGTTTTTCGTGTTCAGGCAATGCCGCGTAGTCAATACGATCTTGCGAAACATCAACTTCTTCTGGACGCCAGAAGAAAGACAGTTGTTTTTCAATTAATTTTTCAAAGGTTTCGTATTTTTGCTGATCATAACGTGCAACGTTAACATTTTGCCCGAAGAACATCGGTTCTTTTAGCTGATCATTTTTAACTTGGGAAAAGGTAGTGTATGCCATAAAGTATCCTTAATAAAATTAAATTAGTCAGTTATTTTGCCAATGCCGCAAAAGCCTTATCAGCAGCGTCTAAAGTGCGGTCAATATCTTTATCAGAATGGGCGAGAGACATAAAACCTGCTTCAAATGCTGATGGAGCAAGATATACGCCTTGTTCAAGCATTAAATGGAAGAATTTATTGAATTTTGCCGCATCGCATTGCATCACTTGTTGGAAATTATTTACTTCTTGCTGTTCGGTAAAGAATAAACCAAACATACCGCCAACATATTGCACGCAAAGAGGGACTGAATGTTTATCTGCGAGAGCTTTCAAGCCCGTAGCTAATTTTTTGGTTTGTGCGGCTAATTTTTCTTCGTTTCCTGCTTTTGATAATTCAGTTAGGCAAGCTAAGCCAGCCGCCATAGCAATAGGGTTGCCAGATAATGTGCCCGCTTGGTAAACAGGACCTGTTGGCGCAATGTATTCCATAATTTCACGTTTACCGCCGAACGCCCCCACAGGCATACCGCCACCAATGATTTTGCCTAAGCAGGTTAAATCTGGGGTCACGCCGTAGTAAGATTGTGCGCCGCCGAGTGCCACACGGAAACCTGTCATCACTTCGTCAATAATGAATACCGTGCCATATTGGGTGCAAAGATCGCGTAAACCTTGCAAGAACCCTGCTTTTGGCGGAATGCAGTTCATATTCCCAGCAACAGGTTCAACAATTAAGCAGGCGATTTCATCGGGATATTGTTCAAAGACTCGTTTCACGGAATCTAAATCGTTGTAAGTACAAGTTAAGGTATGTTTTGCAAAATCGGCAGGCACACCAGGGCCACTAGGCTGGCCAAGCGTTAATGCGCCTGATCCTGCTTTCACTAATAAGCTGTCGGAGTGGCCGTGATAACAGCCCTCAAATTTAATGATCTTGTCACGTTGAGTATAGCCACGAGCAAGGCGAATTGCCGACATCGTTGCTTCCGTGCCAGAGCTGACCATACGCACTAATTCGATTGATGGAATGAGTTTGCACACCAACTCGGCAAGGGTGATTTCACCTTCTGTTGGCGCACCAAAACTTAAACCATTAGGCACCGCTTGCAACACGGCATCAATAATTGCAGGGTGATTATGCCCTAACACCATTGGCCCCCACGAGCCCACATAGTCAATATATTGTTTACCGTCTGTATCGGTAATATAAGCCCCCGCTGCTTTTTGGATAAACACAGGCGTGCCGCCCACGCCTTTAAATGCGCGAACTGGGGAGTTCACCCCACCAGGGATAACTTGTTGAGCTCGGTTAAAAAGTGCGGTCGAATTTGACATAATTTTTCCTAATTTCTAAAACTGAAAACAGGGCGTATTGTACTCTAAAAATCCATATCTTAAAACTTCGCTTTGTGATATGCTTTTGAGCGTTTTCACAAAAGTAACAATAAGGCATAAAAATGTTGTGGCTTAGTTTTATTTTAACTTTTCTTGTGTCTTTCGGCACAATCATCGCTATGCGCCCCGTGGCAGAAAAAATCGGTTTAGTGGATAAACCCAATTACCGTAAACGCCACCAAGGTGCCATTCCATTATTAGGCGGTATTTCACTGTTTATGGGAAACCTGTGTTTCTATTTATTACAATGGGATCAAACACGTTTGCCATGGCTTTATCTTTTTTCGATCACCGTTTTATTAGTTATTGGTTTATTAGATGACCGCTTTGATCTGAGTGCCGCGTTGCGTGCTGTTATTCAAGCCGCTCTTTCTGTTGCCATGATTTATTTCGGTAAATTATCTTTAGATAATCTCGGGCAAATTATTGGACCATTCCAAGTGACTCTCGGCGCAGTCGGTTTTGTAATTACTGTGCTGGCAACCATTGCCGTGATTAATGCGTTTAATATGATTGATGGGATTGATGGCTTGCTTGGCGGCTTATCTAGCGTGGGGTTTGCCGCAATGGGGATTTTATTGATTTTGGATAATCAATGGGATTTGGCCATTTGGTGTTTTGCTTTAATTGTGGCGTTGATTCCTTATTCGATGTTTAATTTATGCATTCCCTTTGGTAAAAAATTCAAAATTTTTATGGGCGATAGTGGTAGCACTTTAATCGGCTTCACGATGATTTGGATTTTATTGTTAAGCACCCAAGGGCGTGGACATCCAATGAATCCTGTGACCGCCCTTTGGATTATCGCAATTCCGCTCATCGATATGATCGCGGTTATTTATCGCCGTGTGCGCAAAGGGAAAAGCCCATTTAAGCCAGATCGCTTGCATGTGCATCATCTTATGGTGCGTGCAGGGCTAACATCACGACAAGCATTTCTAGTGATCACCGCATTTGCTGCCTTATGCGCAGGTTTCGGTATTTTGGGCGAAGTGTTTTATATTAACGAATGGTTGATGTTTATTGCCTTTATCCTATTATTTTTCTTCTATTTATACTCGATCACCCGAGCATGGCGCATTACGCGTTTTATTCGCCGAGTGAAACGTCGCGCTTCGCGGAAGAAAAAGATTGCTTAACGGAACAAAAAACGCTTAGCCAAAAGGTTAAGCGTTTTTTATGGTTAATTTATGCGATAAGTGCGGTCAATTTTCAGTATTTTTCTCGTTTTTAATATTTGAGAAAATATTGGCTAAGATTGGCCCCGAAACATTATGCCAAAAGCTAAATACGGCACTTGGCACGGCAGCAATCGGGTTAAAATGCGCGCTAGCAAGAGCGGCACCTAAGCCTGAGTTTTGCATTCCAACTTCAATAGAAACCGCTTTGCTGTCTGCAATGTTCAAGCCGATGAGTTTTGCAGCGAAGAACCCCACTAAATAGCCCAAGCAGTTATGCAACACCACCACAGCAAAAATCAATAAACCAGATTCAATGATTTTATCTTTGCTCACCGCAACCACGGCAGACAAAATTAACACGATTGAAATTACAGAAACCAAAGGCATGGTTTGGCTCAGATCTTTGATTTGTTTTTTGAATATTGCTCGTACGATTAAGCCCAAGAAAATCGGGAATAAAACCATTTTTAATACGGAAACGAACATTCCCGCTGCGTCAATTTCTAGCCATTGGCTTGCTAACACATAGAAAATGACAGGCGTAAGCAAAGGGGCGAGTAATGTGGAAATGGTTGTGCAGGCAACAGAAAGCGCAGTATTACCTTTTGATAAATAAGTCATCACGTTAGACGAAGTACCACCTGGGCAAGAGCCTACCAGAATCACGCCAATGGCCAAATCCGCAGGCAAATTGAAGAGCTTGGCTAAACTGAACGCAATCGCAGGCATAATCACGAATTGCCCAATCACACCCACTAACACCGATTTGGGATGTTTAAATACTTCGCCAAAATCGTCAAAGGTTAGCGTGATTCCCATACCGAACATAACCAGCCCAAGTAAATAGGGGATATAAGGCGCAATTTCTTTAAAGATGAGTGGAAATTGAAAAGCGAGATAGGCAAACAATAACACCCAAAGGGCGAATGTTTTACTCGCAAACTGAGTGATTTTTAACAGTGTTTGCATGAGTTTCCTTGTTATAAAGAGAAGTAGTTAAGAATGGAGCAGTACCTTAGCATAATTCATAAGCAATAAAAAGTGCGGTCAAAAATTTAAGATTTTCTGACCGCACTTGAAAGGGAAATTAATTGATTTCTTCTAGCAATGAACCTTTTGCTGCTTTTAAATATTGCAACATAGACCAAACGGTGAGAATGGCTGCGATATAAAGAAGGATAAAACTGGTAATTTCCATCCAAGGTGCATAACGCCATAACAGCCCACCGAGCGCGAGCATTTGTGCCGTGGTTTTTACTTTGCCAATCCATGATACGGCAACGGCAGTGCGGCTGCCAACTTCTGCCATCCATTCGCGCAACGCTGAAATAATAATTTCACGCGCAATCATAACGATAGCTGGAATAGTAATCCAAAATGTATGGTAATACTCAACAATGAGCACAAGAGCAGCTGCCACAATCACTTTATCGGCAACGGGATCTAAAAATGCGCCAAAACGTGTGGTTTGTTTCCATTTGCGAGCCAGATAACCATCAAACCAATCGGTGATTGATGCCACGAAAAATACAGCCGTGGTGGCAAAAGGCGCCCAAGTTACAGGCAAATAAAAGGCGATGATGAAAAATGGAATTAACACCACGCGAAATAAGGTTAGAAAAGTTGGAAAATTTAGTTTCATAGACGAAACGCCATATTGACTAGAAGTGTTCTTATTTTAAACGATATTTAATGACTTGAGAATGACGTTTTATTAACTTTATTAGAAAGCATAAAAAAAGCACGCCAAAACGTGCTTTTAATGAATTTATAGGATTATTCTACTTTCACAATCCAGCCTTCTGGCGCGGGTTTATCCCCAAATTGAATGCCAGTTAATTCATCATAAAGTTTGCGAGTGATAGGACCAACTTCTGTTTCTGAATAGAAAACGTGGAATTTTCCTTTATGTTGGATACCACCCACTGGGGTAATCACAGCTGCTGTGCCACAAGCGCCCGCTTCAGTGAATTGATCCAATTGATCAATATAAACATCGCCTTCAATGGCTTCCATACCAAAGCGTTCTTTCGCGATATAGAGCAATGAATATTTGGTAATGCTCGGCAAAATAGAATCAGAAATTGGGGTGATAAATTTGTTATCTTTGGTGATACCAAAGAAATTCGCTGCGCCCACTTCTTCGATCTTAGTGTGGGTTTTCGGATCTAAATAGATGGCATCAGCAAATTTGCGTGTTGCTGTGCCTTGTTCCGCCGCAAGTTCATGAGGAAGTAAACTTGCCGCATAGTTACCACCCACTTTCACGCCACCAGTTCCCATTGGCGCTGCACGGTCATAATCTGTGGTAATGAAATTAGAAGGGGCTAAACCACCTTTGAAATAAGCCCCAACTGGGCAGCAAAATACTGAGAAAATAAATTCAGGGGCAGTTTTCACACCAATATTTTCGCCCACACCGATTAAAAATGGACGTAAATATAAGGTTGCGCCAGAGCCATAAGGGCCAACCCAATCTTGGTTTGCTTTCACGACTTCTTTACAGGCGCGTACAAATAATTCAGTCGGCACTTGTGGCATTAAAAGGCGATCTGCCGTTTTTTGCATACGTTCAGCATTGGCTTGTGGGCGGAATAAGTTAATTGAGCCATCTTTGCAACGATACGCTTTTAAACCTTCAAAGCATTGTTGCCCATAGTGAAGTGCGGTCGAACCTTCGTGAATATGAAGAGTTGAATCTGTGGTTAATTTGCCTTCATCCCATTTGCCGTCTTTCCAATGGGCGATAAAACGGAAATCTGTTTTGATATAATTAAATCCGAGATTGTTCCAATCAAGATCTTTCATGGTGTGATTCCTTACAACTTTATTTGATTTTTTATAAAATATTTGACAAATATACGCCATTCTTTTTAGGTTGAAAACAATTATTTGCGTTTTTTGTGGGGGATTATGTTAGAATTCGGGCATAAAAAAACACCGCACATAAAGCGCGGTGTCTAAACCTAAATCAGGTCAAAATATACAGGAAGTTAAATCGTTATCTATTAAGGAAAATAAATAACGCTGTTTGGTTTCCCAAACAATATGCAAACACAACATAATACTTAACTAAAAGATTAAACACTTCATTGCTAAGGCATGATCAATCATTAAATAAGTACGAGAACATTATAGGAATAGTGCTAAACGCTAGCAAACGAGAAATATTAATGTGATAGATTAGAAAAACTAATCTGATAGATAGCGTTGGCATTATACAACAAAAAATATTCATTGGAAAGAAATATGTTTAAACGTTTGCCCCCCTTGAATTCACTCAAAGCATTCGAGCGTGCAGCGCAGAATTTAAGCTTTACTAAAGCGGCAGAAGAGCTTTATGTGACCCAGGCTGCGATTAGCCACCAAGTTAAATTATTAGAAGATTTTTTAGGTGTTGAACTTTTTGTACGCAAAAATCGAGCATTAGAGCTCACCGAACAAGGCGAGCGATATTACGCCGAGATTTCGCCCTTGCTGTACCAAATTTCAGAGGCAACACAAAAATTAATGCGCCAAAATCGACCGCACTTAACCGTATGCGTGCCACAAACTTTTGCCAATTATTGGCTTGTTCCACATTTAAGCTCATTCAATGCACAATATCCAAATATCGATGTGCGCATTAAAGCTGCGGATCATGATGAAGATTTATTGACGGGCGACACCGACATCGCGGTTTATTATGGCGAGGGAAAATGGAAAAATGTGAATGTCGAAGCCTTGTCGAATCAGCGCCTTGTAATGTTAGCATCACCTAAATTATTACAAGCAAGTCCGATTTTGCACAAAAATGATTTGCTCACTCACAATTTAATTCATATTTATACGCGCGAAAACTGGAAAGCAATGGCAGAGCATTTATCCCTAACGGAGTTAAATATTCAGCAAGGCGTTGTTTTTAGCCATACTTTTATGGGCTTGCAAGCCGCTATTCATGGACAGGGCATCGTGATTGCAAACCGTGTTTTGGCGCAGCAAGAAATTGAAAATGGCAATTTGCAAATTGTGTTGCCGACCACATTAAACGACCCTAAAGCATTTTTTGTGGTAAACGATATCAAAAATAATAATGACCCAACTATTTGCGCATTCCGTGAATGGATTTTAGCAACAATGGAAGAAAATGAATAAATTAGCGTTATATTGCCGTATTGGTTTTGAAAAAGAAGTGGCCGCAGAAATTACAGATAAAGCGGCTGAACAAGGTGTTTTCGGTTTTGCTCGTGTGCAAGAAAATTCGGGTTATGTGATTTTTGAATGTTATCAAGCAGGCGAAGCCGATCGTCTAGCCCGCGAAATTCCGTTTAATCAATTGATCTTTGCTCGCCAAATGATCGTGGTTTTTGAGTTATTAACTGATTTATCCGCAGAAGATCGCATCAGCCCAATTATTGCAAAATTTCAAGAAATTCAACCGCACTTTAACCTTAAACAAAGCACTGAAATTTGGGTTGAAACCGCCGATACCAACGAAGCTAAAGCTCTTTCTACATTTTGCCGAAAATTTACCGTGCCCTTGCGTCAAGCTTTGAGAGAACAAGGCTGGCTACGCTTTAAAGAAGTGAAAAAAAGTGGCATCACTTTACATTGCTTTTTCCTACAATCGAGTGCCTGTTATGTTGGCTATTCCTATAATGCGAACCATTCCGCCCATTATATGGGCATTCCTCGCTTGAAATTTCCAGCTGATGCGCCAAGCCGTTCAACCTTAAAATTAGATGATGCAATTCTAACCTTTATTCCCAAAGAGGAAGAAAGCAAGCGTTTTACAGCGGAAATGATAGGCGTTGATCTTGGCGCTTGCCCCGGTGGCTGGACATATCAACTAGTGCGCCGCGGTTTATTTGTGTATGCCGTTGACCACGGCAAAATGGCAGCGAGTTTGCATGATACTGGGCGTATTGAACATTGCCCCGAAGATGGGTTTAAGTTCCAACCGCCAAAGCGCAAGCGTATTGATTGGCTCGTGTGCGATATGGTAGAACAGCCAAGCCGTATTATTCATTTGATAACTAAATGGCTCGTCAATGGCTGGTGCAAAGAAACGATTTTTAACTTAAAGTTACCAATGAAAAAACGCTATAACGAAGTGCAAACCTGCTTGCAAACCCTTGCCGATGCGTTAGCCCATCATCAGCTAAAATTCCGTATTCAAGCGAAACATCTTTATCACGACCGAGAAGAAATTACGGTGCATGTGCAGTTGAAAGATGCTAATAAGGGATAGTATAACTTTGATGTTACTTTTTACTGCAACCTGATACAGCTTAAAACAGCGAAGAAATTTGCTGTTTTAGCTTGAATGACATTTATATTACTCTCAATATTCTTCTAATACTGTTCTCAACTGTAGAAAGTCAATGCGGATTTTCTACAGATTTATATCGTATTTCCCATAATTTTTGGCTATTTGCACCTAATTCCTACCCTATTTTTAGCCAATTTTTCCCTTATCAAATGAAGAACGCTAATAATATTGCTCTAATTTTGTGATCTACTTCTCACTTTCATTATTTTTCACTTTATTTTTGTTTTGTGGGATATTAGCATTATGGCAACGAAACGTAACAATACAGTCCGCAATTATCCCTTAGGTTGGTTACACTATTTTCGTTTTCTTACGTATTCACAACATAATTAGAGGAAAATACTTATGAATAAAACTGTTAAATACCAATTAACTGCAATTGGTTTGCTTATGTCTTGTATTTTTTCTGCGCAAGCAGCCAAAGTTGATTCAAACATTTCATGGGAAAATGTTCATTATGGTACTGCTGGCGATTATGCGGGGCCGCGTATTGATACTACAATTTCTCCAGACAATTCAAATTGGTATTTTTCATTAGGTTGGCGTCAAAATAGAACCAAGGGGCAAGAAACAGAAGTTTATCAATCAGGCACAAGTGGGGCGACTGAAACAGTAACAGCTAATGTCAAAGACTATCAACGACTTGATTTCAAAATCGCTTATCGCTATCGCTTAGATAAAGGATGGGTGCAACCAGCAATTGGATATCGTCAAGATCTTAGTTTATTCCCAAATGGAAAAACGGGGCGTAGCGAATACTACTTATTTGAAATTATGCATAACTACCCTATTACAGAGCGTCTATCTAGTACTGGATGGATAAAACTGCAATTTAATCCAAATGAGAGTATTACTTATACTTCAAAAAGAAGTACCAGTGATTTCTATCCTGGCACAACAAACCCAAGACCAGCAAACTATAGAATTGTGGATAGAGATGAAAGTGTAACCTGGGAAGTTGAGCAAGGGTTCAGATATGCGTTTTCACCTAAATTTAATGTTACTGCAGCATTGAATGATACGGGTAACAGGCAAGAGCAAGACGATTTAATTAATTCTTCGGTAACCAAAAGAGATCTCCAATTTAGATTGTATCTCACTTACAACACAGATTTCGGTTTACAGTTTTCCCCTTATTTGCGTAAAACTATTTTCGGTGATGCGAAAGAATGGAAATTATCCAACAACGATACAGCAACCCCTGTTTACTTAGATAAAGATACAACGCGTTATGCGATGCGCATGAGTTATCCATTAAATAAAAATGTCTCTCTTACTGGAGAATATTATATAGAAAGGGTTAAAAAAACATCTCACCTGAGTAGCGATGAAACAAAACAAAAATACTTAAAATTAGGATTACGTGTCACATTCTAGTTGTTGGATAAATATATTGAATAATATAAGGAAGACTGAGTATGAAAAAAGCTAAACTTTTACCACTTTATATTGCCGTTACTGCTGGATTATATGGAGTATTGATAGAAACTTCCTATGCTGCATATACATGTAAAACTAATGGTTATAAAACATTACCAGAACTGATGAATAATACTCCTGTTGTATTGTGTACTAATATTGATAATGATGATCGAGGGTATATATTATCTGATACTGATAGGGTTTTATCAGGAGCTCAACCTATTGCAGAAAGCATTAATGCTTCTGGGGATGCATTAACTATTGGTAGTGCTTTATATACCGGTTTATTTGTTGGATGGACAACATATAATTCAGAAGGGAAAGCGTCACCTGCAGTAAATATTATTAGTACAGACGGAGATGCTATTAAATATATTGGTGATAATACGGCTAATAGAAATATATTTATATCTACTGCTCCTGGCAGTACTGTTTCGGGTAAAACAGCCGCAATCAACATTACTAATCCACAAAATAATACTAATCTTACAATGAGATTAGCAGGGAACATTAGTGGAGATATTCTTACTTTGGGACCTAGCGATAACATTAGCATTGAATTCGGACGTATTAGAAATCCTGGTGCTCCATATAATCCATCCGATAATTATACGACTGAATTAACAACAAAAAAAATTACTGGAGTAGGAAAAATTGATAACTATGGTGACCTTATTATCAATGGTAATACAGATTGGGATACTGCAGTTGTTACAAATAATGGGAATATAAAATTTCAAAATGTAACACTTTCACAACCTTTGCTAAAAGCGAAACAGATTAATATACCTAGTGGTCTTGATGTTATATCTGCTGATACTCCAGTTATTAATCAAACATATAATTTATTTGAAGCAACATCAGGAACAATTGTATTACCAACTAATATTAATGTATTAGATTCTTCAGCTTCAGATCCAAATACAACAGAATGGGTTGCGATCGCGACCGAGATGGAACAAACAGGAGTAAATACTGGGGATTATAAAGCTACAAAACAAACTAAAGATATAAATTCTTCAGCATTTGAAAGAGTTACATCAGGCTTGCTTGGTAGTAGTATGGTATCCCAATTCATAAAAGGTTCATCAGATGTAAAAGAATTTGTATTAGACAATTATGGCTCAACAATAGAAGAGGCTCAGCGTTTAACTAGAGATATTTTACCCGATCTCAGTGGCGGAGATATTGAGGCTGCATTTAACTATGTAGAAAAAATGCGTTCGCATATTGGTAACCGTACTTTACGTTATAGTCACCAATTGCCAGAGGAAGAACGTGAACATGGTTGGAATGTATGGGCAACAACAGACTATAGTACAGGTAAAAATAAAGATGTTTATGGTTATAAACTTAATCGTTATGGTCTTCAAGTTGGTTTCGATCAACAAATTAATGACCAAGCCTTACTTGGCTTTTCTTTAGGGCTAAATCGTAATCATGCGAAAAATGAGGTTTCTAGCAGCAAAAAAACAACACAGTTTATCTTTATGCCTTACTATGAATGGCGTAATGATCTCTACTTTGCTGAAGTAAATTCAAACTTTGGTATTTTGCGTACTCAAAGTCGCCGTGATATTGGTAATACCACAGCATCAGGTTCATACAGTAGCTTCCAATTTGGTTATCAAGTTCTTGGTGGAATCGAAACTCAGCTTTATCGTGATCTCTATATTAAACCATATGCAAGCTTGAAATATCAGTGGATGACTAACCAAGGATGGCATGAAACTGGTTCTCCTTTGGCATTAGCTTATGAATCACAAAAATATTCAGCTCGTCATGTTGGTGGTGGTATCTCATTATGGAAAGCCTTTGAAACTTCAAAAGGATCATTTGTGCCGAGTTTAAACGTTGAATACTATCGCTTTATTGGTTCACATGACAAACTTCGCCAAAAAGTTTCCTTGGCTTCGTCAGTTAGTGAAACAGGTAACGTAAAAGGCGATTACTTTATGTATGGTAATGCGCTGTTCGGTGATCAATTATCAGTGAAATTAAATGCGAGCTTAGATCTTTCTCCAACATTTAATATTACAGGTTCAGCTGGTTATAACCGTTATGGTGAATATAAAGAATCCGCATTTGGCTTAACTTTAAGTAACAGATTCTAATAGGAGTGGCTATGTCATTTAAATTAAAACTCATTGCTGCAGCAATTTCTGCTGCAGCGCTGATGCCTCAAGTAGCATTTTCTGCAGAGCCTAAAAAAGATGTTAATAATATTATGCAAGCTAAGATTGAGCCATTCACTAGCAGTGATGCGTTGCAAAATATTAAATCTTATGCGGGCAGTAAAGTTTCACTTTCTGATTTACGTTCGATCTCTGGAAAAACGTCTTTAGAGTGGGATTGGACGGCGGGTAGCAGTATTGTATTTAATAAGCAATATTATATTCCGACAGATAAAGAGGCCTCTGAAACTTGGGGAAGACGGGCTACCGCACTACTTTCTTTTTTCATCTACAATGAAACACCTATTGATGATTATCTTGTTGTTGATGTAGGGCAAGGGGTGACTGGATATAACAATGGTGATGCAGGATTTAAGGTAAAACTTAACTTTAAAGGTTGGCGTGCTATTGGTGTTTCATTAAGCAATGATATTGAACCGCGTGAGAAAGTCGGTATTGGTATTTCAGATGAAGATGGTGCAGTTCCGAGTATTCGAGGAACGATAGGTAGCAATATTGATAGTATCCGCTTTATGGCACCAAGATCGGTGAAACAAGGACGTTTCTTTATCGATCATATTATGCTTTCGGTTGATGATGCGCGTTATCAATGGGCAGATGACCATGTACAAACTCGTATTGTTGAACCAGAGATTAAATACCATATTGCGAAGAAATTGCCTAAAGCCTCTCCGCAGCAATTACAACAAGATGTCAAATTAATTAAACAACGCTTTACCGATGCATTATTAGGTATCTCGGAAGATAAAATGAAAGAAGTCGGAGATATTTCTGTATTGGAAAAAGAATTTAATGCATTAAATATTAAAAAAAGTGCTGATGGTGTCATTACTGGTCGTCATATTTTGACGGGTAAACAGAAAGACAGATACCAAGTGAAATTTTTATCAGCTAAGGATAAAGCATTATTTGATCAATATGTGGATCTCTCCCCTTATGCCGAATTAATGTATAACATTAGTAAAGCTTATGTGAGATCAACAAATCCTGCGGTGCGTCAGAAACTCGCCAATATGTATTTATTAATGACAGAACATCTGATGGATCAAGGATTTGAAAAAGGGAGTGGTTTAATTACCACCCACCACTGGGGATATAGTTCTCGTTGGTGGTATTTGTCTGCTTTCCTAATGGAAGATGTTTTAGATAAAGCAGGATTGAAAAAGCCAATTTATGATGCATTGTTGTGGTATTCTCGTGAATTTAGAGAAAGCTTTAATATGCTCGTTAAGGCGGATAGTTCTAACTTAGACTATTTTAATACACTCTCACGTCAACACTTGGCATTATTATTGTTGGAAAACGATCCGCAACAATTAGTCAAACTTGTTAATTCATACGCTCAATATATTAGTGGGGCGATTGCGCAGACACCACCAGGCGATAACGATGGTTTCCGCCCTGATGGCACAACATGGCGACATAACGGACATTATCCAGGTTATGGTTTCCCTGCTTTACCGAATGCGACTCAGTTAGCTTTATTATTTAAAGGAACTGCCTTTGAGTTTGATAAAAAAGCATTTGAATCGTTGAAGAGGGTACTATTTGCAGCTTGGGTATATACAAATCCTAATACAGGTATAGGGTTGTCTGGTCGTCATCCATTTAAAACATCATCTATTGAATCGATTAAAAATTCATATAAATGGTTGGCACTTGCGGCACCGAATGGTGTTGATGAAGAACTTGCTGCGATTTATCTCACATTAGCGAATAAATCAGCGAAAGAAAGTGCGGTCATTTTTGGCAAAGAAATTGTCCCTGCAAAATTACCACAGGGTTTCTGGAGCTATAATGGTGGTGCATTTGGTATCCATCGTTTTGGCGATAAAATGGTAACACTAAAAGCATTTAATAGTAATGTCTGGTCTTCAGAGATTTATTATGCACATAACCGCTACGGTCGTTATCAAAGTAATGGTTCAGCACAAATTCTTTCCCATAAAGCCCCTGACCAACAAGGTTTTAACGAGGAAGGTTGGGATTGGAATAGATTACCTGGTGTAACATCTATCCACTTACCATTGCCTAAACTTGATAGCCCGATGACTCATACATTGATGCTCAGAGGAACAACGCCATACAGCGGAACATCAGCTCTCAGCCAACAATACGGTATGATGATGTTTGACTTAGGTAAACCTAATCGTTCAGGATTAAACAATTTTGACGATAGTTTTAGAGCGAAAAAATCTGCCTTAACTGGGGATGACCACTTGATTTTTGTGGGTACAAATATCAATTCAAGTGATAGCAATAAAAATGTTGAAACAGCACTTTTCCAACTATCAGATAAATCATCCAGTGATGCGATCTTCAATGGAAGTAAGATCACAAAAGGCAATAAACAACAGTTCAAAACAGGCGATTGGATTATTGATGGTGACGGTAATGGTTACCTGATTACTAATGTAGAATCTGGTTACATTACTAAACAAAATCAAGAATCGGCAATGGGCGAAACAAGGAAGAAAACCAATGGTGTATTCAGCAGTGCGTGGATAGATCATAGTGTACAACCTAGCAATGCATATTATGAATATATGGTTTTTCTTGATGCCACACCAGCTAAAATGCAATCCCTTGCGGCAGATGTAAAAGCAGGAAAAATGCCATACGCATTTAAGCAAGAGGGAACTACGCACATTATTAAAGACCATTTAACCAATGTTTCTGGTTACGCTTTTTATCAAAGCGGTTCAATAACTGATGATATTGTTATTTCATCAGACAAACCATCCATTGTTATGGTGAAAAATAATGGTAACGAAATTAACATTAGCGGTGTAACACCTAATTTAAACATCGATGATGGCAAAAAACCGAAACCGATTAATGTTACCGTTAATATTAAAGGCAACTGGAAAGTAACAAAACCGAATGAGAATGTGAAAGTCTCTTCCTCTGGAAATACGACACGTTTGACTTTCTCAAGCTATTTCGGTATTCCACAAGAAGTCCAATTAACGAAATAAACTAAAATGTTCCTAGCAAGTGCTAGGAACATTTTTTTATAAAGGGATTTCTTATCTGTTTTATTTTAATCAACATTAGAATAATGTATGACTCTATTAATAATAGATAAGAGATTGATGATATAAGAAAATATATCAAAGTGCGGTCATTTTTTTGAAAGTTTTTTAATTAAATAACTGCGCTGTTGTCTTGACTAAAGATAACTATATGTTGAAAAGATTATGGTATCAAATCCTACACTCGACCAATAAATGTCAATCGTAAGGGAATTAAAGTGTAACAGTAGGGCTGTTTGCAATTTTGATCTTAGCAAGGCTTTGTTGAAAACGAACATTGTGGTTGAGTTCCCATAAATCTATACGATTTTGTAGATTCAACCAAAACTCTGGAGTTGTACTAAATGCTCTTGAGAGTTTAACTGCCATTTCAAGTGTAAGAGGTGAACTATTATTCATAAGACTACTTGCTGTATTGAGATGAACATCAAGAATAGTTGCTAAATCGCCAATTTTGAGATTTAACGGCTCAAGAAATTCAGTTTGTAAAATTTTTTCCTACTAGAAAATCAATAAATACAAAAGATCTTTGAAAGACAATGAAACAAAAAGCCCTGCTATATCACAGGGCTTTTGGCTACTTTTGAAATGAATTGAATAGCAATGAAATGCAGGGTTTTTATTCCACTCAATCGTTGAATGGGGATGTAAGTTATTGATTTTAAAGAGTGCAGAGTGTTGACAGTTTTACTGTTACCGTCATTTTTACCGTCATCAGACAAAAGTACATTAAGTTCTTTCTGCCATCCATGTATCAATATCTGATTTACGCCAAGCTACACGCCCCATAGAAGCCCTAACGCTTTTCGGGAATGCACCCTTTTCATCATACGCCAAATAGTTGTTTGGCTCAAGCTGGTTATTTCTACTACTTTTGCTTTACTTAATAATACAGGTTGTTCCATATTTCCTCCAATAAAAAAGCCTAACTTTTTAGGTTAGGCGTATAGTAAATAGGTTGATAAAAAACCGCTTGGGTTACAAGCGGTCTAGTCTATTAAAAATATTGTAAATTAGCGTTGTGCTATCACGTAAGTCTAACTTCTTCTTATGGTACAATTACTGTAAAGACATAAGCAGCAAGATTTACTAATAGAACTATACCATATAGTATATTCGTTCTCCCATGATTAAGAGAAAGCATTGCAACAAAAGCAGATAAGCAAAGTAATACCATAGATTTCCAATCTAAACCTAGTACCATATTGATATCATAAAGTAAGCAAACAATAGCTACACTAGGAATAGTTAATCCAATACTTGCTAATGCAGAGCCAAGAGCAAGATTAATACTCGTTTGTAAACGGTTACGATGGGCTGCTGTTAATGCTGCTAAACCTTCTGGTAATAATACAACAGCAGCAATGATTACTCCGACTAATGCTAATGGCGCTCCTATTCCAACAACCATACTTTCAATCACTGGCGATAAAGCCTTTGCGAGAAGAACCACAATTCCTAAGCAGATCAACAAGAAACATAAACTCACTAAAGCTACCTTAGTTGAAGGCGGGGCTGCGTGGTGTGATGGGTTATCGTCATCCGCTAAGAAATAATCACGATGGCGAACCGTCTGTACCATAATGAAAGAACTATAAAGCACTAAAGATGCAACCGCTACAAAAATAAGCTGAGACGAATTATAAGTCGGCCCTACAGTTGAAGTCGTGAAGTTCGGTAATACTAATGTTAATACTAAAATAGAAACCAGTGTCACTAAAGCAGTGCTTGCCGACTTTTTACTGAAAAATTGCTCATGGTGTTTCAGTCCTCCAATCATCAAACAGCCCCCTAAAATACCATTTAAAATCAGCATTATTGCTGCAAATACTGTATCTCGGGCTAAATAAGCAGCATTATCTCCGCCAGTAATTATCAATGACACAATTAAAGCAACTTCAATAACAGTGATCGCTAAAGCTAAAATAATGGTACCAAATGGTTCTCCAACTTTATGTGCAACCACTTCCGCATGATGAACTGCTGATAATACACTAGCAATTAATAATACTCCTCCGCTAATCTGCAACCATATATTGCCATTGATTCCTATAAAATAGATAGCCCATGCACATAGAGGTAAAACCAGAGACCATAATGGCGAATGAGCATTTTGAGCTGACATAAATAAAACTCCTTATTTTTAACAATATTGTTTACCGATTAAGATTCCTTTTATCATAACAAAAATAAGAGCAAAATTTTGTATATGTAAAAGTAAAAACTTTCCTTAACCTAGGAACAGAAACCTAAAGGACTAATTTTTTACAAATTAGAAGTTACTTATCCTTTTAACATCCAATGTTTGAGGAAAGATTTGTTCAATGAATGGGTCGATTTTATGATTGAACTCGTTAGCTAAGTCGTAGCCTTTCCCTGCTAAGTCATTTTTTCCGACATATCGAGGAATACCAATGCACTCAAATAATTGTCGTTGGTAGATTTCAACTTCTTTGCCAAAGGCTTTTGCTCTGATGAGATATTTAGCAATCCAGTAGGCTTGGTCGTAAGGAATAACTACATCGGGTTTTGGTTCGGGCAAGGCAAGTTGTTGCGGTTGTTGTAATGCTTTTCTTTCGCACTCAATGAAGTATTTGCGAACCATCCGCCCTTTTTCGTTACGCTCAACCATTGCGAGCTCTTTTCCCATATCAAGTGTGATGTGGTATTCCTTGCGTGGTCGTCCATTGGTGCGTTCAGTTACGATGATGTAATCTTCGTCTTGAACGAAACCGTAATCTGAAATGCGATCTGAAATCCAATGCCCGAATTGACTTTTTACTTCGAGAAATTCGTGAAGTGAACGTGCGTTGGCAAGTTGAACAGTTTGATTTGCGATTGTGCCATTGAAAACTGTGATAAGGGTTGAATTTTTCATTGTGTTTTTCTCGTAAGTTAAGTTTTTGAAACTCACCACGAACAAACGCCAATTTGTTGGTGGTGAACTGATCAAGGTTGGCGTACCGTACTTACGAGAAAACGGCGATCTTTCGATCCCTTAACCAGCCCACCATTGGACTTTTGGTCTTTTTTAGCCAAAAGGTAGATTTGCTGATTTCGGCTACAAAAAAAGCCGCTTTGAGCGACTATCATTTTCCACCGCTCGTAAGTAATTCAGGACGCCAATCCCGACTTTCGTTTGAAAGTGGGATTATCTTACTGAAAGAGCGGTTAGAATGTCAATTATTTTGTGCCACTTTATCAATTGCCGTTTCAATCGGTGTGACATTGATTTCTTTTTCAAATACTTTTGTTGGCTTGTCGCCAAGATTATCAAGGGCAATTTGTAGTAGTTGTTTTTGCATTTCAGGATCTTGTTCTTGGATTTGTTTTTTATAACCTTCAAATGCCATTGCTGATGAATATTTGTAAGCATAATCTTCACGCAAGCGGAATAGATAAGCACGTTCACGAGCTTTTATCCAAGCGACAATTAATAGCGGTAATCCTATGGAAGCTTTTGCTAAGAATTGCGACCAAATTAGGGTACTTTCAGGATTAAAACTGCTTACAAACCCCCAGTAGGATATACCGACAACGCCAAGCAAAGCGACAATAAGAAAGCCGTCAGTCCATCGCATTTTTCCATTTATATCATCAGCTTGTTTCTTGAATGCCCCAGCCATACTGGCACGGTTAGCATCATCAATAATTTCTTGGATGTCTTCTTTTTGTTTTTTGAATAGGGTGATCATTTCTTCGATTTCCTTTTTATAATTTTCTATTTTAGGCTTGTCTATTTCGGATTGTTTCGATAAGAGTTCAATGGAGCGAGACTGTTCTTTGCCTACTTTATGCCACTCAATGATTTCATCAGTGAGTTCATCGGTTGTTTTATGCCATTGCTTAATCTCAGCAGAATGTTGTTGTGAATTTGCATAGCGTTGATTTGCCGCTTTTAGATTTTCTAATTCAGTTTCAAATTCTTGTTTAAGTTCGAGCAATTCCGCTTTTGTTGTTCTCATTGGGTTTCCTTGAAATTCAGATACAAAAAAAGCCGTTAAAAAACGGCTTAAAAGTGCGGTTATATTAATCCGAAGTCTGGCGGTTTGTCAATATATCTACGGCAACATTGCGCTGATTGTCGCCGTTGCCACTTGCTTAATGACGTCAAAACTCAAATCAAGGCTTTTGCTTTGAACGGTGTTTTTGACTTTATTCCATACGCTGTCATTGCGGATTTTGTCTAAGAACTCGTGTCCTTGCCAAGTGAGCGAGAGCGCAGCAAAATTTTCTTCTTCCATTGTGGAAATATCAAGTGCTTCAATAATTCCGGCATTTTTAAGTAATTTATAGTGATAAGCGACAGTTTGCTAGTCGTAACCTTGAATATCTGTACTCATTAACCAACTTGTACTATCTGCCTTTTCTTCAAGTTTGAGCAAAATTTTGCGGATTAAGTCCCAGTTGCGTTTCATTTTGTGGTCCTTTTTGGTGGTTGTGACGGATTAAACTTAATCCGAAGGAAAGCGCTTTGTCAATTACATATTATTTTTATACTTTTTAAGAACTAACTTTAGTTTATTTTAGTCTAACCAAAGCATATCCAAAAAATAGTATAGGAGAATAATATGCAACTTCTTAAAAAATTTAATGTAGCTGTTGTTTGTGGTCTTGTTGGTTTAACAATCGGCTCAATGGCTTATGCATCTGATACAAAAACAACCAAAAAAGAATTACCTATATCCCATGCTGTGTATAGTTGCGGTGGAACTGATAAACTTGAGGTTGTCTATTTTGATGATAAGACAACTCATACACAGTATGCTGTAATTACTCAAATGAATGAATTAATTCCAATGGTTGAAATGGCAACAGCTTCAGGTATTGGTTATAAAGCAATTAACCCAGACTACTCATACAAACTACAAACAAAAGGTAAAGATGCAACTTTATATGAAAAAGACTATAAAGTTGTCTTAGATTGTAAATTAGACGATTAGTCAAGCTAAACGATTAAATTTAAGCCCTCAATAGAGGGCTTAAAATTGCCAATTTAAGTTTTTTGTGCTTTTTTCACAAAAAAGATGAAATAAAGCTTGTGTTAATGTGATAACCGTGTTCTAATGCTTTCCAGCTAGACAGCAGTTTAATAAAAGTTAGTTATTATAGTTCCTCCTTTTTACAAGTTCTAAATTTGTTCCTTGAAGTTTCTCTTAGTATCCACCTCAATTAAGTTCTCGTTATTAGCATTAACGCTTGATTCAAGCACACAAATTTAAAATTAAAAAAAGGAAGACAACATGTCTAAATTAAATGGCTTAGTAAAATGGTTTAACTCTGATAAAGGTTTTGGTTTCATCACTCCATCAAATGGTGGAAAAGACCTTTTCGTTCATTTCTCTGGCATTATGGGAAATAACTATCGCAGTTTAAATGAAGGCGACAAAGTTGAGTACAATGTACAAGACTCACAACGTGGTCCTTCAGCAGTAGATGTAGCGGTTATTTAGTTATAACGCTTATGTTTACTGAACCCCCTTTATAGGGGGTTTTTTGTTGCCTAATTATACGTAATTCAGAACGGAATATTATCATCAAAGTTATCTACTGGAGGCTGTTGCGGTGAGTTAGGCGGTGTTGCCTGTTGTCCGTAGAATTGATGTTGGGCTTGGTATCCTTGTTGTTGGTTTTGTTGTTTATCTCGTTCGTCCTTATCTTTCGTATGCTCAACAAGCCATTGAATACGTTCTGCCGGTTTGTTTTCGATGTATTCTGATAAGGTTTTTTGGGTTTTTATGAAGTATGGGCAGAGAATAGTAAATCCGTAAGTGTCTGAGCCGTTTTGTTTAGTGCGTAAGACTTTTTGCAACATCAAGCCCACATACTTACCGCTTAATTCAGGGGCATAGGCTCTGCCATCTTTGAATTGTTGTGTTAATACTTGAACACCGGTACAGCCCATAATTGCCTGTATCATATTTTGACCGCCTTGCAGTGGTTGTCCGTCTTTGCCTTGATAATAGACAGAGAGATAATTGCCTTTTAACCCATCTTGCGTTTCTACGCTAAATTCAAGGGATAACGCACCGCCTTGAGATTGGACGTATTCCGCACTGATGATTTTGCAGTTATAAGCCCCTGTTTCGCTGATAAATGCTGAATTACCTGCTTTAACGGCTTGCTCTTGGTTGTAAGTGAAAATAGGTTGGGTCATCTTATTGCTCCTGTGTTGTATGAATACCGTAGTAGTCGCAGATTTTGTCATCTACGAGTTTTACATCGTTGTCGATAAACTGTGTTTCAAATAATCCCATTGGGCTTTTTACGGTGTCAGAACCGTTATTTTGAGTGGAAAACTGATATTGCCCGTCATTAACGTGCGTGCGTAGGCAAATTGTCACCATACCTTCAAGGGTAATTTTTTCATCTAACATTTTGCCGATGGTTTTAATTTTGGTTTTGCCAAAAGGATCGGTTTCTGTGTGAGCCAAAATATAAACACGTTTATTCATTGGCAGATTTAGTGCTTGGTTGAATACTGCCCACGCTCTTTCTCCAATATCGGTAAATTTGTCATAACCTTTTTCTTTAGCTCTTCGCATAAATTCATTTGCCATAATGTACTGGTAGTCATCAATAACGATGATTTCTCTGTCAGTTTTGGTGATGGCTCGGCAAATGGTTTCAGCGTTATCACAAATAAAGATTGAACCTGTAGGGTTATCTTTAGTGATAAGTCGCCATTCTTTCGCTCTGAAAGGTAATGGTTTTCCGATGGACTGAATAAGAAGTGTTTTTGTCGGATCAAGATTGCGTAAACTGGTAGATTTACCTGTGCCGCTTTCACCTAGTATTAATGTTGCAATACTCATTTACTCCCTCCTATTTAATGCTTAATACTTGGCTGTCCACCAATCTCGCACCCACTACGCTATCCCCACGCTTTAATGCTTCTTTAATCGCGGTTTTATTTGGTGTGATTTTGATGTTTACAAAATCTTCGTTAATGTTGTTATCCATAAATAACTTTTCATCAATTTCTACCGCACTTTGTGCACGTTCGCTGTAGCTGATTTTAAAAAGCGGACATTCGATTTTATAAATGCCTGTTTTTTGCATATTGAATTTCAAGTAGTCTTTGATTTCATCAATGCGGTTTTGGCGTGCCTTTTTCATTGCGGTTAAGCGTTTAATTTCTGTGTCAATTGCGCCTATATCGTGTTCAGCGATATTGATTGCCTTAACCACATTCACCGCTTTGTTGTTAAAATCATCTTCGATGTTATCCAGTGCAGCTGTAATATCTTGATTATCAGCAAATTCAGGGTCGCTCAATAATTCCGCGATGTTTTGGTATTGGGTTGCAATTTCATAGAGTTTCATTTTCTTATTCCTTAAAAGGGCATTTCTGCGTAAAAACGATTTAACGCATCTTGTACGGCTACAGGGTTAATCGCACCACTGAAAAGCCAGTTTTCAAATTCATTTAAATTTTGACCGCGCTTTTCAACATAAGCCATGTCAATTTTCTTTCTATCAATGATGATGAGTTCGCCATCTTCTAATTCTTCATAAATCATCTTTACCCCCTGCCATAACAGTTTGATTTCCAGTAATCACAATCATCATCGTAGGGCTCGAAATTATCATCAGGCTCTACGAAATCTTCATCATTAATTCGCTCTTCTTCGTCTTCAGGCGGTGCTAAAAACACATTGTCGTAGTAGCTCATTATCATTCCTTATACGGTTTTATCCGATTGCCATTAATTCTGTTAATTCGATCAATCTTGCGATTAATCAGCATAATTGCGTTTTTACGTGATAACTGCGGATAAGTTGCGTGTATTAGTTTTTCGTTGATAAGCAGTGTTGCAACAAATCCTTGTTGAGTTTCATCAATACCCACGCGTACAGATTTAATATCTTCATTAATCAACATAAAGTAATCCTTTCATTTCAGCGTGTTTTGTGTATTCCTGCGCATAAACAATTTCGTCATCCGTCATATCACGCGGTGCGCAATATTCGCCAGTCCATACTCCGCCTTTGATTTCGCAGGTTTCTTGTGGAGTAGTGGCAAAGGCTTTACTGGCGAGTACAGTGGCTAAAATAATCACTAATGAGAAAATAGCCAAAATGAAAATTTCCTTGATGATTTGTTTCATTTTTTGCTTCCTTATTTATATTTCTCGCCACAAAATGGACAGTAATCATTGATAACTTTTGTTTTGCGTTTTATTTCACGCACTTTTCCATTTTTTGAGGTTCGTTTCTCAATATATTGAATTTTTACTACCGTTCTTTCTCCAATGAGCTTCCAATTTCTAGTTGGAAATACGGTATCAAGAGATATACCTCCAACCAATTCAACCCCATGGCTACTTAAGTATTCGGAAAGTTTTGTTTTATATTCATCAATACATTCACACATTTTTTGTTTCCTTTTTAATCAATTTACTGAATTTAGGGTGTAGAAAACCGCCACACGATTTTCTAGGGAAAAGTGCGGTCGGTTTTGATTAGGTTTTAGAAATCGTATTTACGCGTTGGTGGCGTTGGATGTTTTACGATTTTTGCCAAGCCTTGTAATTGATAACTGCGTAGCGTTTTGAGTGCTTTGCAGAAATGCGCTTCGTTTCTAGGGTCAGGGTTAAAATCTTTTGTCATTGGCTCTAAAACGCTTTTCATTGTGCCGAGTATCGTTTTATATTCGGTGTAATGCGTGTAAGCGGTTGAACCGAAATGTGAGCCGATATTGCTTAATGGTTGGTGTAGTTGTCCTAATAGCTCTAGGTTGTTGTAGAGCGCAAACCACATGCTTACAAGGCGTAAGCAAGTATCTTCGGTAAACTCGAATGTGTATTTTTTCTCGGGTTCAGGCAGAGCGAGTTGTTGCGGTACGCTATATTGTCCTGTTTTTCGGATTTGCGGTAACACTTCTTCAAATACCCAGTTTTGAAACTCGATAGCTTGAGATTTGTTAGATCTAAAAATGATCCGATATAAATTCGGTTCGTTGATGAAAACGACTTCTTGCATACCACCTTCGGTAAGGACTGCAATTTTATTGCACCCCTTTTCATTCAATCTAAATGCTTCAGAACTTCTGCGATTTACACCCAAAACAAGGCAAACATCTGTTAAGCAGAAGTAAGGTTCATCATTTAGGGATTGAATACGGACTGGTTGAGATTTGAAATTGAAAGTAGAGATTTGATTATTTGACATATTATGCCCCTGGTGTTTAGTTAAGTAATTCGATCACATAAGTAGGGTGATCAGGTCTCAACTTACCGACACCAGCCGGCGGAGCTTATTTCTCTTGTGAGTATTGTATTACGCTCTCTCAACCCGATCATAGATCGAATTACACCTAAATTTTAGGCATAAAAAAACCGCTATATTTTCGGATTGCGGAGAACCGCTGGTGTTTTGTAAGTGCGGTTATATTAATCCGAAGTAGGGCGGTTTGTCAATATTAAATTAGAGGCTCGGTATTGTTTATCATATAATCATATAAACATAATAATCTGCGATAGCTTGTCGAACTCTTATCTGGGTGTTTCTCAAGATAAATCTTACATTCTTCAAGAGAAATATTTCTTCTGTATACCTCAATAAAAATAGCACCTTCTTTTGCAGAAGAACTTATGTTAGTATTATTTATTATTCCTTCAATAGAATTATCATTTGTTATATGCTTATCTTGTAACCGATAGATCGTTTTTCTCAATTTATTTAACTGATAAATTTTATAATCCTCAATTCTATTTAAGTGTGGATATATTTTACTAAAGCCATAAATAGGGAAAAACATACTTGATGTAATTATTTGTTTATTTATTAGAGCAATTAATTGACAATTTTCTTCATCAAGAATAGTAAAATAATTACGCATCATTTCTGATGCATTTTGATATTCATATTTGATTTTTTCTTTATTTCCAATTAGAAGAATCTTTTCATCATTTTTCAATGAATCAATATCTTCGGTAATACTGACTTGAATATTGCTTCCACTGACTATATCAGCCACTATATTTTGTACCTTTCTTATATCCATTGCAGAAACTGGTAACATAAGCTCTGATATAGCTTTGTAAATTTGAGAATAATCATCTGTTTTTATTTTATTGATTCGGATCGTTGAATATCCTTCTAGATCTATATCGTGCTCGCAAACTTCTTGAGAATTGGAATCTTTTTCATATTCTATAAGTAAAAAATTATCTCGTATTTTTTGAGCTTGTTCCGAATTCGGTTGCACATATGTAAATATCGTTTTTAATAAGGACTTAATATTTTCATCGCTAATGCTATAACCTATAAAAATAATCGGATTATGAATAAATAAAGATAGTAACTGTGCTCTAATCAACTCATAGCGTTTATTAAAATTTTCATAATCTCTCTCTGTTATTATCATACTCTCTGGGGCAGTTACACAACCGTGAATTTTATAAAGAGAGCCATAAGGATTACTTAACAAAATGTCATTTCCAATTAGAGGATTAAATTCAAAGATACTTTCAATGAATGTATCATAATTAGTCGTGATAATTGAACCTATATTTTTTCTAGCTTTCTTTAAAAGAGTGATTTCTTCCTCAAGTTTCTTATCTTTTCGTTTACTTAACTGAGATAGTGTTTGAGAAAGAAAAATTTTAAACCTAGATACTTCTTTTCCTTGCTTTGCTAATTCGAAGAAAGTGTCATTTATTGATTTTAATTCAGGATGATTACGGTTTTTCTTTAGAAGTTCTGTAAAACGTTCTTCAAGGACAGTTGCGATTTTATCAAAGTTTTTATGCTGATGTTCTACTTTTAGCTCTAAATACTGTTCATCTGTATTATCAATTTTATTAGCTGTATGTGCCAAGAGACCGTCCCAACTAAAAGAATTTTCTAAGTAGCGTAAGCTAAACCCCGTTCCAATAAAAAACACAGGATGATTCTTATATGATTTAATAAAATCGTCAATTTTCATTTTTCTTGTTTCATTCAGCATATAATACCCCTAAGTTTATCAATTGAATGGGGAAAAATCGATAGTGATTATTTATACATTAAAACCCACCTATTACAGTAGGCAAATGGCGTATATCCGTATGGTTTTTAACATCTTTCTGTGGAATGTATGAATTTCTCCTGTTTAGCATTCAGAACCAAACTTTACCCAAAAGGAAAAGACATTAGTAAGAAAAAAGAAATGGGGGAGTGTGGTTTTGAATAGGTTTGACCTAACGTTTAATTGTTAGGACTTTTGGTTATCTAGCATTACTAAATTTTTACAAAAGCAAGCCAGTGTGTTTTACTATGTTTTCCAGACTTGTGTCCGTAAATAGGGGTAATTCCTATCACATTAATTATTTCTGAAACAGGTATTTGAGTTTCATTCCACTTAAAAATAAGTGTTCCATTTTGTTTCAGTACTCGCATACACTCATTAAAACCATCTCTTAAATAACCCTGCCAATCGCTAGGTAGCTTTCCATACTTTTTAACAAGCCAACTATTTTCACCACCTTGTACTAAGTGAGGAGGGTCAAATACAACATGAAAAAAACTGTTATCTTCATACGGCATTTTTGTGAAATTATGAATAACGTCAGGTTTAATAGATAATTCTCTAACCTTATCTCTATCTTTCACTGTTGTTTCAAGTTCTCTGCAATCCGCAAATAAAACGTTCGGATTGTTCTTGTCAAAGTAGAACATCCGAGAACCACAACATGCATCTAAAATTGGTTTCATAATTTACCTCTTGTTTAGCTATTCAAAACGGCACTTGTCTAACATTCCACTCGCAACGCGTACTATTGAGCTTCTTTGTAAATACCGTTTGGAATAGTTGCCTTTCTTTATACTTGCAAGGCTCAAGTCCCTTATTATCTCTCACAACTTTAAGGAATATAATCAAGCCTCTCTCACAACAAAATAAGGATTTGATTATGAAAAATAATATTTTAGTTACTTACGACCTGAATAAAGTAACTAAATTTATTCAGGAACAGTGGTGGAAGTAGTTCCACAACTTCCAATTCCTGTATTTTTGCCATATCTATTAATACGTTCTAATGCTGTACAACATCTATCAGCGATTAAGTCAGGTTCTAGACACCCATTTTCAACTGCTTTCAATACAGCATATTTAATTTGTTCTTTATCTTCGCAAGTTAGGCTGTGTTCTTGGTTTTCTTCCATTTTTGACCTCGTTTATATTTATTGTCTGCCATTTCAAAACACACTCGCAAATGTGCTTTGAAATAATGCGTGTCTGCCCACGCTGTCGCCCGCCCCTACATTCTGCCTATTCGGTCGGGTGCTGCTCGTATCTTCATTCCATTTTGTTAATGAAAGAGTGGATTGCTTAGAACATTGAATACCAGTGTTGCCTTTTCGGCTCTCTACACCTTGCGAGTGCATTGCCTATGCCTTACTCCCTCTATTGAGTAAGTCGCCCAAGTTGACTTGTCAGGGTCTAACCAATCTTTCCCATTAGTTCGCAGTTTTCACCGCTTGAAATTCGAGATTGTTAATATTCGTTCGCACGAGCACCAGATTTTTAAAGAGCATTAAACGTTGTTTCGTTTTGATGGGTGTATAATATAAGAAAGATTATAAAATGTAAATAAGATATTTTATAATTTATTCATATTTACAATAAATAAACTTATAAAATGTTGATTTTTAAAGAAATTTATTTTAAGAAAAATTGTTTGATTGCTTGTTTTTTGAACAGGCTGTATTTAAATTTGCGAATTTGATCACGGATTGAAAACTCTTTTTAAGAGAAAATAGATAAAATTTCTATGGAGGTCATATGAAGAAATCGCTTTTTATTTTATGTTGTTTACCTACTTTTGTTTTTGCGACTGAAACAGGAGAGAGCTGTTCTAAGATTGAGGATAGTACAAAACGCTTGGAATGTTACGATAGTATCTTTGTAAAAAAAGATGCCGGTAAAGAGGAAGTTACCGCTGAAAAATCTAAGTGGGAATATGAGCAAGAGAAAGATGAACTGCGTAATGCCACAACTTATCTTGCTAGAGTGAGATCGACTAATACAATAGATTTTGGTTTTCCTTATGATTCATCCGGACTGAATTTAATGCTACGCAAAGACCCTAAATATGGAAATGATGTCATTTTCAGCATTCATGGACAATTTAATGGCTGTATGATTGATAGTTGTAAAATTACCGTGAAGTTTGATGATGGTAAATTGGAGAGTTATCGAATGGTTGGAGCGGATGGTGGCAGCAATGATACGCTTTTCATCGAAAATGCAAAAGCAATGAAAACTTTTGTAGATAAGCTGAAAAAGTCGAAAAAATTAATTGTAGAAGCGAGCTTTTACAATTATGGCAAAGGGCAATTTACTTTTGATACACAAGGTTTAGAGTGGAAACATTTCTAGTGAAAATAAGCCATACTGTATAGTGTGGCTTTTACTTTTTGATTTGCGTAGGAATGTCGAATGAAATTAGTTTCATTGAGATAAAAGAAAACCGCCTAATGGCGGTTTGATTATAAGATATTCATTGAGTTTAATTTTTGCAACCGACCTTTTTTCTTATTGATATATAAGTTTTCACCTTTACATTGAATTTGCTGCTCAGTTTTATGTGCTTCAGCTGCCAGTTGGTATTGCTCTGGTGATAGATCAATTCTAATTTCAACCGTCTTGTTTTCAATTTTACAAGGCACTTGAATATAACCACCTTCAGCTAAATTACTGGAATGCAGACCTACAATCTTGCCGATGATTTCATAACGGGGGAGAGTGTATTCCCCTTGATAATATTTGGATGCAATCTGTACAACTTTAATTTCATTTTGATCAAATTGAATGTTAAATGCTTTGGAAGGCATTGCTTCATCATTAATTTCACCAGCTTGAAGTTTAATTTCGACTTTTCTTTGTTGTTCTGAACCGCTTAAACCGATAATAGCTTCACAAAGATTATGACTAACTCCTTCTGGTATCAATTCAGCAAAACTTGTCGGGTTGTTCTCATAATGTGTAATTTTTTCTTTCAGTTTTTTAAGACTGTTGACTAAATTATGAGATACACTTCGAGAAAATGAAATCGCTTGAATTATTTCATTCTGATCCTTAACGTCAATATTCTCAACGGGATAAGATAAATTGACAATATAGCTTCCAATTTGGGTTTGCCCTAAACGAACTTGAGACATAAACTCTGCTACATTTTTTCCACCTGAATTATGCCCAAAAACAGCTTTTTTATTTTTAGCTGAAAGTGCTAACGCATTAATTAAATGTTTAGTTTTTTCAAACAATTTAACTCCGTCATCTAGAGGGATTGTGCCATCTTTGACACTTTCTCCGACAACTCGAACAGATAGCTTGTCTGTATATTGATTTGAAATATTGAGTTTTAATGTTTCTACTGTTTTTTCTTCAAAATTGGCAAGCTTTTTAAGAGTTTTCTCCAATATCTCATCACTATCTTCCGCGCTTGGTTTGGGTACCGTAATTTCTAAAATTTGATGTCCTAGCTCTCTTTGCCAAATAATAGCGTACTCTAACTCAAACGCAATTTGCCAATTTTTGATAGTTAAATAGCGAGCAAGCTGTTCGAGAAACAGTAACGTGTCCGTTTTATTGTTTTTCATAAGTTGCTCCTACTCTAGCACATTCAATCATTTGAATTAATACATCAGTGGTAAATCGTTGGCTTTCTGGAATTTTAAGTGTAACACTACTTTTATTCGATATTGCTGGAAAATCTTTTAATGATATCCAATAACAGTGTCTTTTTAAAGTCATGAATTTCTTTTTATGTGAAAGCCATTGACTAGTTTTTTTAGGTAAATCACATACAATTAAGTAGCGTGGATTTGCACAATTTTTTCTTAAATCATCATAGTTCTTCTTTTTGAGTGTATAGCTTACCATACCATTTTTAATCTGAATATTACCTTCTGATTTTAGTTGTAGCTTTATTTCAGGATCACTTCGTTTTCCTTTTTCAGTTGGGAACTCTGCAGAAATGGCAAGATCGACACTATGATCATCAACAACTGGAGTTGCATGATTAAAGCCCGCTTTAGCTGTTATAGCTAATACATAAGCAATATTAAATTGCTCCATTTGTTGTGTTGGTGATAGCATATTTTTACCCAATGAAATTCAACTGCTGGCTTTGGTGTATTTTTACTTTGCCCTGAATATGAAGTTCTTCCAGATTTTCTTCAGTGATTTCCCATTGCTTATAGGTAGGGTTATCTGAAAGAACAAGTAGCATTTCGCCTGCAAGCTGCAATCGTTTTACGTAGATATTATTTTTGTAAGTAAAAACATATATTCCATCACCATCGAAGTAGTTGACCTTTATATCTACAAAGATCATATCTCCTGTTGAAAAAGTGGGGTACATGGAATCTCCTTTAATATTAATGACTCTGATATTGCTTGGATTTATTCCTCTAAAATAGGTGTAAAACTGTTTTGGAACATAGTGCAATTGGCTAACCACTTCAACCAAGTCACCATTTGATCCATTACCTGCGCTAGCTTCTACATTGAGAACATCAATCACAATAGAATCTTCATTTTTATCAAGAGTATCAGTGGTTTCTTCTCCATATCCTGTTTGTAGCCATTTTGTATTTACATTGAGCGCATCAGCAATTTCAACTAAATTGCGAGGTTTTAGCGTTTCTCCTCTTAGTATATTGCTGATTGTTACTTGTGATGTTTTAGCTTTTTTAGCTAATTGTTTTTGGGTGTAACCTTTTTGATTCATTGCATGTAGCAATCTTTCTGCGAGTGAAGTCATATCAAATCTCCTTTTAACGCAATCCTATAAAATAATTTATATAAATTCAAATAAGAAAATATTTGATTTATTATAATTATTTTTATATATTTATAATGTATTTTATTTTGCGAGGAATTTATGAAGAACCAAGTTATAGAGAAAGCGATCTCAATTTGCGGTTCTCAAGTAAAACTAAGTCAATCATGCGGCGTTTCTCAGGTCGCCATTAGCTATTGGCTAAATGGTGGCGGGTTTAATGCAAAGTATATTCCTAAAATTGTAAAAGCAACCGAAGGAAAAGTTACTGAGCTAGAGTTATTACATTCTCTTAGTTCTACTGAAGCCTAATTTACAACAAGAGGTGTGCAATGGCACGCAATGAATTAAGCAAATCCGCAAGAGTGATTGCAGATTTAATTTATAAGAAAGGGGCAGAAAAAGCAGATTGTGAAATTGCCCGAAATATAGGGATAGATCCAAGTAATTTATCTCGGTTTAAAACAAATTATTTGGAAGTGGTTGCAGCATATTTGGACGAGATTGGTTTAGCGGTTCATGTTAAAGATTCCGATAAACCTGTTCCAAGAGATGTGCTTCAAGCGTTATTTGTCCATGCCGAAGTTGGGTTGGCAAAAACGAAAGACGAATATTTAGGCAAATAAAAAACCACCGCTGGAACGGTGGCTAATAATTAAATCCATAGGAGGATAATCAAAATGATAGGCTCATTATCAACGATCAAAAATCAAAATGCAAGCATTACGATGAGTAGTCGTGAGATTGCTCAATTGTGTGAGAAGCAACACGCTCACGTTATGCGAGATATTCGCAATATGCTTGATGAACTCTATCCAAATATGGATAGTCTTGATTTTAAAGGGGTTTTTATTGTTAAAAACCCTGAAACAGGTTTAACAAGTGAAATTCGTTTACCAAAACGTGAAACGATGATTTTGGTGTCAGGTTATCGCATTGATTTACGAGCGAAAATCATTGACCGCTTGGAGGAGTTAGAAAATCAAGTGGTAAAACCAAAAATTCCTCAAACTCTATCGCAAGCCTTACGCCTAGCAGCAGAGCAAGCAGAACAGATTGAGCAACAGAATAGGTTAATTGCTTATCAAGCCCCTAAAGTCGCTTTTGTCGAACATTATGTTGAGACTGGCACAACTAAATCACTTCGTGAGGTAGCAAAAATCTTAAAAATGCCAGAGAAAGCAATGATAAGCCGTCTAATTGAGGACAAATTTTTGTATCGCCAATCAGGCAATCTTTTACCGTATCAATCAGCTCACTCAAGAGATTTGTTTGCGGTTAAAACAGGCACGGCAGAACACGGTCACAATTTCACACAAACCCGCGTGACAAGTAAAGGAATCGAATTTATTGCGTCACGTTATGCTTCGGAGTTAATGTTATGAGTTTAAGATTAATGGCGCAAGCTATGAGCATTAAGGTTGGTAATCCACTGCGTAAGTTGGTATTGATTAAACTTGCTGATAATGCCAATGATGATGGTGTTTGTTTTCCATCATATCAGTATGTCGCGGATGTTTGCGAGATCTCAAAAGCGAGCGCGCGGACGCACATTGACGTATTAATTCAGATGGGATTTGTATCAAAAACTGCCCGTAAAAACAAAGATGGATCTAGCTCTAATTTATACCAGTTACACCTTGATAAAGGTATGCCAGCAGATAGCACAGGTATGCTAGGAGCTAGCATAGGTATGCCAGCAGATAGCACAGGGGGTATGCTAGGAGCTAGCACCATAACCAGTCACTCTATTAACCAGTCAATTAACCATAATACTAACCTAACGGTTAGTAACGCGCGCGCAAAAAAATCCGATGCGATGATTTTACTTGAACAGTATGGGATTACCGACCAGTTGGCTGATGACTTTGTAGAACATCGCAAGGCGTGTAAGGCAACAATCACAAAAACGGCATTGGACGGATTCCAGCGCGAAGCGGACAAGGCTGGAATTCCGATTCAACAGGCGGTAGCAGTATCCATTGAGCGCGGTTGGCGTGGATTTAAGGCTAGTTGGCAATGGCGAGATGAGCAAGGCGATAACAAACCGCGTAAATCTCTCGATGATAAATTCAAGGCGCCGTGGAACACGGCGGAAGGCTGGGCGGAAACACTATGAGCAACAGCATCACAACACAACAAGCGCAACCACTCAACGACAAAATCGAAACGCTGGTGGATCGCATTTTTGAGCAACTTTTGGCGAGCTGCCCAAGTATCCAATACTGGACTGAGCAACAAATTATCACGGCAAAACGCCAATGGATTTTAGGCTTTGCCGAAAACGGGATTAAAACCATTGACCAAGTACGCAACGGAATGCGCGAGTTGCGCACCAAGCAAGATGATTTTGTGCCGAGCATTGGTAAATTTATTAGCTGGTGTAAGTCGGGCAATGACTACGCTCACTTAGGCTTACCAAGCGCAGACGAGTTGTTAGCGCGATTTATAAAATTTATCCGCGCTGGTGGCTTAGCTTGGGCTGATCGTTTTGATTTTGTTAATGACCTTGAGTATCACTTGCTAACAAAACTCTACGAACGCAGTGCAAAAGAACAATGGACAGACAAAGAAACACGCCAAGGTGTAAGAGAGATTTTAGAAGAATGGGCGGACAAGCTATCACGTGGCGAGCAGATACCGCCAAGACGTTCTCAGTTACCAAAGACGGTTCAAGTCAAAACAACCTTGGAAACAGATTTAAGTTATTTAGCCAAAATGCGCAGTATGTTACACGCACGGAGAGTAAATTGATGACAGATCAGCAATTTGATAGAGATACTTGGCAACGTTCAGTAAGTTTAGATTTTATAGATGATGTTTGCACAGCCGTACAAGCGGAGTGGATAAATGGCTAAATACCAAATGATGAAGTTGCCGGGTGGAATATTAAGCCCAGCGGACGAAACAGAAGAGGAAGAACTTAAGAAATTAAAGAATAACGAGTTATATGAGGTTGAAATCAACATTAAAGTTAATCCGGTACTGCATCGAAAAATGTTCTCGTTCTTTAAGTTTTGTTTTGACTATTGGTGTGCAGATAACGGATTACAGAAATTCTCAAACGAGAAATCTCAATTTGATGCGTTTCGTGGGGATTTATTGATACAGGCGGGATATTGCGAAATGGTGTTTGATTTGAAGAATCCTTCTGAATTTAGGTTAGTACCTAAGAGCGTTTCTTACAAAGTTCTGAACGATGATATTGAGCGCCGAAAACTGTTTGTGTCAATTACAAATGCGGCAATGGCAACGATATTTAAAGATTGTCGAAATGAGAAAGTAATCAATCAGTTATATGCGTTTTTTTAAAGGGGGTAAGAATGTTGCTTTATTTGTTATGTTCTCTAGGCTGGGTGTTTGGCTATTGGGTGGTCAATAAACATCAACAAAATAATTTAAATGCTTTTGAAGTAATTATGTTGCTGGTTGTTTGGTGTGTTGGAATTATTAGTTTTTGGCAGGTGGTTAAATGAAAAGAAATATTAGACAGCTACTCGCTTGGCCTTTTGCTGTTGTGGCGATGACCACTTTTGTTCTGATGCTCACGATTAGATATATCGGTTATTTGCTGATTTATCCCGCGGGTTTCTTGATAGCAATTGTAACGTTAGTTCGTGATGGAAAATGGGAGTGTAAACAGGTGATTCTTGGATTTAAGGAGATGTTCGGCGGGTTATAAAGTGATAACAAAAACAGTATTCATAGCCGCTTGTTTTATCGCAAGCGGTATAGCAACAGCAGTGAGTTTAAGGCATGGACAACACAAACATAAAGATAAATCTTAAATGCCCTAAATGTGGCGGGGAAATTGAGGATTTAAGTACAAATGATGATTGGGGATGGTTTGTAGAAGAGCCTTATCGCTGCAACGGTCATTACACGGGTAAATACAAAGAATTTTGTAGTGAAGATAGCGCGATGAATCGTACGAAATCTTGCGGTTGGTTTACCAAGGAGCAGGTGCAAGATGGACTTTAAACAACGTTTTTTTATCCGCTCAAATACGGTGCGAGACAACGCAAAAGATTTTATTGATAAGTTACCGCTCCCGATGATGGAAGATGGCAAGGAAATCACTAAGCCTTACGTTGTGGAGATAAAGCCTATCACTCGCACACTGGAGCAAAATTCAAAGCTCCACGCAATGTTAACGGATATTAGTCAGCAGGCACAATTTAAAGGACGTTGGCTTAGTGTAGAGCAGTGGAAATTAATAATGGTTTCGGCTCACGCTATTGCAAGTGGTGGCAAAGCAGAAATGGAGATCGGGCTTGAAGGCGAAGTAATTAATTTACGTGAAAGCACGGCTCAAATGGGTGTGAAGCGGTTAGCGAGCTTGATTGATTACATTGAAGCGTGGGCGGCGGAGCAAGGTGTGCAGTTTCGGGATAGACAGGGATTTTACGGGTATTAAAAACCGCACCGAAGTGCGGTCAGTTTTGGTTAAGTTTTTAGAAGTCGATTTTGACAGCTTTTGGATCAAAATTACGGAGATGTTTCAATACGCGCCAGTTTGACATTGGATCGGCTTCAAATTCTTTAGTAATACGATTTAAGATTTGGTTTGAGCTGCGTAGTACACTTAAATATTCATAAGCTTGTCCGTAGATTTGCCCACTTATATTTGAACCTAATGTTTCAAAGGCTTTGTGGACGTGTTGGAAGGTGCCAACGCCGCGTTTGAAAGCGAACCATAGCCACGCAAGCTGTTGCAGTTCGTACTCGGTGAACTCAAAGGTGTGTTTCTTTTCGGGTTCAGGCAAGGCAAGTTGTTGCTGTTTTACTTCGCCTTTGTGCATTGCGATAAATGCGCGGAGCACGACAAGATGGAATTTTGGCGAAATCCAAGTGGCGTAGGCAAGGGCAAGTTCTTCGCAAGCCCAAGTGCCTTTATTGATACCTGTGCGTAGTGATTTATGCGATGCGCAGATCTGCGCATCAGAATTTTCGTACTCAATTTCTTTGATAAGTTCTTGAGTTTGATCTAGACGAATAAATTGATTTGGGCGATGTTTTGGATCATTACCACTAGCAAAGTGAAGATCGTTCAATGAATAAAGATTTTCAAATGTACGGATTGAAGTTTTAGAAATGGTTAAGTTTTTCATCTGTTTGTTCCTTTTGATGGAGTTCCCTAATTTTGAGTTAGGGTGATCGACAGCTCAAAACTAGCAAACAGACTAGCGGAGTTATTCCCTTGCGGTGTTGTATTCCTCGCACTGTCGATCATTGATTTAAATTTATTAGTTACACCTTAATTTAAACCTTTTTGGCTAAACAAGATTAGTAAATTTTAGGTGCAAAAAAATCACGCTAACGGGGTGAATTACCGTTGTTTGTAAGGCTTTTGAGACCTGTGGTAAATCCTACCCTTGACAGAGGAGAATGTCAAGGGCAGGGAATTAAGCAAAAATTTTATCTGTTGCCACTTTGGCTAAAAAACCGCTACGGCTTTTATATTCGGGATGGCTGGCGACATAGTCGTCAATTTTGCGAATAAGCCGAGTTGGCAGCGATACGTTGATTTTCTCTGCTTTGCCTAGTAGATGGGTTAAATCCACTTCGACAATGGCAAAGAATAAATCGGCTTGTTGATATTCTGGGTTTTGCTGATGTACGGCAATATCAGCGGGTTTCGGGATTTCTTCGCCGTCTTCAACGAGTGATTCAACGTGAAATTCGATGGCTTGTTTTGCGTTGGCAAGTGCTTCGGCAAAGGTATCACCTGCAGAATAACAACCTGCTACATCGGGAACGAGTACGACATAGCCGTCAGAAACCTGTTGTAAGACAAGTGGGTAATACATAGTTGCTCCTTAAGGGGGGCTTATAGCCCCGCTTGTTGTTTGATACTTTTAATTAAGAACCCTAAATCATTTCTAGGGTGGGGAATGGTAACTTTTCCCTTTTTAATTGGATGTTTGAATTGATGGTGGCTACCTTTGACACTAACAAGATACCAGCCATCTTTTTCAATCATCTTGATGGCGTCTTTGCTATTCACATTGTTTTTATCCTCTTTGTTATGTTTGCGGGGTTATATTAACCCCAAAATAAAAGCAAGTCAAGAGGAAAGTAGTTAAAGGAGTTATTTTTTGAGAGTGCGGTCAAAAAAATGCAAGATTTGTGGCGAGCGTTTTGAAACGTCAGACAGCTTTCGCCAGTGGTGTAGTCCTGAATGTGGTGTAACACTTGCCAAGCAGAAAACCGCTAAGGCGAGAGTGAAAGCAGAGAAAGCGCGTGAAAAAGCAGAGCGAGAGAGAATTAAGCAGGTGAAAGACCGTTTGAGAAATTCAGATCGTTCTTATTGGTTAAAAAAAGCACAAGACGAAGTCAATAGATTTATCCGTTTAAGAGACAAAGGGTTGCCTTGTATCGCCTGTGGAGAGCCTTGGCGAGACAATTTCCAAGCAAGTCATTATGTACCTCGTGGGCGAAGTGCTTTTTTAAGATTTCACGAAGACAATATTCACGGCGGTTGCGTTAAGTGTAATTTGTATGAAAGCGGCAACCTTAGAATGTTTCGGATAGGTTTAGTTTCTCGAATTGGCAATGAGCGAACCGAATGGCTTGAGGATAATGCTCACAGATTGAAGAAGTGGACTATCGACGAGCTGAAAGAATTATTAAGGATTTACAAACAGAAGTGCAAGGAGTTAATGGATGCTTAAATTTAGTGATTTGTCGCTCACAGAAGAACAGGAAAGATTCGTTGATGAATGGATGTATAAGTGGGGTGCATGGGTACGCAGTGGGCGCATTGATAAATCACAATTTAATATTATTGCTAAATTGATGCAATCAGCCATTCCAGAAGATCCAAGTGAGCCTATGTGTGATGATGATACTGGAATGATGATTAGTGAAAGAATTGAGAAATTTTTTAAAAATAACGATAGCTTGTTGCACTTCATTATTTTTTCATACTATGTAAATAAGCGAACGGTAAATTTTATTGCGGTTAAATTACGTGATAATTGTGGTGCCATTCCAATGCAACCATGTAATGGTAAATCAAATATTCGTGTTCCGTGTCTTAAAACAGTAAAACGAAATGTGGAAAAAGATTTAATGCGGGCAAAATCAATAATTCACGAATTGCTTGTAACTGGATTCGTATTGTTGCGAACAGGTAGAGAAAATTCAAAAAATATCAAAATAACCTATTGACAACCTTGTCATCTTGTCCTATCATTTCAATATATGGTGGTCATCGTGTAAGTGATGTTCACCGAATGAATTTTACAGCCCTGAGCAGAAATGCTTGGGGCTTTTTTATAGAAAACGATAGCTAATTAACGAGCTCAGTCTTAAAGGACTGGGCTTTTTTATTGCCTCGAAAATAGGAGGCGGAGTATGAAAATGTTAAAAGATATGGGAACACAAAGCTATATATGGTCGGGCTTTGGAGGCTTCATAGCATGGTTGGGCGACCAGCAAAATTTAATGATGCTAAGTCTTGCCGTAGGTATTTTGACTGCGTTAGTTAACATGTATCAAAAATGCCGAGAAGGACGAATAAAAAAACGGGAAGAAGAGCGGGCGGAAGAATTACATCAATTAAAAGTAGCAAGATTAAGAAAAGGGCTTGATGATGACTGGATTAAAAAAACTTAGTGCGATTTGTGGTGTATCAAGCATTATTGCAATTACTCTCTTTTACTTTGGCGATGAGATAAAAACGAGCGAGAAAGGGTTAGAAATTATCGGGCAAGCTGAGGGTTGTCGCAGAGAGCCATATAAATGCCCAGCTAATGTACTGACCGTTGGTATAGGTTCAACGGAACAATCGGGCGGAAAGATTGAACATCGAGTTTATACCGATTTAGAAATCGCCTCTCGCTGGAAAACAGACATCAAAAAGGCAGAGCAGTGTGTCTTTCAGTATGCTAACGGAAGAAATATACCTCAATCAGTTTTTGATGCAGCAGTATCATTGACCTTTAATGCAGGTTGTGGAACCGTAAAAAACTCTACAATGTTTCGCAAAATTAAAGCAAGAGATTACCTTGGTGCGTGTAATGAATTGCCTCGATGGGTATATGCCGGAGGTAAGAAATTACCCGGACTGGAAATTCGTAGGGAGAAAGAGAAAGCATTATGTTTAACCAGTTTAAAACGTGGCTAAATTTGACCGCACTTTGCTTGATATTGGGATTGTGTGCATGGTTGTGGTACCAGTCTAATCTTATATCTAGCCTTAAAGCCAAAAACCTCACGCAATCCCAAACCATTCAACAGCAACGAACCGTCAACCAAGAGTTGACAATTCAACTCAACCAAGAGCGGCAAGCCACTGAACAGCAAAAGCAAATTGAAGTTGAACTAAGAAACAAGCTCAAAGCGGAGCAGTTAAATGTTAAAGAGATTTTGGTTAAAGAGCCCTGTGGCCGCACTAATATGCCTAACACTGTTATTGATAGCATTAAGCGGTTGCACAAATAAAATCACAACAAAGACGGAATATCTATATCCGCCACAAGCCTACCTAACACCTTGCGAGCGAACCGCATTTAACGGCAAAACTTATGGCGACGCAATTAACTATCTGCTTATTGTAATGAATGAAAGAGATGTTTGTGCTAAGCAGGTAGACGCCATTAGAGAATGGCAATCAGTGAACCGTAAGCAAGGATGAATTTATGTTCGGGTATAAATCAAAGAAACAATTAATTGAAGAAGGCTATACCCACTATGGCGGCTTATGGGGCATACCCTGTTACATTGGCGATATAGAGAGTGAAGCACCGTTAATTGCCACGGCAAACTTCATCCCACAATGGGTTTTAGATATCGCAGATTGGGTTATATTCACTATGTACGGATTAATCAATATGAATAACCCAGATGCCGAGCCTTTACCATTCAAGATTGCAATAAAAGGACCAATAAAGGATAAGTAAGGGAGTTTAACTGCTCCTTTATTATCCTGGTGGAAAGTAAATGCTACATATTTTGGTTATGACCCTGAGTGGGGTATCAAAATTCTCGGGGTTATATTTATACCGTGTAGCATAAATGCTTTATAATTGCTAATTAATTATTTTTTTTGCAAAAAAAAGGTACTCCTGAGGAGATACCCCTTTCCACGGGGTTGCGGACTCGCGGTTTTCGGCAGTTTTTTGATTTTTTAGGCATCATCATCTTTTAGGTGATGCCTTTGTTTTGGTGGTTGATTTTTATTTCAGGATTTGAGTTTATGGACAATTTACATGACATCAAGCTAAATATAAATCAGATCGCTGAACTCACGGGATTGCACCGCCAAACCGTATCACAACGTACCGCAGGATTAACGCCAGCTATCGGAAGCAATAGCAAATTAAAACTTTATTCTTTGCGTGATTTGATATTAACAGGATTAACAGAAAAGATGTCGGCGGATGTTGACAGATTATCACCAGTAGAGCGTCGAGCTTGGTATCAGTCCGAAAACGAAAGATTAAAATTTGAAAAAGATACAGGTGAATTGATACCAGCTAACGAAGTTGCGTTAGAAATGGGGACAATGGCGAAAGCTGTAGTACAAACACTAGAAACGCTACCTGATATCTTGGAACGTGATTGCGGATTACAGCCTAAAGATTTAATCCGCGTACAACAGGTGATTGATGATGTACGTGATCAGATGGCACTACATATTCAGCAGGCTGAAACAGATACAGCGAATGGAGATGATGAGTAATGTTTGCTTCAGCCAGAGATATTCGTAAAGATATGGCAAGTGCTATCAAAGCACCACGCAGAATGAAAGTATCTGAAGCCGTGGCGGAATATATGCGTGTCCCTGTTGGAGGTGGAAACTCTGTAAAATGGGATAAGCATACAGCTGCCTATATGCTTGAGCCGATGGACTGTTTAAACAGCCGTGAATATGATGCCGTGATTTTTGTCGGTCCTGCGCGAACAGGTAAAACCATTGGCTTAATTGACGGCTGGATTACGTATTCTATTATTTGCGATCCATCAGATTTTTTACTGGTGCAATTAACCCAAGAAAAAGCCAGTGAACATAGTCGAAAAAGATTAGACCGCACTTTTCGTTGTTCTCCTGAAATTGCCAAGCGGTTAAGTCCACGCAAAAATGACAACAACGTACACGATAAATATTTTCGCGCCGGCAATTTATTAAAAATCGGTTGGCCGTCAATTAACGTGCTGTCATCGTCTGATTACAAATATGTAGCACTAACAGACTATGACCGCTGGCCCGATGATATAGACGGTGAGGGTGATGGTTTTTCGCTTGCCAGCAAACGTACAACCACTTTTATGAGTGCAGGCATGACGCTTGTCGAAAGCTCACCAGGTAAAGACATTGTAGACATCAAACATAATCCCAAAACCACCCACGAAGCACCGCCGACAACAGGTATTTTAAGCCTATATAATCGCGGTGATCGCCGTCGGTTTTATTGGCAATGTCCTGAATGCGGTGAATACTTTGAGCCATCCATGGCGAATATGGTCGGTTATCGTGATGATAGCGATTTTGTCAAGGCGAGCGAAAACGCAAGACTACAATGTCCACATTGTCAGGCATTGATAGCCCCTGAGCGTAAGCGTGAGCTGAATAATTCAGGGAAATGGCTGAAAGAAGGTCAACGAATTGATAAAAATGGCAAGATTTTGGGTGAGGCAAGAAATTCTCGGATTGCCAGCTTTTGGCTGGAGGGCCCTGCTGCCGCCTACCAAACATGGGCACAGTTAACATATAAATTGTTAACCGCAGAGCATGAATATGAAATGACAGGCAGCGAAGAAACACTGAAAGCTGTCACAAATACGGACTGGGGATTACCGTATCTACCACGCTCCGCCCTTGAACAGCGTCGTGCCGATGAACTCATGGAACGACGTGAAGAAGCGAGCAAGGATAACAAAACAATTCCGCCACAATGTCGCTTTTTAATTGCAGCGGTGGACGTACAAGGTGGTAAAAACCGTCGATTTGTCGTCCAGATTGTCGGCTATGGCGAAAGCGGCGAACGCTGGTTAATAGACCGCTACAACATTTCGCACACTTTGCCTGATGAGGACGGTGTCGTAGAGCGTATCGATCCACGCATGCCCGAAGATTGGGGAATATTAGTCAGCGATGTGCTGAATAAGCAATATCCACTTGCGACAAATGAAAACCACTTAATGCCAATCTTGGCAATGGCTGTGGATAGTGGTGGTGAAGATGGCGTTACTGATAATGCGTACAAGTTTTGGCGAAAATGCCGTCGTGATGGATTAAGCAAACGGGTTTATCTTGTCAAAGGCGATAGCACTAAACGGCAAAAGCTGATAACAAAAACCTATCCTGATAACACAACGAGATCGGATCGGCATTCGTCCGCGCGCGGCGATGTGCCCTTGTATTTGTTACAAACAGATCAGCTTAAAGACCGAATTAATAACGCCTTAGCGCGTAACACCATAGGCGCAAACTACATCCACTTTCCCGACTGGATCGGCGAATGGTTTTTTAATGAATTAACCTACGAAGAACGCGGACCTGACGGCAAGTGGCGAAAACCTGGCAAAGGTAACAATGAAGCCTTTGACTTATTCTGCTATGCGCACGCCATCGCTATTTTGCGCGGGTATGAGCGGATCAAATGGGGGGATGAAAAAGACGTGCCAAGTTGGGCGCAATTGCCTGATGTGAACACAAATATCATTCGAAATTTGACCACACTTTCTATTGAAAGTGCACCTGATGAAGAACAGGCTGTACAAGTTAAACCAAAACCCCAAAAACAAACTAAGCCTAAAAATAGCTGGCTTAGTGGTGGTGGACGTAAAACAGGCGGATGGCTTTGAATTTTGACCGCACTTTTCGGAGTGCGGTTTTTTATTGGAGTAAATATGACAATTTACACAATCGACGAACTAAAACAAAAGATCCGAACGCTTGATGAAAAGATTGAGCAGGCACAAAGCCAAGTGAGCTTTAATGGGCGATCCGTATCTTACCAGGTAACGGAACTTACCAAGCAGCGTGACCGCTATCAAACAATGCTTGATGAATTATTGGCGGAAACAGGGCTGCGAGCAAAAAAACACCGTATTAAATATGCGAGATTTATCTAATGAATATGTTGGAAAAAACGATTGCAGCAATATCTCCACGCTGGGCAGCGAAACGGTCACAAAGCCGTTACGTGCTGAATGCGTATGAAGCCGCATTGCCAAGTCGAACGCATAAAGCTAGTCGAGACGGACAAGGTGCTAACACAAATGTACGGCAAAGTGCGGTCAGTCTTAGAGAACAAGCACGAGCCTTAGACCAAAATCACGATATTGTGATTGGTATTTTGGACAAAATGGAAGAAAGGGTGATTGGTTCAAAAGGCATTCACATCGAACCGCAACCGCTCACTTTGGTGGGTGATGTCCACGAAGAATTAGCGGGGAAAATCCGCAAACTATGGGCGGAATGGTCGGTGAAACCTGATGTAACAGGCTTATATACCCGCCCTTTATTAGAACGAATGCTACTGCGGACTTGGTTAAGAGATGGTGAAGTCTTTGTTCAGTTGGTAAAAGGCAAAGTGGCAGGTTTGGAACACGGCTCACAAGTGGCTTTTTCCCTTGAAGCCTTAGAGCCGGATTTTGTGCCAATGCAAACAGAAGAGGCAAAAAATGGCTTAGTGCAAGGTGTCTATCTTAATGCTTGGCGGAAACCGACAGCTTATCAAGTCTATTTAGACAATCCGCAAGAAAGTACAGGCATGTACGGAAAAATCAAAACTGTACCTGCAGAAAATATGTTGCACCTCGCCTTTCGTAAGCGATTACATCAAATCCGTGGTGTGAGTATGTTACATGGTGTGATTGTAAGATTGGCTGATCTCAAAGAATACGAAGAAAGTGAGCGTGTTGCCGCACGCATTGCTGCTGCAATGACGATGTATATCAAAAAAGGCGATGCGGCTCTTTATGATGACGAAAACAACAGTGATAGCGAACGCCTGTTTGATATTGCCCCTGGGGCGGTGATTGATGATTTAAAGCCAGGTGAAGACATTGGTTTAATCAACTCCAACCGACCGAATGTAAATTTGGAAACCTTCCGCAACGGTCAGCTACGAGCTACCGCCGCAGGCACACGTTCAAGCTATTCCAGTATCGCCCGAGACTACAACGGCACTTACTCGGCACAGCGGCAAGAACTTGTTGAAAGTTTTGAAGGCTATGCTGTCCTGCAAGATGCTTTTGTAGCAGCTATCAGCCGACCGATTTATCGGGAGTGGTTGAAGATGGCTGTTGCTTCACAAGCAATTGATGTTCCGCCTGATATTGACCCTAACTCGCTTTTTAATGCGGTCTATTCTGGTCCTGTTATGCCATGGATTGATCCGATTAAAGAAGCAAATGCTTGGAAAGAACGGATTAAAGGGGGATTAGCGACAGAAAGCCAAGCAATTAGAGCAAGCGGTAACAACCCTGCCGAAGTCAAACGGCAAAGGATTGTGGAAGTGAAAGAAAATGCTCGCGAGGGTTTGAAATTTGATACTGATTTAACTAACACACAAGGATTACAAAATGACACGAAAGCAAGTAATTTTGGAGCCAGTCGCAATGGCGATAACCTCACAGGCGATAAAGACGAATAATCAGTCGTGGTTTACGATGAAAGCGTCTGCAAAGGACACTGCCGAGATCAGCATTTATGATGAAATCGGCTTTTGGGGTGTGACCGCTCAACAATTTGCCAAAGACTTAAAAGCCCTTGGCAACAATATCAAACAGATCAACCTACATATCCACTCACCCGGTGGCGATGTATTTGATGGCATTGCTATTTACAACTTGCTAAAAAATCACCCTGCCAACAAGACCGTCACTATTGACGGTCTTGCTGCTTCTATGGCTTCGGTCATCGCAATGGCGGGCAATGAAATCATTATGCCAGAAAATGCCATGATGATGATCCATAAACCGTGGGGCATTCAGGGCGGTGATGCCGATGATATGCGTAAATATGCGGATTTGCTCGATAAAGTAGAGAGTACGCTGTTAATGGCCTACATCAATAAAACGGGAAAATCTGAAGAAGAATTAGCAGCAATGCTAAGTGAAGAAACTTGGCTCACGGGGAAAGAGTGCGTAGAGCAAGGTTTTGCAGACAAACTAGCCGATTCCCTTGTGGCGATGGCTTGTATCCAATCCAAAAAACTAGAGGACTATACAAAAATGCCTAATGAAATTAAAAATATGTTGTTTAAGCCACAAGGCAACACACAATCTCAAAATGTGGCACAACCACCCAAAACAGAACAACCGCAAGCGGCTGAAAAGTCTGTGGTGCAAACGGTAGATAATACCGCACAAGTACAAGCTCAAATGGCGCAACGAAATACGGCAATTAAGGCGGTATTTGCGCCATTCAATGGGCAATTTAATGATTTGCTGGTGGAGTGCTTAGGGGATATCACCATCACCGCGGAGCAAGCCAAAGATAAATTGTTGGCGAAACTCGGCGAAAATACCACACCAAGCGTACCACAAAGCCATATCCATGTAGATAATGGAAATTTAATTGGAGATAGCGTAAAAGCCTCTTTACTCGCTCGAGCGGGTTTTGAAAAAGCAGAAAAAGACAATGCCTATAATTCCATGACCTTACGTGAATTAGCGCGCGCTTCCTTAGTCGATCGTGGAATTGGTATTGCAGGAATGAATGCGATGCAGATGGTGGGAATGGCGTTTACCCATTCAACCTCTGATTTCGGTCAGATTTTGATTGATGTTGCGCATAAATCTGTATTAAAAGGTTGGTCTGAAAGCACTGAAAATTTTGAACAATGGACACACAAAGGAACACTTACTGATTTCCGCCCGGCTTATCGTGTAGGTTTAGGTGGGTTTGACAGCTTGCCACAAGTTCGTGAAGGGGCAGAATATACCTACGTGACCTTGGGTGATACCGGAATGCACGTATCGCTTGCCACTTACGGAGCGTTATTCAGCCTCACGCGCCAACTTATCATCAATGATGATATGAATATGTTGACGCAAGTGCCTTATAAACTTGGACAGGCTGCGCGAGCAACTATTGCCGATTTAGTCTTTGCGCAACTCTTTGGCGATCCGGTGATGAGTTATGACGGTAAAAAACTTTATGATGCCGCACATAAAAACACTGTAACCGGGGCCGCGATGGATTTAGCTAATATTGATAAAGCAATTCAATTAATGAATGCGCAAAAATCTTTTGATGGTAAACAGCTTGCTATTGAACCCGATGTATTGCTTGCACCAACGTCGCTTTATACTCGAGCAAAACAAATTCTTGGCTCAAATTCTGTGGAAGGTACAGATATTAATTCGGGGATTATTAATCCATTGAAAGATGTTGTGCCAGTAACAAAATCTCAACGTTTACAAGCAGAAAATGCGAAGATTTGGTATTTACTCAATAAAGAAGCAATTGAGGTATCTTATCTCAATGGTGTTGAACAACCATTTATTGATCAGCAAACCGGTTTCACTGTTGATGGTGTGACGACCAAAGTGCGAATTGATGCCGGAGTGAATGTATTAGATCACCGTGGTATTGTGCGAGTCACTAATGCTTAAGAATTAGCAAAAGGAGAAAAGCCCAACTGCGTCAACAGTTGGGCTTTTCTTATTTAAGCCTTAATCAGCAAGGATTAAATAATTAAATGAATTTTAACATCAAACTGCCATCTTTTAAAGAGGTAAACATAATGCTGACATTATTAGATGAGAGAAAATCGGTACGTTTTTTCTTATGGGCGTGCTTACTTATGGCATTCATTTTGGGCGTGATGTGGTTATTACCTGATGTCATTCACGCAATTAAACAAGCATAACAGGAGCTTATTATGGCGAAAAATTTTATTCAAAACGGCGAAACCATTGATTTTGTCGCAACAAAAAATGTGAAAAGTGGTGATGTAGTGGTGTTGCAAGATCTGATTGCAATTGCTGTCACTGATGTAGCGAATAAAGGCACGGGGACAGGGATTGTGGGTGGAGTATGGCGTGTTAAAGCAAAACAAGCTGACGACATCAAGCAGGGTGATGTGTTGTATTGGTCTGATACGGAGGGGGCAACCAAAACTGCAGCCAGTAATAAACGCCTTGGTCTTGCTTGGACTAATTCAGGGACATCTTCTGAAGAAGTTGATGTGAAAATCAATGCTTAACCCGTTTGAGCAGGTACTGGCAAAAGCAGACAAGGCGATAACAGAGATTATGATGTCGCCTTGGCTGATTGAGGGCGTTGTTTACCCTGCTACTTACGATGAAGTGCCGCAACGCTTTGAAGGAATGTTGCAGTATAACGAAGAGTATCGGGTGAATGGTACCAAGCGCACATTGACATTGTTTAAAGAAAGTGGCTATCGTCCACGCGTGGGCGACCGTGCGGAGCAAGGGGATAAGCAGTTTGTGATTAAAGCCTTTGAATTGGTGGATCAACTGATTATTTTGCAACTGGAGTAAACAATGACGATAGATCAGGATCTGGCTTTAATCAGGCGCAATGCGAATAAGGTGGTGAAACAGCTTAATCACCAAGCGGCAAAAACCATCAATCATTTGGCAACAAAGGCGCGCAATCAAGCCACCAAAAATGTAGCCAAAGACATCGGTGTGCCGGTTAAAACCTTAAAAGGCAGAACAAGGCAAAGCAAACATCAGCGTGCAACCGCCACAAAACTGCATGCGCGGCTTCGTGTCAATGTCTCACCGTTACCGCTAATTCGCCTGTTAGAGAGTAAAGCTAATCGGGTGTGGGAAGGTCGAGGTGGCATTATGGTGGGAAAATATGCGGTGCAACGTGGTTTTATCCAAACCCTTGCTAATGGACGCTTGCATGTAATGCAACGGGCTGGGCGCTCACGCTATTCCATTGATGTGGTGAAAATACCCTTGCAACAGCCATTGACCGCAGCTTATCAACAGGCGCTTAAAGATTATCCCTCAGAATTACGGAAAGAACTAAAAGACCGCTTAAGTGCGGTTTTTTCTTAGGAAGAAAATATGCTTATTCATAAAGCTATTAGAGAGCACATAGCAGAGCTTCTACAAACATTAGACCCAACAATAAAGGTTTGGGCAGGACGACCAACATTTATTGATTTGGATAATGAGCCAACAACACTTGCGGTCTTTATTGACGATGCACAAAGTGAGCCAGCAGGATTATGTGGGGGAGAGTGGGAAGCAATATTAAACATCGCCATTTATCAACGTTCAACCCAAGGAGAAGCCCCACTTGATGAGCTTGCAGAAGAAATTGTACAGCATTTAGCTGAAGCATTTGAGAATGATGATTTAAGTATCTTACAACAATGCTATTTAACGGGTTATCACTATGAACAAGATGCACAAAAACGCACTTGGTACATAGCAAACCTACAATATCAAATTACTTACAGTCAGGAGGAATAATGGCAACACAAACAACCCCATTTCAGGGAACAAAATTTTACATTGGCAAAGGCACCGAAGCGGAAAAAAGTATTACTGCTTGTGAAATTACTCCGAACGCCAAAATTACCGTCGCTAACAGTGGCTACAAAAAAGGAGACTTGCTCCTCATAACTGGTCTTGGCTCCCTTGATGGTTACTACCCAGTGAAAGATGTACAAACTAACGACATCATCTTAGCTGATGAAGTCAACTGGGCAGATCAAGACAAACCGACAGTATTTACCAATGCCAAAGTGGCTCGTGTTAGTTGGTCAAGCAACTTCTGCGCCATCAAAAACATTGAAAAAGACGGCGATACGCTTTCAGAAGAAGATGTTACCACAATGTGCAGCGAGGGAACTGAAACTGAACCGGGTGATATTGAGTTTGGTAACGTAAAACTGACTTTCTTCTGGGCTCCCGCTACAGCAATGCAAGCGGATTTACGTAAGAAGTTCTACGGCAAAGAAACCTTTCCATATTTGATTGTGTTTAAAAACAATCAAGGATCGCTTTATGGCACGGGCTTTATCCAAACCAGCACCAATATTAGCGGAGAAGTGAAAGGCAAGTTTGAATCGGGTGTAACGATTAAACAATCCAAACGCGATTACTTATTGCCTGTTGCATAACGAACTCACCGCACGATAAAAAGTGCGGTGTTTTTTTTCATAAATTTTAAGGAAATCAACCATGAATAAAGGCACTAAAGCAACTTTACTTGCAATCAAACCTACACTCAAACCTTTTGAGCTTAATGGCAATACCTACTATATCCGTTCTTTTACTGTAGGCGATGTAAACCGTGAAGTGTTTGAATATCAAAATTGGCTGAAAGCCCAAGCAACCAAACAAGGCATTGAGCTTAATCTAAATGATGAAGATGCACTTGCCAAGCAGCTTGAACCGATTGCGGACAAATATCGTCTTGCACGTAACCTTGCTATTAAATTATGTGATGAAAAAGGCAATAACTTATTTAACCCTGACAATGTAGAGGATTTAGAAGCCATTTTAACCCTTGATGACAGTGTACTCACTGCTTTTAATCAAGCTGAAAATGAAGGTAGCTCAAAAAACTCACCGCCCGACGCAAGTTCCAACTAACCTTATCCCTTGCGTTGGGTAAAACGCTATCAGAAATCGAAGCAATGCCCGAAAGCCACCTGCAAGAATATGAACAATTCTACCAAGAACAGCCGTTCGGGCTATGGCGTGAAGATTACCGCACTGCACAAATTGCCTATCTTTTAGCTGCGATTAACAGCGATCCGAAAAAAGACAGCCCAAAACTCACTGAGTTTATGCCGTTTTTTACAGATCAAAGTGCGGTGGAAAATAGCCAAGATTTTGATGATGGTAGTGAAATGTTTTTGGCTCAAAGATAAAAAATCGTGTGTATGTATTGGTAGCAGGCGTAGTGCTTTGCTTGACAAGTGCGCCTGCTTGTCATTAGAATGACCGCAAAATTTAGTAGATTAGTGACAGTAATCATTTGTTCTTTGACATCAACTAAACAGACAAAAAGCTTACCAAAGTAATTTGAGTAGGCTTTTTCTGTTTATAAAAAGGGGAACTATGTATGAAAAATACCGTATTAACACCTACAAAAACACGCAACTTATCTCCTGAGCAATATTTAATGGAAACCAAGAAAAATAAGGTATCGAATAATATTGAGCGAGTTAAATTTATTCCTCCAAAAGCTAACTCACGAGGTTATGGCTCTTTTCAAGTAACATATAAAATGCCGGTATTGGTGGCACGATGAAAAATGAAAAACAAAATTTTCCACAAGTAGCTAATCAGGAAGAAATGTTTCAGGAGTTTATTGCTTGCTAAATCTTAAGTGCTAGTACATTGTGATGTGATCCAGATCACTTTAAAGCTCGCCTGATTTTGGTATAATTAACGCCTATTTTTTAGCTTAGGAGTTAATTATGAAAAATACAGAAACAGCAGAAATTACAGAAACATCATCAAAAGAAGGCGACTCAATATTAATTTTTTTTGGTTGGGTATTTTATGTAGGTGCACTTAGTTGTATAGGTTATGGGCTTACCAAAATTTTTAAATATAAAAATTATGGAGAAAATTTTTCAAGTCTCAATGTTAATGCTTATGTAGGTGGGGACGCTTATAACTATATAATAAATGGAACATATTCAACAACCTATTGTGTAATAGGTGCTGTTTTGGCTATCATAGGTAGTACGTGCTTTATAGTGAATGCTATAGATAAACGTTAAAAATAAGCGATATGAATTATATAAACCCTGTTGATCTCAGCAGGGTTTTGGTCTATGGAATTACATAAACCTACCACACCAAATTACACGACCAATAATGTTTACTTCATTTGTCTTCACATATATTGGTTGATAGTTGGTATTTACCGAATGAATAATGTATTCTTTAGCAAAATCATTTTTGCTGACTAGTTTAATTCCGTTGTAATCATCAATTTCCACTAAAAAAGCTGAATTTATACTTGCTTCTTTATCTAGTTTATCAATTAGTAGAGTATCCCCATCTTTGTATAGAGGGCTCATGGCATCACCTTTTTGCCGGTAAGCTAGTAGATTATCTGTATCTATGTAGCTAGGTAGCATATCGTTTGCGATATGAAAATAACTATCATCTTCCATTTCATCTAGATAGAAAGGAATCTTTATTAAATAGACTTCGTCCTGATCTAAGGATCTGATGAGGGTATCTAAATCAATGCTTAGAACCTCTGCTATTCGCTTAGCTGTTTCTATACGTGGTTTAGATAAGCCTTTCTCATACTTAGAGATGAGGGTTGGGCTGGTGTTAGTTTTTTCGGCTATATCTTTCTGCGATAAGCCAAGCTCACTTCTTTTTTGTTTAAAAAGCAGTCTAAACGGTAAATTTTTATCTGTTTTCATATAAAATCACTTGAAATAAACTTTTTTATGATTAAAATACTAACTAATCGCTTAATGCGATTGTTCTTATGTCATATTAACATAAATCTATTGGTGAAACTATGAAAGAAAAAACAGAAAAAAAAAATATTACAGCTAACTTGCCAGCTTATCTTGTTGAATGGTTACAAAGCTCAGCTAAGAAAAATTATCGCTCTGTAACTCGTGAATTACAGCGTTGTTTGGAAGAGAGTATGCGAAATGACAAAGCAAATGCTCAATAATAGAAAAGCCTCAATAGCGGCAACTGTTGAGGCTTGTGAAGAAATAATCCCAAACCAAAAGGATATCTCTATGAACAATAATACTACTTTATCAAAAGAAATTCAAAATGTTTCTAATTTCAACTTTGGCGAAGCATCAATTCGCGTTGTCTCTATTAATGGCGAGCCTTGGTTTGTAGCCAAAGATATTTGTGATGCGATTGGTATTGAAAATAATCGTAAAGCTCTTTTAGTATTGGATGATGATGAAAAGGGTGTAACTTTAAGTAACACCCTTGGTGGACAGCAAGAAATGAATATCGTATCTGAAAGTGGAATGTATACTTTAATCCTACGTTGTCGTGATGCAGTAAAAAAAGATTCTACTCCATATCGTTTTAGAAAGTGGGTTACCTCTGAGGTATTACCACAGATCAGAAAAACGGGGAAATATGAAAAACTTGACACACCAATATTGCTAACAAAAGAACATCAACAATTCATCAAAGACTTTGTGAAAAATCGTACTTTGCAATTACCAAAGGATAAACAAGCCAAATGTGCAATAATGCAATGGTCAGCTTTAAAATCTCACTTCGGTAAAAGTTATAAAGAAATTGATGATAGTCAGTTTGTAGATGCGATTAGTTTGTTGGCTAGACTGCCGCTTGAGGGGGAATTGATTATAGATGAATTTAGTCAAGATGAAGAAGCACTCTACATTATCGCCAACCTTTATCATTCACTTCGTGAAGCATATGAAATGGGGCAAAAAATTCGTAAAGGCTACCCTTATTTACGGCAAGACATTGATAAAAAACTTGGTGGGCATTATTTCCATAATCTCAACATACCAACTGAACAAGCGTTAGAAAAAGCGAAAAAATACGTTCACGCTAAAAGCGAACGCATTATGTTCATTAAGGGAATGTTAAGCCTACTTGAGCAACAACCGCAACCTAAGCGATTGGCTAACTTCTAAAAAACAAGCGAAACATACCGCACTTTATTTTAAGTGCGGTTGTAGGGAGATAAAATGAAAAGAGATTGGGAGCTTATCCGAAAAATCCTTATTAAATTAGAGCAAAAAGTAGATGATACACCGTTGGATAGCGAGAGTATTAAGGGTGTGTCGCCTGATATTGTAGCGTATCATTATAAAATTCTTGCTCAAGCGGATCTTATTTGCATTGAGGACAATTCCACAATGGGAGATGAGGATTTTGTAGCAATAGATTTAACATGGCAAGGTCATGAATTTCTTGACAAAATTCGTAGTGATACCGCTTGGAATAAGGTTAAACAAGTCATTAAAACTAAAGGTATAGATCTGTCATTTGAAGCGATCAAATTAGCTGGGCAAAGTTTATTGATCTCTTTGCTGAAATAGCTTGACGGCGTGTAGGGATTTGGTAGATTGGATAATAATGTTTAGGAGGGGATATGTTCAAAAAAGAATTTGGAATGCTTAACTTTTTACTTAGAGAGATAAAAAGTGTCGTGGTAATTTTTTTTATTTTCCCCCTTATTTTTATATCCGTTGTGCTGGGATTTTCTACTGGCATAGCTTGGAAATATCTTGCTATTTTATTTATTGGTTTTGTGATACTTGTATTCCTTATAGGCATAGCACTATTTTTCTCAAATAAGAAATGGGAAAAAGAGCAGGAAGTTAAAAAGGCTGAGCAAGCAGAACAAGATAAAGTTAGGTACGTTATTATTAAATAGAAACATTTATAAAAGAAAAGCACACTTCGGTGTGCTTTTTTTATGGGAGAAAATTATGTCAGGTGCACTAGGTAATCTTAACATTCATCTTAGTCTTGAAACGGTTAAATTTCAGAAAGATCTTGAACGCTCTAATCAAAGAACGCAACACTATGCAAAACAATTTCAGATCAATCTTGATAAAGCACAACAAAAAGCGAAGCAGTTTTCTGAAAGAACAACAAAATATCTTAATAATATTGAAAAAGCAGCGAAAAATATCAATAACACAACCAAATGGAGTTTCCGCTTTGATAATTTTTCAAGGATTGCTGGATTTGCTAACCAATTTGTTAAAACGGCTGACAGCTATACAGAACTACAAAACCGTATGCGTTTGGTTACCGAAGGAAGTGTTCAGCTTGTGGCGGCAACCGAGTCGGTGTTTGATATTGCCTTAAAAACTAATCAAAGTCTGAATGCTACCTCTGAAGTTTACCAACGCTTTGCCAAAAATGCGAAACAGCTCGGTTTATCACAAGCGGATGTTGCATCACTCACAGAAACCGTTTCTAAAGCGGTAGCGATGTCTGGTGCAAGTGCGGCATCTGCTGAAGCAGCATTAATGCAGTTCGGACAAGCAATGGCTGCAGGAGAATTAAGAGGGCAAGAGCTTAATTCTGTGATGGAACAAACTCCCGGACTTGCTGACGCAATCGCAAAAGGGTTGGGTATTACCACCGCAGAATTAAAAGCAATGGGGAAATCGGGCGAATTAACTATTCCAAAAGTGATTGACGCATTACAAAAAGCGAAAGATTCTGTTGATAGCGATTTTGCTAAACGTGTGCTGACAGTATCACAAGCCTTTACTAATTTAGAAACCAATATCATTAAAACTATAGGGGAATTGGATAAAGCGGGCGGAATAACATCTAGCTTTGCTAAAAGTATTGAATTTGCAGCAAATAATCTTGATACGCTGATAAAAATAACGGGAGCATTAGTTGCTGCGGGTGGGGTTGCTTATATTGGGCGATATGCCAATGGAATGTTATCCAGTGCATATAGCACGGCTAAAAACACTTTTGAGCATTATAAATCAGTAAAAGCAACCTATGAGAGCGTTAAAGCTAAACGCTTGGAAATGCAGACAATTCAAGCCTCTTTAATTGAGCAGGCTAAATTAGCACAAAGTGAACGTACGCAATTTGCATTGCGTGAGCAAATGAAAGTGCAATCGCAACAAATCATTGCACTAGCAAGGGAAGAGGCTCAAGCCAAGCGTGAGTTATCCGTTGCAAATAGTTTAGTATCGAAAGCCAGTGGAATATTAAAAGGGGCATTAGGTCTAATTGGTGGACCAACAGGTGCCGCAATGCTGGCTGGAAGTGCGTTATTTTATTTCTCAATGCAGGCAAAAGAAGCACAGCAAAAAGCCCTTGATACGGCAGGTGCAAATGATCGCTTAAAAGAAAGCTATGACGGATTAAGCGAAAGTGCCCTTTCATTGACAATCTCTAAACAAATGGAAACACTTGAGAATTATGAAAAACAGATTGCTAGTACAAAGGCGAAAATTTCGGAAATTCAAACCACACATTGGCAATTTGGCTTAGAGTTATCAGAAAAAAGCAAAAAAGAGATTGAATTACTGAATGATGAGTTACAACAAATTAAAGAAAACCAGAATATTGATTTTTCTGTGTTGAAAAAACAAGTTACCCAGCTTGGCATTGTATTTACGCAAAATGGGAAAACTGCGGAAGATTTTGCTCGAAAATTAAAGTTAATTGGGGTAGATAGCAAGCTAATTGATGAAGTTTTAGCGGAACTTCCTGATAAGCTAAAAAAGATGGCAGATCAAACGCAGAATGCAACTGAAGCAGTATTAGATCTTAAAAAAGCACAGGCAGAATTAACGAAAAAGTCCGATGATTTAAGAGTTAAATTAGAAGTGCTTAAACTGAAAAATCAAGGACACGCTAAAGCTTCATTTGTTTTAGCAGGGCTTTATGATGTGCTTGGCGAAAAAGGGGCTAAATATTCTGAAGTGTTAAATGCAATTGCAAGGGGGGATGTAGCAGCTGCTGAAAGTGCAGCAAAAGCAATTAAGCTTTCAGCCGAGCAATTAAATACAATGCTTGAAATGGGCAAAAAACTTGATGGTATGTTTACCAAAGATCAAGAAATCAAAGTAAAAGAAAAGACAATCAAGGAGCAAGAGGACAGAAATAATCACAAAAAAGGTAGAGGTGAAAATGCTCGTGAAAATTGGCTTTCTTTTTATGATGATTTACGTCAAAAAAGTGGGTCGACGCTGAATGAAATCGATCTCGAAGAAATACGAATGTTTCAGCGACTTGAAGAGCATATGAAAAAAGGCGTTGTACAACATCAAGAATATGAAGCAGCAAAACTTGCTATTACGCAACGTTTTAATCAACAGCGGTTGGAGCTTGCGGGTAAATATGCACCAAATAAATTAGCTGCCAATAATCTGGATAAAGAGCTTGCAGCAGTTAAAGAATTGCAAGCCGCTAACCAGCTTACAGTTGATGAAGCAAAACAAGCAGCAATGAAACTGCAATTTGAGTATGCACAAAATGTAGCACAAAATGCCGTTACGCCATTAGATCAACTGCGCGCCATTTACGATCCAAATCAAGCCATACAAAATCAGCAAACACAGGAACTGGCTTTACTTCAAGCATTTTACGAACAAAAGTTAATGACGGAAGAGGAGTTTCAGCAGCGCAAGAAACAAATTATTGATCGTTATAAAAATGATGAATTTCAGCGTGAGATGAATAATTATGCTACGGGACTTAATGATCTTGGTGGTGCGTTTGGTAATCTTGCCTCAATGATTGAGCAATCAGGCGGGCGACAATCCGCAGCGTATAAAGCAATGTTTGCTGTTTCTAAAGCGTTTGCTATTGCTGAATCAATGGTTAAATTATCGCAGGCGATCAGTCAAGCTATGGCAGACCCTACTGCACTCACACCAGCACAAAAGTTTGCCAATATGGCAGCGGTCGCTGCTGCTGGAATGAATGTGGTTTCGCAAATTTCAAGCGTTGGCTTTGCTACAGGGGGCTATACAGGCGATGGCGGTAAATACACACCTGCAGGGATTGTTCACCGAGGGGAATATGTTATCACTAAAGAAGCCACAGCACGATTAGGTTTAGGTTACCTTAACTATCTTAATTATGGTAAGCGTGGTTTTGCAAATGGTGGTGGCGTTGCGGTACCAAGATTGCCATCTATGGAACCAAGAGTAAATAATAGTTCTCAGGACATCACCGTCAAAGTGATTAATCAAGGTGAACCTGTGCAAGCAGAAGTCAGCACAAAACAAAAAGGCGATCAACTTGAAATCACCCTTGAACTGATGAAAACCATTGCACGCAATGAGGCAAACCAAGTGATTCAAACCAATTTCCGCGCGGGAGGCGCATTTAGCTAATGGAAACCTTTAAATGGTGCATACGCCCTGGGTTTGCGGTGGAAAACTCGCCAAAAGTGAATGAGATTGAGTTTGGTGATGGTTACACACAGAGGCAGCCTAGAACAATAAATAATTTACTGCGCGTTTATCCTGTGGTGGTTAAAGTGAAAAATAAGGTACGGTTGGAAGTGGATGAATTTTTGGCTCGGCATAAAGGTGTCGAGCCTTTTTATTTCCAAGACCCATTTACCAATTCATTGAAAAAAGTCGTGTGTAGTAAGTGGTCCGCTAAAATGGGAAAAACCTACACGGAATTTAGTTGTGAATTTAAGGAAGTGCCATAATGCCTCAACAAATCCCCACCCAAATGAAACTTGAGCTGAGTAAGCTTGAGCAAAACGCAATGATTGATTTATATGAAGTTGACTTGCGTGATTTAAAAGATAAAGATGGAATGAATGGTGAGCTGTTTCGATTTTATGCTGGCACTAATGAAATGATGCAACCTATTGTGTGGCAAGGACATACCTATGAAGCCTTTGGTGTGAAAGCCAGTGGTTTTGCCTTATCTGGACAAGGTCCAAGTAATCGTCCAGAGCTTACTCTTGCTAATGTTAACGGTTTTATCACAGGGCTTGTGCAACGCTTTGAACAATGCCTAGGGGGGATTGTTCGACGTCGCCAAGTGTATATGCAGTATTTAGATGCAGTAAATTTTGCTGAGGGTAACAAACAAGCAGATCCAAGCCAAGAAGTGTTGAGCTATTTTGTGATAGAGCAATTATCTACACTTAAGCGAGATGTTGCGGTATTTACTTTAGCATTACCGACTGAAACAGATAACGCTTTAATTTCAGCCCGCACTATTACTGTGCAATGTGGTTGGTTATATCGCTCTGCAGAATGTGGTTATACAGGTGGTCCCGTGGCGGACGAGAAAGATCAACCCACTCGTGATAAAAATGAAGATAAATGTAGTGGTCTGCCAAGTGGATGTAGGTTGCGTAGCAATCTACGCAACTACGGTGGGTTTGTGTCGGTGGATAAGCTGGGTTAATGGTTGTTGGCCGTCTGTTGAGCATTAGTGGCATATAGTGGTTGAACATCAAATTGTTTACCTTGCTCCAAGTGCCATAAGTCATATTGGGCTTGCATATTCAGCCATAAATTCGGTGAAGTATTAGGTAAAAGTTTACTAAGGCGCATTGCCATTTCAGGTGTGACGCTAGTTTTTGCATTTAAAATTCGGGAAAGTGTAACGCGTGTTACGCCAAGTTTATTGGCAACTTCGTTAATTTTAAATTCAGAAATAATATCTCTTAATACTTCGCCAGGGTGTGCCGGGTTGAACATCCTCATTTGGTTACTCCTTAGTGGTAATCTTGATAATTGACAATTTCAGCATCACCATTTTCAAATTTAAAGGTTAAGCGCCAATTGGCATTTACTTTAACAGACCAATATCCAGTTAAATCCCCCTTTAGTGGGTGCAAGTTCCAGCCAGGCATATCCATCTCAGAAACATCACTTACCACATTAAGCGTAGTAAGCAGTAAATGGAGCTTTTGAGCATGTTTGGGTTGGATACCTGCCGTTGAGCCTGTTTCAAAAAATGCCTGTAAGCCTTTATGTTTAAATGAAAGAATCATAGTAATATCTGCCTTGTGTATAGAGGTACGATACATTAATTTACTACGAGTGTAAAGAGTTATGTTACAAAAATTAAAAGAGAAAATAGTCTCTCATGCTAAACACCAAGAACCGCACGAATGTTGCGGTTTTGTTGTTTTAAAGGGCGATGAAATGGTTTTTATACCTTGCAAAAATCAAGCGGAAGACAAAGAAAACCACTTCGAGATTTCACCTGAAGATTTTTTGCAAGCAAATTCTCAGGGAAAAATTACCGCACTTGTGCATTCACATCCAAATGGCGAACCCGTGTTATCACTTTTAGACCGCCAAACCCAACTGGTAGCAGACTTGGATTTTTGGCTGGTGTGCAACGATGAAATCCATATTTTCCCCAAAATCCCACCGTTGTTAGGGCGTGAGTTTAATCACGGTGTAATGGATTGCTACACCTTATTTCGGGATTTTTATTATCTCGCTGGGGCAGATTTTCCCGATTTTGAGCGAGATGATTATTGGTGGGAGGATGGATTTAATTTGTATCTCGATAATATGGCGACGCACGGCTTTGAACGGTTGATTGATGAAAGTGCAGTGCAAATTGGTGATGTGATTTTAATGCAAGTGGGTGCAGATGTGCCGAATCACGCGGCAATTTATATCGGCGATCAAATGGTGCTTCATCACAGCCCACGCCGCTTATCAAAACGTGATTTATATGATGGATATTGGTTTAAACATACACATAGTATTTGGAGATTTAAGCAATGGTCAAAGTTAGATTTTACGGTGCCCTTAAACAGTTTGGCACTGCATTTGAGCTAGAGGCAGATACGCCAGCGGAGTGCATTCGAGCTCTAATTATGCAAATTCCCGGACTAAGGGAATTCATTCAGAAAGGTTTGTTTACTGTGCGAATAGGTAAGCAATATATTGATAATCGGTACCTTGAAAAAGGTTTTTTCTATAGGCTTAAAAAGGGAATGGTAGTTCATTTTACACCAGTATTAAAGGGGGCAAAAAAAGCTGGGGTATTTCAAACTATTCTTGGAGCAGTTATTACCGTCATTGGTGTAGTAATGTTATATACACCTGCGGCTGGATTTGCTCCAAATGTTATTGGTGTTGGTATAGCAATGATGGCTGGTGGTGTTATTCAAATGCTTACAAAACAACCAACAATGCAAAATCCAAATGACGCAGAAAAGAAGCAATCCACTGCCTTTTCCAACCGTGCCAATATGACGGCTCAAGGTCGAATGGTGCCGTTGGCTTATGGACGCATCCGCACGGGGTCAATGGTGATATCACAAGGGGTCAGAACTATTGATGTTGATGTATGGAAAAATACATCTCGTAAAGTCGGATTTGGCAAGGGCAGATTTGCATAATTCACATTTATTTTTAGTTAAGGAGTAAATTATGGGTGGCGGAGGAGGTGGAGGCGGTCGTACGCCTGTTGAAGCACCAGAGAGCGGACGCTCAAAACAGCTAGTAAACATCGTTGAAATTATCTCTGAAGGTGAAATTCAAGGTTTAGTGGATGGTGTAAAATCCGTATTTTTGGATAATACTCCGATTCAAGCTAGCAATGATAGCTACAATTTTAATAATGTTGATGCTCAAGGTCGTATTGGCTTGCAAGACCAAGACATAATGGAAGGGTTTAACACATCCGAAAAGGAAGTTGCAGTAAGTGCGCAAGTGCGTAAAGCGGTGGCAATTACCCGCACAATTACCGACAGCAAAGTATCTCGTTTGCGTTTAACCCTTGGAGTGCAATCGCTATTTAGTCAAAATGATCAAGGCGACACAAATGGCGCTAGAGTGGATTTGAATGTAATTATTGGCGATCAGACTTACCCAGTCACTATTGAGGGGAAATACAGTTCACAATATTTACGTCAGTTTGAATATGGCAATTTACCACCAGTACCTTTTCAAGTAAGAGTGGAACGATTAACAGAAGATAGTACCAGTCAACGTTTGCAAAATAACACTATTTGGTCAAGTTATACGGAAATCATTGAAACACAATTTACTTATCCTAATACCGCACTTGTTGGTATCCAATTTGACTCAGAATATTTTGGTTCAATTCCTAATCGCAACTATGAAATCTATGGTATTAAGCTCAAAATACCGAGTAATTACGATCCAATTAACCGCACTTATGAAGGGTTATGGGATGGCACATTCAAAGTAGCTTGGTCAAATAACCCTGCATGGGTGTTGTATGACCTGATGACTAACAAACGTTATGGTTTAGGTCAACGCTTAGGTGAATTTAGTGTAGATAAATGGACATTATATCAAGTTGCTCAATATTGTGATCAAATGGTGCCTGATGGTTTTGGTGGAAAAGAGCCTCGTTTTACTTGTAATGCGTGGCTTGTGGAGCAACGTAAAGCCTATGATGTGATTAATGATATTTGCTCAATTTTTAGAGCAATGCCAGTATGGAATGGGCGAGAGTTTACCGTCGTAATGGATAGACCAACCGACCCCGTTTGGACTTACACTAATGCCAATGTAGTAAATGGTGAATTTAGCTATCAATATTCTGCAATGAAAGCTCGCCATAATGAAATCCACGTGGAATATATAGACGCATCCGATAGTTATGAAAAGAAAGTGGAGGTTGTATCTGATGACTCTTTAATTCGTCGCTATGGACTAAATATTAAAAAAGTCACTGCGTTTGGCTGTACATCAAGAGGTCAGGCACATCGTACAGGAAAGTGGATTTTAGAAACAGAACGCCTTGAAACAAAAACAGTAACCTTTAGTGTGGGAGCAGAAGGTTTGATGCACATACCCGGTGATGTTATCCGTGTGGCAGACAGCGATTATGCCGCCACAAATATAGGCGGTCGCGTCTTAGGTATTAACGGACGTAAAGTGACATTAGATCGCGAGATTGAACTTTCGGGTAACAGTCATTTTACTTACATTAATGCAGAGGGTAAGCATAAAGATATTCGCATTTTAAGTATTGAAAATGGCAATATTGCGGTATTAGATAGCGAGCCAGAAGACCTAAGTAATTATGCGGTTTGGTCTCTGACTACACAACAAATCAATGTGCAGTTATTTAAATGCCTGTCTATTAGTGAGGATGATAAAGGCAAATATACTATCGTTGCTCTACAACATGAACCACAGAAAGAAGCTATCGTTGATAATGGGGCGGTATTTGAACCGAGAGAAACCACACTAACAACAAGCGGCTTGCGTAAAGTGGACAACGTATCAGTACAAGCCAATAGCGACGGTATTGAGTTAAGCTTTGATGCTATTGTACAAAATAGTGCGATGGTTAAATATCAAATTAAACTTTATCGTGATGGCGATTTTTATCAGCTATATGACAATTTGACCTCGCCAACAATAACCTTTGTGGACTTGCCTGATGGTGATTATATCGCGGAAGTCCGGGCTAAAAATGCACAAGGGCAATTATCCGACCCTGTAAACAAAACATTTACGGTTCGTTTAGCGGTCAGTGAATTAGTCACGGTACCGAAAATGTTCGCTATTGAGCTAAATTGGCGCAACCCGATTTTTGCTAACCCTAAAACGGCTATTGAAATTTGGGTAAGTGCAGACAATCAATTTACTAATGCGCGCAAACTCGTGAGCTTAGCATATCCAACAAATAGCTATACTTACTCGGGGTTAAGTCTGAATGACCGTTTTTGGTTTTGGGGGCGAATGGTTGATGGGGATAATGCAGGGCGATTTACAACTGCTGTGGAGGGAAGTCCAAGCCGAGATGCTACCGCGATTACGGAATATCTGCACGGTAAAATCACTAAAACTGAATTGGGTGAAAATTTGATTGAGAGTCTGCAAAGTGATATTGCTGATGCCGTGCAAGAGTCTGTTTCTTCAAAAATTGAAAGCATAGAGAATACACTGGCTAACGTAGATAGTGCATTTGGTAAGCGCATTGACACAATTAACGCCACTGTAAACGACGCACAAGCCCAAATATCAATAGCAACGCAAGCTGCTGCAAATGCTGAAGGCAGGGTTAGCGCTATGCAAACAATTAAGACTCAGACTCTTTCTGGTGGTCGTACTGCTATAGCTGGTATCACAATGGGGACATTAGGCGATGAGGACAACATTGAAAGTAGTGTGATTGTCATGGCAGATAAGTTCGGTGTAGTTAAAGACGCTAATGATGGAAACGTCATACCTATGTTGTCTGTCGTTGATGGTAAAGTAGCAATCAGTGGCGATTTACTAGCTGAAGGCTCGATACAAGGTAAACACATCAGAGCCGGCGAAACCATCGCAGCACCAAATATCATCGGCGGCAACATTAGCGGAGTTAACGGTACATTCACAGGCACTGTTTACGCAGATCGAATAGTCGGCGATTTAATGTCAAGCGTCACGCTTAATAGTTATTCTCCCGTCACAGTTCATGCGGCGAATTACAATAGAATGATTGTTATGATTAGTAACTACAACATTCAACGAGGGAATAGCTCTATACCTGTCTCATTGAATAACAGGTTCGGCAATAGCATGGTGCACACTATTAAGGTTAACGGGCAAGTAATTCTAAGTACTACGCAATGGTTTAACACGAACACAAGGTCTTTTGGGTGCCACTTGTCGGCTGGTCACGCAATCTATTATTTGCCAGCTGGTCGCTCAGCCACTTTTCTATCTGAAACTGTGGATAGTGAAAAAAATTGGATGACAACTATAACAACATTAATCATGTATAGGAGTTCATGATGATAGTTTATATTACGGATCAAGAAAATATTTTAATTGACAGTAAAACTGTTGATGAAAATTATATACCAGTTGACTTCGAATACATAGAAACACCCCCTAAAAAACGAGAGGGGTATTCTATAGTAATGACCGAAACAGGTTGGGTATATATGGAAGATAATCGGCATAGAATATACTATGACGCAACATCCGGCTTACCCTTTCAGCATCTTAAGCTTGGTGCAGTTCCGAGTTCATTTGCGACTAGTCCAAGACCAACGCCGCATCATTCTTGGAGTGGTTCTAAATGGGTTATTGATGATGACAAAAAGATTGAGTTGAAAGCCCAGCAACAAGCCCAAGTTTGGGAATGTATTAAACAGAAGCGCTATCAGAATGGTCGTTTAGGTGTATATGTTAAGAGCGTAGATAAATGGTTTCATACTGATGACGCAAGTCGTCAGCAGTACACTTTCATGCGCACTCTTCCAGAATTCCCACCAACACAGTGGAAAACGATGGATAATAGTTTTGTGACCATGACAAAAGAGCTGCTTAACGAGTTGTCACTTGCCATGCTCGCCAATGAGCAGGCGGATTTCGCTAATGCCGAGAAGCATAGATTAGCAATGTTAGAAGCGGAAAATCCACAGGATTATGATTACAGCACAGGTTGGAGAGAGGTGTATCATGGAGAATAGGGTTTATCTGGCCTTGTACAAAGGCAATCGCAGCGGAACAGGTTTTGAAGTCTGGAAATCCCGGTTAGGGGATTGGCTCACTCGCAATCTTACTAGGGGTAAATATAGCCACTGTGAAATAGCTATTAAGCGACAACGATGGTTAAGCGGCAGTCACTACGAGCACGAGATTGTCTATGATTGTTATAGCTCATCTATCCGTGATGGCGGCGTGCGGTGTAAGCAGATTGATATTGATAGTGGCAAGTGGGATTTGATTCCATTAAAAGATGTCACCGAACAACAAATTAAACAATATTTTGAGAAAACCAAAGGTAAAAAATACGACTGGCTTGGCGCAATCGGTGTAGTGCTGAAATGCAATCAAGACAAGCGTAAGTACTTTTGTTCGGAATTTTGTGCAGAGTCGTTGGGTTTTGGCGAGGCTTGGCGATTTAGTCCAAATGATTTGTCCGCAATACTAAAAAGGGATTGCTAAATGAAATTATCTATCAGGTTAAAAAGGGGGGACGATGAAAGTCGCCTTTTAACATTGTGTAATCAGGACGGCTCACCTTTTGATCTATCGGATTTAGAGCGTGCAGATTTGCACGCCGTAGCCAAAAGCAAGGAAATCGTGCTATCACTCTCTACCACAGACAAAAGCATTGAGATTTTGGAACAGGGGCAAATGCTACTCACTATCCATCACTCGTTAACTGAAAATCAACAGTGGAAGATAGCCGATTATGATTTACAGCTCAAATTTACCGATGGAAGAATCAAAACGATTATAGAGGGACAGATTACATTAGTGCATGATGTGACTAAATTGGAGCGGTAATGCAAGTAAAAATCGAAGATCAAGAAAACCCGTCGATCAAAGTGGTTGTCACAGAGAATCAACCGATTGTTGCAAAAATATCGGATGTAAGAGTGATAACGACAGGCGGTGAAGGTGACAAGAATCAGGTTGAAATACCTGATTTTTTAGCAATTTACAATATATCAAAGGCATAAAATGGCAGTATCAGAAGAAACCTTAAACAAATTAACCCAATCTTTAACCGTGTTGATAACCAAAATCGGCACGGATATGAAAACACTTGAGCTACTTATTGGTTCGCTTGAGAGTTTATCAACAGCGGCTAAAACAAATCTTGTTTTGGCGATTAACGAAATTGCAACTCGTCCAGTAGCAAGCGGTGGTGCTGAAATCACTTCGGACACATCGAGTGAAACTGGTGCATTATCAGCCAAAGCGGTAACAGATGCTATTGACGCAGCAATCAACACAGCCGTAACGCAAGCTAAGAATGACCTGCTTGGAGGCGAGGTGTCATCTGATTTAGATACACTTAGAGAGCTAGGACAAGCATTAAAAGACGGCAGTTCTGCGGTGTCTGCTATCACCCAAAAGTTAACCGAGCAAGGTACAAGATTAGACACACTCGAAGCTGCACTGTCGGTGGATCTGCTCGCCATTTATAATCAAGCTAAAACCGCTTAAGGGGTAGACTAATGCTAAATTTAGAAAAATTTGCCGCGCAGGTTGGTCGAGATATTAAAAGCCTACTTGGTATAACTCAAGATACTGGGTGGCGTAAAATAACATCTAGCAATTTGCTAAGTGGACATGTATTAGTAAGGCGTATCGGAAATATGTGTTATATCGGGTTTGGTGGTGGAGCATGGGATACTTTCTCCATAGCTCAAGGATTAAGAGGTTCGCAAAAAATCAACGTCACCCGGTTACCTAATGGATTTCGCTCGCAAATGGCGATCGGTGGTGCAGTAACTAAAGACGGTACAAGTATAGTCGGGCAGTTACTATTGACATCTGCAACCGATGAGAGCTGGATACAAATCCGGAGCTTACCGGCTACTGAGTACGAGTATTTGCGAACGTATCTGCTTAGTTATCCAACGAGCGATCCGTTTCCTACCGCCTTGCCAGGTTCGGCGGTTTAATTCGGCGCTAACCCTTATAGGTCAACGCCTTTTATCCATTCATCAACTTTATTAGCCCAATGTTGCAGCATTTCTTTTCGTTGTTGTGCGTATTCTGCTTTATTATAAACAGCTCGCACGCCTTGCTGTTCGTGGGCTAAGCTCTTCTCAATCCAATCACTATTAAACCCCATCTCATGCAATAAAGTAGAGCCAGTGCGGCGTAAATCGTGGACGGTAAAATCATCAATAAGTTGCTCATTACGGTTAATGTGCTTAATGCAATTAGCAATTACTCGGTTAAGTGAGCTGCTTGCAATAGGTTGTTGGCGATTGACCCTCCCTGGTAACAAATAAGGCGACCCCTCGGAATAAATTTGGAAAGCCACGATTAAATCGATCGCTTGCTCAGACAAATAAACATTATGAGCACGTCCGGCTTTCATTCGTTCAGCAGGAATAGTCCATACTTTATTTTTGAAGTCCACCTCATCCCATTTAGCATTAACCAACTCGCCTTTTCGTACGAGCGTGAGCAAAATAAATTTAACCGCTTTTTTGAGTCCAAAATCTGATTGCGTTTCTTCAAGGGCATTAAAGAATAAATGAATTTCTCGCGGCGTTAATGTGCGCTCACGTTTTTTAAATGTGGCAATAGATGAATTAGCGATTGCGTCAGCGGGGTTTGTGAATTTATGCCCACGCTGAATTGCATACCGGTAAACATTAGCAATCAAGTCACGCACGAAAATAGCGGTAGATGGAGCTCCACGCTCTTTAATTTTTTCGCAATGGCTGCGAATTTCATCCGTTGTGATTTCTGTCATAAGACGGTTGCCAAACGTGTCTTTGATGTCTCGTTCATAAGTTGCAACGCGTAAGGCTTTAGTGCTTTCGGCTAATTGAACATCCGCAAGATATTTTTCTGCGAATACACAGAAGCGATCTGCATTGCGAATCTGATTACGTTCAGCTCGTTTCTGGGCTGCCGGCGAAATTCCCTCACTTACTTGTTTTCGCGCGATCATCAAACGCTCACGAGCTTCAGCAAGGTTTATCCCATCAGCACCATATTTACCAATAGTAAGTGTCTCACGTCGGCCGTTTATGCGATAGTCGTATCTGAAAGTTACCGTACCAGTAACCGACACAGTGACGTAAAGCCCGTCACGATCTGCTACTTTATAAAGTTTGTCTTTAGGTTTTAGAGATTTTATTTTTGTATCTGTTAGCATTTTTCGTCATTTTTACCGTTTAATGGATGACGGTATTTTCGATCTTTTTGTCGGTGTTAGCAATACTATACCGTCAAAAAATACGCTAGAAAAATAAACTAATATGGAATAGCATGAAATGCAGTGAAATAGAAAAGCCCTGTAATAACAGGGCTTTGGGTTATTTTTGAAATGAATTGAATAGCAATGAAATGCGGGGTTTTTATTCCCACTCAATGGTTGCTGGGGGTTTTCCTGAAACATCGTAAACAACACGGGAGATGCCATTGACTTCGTTGATGATTCGGTTGGAGATTTTGCCGAGCAAGTCGTAAGGCAAGTGGGCCCAATGTGCGGTCATAAAATCAATAGTTTCGACTGCACGGAGTGAGACCACCCAGTCGTATTTTCGCCCATCGCCCATTACGCCAACGGATTTTACAGGGAGGAAGACGGTAAAGGCTTGGCTTACTTTTTCATACCAACCAGAGTTGTAAAGCTCTTCAATGAAAATGGCATCGGCTTTGCGTAGTAAATCGCAGTATTCTTTTTTGATTTCCCCTAATACTCGCACGCCTAATCCCGGGCCTGGGAAAGGGTGGCGGTTTAGCATTTCAGCGGGCAGTCCAAGAGCTAAGCCGATTTTGCGGACTTCATCTTTGAATAATTCACGCAATGGCTCCACTAATCCCAACTTCATATAATCGGGCAAGCCGCCTACATTATGGTGCGATTTGATCACGTGAGCTTTGCCCGTTTTGCTTGCTGCGGATTCGATCACATCAGGGTAGATTGTGCCTTGTGCCAACCATTTTACAGAGGTGAGTTTTTTGGATTCATCATCGAAAACATCCACGAAAACTTTACCGATCATTTTGCGTTTGGCTTCAGGCTCATCAATGCCTTTTAACGCATCTAAAAAGCGATCTTCGGCATTGACACGAATGATGTTTAAGCCGAATTTATCGCCAAACATTTCCATCACTTGATCGCCTTCGTTTAGGCGAAGCAAGCCGTTATCAACGAAAACACAGTGCAAGTTTTTACCAATGGCACGATGCAGCAGCAAAGCGGTTACGGAAGAATCCACGCCGCCTGATAAGCCTAAAATAACTTCATCATCGCCCACTTGTGCTTTAATGCGAGCCACGGAATCTTCGATAATATTTTCTGCCGTCCATTGACATTCGCAGCCACAAATATTCACAACGAAGTTGGTTAATAGTGCTAAGCCTTTTTGAGTGTGCGTCACTTCTGGGTGGAATTGCACGCCGTAGAAATGGCGATTTTCATCAGACATCGCCGCAATTGGGCAAGTTGGCGTAACCCCAGTAATTTGAAAGTGCGGTGGTAATTTTGTTACTTTATCACCGTGGCTCATCCAAACATCTAACTTGCGTTCGCCATTCTCTAAGCCTGCGAAAAGTGCGGTCGAATTTTGTAAAGAAACGGAAGCATAGCCAAATTCGCGATGATCAGAGGTTTCTGTTAAACCGCCTAATTGCATCGCCATTGTTTGCATTCCGTAGCAAATACCTAACACTGGCACGCCAGCGTTGAAGACATATTCAGACGCACGAGGGCTATTTTCTTCCGTGGTGCTTTCAGGGCCGCCAGAAAGAATAATCCCCGTTGGGGCAAATTCATGGATTTGTTCTTCGGTCACATCCCACGCCCAAAGCTCGCAGTAAACCCCAATTTCACGCACACGGCGTGCGATTAATTGCGTATATTGTGAACCGAAGTCCAAAATTAAAATTTTATGATTGTGAATGTTGTTCATTGATTCTCTCTTGATGTTGTATGGCTAAACTTCATTAGCGACAAGTTGTATTCAGTTATCGCTTTAAGGTTGCATTTATCTTTATCTGCAAGCGGTCAAATTTTACAAAAAATTTGCAAAATCTCACCGCTTGTGAACATTAACCCATACGATAGTTAGGGGCTTCTTTGGTAATGGTGACATCGTGAACGTGCGATTCTTTGATGCCCGCACCGCTGATGCGTACAAATTGTGCTTTAGTGCGGAGATCTTCGATGGTGGCAGAACCCATTAAGCCCATACAAGAACGCAAGCCCCCCATTTGTTGGTGGATGATTTCTTTTAAGAAACCTTTGTAAGGAATACGTCCTTCGATGCCTTCTGGCACTAATTTGTCCGCAGCGTTATCTGATTGGAAATAGCGGTCGGAAGAACCTTTGCTCATTGCACCTAACGATCCCATACCGCGGTAAGATTTAAATGCACGCCCTTGGTAGAGTTCAATTTCGCCTGGGGCTTCTTCGGTTCCCGCAAACATTGAGCCAACCATTACACAGCTTGCACCTGCTGCGATAGCTTTGGCAATATCGCCAGAGTAGCGAATACCGCCGTCTGCAATAACAGGAATTCCACGGTCTTTTAAGGCTTCTGCCGCATCGGCAATGGCGGTAATTTGTGGCACACCAACGCCTGTTACAATGCGAGTGGTACAAATTGAGCCTGGGCCAATACCAATTTTCACCGCACTTGCTCCCGCATCAGCGAGTGCGATTGCCCCTTCTGCGGTGGCAACATTCCCTGCGATAATCGGTAAATTAGGGTATTTAGCACGGGTTTCACGAACACGTTGTAACACCCCTTCGGAATGCCCGTGTGAAGAGTCGATTAATAGCACGTCCACGCCCGCTTTGACTAAGGCATCAATGCGTTCTTCATTGCCTGCACCAGCCCCAACAGCCGCACCAACACGCAAACGTCCAAATTCATCTTTACAAGCATTCGGTTTTTGTTCCGCTTTTTGGAAATCTTTTACGGTGATCATCCCTTTTAGCTTGAAGTTATCATCAATTAATAACACTTTTTCCACACGGTGATTGTGCATTAAGGCTAAAATTTCATCACGCGTCGCCCCTTCTTTCAGGGTGACTAAACGCTCTTTTGGTGTCATCACTTGCGACACTTTTTTGCTTAAATCTTTCACAAAACGAGTATCACGACCCGTGATGATCCCCACTAAATTATTTTCTGCATCCACCACAGGGTAGCCCGCAAAGCCATTTTTCTTCACAAGATCTGCGAGTTCCGCTAAGGTTAAATCAGGCGAAACAGTGACTGGCTCAGAAACGATCCCACTTTCAAATTTTTTCACTTTACGCACACGATCAGCTTGGCGTTCAATGGTCATATTTTTATGGATAAAGCCAATGCCGCCTTCTTGAGCAAGGGAAATCGCAAGCTTGGTTTCGGTAACGGTATCCATCGCCGCAGAAAGCATAGGAATGTTTAGGCGAATATCTTTGGTGAGTTGGGTGGAAAGATCAGCTGTATTGGGTAACACAGTTGAATGAGCGGGAACGAGTAAAACGTCGTCGAAGGTTAAAGCTTCTTGTTTGATGCGTAATGCCATTGCAATATTCTCTCTTGAAATGAAGTTGATGTTAAAAATATTGCGGATGGATTATACAGATTTTGCCCCCCGTTGTGAACGGAAAATTTCATCTTTTTTGCTGTTTGTGGTAAAAATAAGCCAATCGTTTCCCTTAAGGATTGTTATGCTTTCACTCTTAGAACTTTTGGCTGATTGTCAGCCACATTCTTTTGAAAAATTGACCGCACTTTTAACGCTGAATGATGAACAGTTATTCGCCGAAATTCAACAGCTGCAAGCGCAAGGGGTGCAAATTGATACTAGCTATGGCAATGTCAAAATTATGCCACAGACGGCATTGCTAAGTGCGGTCAAAATTCAGCAAGTTTTTGCTCAGAATAAAGTTATTTATCGTCCGATTATTCATTCCACAAATCAGCTGTTACTCGCCAATATAGGGCGGCTTAACAAAGGCGATATTTGTATTACAGAACACCAAACCGCAGGGCGTGGGCGGCGTGGGCGCCAATGGCAATCGCCTTTTGCCAGCCTTGCTATGTTCAGTCTGATTTGGCAGGTGGACGCGCACAAGCCCCTTGACGGGCTCAGTTTAGTGGTTGGTATGGCGATTTATGAGGGTCTGCGTAAATTAGGGGCGAAGGGCGTTATGTTGAAATGGCCGAACGATGTGTTGCTTGACGGGCGAAAGCTGGCGGGGATTCTGATCGAAATTGCCAACACAGAAGAGGGCAAAATCAATCTGGTTATTGGTGTGGGAATGAATGTGGCGATGCCTAAAGAAGAGAATCAAATTGATCAGCCTTGGGCAAATTTGAATGAAATTTTGCCGAAAATTGACCGCACTTTGCTGATTTGCACGTTGCTTGAAGAAATATTTAGCGCGCTAAATGAGTTTGAGCAGCAAGGTATCAGCGCCGAATTTCGGCAAAAATGGCTTGAACGTGACGCCTTTTGGGGGGAAGAAGTGAATATCATCACCGAAAAAGAGACGATTTCAGGCATTGAGCAAGGCATTGATGAGCGTGGCTATTTGCGATTAGCGGTGAATAATGGCGAACAATGGCTCAGTTTCAATGGCGGCGAAGTGTCCTTAAGGCGAAAAATAAGCTAGGGCATTGTCTAGCTTATACTCGCTTATAAAAGTGCGGTCAAAAATTTAACTATTTTCTTCGCTTAACGGCTTAATCAAAATTTTTGAGCGGCGCTGATAATTATAATGTTCACGTTTTTCTTTTGGCAGATCTTCCACATTTGCCATACGGAAACCACGCTCTTGGAACCAATGCACCGTGCGGGTGGTGAGAACAAACAGTTTCTCAATGCCAAGATTTTTGGCGCGTTTTTGAATTTCTTCTAACAATACATCGCCACGGGATGAGCTGCGATAATCAGGATGAACAGCGACACAAGCCATTTCCGCCATTTTTTCTTGTTCATACACATTTAATGCCGCACAAGCAATGATGACGCCATCTCGGTCGATAATGGTGTAACGGTTGATTTCCATTTCCAACTGTTCGCGCGAACGTTTGACCAAAATGCCTTGTTGCTCTAATGGATGAATCAATTCGAGCAAGCTTGGAATATCCCGCGCGGTTGCAATGCGAATATCCTCTGAATTTTCCATAGAAAGCTGCGTGCCCACACCGTCACGGGTGAATAATTCTTGCAACAATGAGCCATCTTCTTCATAACTCAAAAGATGAGAACGATGCACGCCTGCACGGCAGACATCAATCGCCGCCTGTAAAAAACGGGCTTGCGAGCTATGATATTGATCTTGTTCGATGAGCTTTTGTAAATGCTGTGCGGCATCTTGCGGCAAGAGATCGGGAATGGAAATGCCTTGCTCATCTAAAATCCCTTGCGTTGAACTAAAACCAATCAATTTTTCTGCTTTCAGTTTAATGGCGACTTGCGTGGCGATTTCTTCAAAGGGCAAATTAAAACTTTCCCCAGTCACCGAAGGGGCGACAGGGCCAATTAAAACAATGGCATCTTTCTCTAGCTGCTGTTTGATATTTTCCACTTCAATGCGGCGTAATTTGCCGCTTAGCAGATAATCCACCCCATCATCCACGCCAATGGGCTGCGCAAGAATAAAATTACTGCTCACCACATTGAGCAGAGACGAATGCGGCAGGCGCATTGATAGGCGAGAAGTGATGTCGTAATTGAGTTTACCCGCGGCTTGTTTCACCAGCTCAAGCGTGCGTAAATCCGTCACGCGGATATTTTTGTGATAAACAGGGGAAATTTGGTGTTGGATAAGGAGTTCGTTAATTTGATAACGCGCGCCAAAGACAATGATTAATTTAATACCAAGGCTGTGAAGAAGTCGTATATCACTGATTATATTGATAAAATTCTCGCTCGCAATGGTGTCTCCGTCTAACATAATCACGAAAGTCTTGCCGCGGTGCATATTGACATAAGGTGTAGATTGTCTAAACCATTGGACTAATTCAGTGCTACGCATAACGCCCTCATTTAAATATTTATTCACTTATTTTGAATTTATATGCATTTTAACAAATATGCAAGTAAATTTTTACGCAATACGCCAGTAAAGTGCGGTCATTTTATCGCATGTTTGCTATAATTCAGCAAATTTTTCTACTGAGAGAATCTAAATGAAAGCACTTTTTGCCACGACTGCGCGTGGTTTTGAAGAATTATTAAAAGTTGAATTAACCGAATTGGGAGCAACTGAATGCCGAGTCGCGCAAGGCGGCGTGCATTTTATGGCGGATGATGAAACCCAATATCGCGTATTATTATGGTCGCGCTTGGCATCTCGAGTGCTGTTGCCATTGATCGAGACTAAAGTTTATAGTGATCTGGATTTATATGGCGCGATTGTCGCCTATAATTGGCTGGTATTATTTGATGAACGTGTGCATTTCTTTGTGGATTTTAACGGCACGAACCGTGAAATTCGCCACAGTCAATTCGGCGCTATGCGTGTGAAAGATGGCATTGTGGATTATTTTGAACGCAATGGCAAAACGCGCCCGAGCGTAGATAAAGAAAATCCCGATGTGCGTATTCATGCCTATTTAAACCGCGAAACTCTGATTGTTTCCTTAGATCTGAGCGGCGATGCCTTGCATTTTCGTGGTTATCGTGAAGATACTGGCGCTGCGCCTTTGCGCGAAACCTTAGCCGCCGCCATTGTGCTGCGCTCTGGCTGGAAAGTGGGGACGCCATTAGTTGATCCAATGTGTGGTTCAGGAACCTTACTGATCGAAGCCGCCCAAATTGAAGCTAAAATTGCGCCGCAGTTACACCGTATGCACTGGGGATTTGATTTTTGGAAAGGGCATAATCAAGCCGCTTTTGATAAAGTGAAAGCAGAAGCCGTTGCCTTGGCTGAAACCGAGTTTAACAAGAACCCGCAACCGCATTTTTATGGCTTTGATTTGGATCATCGTGTATTACAAAAAGCACAAAAAAATGCGCAAAATGCAGGTGTGGCGCAGCTGATCAAATTTAAGCAAGGCGATATTGCCGCGTTAAAAAATCCAGTGGATGCAGAAAAAGGCACGGTGATTTGTAATCCGCCTTACGGTGAACGTTTGGGAACCGCGCCTGCTTTGATTGCGCTGTATTCCGTATTCGGGCAACGTTTAAAACAACAATTTGCAGGCTGGAATGCGTCTATTTTTAGCTCTGAAGATGGGCTGTTAGATTGTTTGCGTATGCGTTCTCATCGTCAATTTAAAGCGAAAAATGGGCCTTTGGATTGTGTTCAAAAAAATTATCAAATCTCTGACCGCACTTTAGAAGCAAAAAGTGCGGTGGAAAATCTCACAAATTCTGCCCAAGGTCAGGTTGCCGTAGATTTTGCCAATCGCCTACAAAAAAATATTAAAAAAATTGAAAAATGGGCAACACAGCAAGGCATCGATGCCTATCGTTTATATGATGCCGATTTGCCGGAATATAATTTGGCGGTGGATCGTTATGCGGATCATATTGTGGTGCAAGAATATGCCGCGCCTAAAAATATTGATGAAAATAAGGCGCGTCAGCGTTTATTAGATGCGGTAACCGCAACCCTTTCTGCGACTGGCGTGGAAACCAATAAATTGATTTTAAAAGTGCGCCAAAAACAAAAAGGGACAAATCAATATGAAAAATTAGCTAACAAAGGCGAGTATTTTTATGTCAGCGAATATGGCGCGAAATTGTGGGTGAATTTAACGGATTATTTGGATACTGGCTTGTTTTTGGATCATCGTTTAACCCGCAAAATGCTAGGCGAAATGGCGCAAGACAAGGATTTCTTAAATCTGTTTGCATACACGGGATCGGCAACGGTTCACGCAGCCTTGGGCGGCGCAAAATCGACCACAACGGTGGATATGTCGAACACATATTTGAACTGGGCAGAGCAGAATTTAATTTTGAATGAGCTGGACGGCAAACAACATAAATTAATCCAAGCCGATTGTTTACAATGGCTAGAGCGTTGTGATCGTCAATTCGATTTAATTTTTGTGGATCCTCCAACATTTTCCAATTCGAAACGTATGGAAGACAGCTGGGATGTGCAACGTTATCATATTAAATTGATGAAAAATTTAAAACGCATTTTACGCGATAATGGCACGATTGTGTTCTCAAATAACAAACGTGGCTTTAAAATGGATTTTGAAGGGCTGGCTGAATTAGGACTAAGTGCGGTGGAAATTTCCGCTAAAACATTACCACTAGATTTCGAGCGCAATAAGCAAATTCATAATTGCTGGATTTTGAAACGAGCCTAAATAAAACATAAAACTATGCGAAATTTGACCGCACTTTGAGTTGATTTAGTGAATATCGGTTAGTTTCTGCTTTTTTAGGCGTTAGTTTAAATCTAAAAAGCAAAAGGGCGAACATATTGGTTCGCCCTTATTTGTTTTCGCAGTGATTATTTTGCTGCTTTTAGCTCTTGATAGTATTTTTCATAAATCTCAACCGCTTCACCAACATCATCCTGCCAGTATGATTTTTGTAATACTTCTGCAGTTGGGTAGATTGCTGGATCGTGAGTGATTTCAGCAGGCAATTTTGCTTTCGCTTTTAGGTTAGAAGTTGGGTAGCCAATTTCTAATGTTAATTTTTCAGCCACTTTTTCACTTAATAAGTAGTTGATCAATTTGTGCGCCGCATCAGGGTGTTTTGCGTTAGCTGGAATGGCTAAGGTATCAACCCATAATACAGGACCTTCTTTCGGGAATACCATATCAATGGTGCCTGGTGCTTCTTTTTTCGCGATGCGAACAGAGCCGTTCCATAATTGACCTAATTCTACTTCGCCAGAAATAAATGAGTTTGCTGGGTTATCTGAATTGAATGAAAGCACATTTGGGCGTAATTTCAATAATTCTTCATAAGCCGCTTTGATTTCTTCTGGTTTAGTGGTGTTTGGATCTAAACCTAATTTAAGTAGAGCAATGTTGAACACTTCGCGAGCGTCATCTAATAATTGCACTTTGCCCGCATATTCAGGTTTCCATAAATCGCCCCAAGAGGTGAAATCTGAGCCTTTATAAGTGTTTACGTTGTAAGCAATACCTGGCGCACCTAATAATTGCGGTAAGCTGTATTTGTTGCCTTTATCGTAAGGTTTGTCTAACCAATCTGGGTCAAGTTCTGCAATCACAGGTAATTTGCTGTGATCTAATTCTTTTAACATTCCTTCACGAGCCATTTTTGACACGAAGTAATTTGATGGTGCGATAACATCATAACCGTCATCACCAGCACCTTGTAATTTCACTTTCGCATACATGGTTTCGTTGGATTCAAGGCTAGATACGTTTACTTTGATGCCCGTTTCTTTAGTAAATTCATCAAGTAAACCATCTGGCACATATTCAGTCCAAGTGTAAAGATTCACGACTTTGTCAGAGGCCGGCGCTGCTGCATTGTTTGCTGCTTCAGGTTTGCTTTCTTTGTCATTACAACCTGTAACCGCAACAGCGACTAAGCTAGCTGCGAAAAGACCTGCTAATTTTTTCATTTAGATTTTCTCCAATAATAAGAGTGTTACCACTATCCATCTTCCTAATGGGAAGACATAAAAAAACGCCTGACTTTGGGCTAGTGACTAGCTTTGGGTCGGGCGTTATTTTAAGGTACAAAGTGCGGTCTGTCTAGCCAGAGTTTTTTAGGCTTTGCCTTTGCGTCCAATTAATTGTCCGATTAGCACTAATAATAGTGATAACACGATCATAATTGTGGCAAGGGCATTCACTTCAGGCGTTACCCCAGTTTTTACCAATGAGTAAATTTTCAATGGTAAAATTTCATAACTTGCCCCGCTCACAAAAGACGATACCACAACATCATCGAGCGAGAGGGTGAAGCTGAGTAACCAACCTGACACAATCGCTGGCAAGGCGAGTGGCAGAATGATTTTGCGTAAAATGGTGATCTCGCTTGCCCCTAAGTCGCGTGCTGCTTCAAGCATACGCACATCAAAGCCTTTTAGACGAGAGAACACGCTGACGACCACATACGGTAAACAGAAAGTAATGTGCGCCAATAATAATGACCAAAAGCCTAATGAGATGCCCACAATCATAAATAAGGCGAGTAAAGATACTGCCATAACGATATCAGGCGACATCATGACCACAAATAACATACCGCTCACGGCTTGTTTACCACGGAATTTATAGCGATAAAGCGCAATAGCCGTTAAACCGCCAATGATGGTGGCAAGTGTTGCGCCAACAAAGGCAATAACAGCAGAATGGACGGCAGCTTGGATTAAGGTATCGTTGTTAAATAAACGCTCATACCAGTTCCAGCTAAATCCTTTCCAGCTTAAGCCATAGCGGTCTGCGTTAAAAGAATTGCTCACTAAAATAATAATTGGAATGTACAAATAGGCGTACACAACCAACATAAAGAAACTACGTAGCATGCGACCCATTATTCTAACTCCACTTTCTTATTCAGTAACTTATTCGCTTTATAGTAAACGAAGATTAATAATGCCATTAAAATGGTTAAACCAATGCTGATTGCCGCACCAAATGGCCAGTTACGCGATACCAAGAATTCGCTCTTAATCACATTACCCACTAATAATACTTTCGCTCCGCCGAGTAAATCTGCCACATAGAACATACCCATTGCAGGAAGTAATACTAATAAACAACCTGACACGATTCCCGGCATTGTGAGTGGAATAATGATTTTGATAAAGCGTTGGAATGTATTCGCACCTAAGTCTTTTGCCGCTTCTAGTAAGCGTAAATCCAATTTCTCAATCGCAGAATATAACGGCAGAATCATAAATGGTAAAAGTAAGTAAACTAAACCAATGATAACCGCCACTTCTGTATTTAAAATACGGATGGGCTCACTAATTAAACCAATAGAAAGCAGAAATTCATTTAGAATCCCTTTCACGCCTAAAAAGACTTTCATGCCGTAAATACGGATTAATGAGTTTGTCCAAAATGGAAGTACCAACAAAAACATTAAAAGTGGGCGATATTTGGCATTGATTTTCGTCATCATAAATGCAAATGGGTAGCCAATGACAAGGCATAACACCGTTGCAATAACTGACATACGCAATGAATTCCACACCACCGTACCATAAAGTGGTTCAAATAGGCGCGTGTAGTTTTCAAAGGTAAATGGCAATGCATAAAAGTTACTTGAATCTTTGCTTAAGAAACTGACTAAAAACACCAAAAAGTTTGGCGCAAATACAAAGAAGATCAGCCAAGCAAAGATAATGGCAACGACAATTTTCTGAAATTTATTCGTCTTCATCGTTTAAGACCACTTCCCATTTTTCAATCCAAGTTACACCGACACGTTGATCGAGCGAGTGATCGATATTTGGATCATCTTCATTGAAGAATTCGCTGACTAACACCATTTTGCCATTGTGTTCAAGTTCAACGGTTGATTCTAACGTCATGCCTTTATAGTTACGTTCACGAATATAACCGATGATCTTCGTTGTGTGTTCATCATCATCCAGTTCTTCGAGCAATACATCTTCAGGACGTAATAAAACTTTGAGTTTTTGGTTTGGCTGAACAGGCTGCTCAACATAAATATCACAAATGCGACCTTCTACATTTGCACGCACACGCTGTTCATCAACACGTTCAATAACAGTGGCATCAAAGATATTAATTTCACCGATGAATTTGGCGACAAATAAGTTACGCGGTTCTTCATAAATTTCACGCGGTGAACCGTCTTGTTCGATATTCCCTTTTCTCAACACGATAATGCGGTCTGACATGGTCAAGGCTTCTTCTTGATCATGGGTCACAAAAATAAAGGTAATACCTAATTGACGTTGTAATGATTTCAACTCATTTTGCATTTGTTTACGTAGTTTGTAATCCAATGCGGAGAGCGATTCATCTAATAACAATACTTTGGGTTTATTCACGACAGCACGCGCAATGGCAATACGCTGTTGTTGACCACCAGAAAGTTGGGCTGGCTTACGATCTGCCATTTCTTCCAACTGCACCATACGCAATGCATCAAGTACGCGTGTTTTAATTTCAGTTTCGGCTACTTTTTGCATACGCAAACCAAATGCCACATTATCAAAAATGGTCATATGCGGGAATAACGCATAGCTTTGGAACACCGTGTTCACATGGCGTTGTTCAGCAGGAATGTTTGTTACATCCTCACCATCAATAATAATTTGACCACCATTCGCTTCTTCAAAACCGGCGATTAAGCGTAAAACGGTTGTTTTACCACAACCTGAAGGGCCGAGAATTGTCACGAATTCACCATTATTAATGGTTAAGTTAAAGTCATTAATAATTGTGTTATCGCCATAAGCCTTTTTTAATGAACGAAGCTCAACGATAGGTTTTTTAGTTGTTTCCACTAGCTTTGATTTCTCCACCTTGCTAAGGAATTCTTGCAAGAATACAAAGTCGAAAAAAATGCCTGTAAATAACTTACAGACCCCAAGATAAAATTAAGCTGTTATGATAAAGCCAACAGGGGATAAATGAAAGTCATTATTGCCCTATGCCGAGATTTTTTTATGAAAAAAATTGATTTAGCGTATGAAAATGGGAATTTTTCCTAAATTTTAGAAAAATCTTGTTATATATCAAAAAAATGCAATGAAAAAATTGGTAGATTTAACAGCATTATCGGCATTTTTAAGGTGGATATATGGATTTTCGTGATGCGTTGCTAGCGCGATTTTTAAGTTATATCGAATTTGATACCCAATCTAAAATAGGGGCGAAGTCATCGCCTAGCACACAAGGGCAATTAAAGTTAGCCAAACAAATAGAGCAAGAGTTACGTATTCTTGAGTTAGAAGACATTAAGCTGACAAAACACGGGATTTTGACCGCACTTTTGCCAGCCAATGTAGAAAATACGCCTACCATTGGATTGATCGCCCATTTGGATACTTCGCCTGAGTGCAGCGGAAAAAATGTGCGCGCGGAAGTGATCGAAAATTATCGTGGTGGGGATATTGCCCTTGGCATTGGTGAAGAATTTATCAGCCCTGTTTTTTATTCCTTTCTCCATAAACTTGTTGGCAAAACCTTAATTGTTGCAGATGGAAATACCTTACTTGGCGCTGACAATAAAGCAGGAATTGCAGAAATTTTGACCGCACTTTCGCTGCTAAAACAAACGAACATACCACATTGTCATATCCGTGTTGCTTTCACGCCAGATGAAGAAATTGGCTTAGGGATGAATTATTTCCCAATGGAAGATTTCCCTTGCGATTGGGCATATACAATTGATGGCGGAGAAGTGGGGGAATTGGAATACGAAAATTTCAATGGCGCAAGTGCCAAAGTCACCATTCACGGGCGCAATATTCATACAGGTTCAGCGAAAGGGAAAATGATCAATGCACTGACTTTAGCCTGTGAATTTCAGCAAGTTTTCCCCGTTGATGAAACCCCTGAAAAAACAGAAGGAAAAGAAGGCTTTTTCCATTTACACCGCTTTGTGGGTGATGTGGAAAAAGTGGAATTACATTATTTGATTCGTGATTTTGATGAAACTCAGTTTAATGCGCGCAAAACCTTTATGGAAAAGGCTGTAAAGCGTTTTAATCAGCAAAAAGGATTGCGTCAAAAAGTGGAGTTGGAGATTAAAGATAGCTATAAAAATATGTATGCGACAGTTCAGAAAGTACCACAAGCGATCCAGTTGGCGGATTTAGCAATGCGTGAATGTGGCATCGACCCTTTGCATAAGCCAATTCGTGGCGGAACAGATGGCGCGTGGCTTGCAGAGAAAGGATTAGCTTGCCCGAATATTTTTACTGGCGGCTATAATTTCCATAGCAAACACGAATTAATTAGCTTGGAAGGGATGGAATGCGCAGTAAAAACGATTGTTAAAATTGCGGAATTAGCGGTGAAATAATGTCGATTTTGTGCAGCAGAAAATATTTCATTTTTTGACCGCACTTTGGGCTAAATAAATTGATAAAGGGCAGACTAATTCGTCTGCCTTTATTATTTCCGCTGAAATGCCGAAATAGTATTTCGGCAAAAGTGCGGTCAGATTTTTGTTAATTTTAATTGTTCGGCATTGCGCCTGAATTCCATTGTTTTGATTCATCAGGGCGGCGAATTTGTAGCAAGAAACGTTGGTTTGCTTTGGCTTGCGGCTGTACAACTGTGCTAGACGGTGTAGAGAACGCAATTCCCCCTTTCAACAGTTGTTGCACCGAGCCAGTGTTCACTTCAATACCAGACCAACCTACACCTGCCGAATACCCCGAAGAGATCCAAAATTCTGAATTTTGACGCACAAGGTGAGCATGTTTATTTTTGATCATAATATAAATCAACACACGATCGCCTAGGCTATTGAGTTCCATATTTTGGATTTTGCCTACATCGACACCGCGATACATCACAGGCGCCCCCACGCTTAAATTAGAAGCATCACTGGTTTCAAGAATAATTGGGAAGCCGCCTGTTAATTTATCTTGTTGGCGCGAGTTGTTATCCACCAAGCGGAATTGGGTTTGACGAGCACCATTGCCCACATCAATATCAATATAAGGCTGCAGCAAGCTATCTAAATTCTCAATGGCGCCTGCGGAAATTTGCGGCGAAATAACGCGGAATTGCGAACCTGCTTTGGCAACTAAATTCATATAGCTTGGATTCATTAAGGCTTTTGCCACGATTTTGTTAGACTTCTGATCAAGGGTGATACTTTCCACTTCACCGACCGTTAATCCCATATAACGCAAGCTCATTCCTTTGCTTAAATTGGTGGCGTCATCGGTTGTCAGAGTAATCAATTGCCCTGCGGATTTAGCACGCAGTTCGTTCGCGTATAAAGTTTTATTTTTTCCAGAACCCGTGTTGTCAAAGCTAATCGCTCCTTTAAGCGAGCGCGCCACTGGCGTTGCCTGAATGCTAATGCCTTTAGGGGTTATATCAATTTGCGCGGCACTTTCCACCCAGAATACACTTTTATCTGTGAGCAAATGGCGATATTTCGGATAAATATAAACATCCACTTCAAAATTCGATTTGGTTGGGCGAATATCTAAAATTTTGCCAACTTCATATTGACGATAGAGCACCAATGAGTTTTTGCTGATACTCGGTAAATTCTGCGTGGTTAAGGTAATACTTGGGCTAAGCTGATTACTCGTGATCCCAGCATCCGCATTGCTGATATTTTGGAAAATAGGGTAGCTTGATTTTGCTGCGCCTTGATTTTTATTATTAATGATGCGCACGCCACCTTGCAGCCATTTTTCAGGTGTCGCTGCCTCAAAACGCAAACCATCCGCTGTTAATGACATATCAAAATTTGAAGCGGCAATAAATTGCGTATCTGCGTGAATTAAATGGCGATATTGTCTATTAATCGCCGCTTTAAACACCACGCCGTCAGCGCTGATTTGTTGGCTTACTAATTCGCCAATAGGGAGATTGTTATAATAAATTTGCTGCCCTTCGCTGATACCAAAGGTTTCAGGCGCGGTTAAATCTATCACTAATGTATTAGGCTGTTTGAGCAACAATTCATTTTCTTTCACCGCAACAAATGAAGTGGTCGAAGCACCATCGCCTGCGAGCACATCAATATATTGACCGCGCAATAATTCGGGTAAATCATCTAATTTCCCAAGGTTGATATTGGGTTTGCGTAGCACAAAGAGCGTATTTTGTTTAAGTAGATCTTGGCTATTTGGGCTAAGTAATAATATTCCTTTAACCGTTGGGCTCGCTGGATCGGTTTCTTCGAGCTGTGAAATCGTGCCAATTTGTAGATTGTTATGGAAAACTTTTGTGCCGCCAGCCTGTAGCCCTGCGACATTTGGTAATTCGATATGAACTTCAATACCGCGTTGTGCGGCTTGCAAGTTTGGATATAGAGTAAAACGATCATTGGTTTTCGCATTTTCGCTGCCTTCTGGGGAATCAAAGGACATCGCACCTTGAACAACAGAAGCAAGGCTATCAACATCCACTTTAATCCCGCCCATGCCCACATCGGCTTTAATACCACTAATATTCCAGAAATGGCTGTTAGCCTTGACTAAATTAGCATAGGCTTTTTCGATTACCACATCGATCTCAATTTCTTTTTGATCTTTGGTAAAGCGATAATTGAGCACTTTACCAACGGGCATTTTTTTATAATAAACGGAAGCGCCGACAGAAATAGAACCCAGATCGTTACTCATTAAATGAATTAATAAGTCGCCATCTGCTATTTGTGCAATCGGCCCCTCTGTTTCTGCCACGAATTCATATTTTTCTTCGCCATCGCCAGGTTGCAGAGTGATATAGTTTCCTGAAATTAAGGTATCTAACCCTGAAATACCCGCCAATGAGGCATTCGGTTGTACGATCCAAAATTTGGTATTTTCGCGTAATATGGTTTTTGCTTCAGGATAAATATTGGCTTCCACCACGATTTTTTTCAGATCATCTGTGAAATTCACTTTTTTGACGACACCAATTTGTAGCCCTTGGTAGCGAATCTGCGTTTTGTTTGCGACTAAGCCATCACCAGTGGCAAAGGTGATATGAATGTTATAGCCTTGTTCCTTAATAATTTGAAAGAACAGTGTCGCCCCAATAATTAAAGCGATTATCGGGAGTAGCCAAAAAGGCGAAATTTGGCGAGATTTACGAACCTTAGCCTGAGCTAGCTGTTGAGTTTCAGAAGGATTATTTTGCTTGTCTGTCATAAATTTTCCAAAGTAAACGACTGTCAAAGTTCATCGTTGCAATCATAGTTAAAAACACGGAAGCACCAAAATAAAAGGCGGCAGGACCAACGGAGAAATTGATAATTTGTCCGCGAGTAACTAACGACATCATCATGGCTAATACAAATAAATCTAACATCGACCAGCGCCCCACAAAGTGAATAATATGGAATAAACGCATTTGCCATTTTATTGAATGACGCCAGTTAAAATGGATGCTTGCAAGTAAATATAACATAATTAATGCTTTGCTGATGGGCACAAAGATACTGGCAGCAAACACCACAAAGGCGACAAAATAACTGCCCATACCGATAAAGGTAATAACGCCAGAAATGAGCGTATCTCCCGTCGGAATGTTGTTCATAAATGTATAGGAAATGGGATATAAATTTGCAGGAAACAGCATAATAATTCCCGCTAATAAAGGCGCCCAAGTTTGTTGCAGGCTAATCGTGGCAGATCTGTTGAGCAAGCTATGGCAACGCGGGCAGATATTTCGTGATTTATTATCTTGCAATGGGCGCACAAAGGTATAATCACAGCTATGGCAAAAGTGCGGTGGATTTTCGCTAAGTTTTTCTGCATTTTCTGGCGTGAGTTGTACATATTGTGGATAAAAATCATTCCACAGCTCGCGCGGATTAATTTTGGCAAAAAGCAAGGTCATTAAAATTGCGGTCGCTATGAATGCAATCAAATAAATATCAAATACTAATGTAGCATAATCACGCACTTTAAAAGCACTGACGCCAATTGCCACTAAGTACACATCAAACATGACCCAAGGTTTAAGATAGTCAATGGCAATGAGTAAATTGCGTGGCTTACGTTTAAGAATTTGACAGCCGCGCAAAATGATAACGGAGAGGCAAAAACTAATTGGGGCAAAAATAGCAGTGAGGAATACCATAAAGGCAGTGACAGGGTAGCCCTCCGTTGCCATTTTCCATACACCGCCCCAGATGGAAGCATCTACCGTGACACCAATTAAATCCGCGCTGAGTAATGGGTATTTGAGCGCAAAGGGCATTAAAATCAGAATAGAAAGAGCAATAATGGCGCAACGTCTAAGCGACCAACGATCTTTGGATTGTAGCCTGTTATGGCAACGTGGACATTCTGCATGTTGTCCTTTGCTTAATTCGGAGATAGCCACAAGTCCATCGCACTCGCCACAGCGTGCAATGTGCTGAACTTTTTCTGAAGGTTGAATATATTTAGCCATAAACTCCGACGCTTTCTGATTAACGCGGTATTTTAGATTTTTCTTATAGAAAAAGCAAAAGTGCGGTCAAAAAATAAGAAAACTGAGACTTTATCCATAAAGCGTAATTAATTCATTGCGAAATCTTAGCGAAGTGGGATAAAATACGCACAATTTTTCATTCACAAATTTTCGTAATTTAGACAGGAACAAAAATGACTGAAGTTCAAAACGAAGTTCAAACCACCGAAACACAAACGACAGAAAACGTAAAGTTAACGAATAATAAGGATATCATTACGTATTTAGCAGAAAAATTCCCATTATGTTTTTCTCTTGAAGGTGAAGCGAAACCATTAAAAATCGGTTTATTCCAAGATTTAGCCGAAGCGTTAAAAGATGATGAGTGTGTGAGTAAAACCCAATTGCGTCATGCCTTGCGCCAATATACTTCAAACTGGCGTTATTTGCATGGTTGCCGCTTAGGGGCAGAACGTGTTGATTTACAAGGCAATCCTGCTGGTATTTTAGAGCAAGAACATGCGGATCACGCAGCACAACAATTGGCAGAAGCAAAAGCAAAATTCGCAGAAAAACGTGCAGCAGAAAAAGCGGCAAAAGCCACTCAGAAAAAACGCCCAGCTCGTAAAGCTAACACACATAAAGCAGAGGGAAATAAACCTGCTCGTAAGCCAAAAACTCAGCCAGAATTAACCGCACTTGATTTCTCTTCTTTGGTTAAAGGGGCGAATGTAAAAGTCAAAGCGGGCGAAAATGCACAAAAAGCGGTAGTGCTTGATGTATTAAAAGAGTCGGCACGTGTCCAGTTAGAAAATGGATTAGTGATTAATGTCACAGCGGATCGCTTATTTGCATAATCAATTCATGCCCTGTTTTAACGGGGCGTATATACTCACATCGTGGGCTAAAATAAGCTCTACGATGTTTTTCTTTATTAGGAAAGTCCAAATATAAGGAAACTCAATGACGTTCAAATTTACCAAAACGCATATTGCCACCACTATTGCCACCCTTGTGTTTAGTGTCAATATCCTAGCTGTGCAACCTACAATTAAGGCAAACGAAATTTCAGTGTTACAGCCAACAGAAGAGAACTCGTTGGCGACTAAACGTGTCACCACACGTTTAACACAATCTCATTATCGTAAATTTCAATTAGATGATGAGTTTTCAAAATTGATTTTTGATCGTTACCTAGATTTCTTAGATTATAGCCACAATACGTTTATTGAATCCGACATTGCCGATTTACGCGCGAAATATGCACAGCAATTGGATAATGAATTGAATGAGGGTAAATTGGATGCCGCATTTGCCATTTATGATTTATTGGCAAAACGCCGTTACGAACGTTATGAATACGCATTGAGCTTACTTGATAAAGAACCTAATTTAACGACCAATGATCAAATTGAAATTGATCGTAAAAAAGCCGCATGGCCGAAAAATAAAGAAGAAGCAGATAAACTCTGGGAAGAGCGTGTCAAAAACGATGTTATTGTACTGAAATTAAAAGGCAAAACTTGGCCCGAAATTAAGAAAACATTAACAAAACGTTATAATTTAGCCATTCGTCGTTTAACGCAAGCGAAATCGGATGATATTACCCAAATGTTTTTAAATTCATTTGCGCGTGAAATTGATCCGCATACTAGCTATTTAGCACCTAGAACAGCGAAAAGTTTCAACGAAAGTATGAATTTATCCTTGGAAGGCATTGGTGCAACATTGCGTCAAGAAGATGATGAGACCATCATTCAATCTTTAGTGCCTGGGGCACCCGCTGACCGCAGCAAAAAACTCAAAGCGGGCGATAAAATTATCGGTGTCGGTCAAGCTACAGGTGAGATTGAAGATGTCGTGGGTTGGCGTTTAGAAGATGTGGTTGACAAAATCAAAGGGAAAAAAGGCTCAAAAGTTCGCTTAGAAGTTGAATCTGCCAAAGGCGGTAAAAGCCGTATCGTCACCCTTGTGCGCGATAAAGTGCGTATTGAAGATAGTGCCGCTAAATTAACCGTAGAAAAAGTGGACGGCGAAACGGTTGCCGTTATTAAAATTCCGTCATTCTACATTGGTTTAACCGCAGATGTTCGCAAATTATTAGCTGAAATGAAAGCGAAAAAAGCCACTTCGCTAATCATTGATTTGCGCGAAAACGGCGGTGGCGCATTAACCGAAGCGGTTGAACTCAGTGGCTTGTTTATTGCTGACGGCCCTGTTGTTCAGGTGCGTGATGCTTATAACCGTATTCGTGTTCACGAAGATCCAGATGATGCGCAGGTTTATTCTGGTCCATTATTAGTGATGATTAATCGTCATAGTGCTTCCGCATCAGAGATTTTCTCAGCGGCAATGCAAGATTACAATCGTGGAATCATTATTGGTCAAAATACCTTTGGTAAAGGTACGGTTCAGCAAAGCCGTTCATTGAATTTTGTTTATGATTTAGATCAGGATCCGCTCGGCTTTATTCAGTACACGATTCAAAAATTCTACCGCATCAATGGGGGAAGTACGCAAATGAAAGGTGTGGCACCTGATATTGCCTTCCCTGAAATCATTGATGCCAAAGAAACAGGCGAAGAGAAAGAAGATAATGCATTGCCTTGGGATAAAATTCCTGCTGCAATGTATTCCACAGCTGGAAGCGCACGCGATGCAGTGCCGACATTAGCGCAAAAACATAAAGAACGGATTGCGAAAGATCCCGAATTTATCGCGTTAAATGAAGAGCTTAAAGTGCGTGATGAGCGACGTGATCGTAAATTTGAAAGTTTAAACTTTGCGCAGCGTAAAGCGGAGAATGATAAAGATGATGCGCGTCATCTGAAAGATCTCAATGAACGCTTTAAACGTGAAGGCAAAAAACAATTAAAAAATATTGATGATTTACCAAAAGATTACGAAGCCCCTGACTTCTTCCTAAAAGAAGCGGAGAAAATGGCAGCAGATTGGGTAAAACTTCAGCAAACGAAACAAGCTCAATCTGGTGTTGTGGCAAAAGGCGACAAAGACGCTAAAGATGTTAAAAACACAGCAACAGATGTAAAAAATTAATGATTTTTTGACCGCACTTTATGAAGTTTATAAGGAAAAGTGCGGTTGATTTTTGGACTATTTTAATTAACTATCGGAAAACAGCAGAATGAAACATTCAACACGTTCATTTAAGTTTGCACCCTTAATGGTTTTAGTATCGGGGTTATGCACTAGTTGCACCATTTCAGATTATTTACCACACGATAAACCGCGCGAAAATATTGATGTTGCTGCCGCAAATCAAGAAATTGAGCAGCAAAAACAACTAAAAGCAGAAGCTAAAATTAGTGAAATTGTGGGAAACCATGAATTGCAATTCAAATCTGCGGTGGCAAAAATTTATGCAGATAATGAATATGGTAAATTATGGACCGATGCAAACGCAGAAAAACAATTTTTGCGCGAATATGCAGCAATGGTTGCAAGTGGCGTTTCTTTACGTTCTGCCCGTGCGTTAGACGCAATTAGTGCCGTTGAAGATAGCAAAGAGAGTATTGCTCATGATGTGTTGCTGACAGATGCATTTTTGGATTATATGTATTACAACCAAAATGTTGCCGCATCAGCGCAAGGCTGGCTTTATGCGGTCAATTCATATAAAGCAAGATTGCCAGAACAAGCGCAAATTGATGAATGGCTAAGTGCGGTCAAAAATAACCAAAGTTTAGCTTTTGTTAAATCTCTTTCTAAAGAAAATTCTCTTTATCATCAGACCATTGATCATATTGCATCAAGCCTTAATGGTGCAGGGAAAAGCTCAGCCATTGATTTAGCCAAACTAGCGATTAATGCGCAGCGTTTACGCGTCATTCCTGATTTTAACAACGGTTTATTCGTGAATATTCCAAGTTATCAGTTGAATTATTATCGTGACGGTCGCTTGGTGTTAAATTCTCGTGCGATTGTGGGGAAAAATGAACGCCGTACACCAGTTATGGCGAGTAAATTGAGCAATGTTGTGGTCAATCCACCTTGGAATGCACCAACGCGCTTGATAAATGAAGATATCGTTCCAAAAGTGAAACGGGATCCAGGTTATTTAGAGCGTAATGGTTACAGTATTCTTGATGGAAAAGGGAATGCCGTGAATCCATATAATATTAATTGGGATAGCATTGGCAAGAGATTCCCATATCGTATCCGCCAAGCCGCGGGCGATCATAGTGCATTAGGTCGCTTTAAATTTAATATGCCAAGTTCAGATGCTATTTATTTGCACGATACGCCAAACCATGCCTTATTTAATAAGAAAGATCGTGCGTTAAGTTCGGGCTGTGTGCGTGTGGATAAATCAGATGAGCTCGCCACAATCTTATTACAAGAGGCTGGATGGTCAATAGATAAAAAACAAAGCGTATTAGCCAGCAAGAAAACCACTTCTGTGCCAATTCGCTCGAATAATCCAGTTTATCTTTATTATGTCACAATTTGGGTAGAGAACGGCAAAGTTCACACATTGCCTGATATTTATGGCTATGATACGGCATTTAATGCAAATTTTGTGAACTGGAACACAGTTCGAAAATATCTTTAATGCTAGAATCAGCACGCTATAAATCATCTGCCTTAACAAAGAAATAAACGTGTAGAATAGGAATTTTTATGACTGAAATTAACCATAGTCGTCGTAAATGGTTATCACTAGGGGGGATTGCTCTTGGTGCTGCGGCTCTGCCTAATCAGCTACTTGCGACAGTTTCAACACCGAAACCTCGTATTTTACGTATGCGTAACATCAACACGGGTGAATATTTCAATTCTGAATTTAGTGCAGAAACGGGATTTTCATCGGGGATTTTGCGTCAGCTAGATTGGTTTTTGCGTGATAAACGTAATGATCAAGTTCATCGCATGGATCCGAATTTATTTAGTAAACTTTACCGTATTCAAAGTGCAGTAGGATTGCGCAATGCAGAGATCCAAATTATCTGTGGCTATCGTTCTGCTGCGAGCAATGCGGCGATGCGCCGCCGTAGTCGTGGTGTGGCGAGTAATAGTTTCCACATAAAAGGACAAGCGATTGATTTCCGAATTGATGGTGTCGCGCTTTCTAAAGTGCGTCAAGCCGCACAAAGTTTGAATAATGGCGGGGTAGGCTATTATCCGAATAGTAATTTTGTGCATGTCGATACAGGTCCTGTTCGCACTTGGCGTGGCAGCTAAAATTTTCTTGCTAGGTCATAACAATAATGCCATAGCGAAAACTAAGCAAAAATATTGTATTTTTGACCGCACTTTCGGTGCGGTTTTTATTTATGTTATGTGAGTGAAATATGAATATTGAAATTATCCCCGTTACTGCATTTCAACAAAATTGTTCCTTAATTTGGGATGATGAAAAAAATGCAGCGATTATTGATCCCGGTGGTGATGCGCCGAAATTAATTAAGCGTATTGAAGAATTAGCGTTAAATTTGCAAGGCATTTTATTAACTCACGGACATTTAGATCACGTGGGTGCAGCCCCAAAATTAAAAGCTCATTTTAATGTGGAGATTCTAGGTCCACATAGCGCAGATGAATATTGGTTTAAGGCGCTGCCGCAACAATCGCAGAAATTTGGTTTATTTGAAGTGGACAGCTTTCTGCCAGATCGCTGGTTAGATCAAGATAAGCAAATGCTTGATATTGCAGGTTATCAGTTTGAAGTCTTACACCTGCCTGGACATACACCGGGGCATGTCGGATTTATTGAGCATAATCAGAAAGTGATGTTTACAGGAGATGTGTTGTTTAAGCAAAGCATTGGGCGCACTGATTTCCCTGGCGGCAATCATGAAGAACTATTGGCTTCCATTCGCAACAAATTATACAGCTTGCCTGATGATATGATTGTGATTGCAGGCCATGGTCCACATACCACAATAGGGCAGGAAAAAGCGCAAAACCCATTTGTACGTTAGCTTACCGTTCAATGGGGAACCAAAAACGATTTAGATAGTCTTAGCACTGGGCAATACGCCCTGTTATTTTTATCATTAAGGATCTAAAATGAAAGCATTAAAATCTCTTTTAACATTAAGCATTGGTTTAGCTATTTCTGCAGCGACATTTGCCGCGGAAAATCCCATGAGCAATATGAAAGATGTAGCGAAATCCGTTGCTACCGAAAAAACGGATAGCGTGAAAGCGAAAGTAGCAGATAAAATGACTACTGCCAAAACATCAACAACAGAAAAAGTAAAAGCTTCTGTTGCAGATAAAGTGTCAGCAACTAAAGAAAAAGCGAGTTCGGTAAAATCATTTGCTGCGGATAAAGTTTCTTCTGCGAAAGAAAAAGCAAGCTCAGCGAAATCTGCGGCAACAGACAAAATCTCGTCAGCCAAAGAGAAAATGGCTTCGACTAAATCATCAATGGCAGATAAATTGGATTCAGCCAAAGAGAAAGCAAGTTCAGCAAAATCATCAGCAAAAAATGCAGTAGCGGATAAAGTCAGTGCAACAAAATCTGCGGTTAGCCCGTCTTCAAAAGTGAATATCAATACGGCAGATGCAAAAACCTTGCAATCATTAGGTGGCATTGGTGAAGCTAAAGCGCAAGCGATTATTGATTATCGTAATAAAGTAGGCAAAATCAAAGACTTATCTGAATTATTAGAAGTTTCAGGAATCGGCGAGGCAACCCTTGAAAAAGTAGCACCTTACGTAAAATTTTAATTTTTGAAATTTACTTAAAGTTGACCGCACTTTTTAAAGTGCGGTTATTTTTTTGCAAGTTTTATCGGATAGGTGTGTATAATTGCGCCGAATTGTTTAATCTCTATGCGAAAAAACGCGAAATTAAAATTTTCTGCAAAAAAGAGTTGACGAGTGGGCGTGTAATCCGCATAATACGCTCCGCAAAGCCGATGACGGTAACGCAATATTAAAAATAACAGTGGCTACATAGCTCAGCTGGTTAGAGCACAACACTCATAATGTTGGGGTCGCAAGTTCGAATCTCGCTGTAGCCACCAAATTATTTTTATATCTTGTTGCGGAAGTGGCGAAATTGGTAGACGCACCAGATTTAGGTTCTGGCGCCTGTGCGTGTGGGTTCAAGTCCCTCCTTCCGCACCATTTCATTAGCTTGCAGTCAAATAGTGTTTGGGGTATCGCCAAGCGGTAAGGCACCGGGTTTTGATCTCGGCATCCCTAGGTTCGAATCCTAGTACCCCAGCCATCTATTCTAACTTCTTCTTATCTCACAAAACATTTCAGTTGGGGTATCGCCAAGCGGTAAGGCACCGGGTTTTGATCTCGGCATCCCTAGGTTCGAATCCTAGTACCCCAGCCATTATTTCCAAAATTTTCAATTTTTTGACCGCACTTTGCGTTATTTCTATCTATTTTCAAAATTCTATTTGTAAAACTATTTTAAATCGGTAAAATCCTGTATTAGTTTTGAAACGTTGTAAATTTTACTGGAAATAATTATGAACACGCAATCTTCTTCATGGAAATCGAAATTTTCTGCGCTTGGTCCCGGTATTTTAATGGCATCCGCCGCCGTTGGTGGCTCGCACATTATTATGTCAACGCAAGCAGGGGCCATGTATGGCTGGCAACTTGTGGGCTTAATTATTCTCGCGAATCTGTTCAAGTATCCTTTTTTCCGTTTTGGTGCGCAATATACGCTGGATAGTGGGAAAACCTTATTGGAAGGCTATCAAGAAAAAGGGCGTTTTTATTTGTGGCTTTTCTTTGTATTAAATGTGGTGGCAACAATTGTGAATACCGCTGCGGTGGGCTTGCTTTGCGCGGCTATTTTAACCTTCGTGCTGCCTGTTCCTGTGCCAGTACCAACCTTAAGTTTAATCGTGATTGTCGTCACCACAGGTATTTTGTTATTAGGCAAATATCGTATTTTAGACAGCCTATCTAAATTAATTATGATTGCTTTAACGGTAACCACTGTGGCTGCGGTGATCATTGCTTTTATGCGTAATGGCGTGAATGGTGTGGCTCAGCCTGATTTTGTTGCGCCTTCACCGTGGAATTTAAGCCCACTCGGCTTAGGTTTTATTGTAGCTTTAATGGGGTGGATGCCTGCCCCTATTGAGATTTCAGCAGTGAATTCAATGTGGGTACAAGCTAAACGCCGTTTCACCAAAATTTCTCATCAAGATGGCGTGTTAGATTTTAACGTAGGCTTTATTGGCACAGCCGTGTTGGCTTTAGTTTTTGTCGCACTAGGCGCGCTGGTTCAATTCGGCTCGGGCGAACAAGTAGAAATGGCGAATGGTGGCAAATATATCGCTCAGCTCATTAATATGTATGCCTCTACAATTGGAGATTGGGCACGCGATTTAATCGCATTTATCGCATTTATGTGTATGTTTGGCACCACAATCACTGTAATTGATGGCTATTCTCGTGCAAATGTAGAAAGTCTGCGTTTATTACTTAACCGCAAAGAAAGCACGCCACGTTATTTAAATATGGCTTTTGTTGTGGCAGCTTTATCGGGTTTAGCTTTAATCTTTTATTTTAATAATGCAGTTAAACCGATGCTTAATTTTGCGATGATTGCCTCATTTGTTTCTGCGCCTTTATTTGCATGGTTGAATTTATCCCTTGTATTAAAAGGCGAATATCGTGTGCGTGGCGCTTTACTCTGGCTTTCAATCGCAGGGCTAATTTTCTTAATCGGCTTTGCTTTGCTCTTTATCATAAACCGATTAGGTTGGATTGTGTAAAGTGCGGTCAGAAATGGCATGGTTTTGAAAATCCCAGCGGCTAGGCTGGGATTTTTCGTTTTAGAATAATTGGTATAAGGCAATGATTAATGGCATCGTGATGACACAAAGAAGCGTCGTCACACCATAAATAGCACTCGATTTTTGTGCATCTTTACCATAAACCAACGCCATTTGGGTAACGGTTGCGGCAGCTGGGCTGATCGTGGCTAAAAAGCTAATCATCGCAATGGTTTCCCCATTTTCCGCATAATTCGCGAACCCGCAAAGTTTGATGATCACCATTAAACTTAATGGAATCACGATCAAACGGAGCAGCGTCACTAAATAAATACGGCGCGAAGATAAAATCGTGCGAATCGGGATCGAGGCAATTAACATCCCCGCAATCAGCATTGCATTAGGGCCGATAAACGAGCCTACTGCGGTCATCGTTCCTTGAATAATGTGAGGCAATTTAATCTGAAAAGCGAAAAGGGTGGCACCAATAATAATTGACCAAATATTGATATTTTTCATAATGCTACGCAAGGGAATAGCCCCTTTCCCACAAATGATCGTGCGGCAATGGGTCCAAAATAAAAAGGTTTGTACAACGATAAAACAAGTGGCATAAATCACCCATTGTTGCCCAAACATTGCCATGACCAACGGAATAATTAAATTGCCCGAATTGGAGTAAATGGAAGCCGCGTGTTCAATTGGATCTAATTTGAGCAATTTTTTTAGCACCATTCCCGTGATGATTAAAATAATATGCAAAATCACAGCCATCACGAGCGAAAGTAGCAAGCCGCGCAATAATTCTGGGCTGTAATCAATTTGGAAGGCGTTAATCATCACAGCTGGGCTGATAATATAAAGCCCAATAATGGAAAGTGGATAGCTATCTTTAGAGGCTAATAATTTGCTTTTCACAAGCAAATAACCCAGTAATACGATAATGGTGAGCTCGGTAATTTTACTGGTGAGTATAAAGGCAATTTCCATAATCTTGTCCTGTGTCAATTTAGTATTCTATTTTAGTGAGAAATCACAAATAAAAAAACGACCGAATTACAAAATTTGTTATAATTCTTCAAAATTATTTATAATTTGACCGCACTTTATCTCAACGGCATTAGGGAGCATTATGTCACTTCAATTTAATTCCATTGCGCTATTATTGGTTGTTCTCATTTTACTCGGCGTATTGGGGAATAACAGCTCGATCACCATTTCTGCAGCAATATTATTATTAATGCAACAAACATTCCTGTCTAAATATATCCCATTTGTTGAAAGAAATGGCTTAAATATTGGCATTATTATCCTTACCATTGGGGTATTAGCGCCGATTGTAACAGGCAAGGTGCCACTTCCTAATTTCTCTGCTTTATTACATTGGAAAATGTTTTTGGCTTTAGCGGTGGGCATGCTGGTAGCTTGGTTTGCTGGACGCGGAGTCAATTTAATGGGCACGCAGCCTATTTTACTCACAGGGCTGATGATTGGCACCGTGGCAGGCGTGGCTTTTCTAGGCGGTATTCCTGTGGGGCCATTAATCGCCGCAGGGATTTTGTCTTTAGTGCTCGGCGTGAAATAACCGCAAGTTTCATCATAAAATTGCGGTATTTTCACCGCACTTTTATGAATAACCGAAAATGATCGCCACTGTCGCCGTGCTAAAAATACGAAATTTCAAGCGGTTATAAATGGGTTTTATTTTTTCGCAGTGGCTCATTTCGCCTATAATAAAACATTTCTAACAATCTATAATCTTTAATGTGATTGCAATCACCTTTTCCTCAAGTGAATTATGCATAAAGTAATGAAAAAAACTGAATTTAATGCCATTCAAAAAACATTATTTTCACAGCTAAACGATATGATGATTATTGATCAGCGCCGTTTAGCCGCTCGAATCAAAGGCTTAAGTCAAATTAAAAAAGCAGAAAGCCAACAAGCTGTTGCCGCAGAAATCCAAAGCCAAATTCAGCTGGCAAAAGCACGTTTGGAACAGCGAAAAAGTGCGGTCAAAAATCCGATCATTTTTCCTGAAAGCCTGCCCGTTAGTCAGCGCAAAGCGGAAATTCAAAAACTGATTGCGGAAAACCAAGTCGTGGTTATCGCAGGGGAAACGGGCTCGGGAAAAACAACGCAGTTGCCGAAAATGTGCTTGGAGTTAGGGCTTGGGCAAAAAGGCTTGATTGGGCACACCCAGCCACGCCGTATTGCCGCGCGTTCGGTTGCCACTCGCATTGCCGAAGAGTTGCAAACTGAATTGGGCGGCTTAGTTGGTTATAAAGTGCGTTTTAACGACCAAATGAGCGAACAAACGCAAATAAAATTGATGACAGACGGGATTTTGCTCGCTGAAATTCAAACAGATCATTTTTTAAATCAATATGATACGCTGATTATTGACGAAGCTCATGAACGTTCACTCAATAACGACTTTATCTTGGGCTATTTAAAACAATTATTGCCACGCCGTCCCGATCTGAAAGTGATCATCACTTCTGCCACCATTGATGTAGAACGCTTTTCAACGCATTTTAACAATGCGCCGATCATCGAAGTGTCAGGGCGAACTTATCCTGTGGAAGTGCGTTATCGCCCCCTTGCGGAAATGTCAGAAGAAAATGAACAAGATCAGCTGCAAGGCATTTTGAATGCGGTGGACGAATTGCAAGCAGAAGGGCGAGGCGATATTTTGGTTTTTCTCAGTGGAGAACGTGAAATTCGCGATACTGCAGAAGCTTTAGAAAAACAAAACCTAAAACATACGGAAATTTTACCACTCTTTGCGCGACTTTCTGCTCAAGAACAGAATAAAATTTTCCACCCTAACGGATTAAACCGCATTGTGCTTGCCACAAATGTGGCGGAAACCTCATTGACTGTGCCTGGGATCAAATATGTGATTGACCCCGGCACCGCACGCATTTCTCGTTATAGTTATCGCACCAAAGTGCAACGTTTGCCGATTGAGCCAATTTCTCAAGCATCTGCCAATCAGCGCAAAGGGCGTTGTGGACGGGTATCTGAAGGCATTTGTATTCGCCTTTATTCAGAAGACGATTTTAATAGCCGCCCTGAATTTACCGATCCTGAAATTTTACGCACCAATTTAGCATCGGTAATTTTGCAAATGACGGCGCTGAACCTTGATGACATTGAAGCCTTTCCTTTTGTCGATGCGCCGGATAAGCGCCATATTCAAGACGGCGTGAAATTGTTGGAAGAATTGGGTGCCTTTGAATGGCGTTCTGACGCATCCGCTTCAACCAAATCCCATACTCGCCGTAAATTAACCCAAACGGGGCGTCAATTAGCGCAATTACCCGTGGATCCAAGGTTGGCTAAAATGCTGCTAAGTGCGGTCAAATTTGGCTCAGTTTATGAAGTAATGATTATTGTGGCGGCACTTTCTATCCAAGATCCGCGCGAACGTCCACAAGAAAAACAACAAGCCAGTGATGAAAAACATCGCCGTTTTGCGGATAAAAAATCAGATTTCTTGGCATTTTTGAATCTGTGGAATTACATTCAAGAACAGCAAAAAGCATTGAGCAAAAATCAATTTCGCCGTTTGTGTCAAAAAGAATTTTTAAATTATTTACGCATTCGAGAATGGCAAGATATTTATCATCAAATTCGCCTTACCGTGCGAGAAATGGGCTTGCCGATTAATTCAGAACCTGCGGAATATCAGCAAATTCACAGCGCACTTTTAAGCGGATTGCTATCACACATTGGCTTGAAAGAAAGCGAGAAACAAAGCTATCTCGGCGCGCGCAATGCGCATTTTTCCATTTTCCCTAATTCAGTGCTTTTCAAAAAACAACCTAAATGGCTAATGGCGGCTGAACTGGTGGAAACCTCAAAATTGTGGGGGCGAATGGTGGCTGAAATCGATCCTGAATGGATTGAGCCTTTAGCGACACATTTAGTCAAAAGCAGCTATGCGGAGCCACGCTGGTCGAAATCTCGTGGGCAAGTGATTGCCGATGAAAAAGTGAGCCTGTACGGCGTACCGATTGTGGCAAATCGCCCTGTGAATTTTGGTGCCATTGATCCGCAAACAAGCCGCGAAATTTTCATACAATCTGCTTTAGTGGAAGGAAATTGGAACACTCGTCATAAATTTTTCTTTGAAAATCAAAAGTTAATCCAAGAAGTGGAAGATTTGGAGCACAAATCTCGCCGCCGTGATATTTTGGTGGATGATCGCGCCTTGTTTGAATTTTATGACGAGCGAATTAGCGCAGATGTGGTGTCGCAAAAACATTTCGATAGTTGGTGGAAAAGTGCGGTTAAAAAAGATCCTGAATTGCTCAATTTTGAAAAATCATTCTTGATGAATGATGAGGCGCAAAAAGTGAGCCAATTGGATTTCCCAAACTGGTGGCACCAAGGCAATTTGAAATTAAAACTCACTTATCAATTTGAGCCGGGGACGGACGCAGACGGTGTCACGGTGCATATTCCATTGCCATTGCTCAATCAAATTGAAATGCAAGGATTCGACTGGCAAATTCCAGGGCTACGACAAGAATTGGTCGTTTCCTTGATTAAGGCATTGCCGAAAGCTTTACGCCGAAATTTTGTGCCAGCGCCGAATTATGCCGAGGCATTTTTAGCGCGGGTTACCCATTTTGATAAACCGCTCACGGAAACCTTGAGCCACGAATTACGCCGTATGACAGGGGTAAACGTGGATGGGGACGAATGGAAATTTGATGAAATTGCACCGCACTTGCGTATGACATTCCGAGTGATTGATGACAAGGGCAAAAAAATTGCAGAAAGTATGAATTTAGATGAGCTTAAATTCAGCTTGAAAGATCGTGTACAGCAAAGTATTTCTGCGGTGGCAGATGACGGCATTGAGCAATCGGGGATTCATATCTGGAATTTTGATGCCTTGCCGCAAGTATTTGAACAGAAAAAGCAAGGGTTCACCGTCAAAGCTTTCCCTGCGATTACTGATGAAAAAGAAGCGGTGGGCATTAAATTGTTTGAAACAGAATATGAACAGGCTGTGGCAATGCAACAGGGGTTGCGCCGCTTGATTTTGCTCAATGTGCCATCGCCCATTAAATATTTGCACGAAAAATTGCCAAATAAATCTAAACTCGGTTTATATTTCACACCATTTGGCAAGGTGATGGATCTCATTGATGATTGTATCGCTTGCGCTGTGAATAAATTGATTGCGGATTTTGGCGGCTTTGTCTGGAATGAACAAGATTTTGCTAAATTGCGTGATTTTGTGCGTGAAAACCTCAACGAGATCACCGTGGATATTGCACAACAAGTGGAACAATTGCTGACACTCACCTTTGAAATCAATAAACGTCTGAAAGGCAAAATGGATTTCACCATGGCATTTGCGCTGTCGGATATAAAATTCCAAATCGCGGGCTTAATTTATCCTGGTTTTGTGGAAAAAACGGGTTATACACGTTTAGCGGACATTCAGCGTTATTTGCAAGCCATAGATAAACGTATGGATAAGCTCGCCCAAGATGTCAACCGTGATCGAGCGGCAATGCTGCGCGTAGAGCAATGCCAACAGGCGTATCAACAATTACTGGCAAAACTCCCTAAATCGAAACCCCATAGCGCTGAAGTGTTGGAGATCCGCTATATGATCGAAGAACTGCGAGTGAGCTTATTTGCCCAGCAGCTAGGCACCAAATACCCAATTTCAGATAAAAGGGTGTTGAATGCTATTCAGACGGTGTCATAAAGGGGGGATACGCGATCTGTGCTTAGATATGCATTACATAAATTATCCTTTACCCATAAACTAATATTATTTAGGTAATAATGAAATATATTTATTTTCTTCCAACGGACTATAAAACTCATCAATCTTACTTAATAAAGCTCCAAAATCTAAATTAGAAATTAAGCTAAACTCATCTGTATTTAATCCAGTATTAGGTAAGTATTGGTAATCATTAAAATGATAAAAATCATCTTTTTTAACCAAAATACTTTCTCTGATTGTATTTGTTTTAGAAATCAAACAAATATATTGGAAATCTTTATCAATATAGCGTGTTTGATTGCTAGGGTGAGCCATACTAAAATGTTGATTTGGCGTAATAGCAATCAGATTTTCTATAAAATCCGCAATCGTTGGAAATTCATTTTGCGGGAAAATGTGATGTATTTGTGTCGCTTTGACTTTTTCAGTAATAAACTTAATTTCAGATAATCCAATATTAAATTTATCATTGTATTTGCGTACTGCCTTTTTGGCTTTATTGATTGCATAAAGAGCCATTTTTTCGGTTTTGGTCTCGGCTAATTCTGGTTTATATTCATTTCGAGTTAATGCTTTATCTTTACCACTCAATTCATCACGCCAATTTAAACGGTTATATTGCAAATCTGATAATAAAATCGTGTTTTTAGATAAATAACCTTTGATTGTACCTTTCTTTTTTAGCTTAAATGCTAATGGGTTAAGTATTTTAGTAAAAATTCGTCCACATTCGGTCCCCCCATTGATTTTAGTATATTTAATTGTAAAATCAGAAAAATATTTCTTAATTTGATAAAAACTATTGGTCGTTTGAGTGTTAAAAAATGCATCAAATTCAGCGTGTAAACCGCTATCTTTTAATACTTTTGTAATATACAAATACAAAAAATTTAATGCATTTTGCTCACGCATAGCAATATATTGCAGTAACTCCAAATGATTGATAGTATAAATATAGCGATTATCTTTTTTGGTTTCAGTCAATATCTTACTATAGGCTAAAAGTTTAATAGGTTGACCAAAGAATTTATCATATTCATTTTGTGCCTTTTTATTGTTCACATCAGGTTTTGAAAAAATATCAATAACATTATCTTTAGCATATTCACTATTCCAAATATCTTTAACCGTAAAGATTTTTGTAGTGTCATCTTGGATAAATTCATCAATACAATCAGCAATAATGCACAATACGTCGTGAGTGCATTTTTGGTCTATCCAGCGAGCATTTCCTGTTTTTCTGACATCATAGTCAGATTTATTTAAAAAATTTTCGATATCTGTCGTTTGCATAGTTTATCCTTGATAAATACCGAACCAATAAACGCTTGCATTATCAATATTTAATGATCGAGTTTGATGGTTACGGGCGATTTTATAAAACTTGCAATATTCATCGCTTGCAATATATGCCATTTGTCTATGCGATAATTTTATATCGTTTTTGGGGGTTAAAATGGCGACCGAACCATTGACCACATAGCCTTTTGATTTTTTCATCAATCTGGGTTTATAAGTCATATTGGGTGTCATATACACATCATCACGGTTAAGAAATTTTGCAACTGCCATTGATTGTAATAGTGCATTGTCAATAAATGCATCATATTGTTCAATATCTATCAATACCGTACCCGTATCATCAATATTTCTTGATTTAACAATACGAATATCAGTATTAGACTTCTTTGTTAATGACGAATTACTGTTGGTAATTTGCCTATCTCTGAATACATCAAACTGACCAAAAATCATTTTACTTGCCACATCATCAAAAAAATCATCACGATAAATCACCCAATATGGTAATTTTTCATCAAAAATATAGTTTTTAGGTTGTAATTTTTCTATATTTTCTATCAGAGAATGTACTTTAACAAAATTAGTTTTATCTACTTTTGAAATCAAAATATTGATTGTTTCAATCAATACACCTTTAAATCCTTTTTCGCCAATATCTAAAATTTTTAATATGGAATATTGACTCAATAATTGCCGTGTTAAAGCATATTCAGGTGTATTGAGTAGATTTTTGGGCATAACAAATGACACATAATCTGCCATTGTTAGAGCTTTTTCTAAAAAAAACTCTGCTAGATTGGTCGCTTGCTTGTTGTAGTTACTGGTTAAATAAGTGGTAATTGTTTGAGTGCTTAACTTGATAAAAGGAGGATTACCAATAATTAAATCTATAGTTTTATCAGTTGTAAAATCCATAAAGTCTTGACAAACAAACTCAATAGACACATTACTTGGTAAGTATTTTTTATCATACAAAACCTTTAACACATCTATCATTTCACTATCAATATCAATCACAATCAGATTGATTTTTTTGACATTTTGTTGACATCCTCCCCGCCCTAAAGGACGGGGATTCCTACTAGTGCCCATTGCAAGCAATGGGCTACTCTCGGTGGGTTCTTGTTGCTGACTTCTAATGAAGTTCACTTCACAAGCTCTACGGGCATGTCCTGCCCTGACATTTTATTACGCGTGGACGATAGCTCGCCCACGCCCCAATACATTTAACGCTCCAACCACATCGGCATTTTCTGTATAGCCACATTCTACACACTCAAAATTAGCCTGTGTTTGGCGATTTTCTTTTGCTACATGACCACAACAAGGGCAAGTTCGACTGGTATTTTGCGGTGGCACTGCCACTAAAAATCCACCTTGCCATTGCGTTTTGTAATCCAACTGACGGCGAAACTCAAACCAAGATTGATCTAATATCGCTTGGTTCAAGCCTGATTTTGCAGCAACATTTTTGCCTGGTGCTTCCGCCGTACCTTTGGCTGATTTTGACATATTTGACACCTGCAAATCTTCAATATAGATCATGGCGTGGTTTTTGCTGATTTTGCTTGAAGTCTGATGCAAGAAGTCTTTGCGACAATTGGCAATTTTATGGTGCAGTTTGGCGATTTTCGCCTTTAATTTCTGCCAGTTTTGACTAAATTTAACCTTATTCTTAAGTTGGCGTTGGAGTTTTGCCAATTTGCCTTTGTAGGTTTTAAAGGCGTTTAATGGTTCAAAAAATTCACCGCTTGAAAGCGTGGCAAAACGTGCAACGCCCATATCAATACCGATTTCACCGCCTTTATGTGTCGGGATTTCGTACTCAAATTCAGTTTGAATACTGACAAAATAGTGACCGCACTTTTGGCTGACGGTAACATTTTTGATTTCACCAACGATACCTCGGCTGTTGCGATAGCGAACCCAGCCAATCTTTGGCAGATACAAGCGGTTATTTTGTTGCTCTAATTTGCAACCTTGTGGAAAGCGAAAACTCTCTTTTAAACCTTTTTTCTTAAATTTTGGGAACTCTGCTCGCTGTTGAAAGAAATTTTTAAACGCACTTTCTAGGTCTTTTAAAGACTGTTGAAGCACTTGAGAATGGCATTCTTTTAGCCAAACTAATTCTTTTTTCCATTGTGGAAGCAAGTTGGCGATTTTGGTGTAACTGAACTTAAAGCTGTTATCTTGCTCGTATTGTTCATTTTGCCAAGCCAATGCCCGATTGAACACAAAACGAGAGCAACCACAGAACTGTTTAATTCTGCGGATTTGGTTGCCGTTTGGCATTATCTTGAACTTAAAGGCTTTGCGTAGTTGCATTGACAAGGTTTAGAATGTAAATTTTCAACATTTTACACTTGGTCTATGCAAAAAGAAACAGAAATTAGACATGGTAGACATTGTGTTTTTAATATGCATGTTCACTTAGTCTTTGTAACAAAATATCGCCGTGATGTTTTTACGAAAGCTATTTTAGACGAACTCAAATTGATTTTTGAAAGCGTCTGCAATGATTTTAAAGCAAAATTAGTTGAATTTGACGGCGAAGACGATCACGTTCATTTACTTGTGGAATACCCGCCGAAAGTGGCTGTATCTACACTTGTGAACAGTTTAAAAGGCGTATCAAGCCGAATGATTAGGAAGAAAAACTATCCGAATATTCGCAAAAAACTTTGGGGTAATCAGCTTTGGTCTCCGTCTTATTTTGCAGGGAGTTGTGGTGGCGCTCCAATTTCCATTATTCGCCAATACATTGAGCAACAACAAACACCTGATTAGTTAGGTTTGAAACGGCTTACGCCGTTTGTGCCTTATATCTCCGCCCTGAAGGACGGAGTTTTACGGCACATAATCTGATAAAAAAGCGTGGTTGAATATGCTTAACCATCGATACACTTTGCACGATTAAACTATTACGGTTTAAATCTTTGTCGTTTTTCTTATGATTAGCAACACTCATACCTTGACAAGGTGGCGTTGCAATCACAACATCAACCCTATCATTACCCAATTTGTGCCATTTATCCATTTCTTGATAAATAGCTTGCTTGGTTGTTTGGTCTTGAATATCGCCTTGAATATAGCCTGTTTCAAAACGGCATTTTTGATTAATTTTTTGGATGTTTAATCGTCTAAACTCAATTTCATTGGTTGCAATACAAGCAAAACCAGCTTGTTTAAAGCCAAAACAGCCAACTCCTGCGGATGAAAATAGGCTAATATAAGTTAATTGCTGACCTATCATGAAGAATTCCTAAGATAAATTTATAACTAAACAATTTTATTGTATTTTCAAATTCAATTAAATTTGATATAAGCGAATATTTCGAATTTTTAGTCTAAAAACATATTTACTCTCTCATTTCACTTATCATAGGTGCGGTGGAAAAATAATATTTCTAAAATTCACCGTTTTTAACCGCACTTTTATATTTTGGCCTGCTATGTTTTAGCCTACCGCAGGGGGTAAATAGCCAAGTTGGATGAAGAACGGAATCAGCATAATAATCACGCCTGCAATGAGTGCGATGATTAGTGCGCTGTTGCCGCCAATTACGCGGTATGGCAGGTTAGGGTGTTGCTTACGCGCTTTCCAAGCTAAGCCGATAGGGAGTAGCATTCCGTAGAAAGCGAAGAGCAAGCCTGCGTAACCGAGAGCGATGATAAAGCCGTTTGGATAGAAAAGGGCGAATAAAATTGGCGGCACAAAGGTAATGAGTGCGAGCCAAGTACGGTTTGCAGGCAAGCGAACGCGTTTGAGTAGGTCATTGGCGCATTCAAAGATACCCATCGCGACCCCTAAGAATGACGTGATCAGAGCAAGAACGGAGAATAAACGCACCATTTCGCCTAAAATACTGCTGCCAGTAATTTGGGTTGTGGCGGTGACCAATCCGTTCAAGGTTGGATCTTGTTTTAAAATCGCAGTAAATTCCCCTTGGCTTAAAACGCCGTGGGTGGCGAGTTGCCATAGTAAATAAGCAATCAGAGGAATGGCGGTGCCGATATAAATCGCGATACGAATTTTGCGAATATCTGCGTCTAAATAAGTGTTAATACTCGCCATAATCACGTGGAAGCCGAAAGCGGTGAAGAAAATTGGAATGGCTGAAATTACCATTAAATTATCCAAAGGCACTGCGGTGAGATTCGCCAATTGCGCTTTTGGCAACATCATGACTAACACGGCGATGAAGACGATGATTTTTCCGATAAATAATAAACGAGTGAGCCCATCGACAGATTGGATGCCGACAACAACAAAAGCGCCGAGAATAACGGTAAAAATGAGAATGCTGATTTTTAAGGTGGTATCGGGGCTGCCTAATTCAGGCATAATCCCTGCCAGCAATGAGCCGCCGCCAGTGATATAAGCGGAAAGTAATGCATAAAGCAAAATCAGTAAACTGAGGGTGGCAGAAATGCGCCCGCCCATACCAAAATATTGTTCTGCCAAACTGGCGACGCCCACATCTTGGCGCGGCGCGGTTTGATACACTTCCATAAACAGCAAGCCTGTGTAGGCAAGTAGCGCCCAAAGTGCGATTAATAATAATGCAGTTGCAGCAAAGCCCATTCCCGCAGAGGTTAATGGCATCGCAAGCATGCCTGCGCCAATCGTTGTACCAGCGATCATCAGTGCGCTGCCTAAGATTTTATTTTTCATTGTAGCTATTGAGATAAAAAGTGGAAAAGGTTTTTAATTCTAACCAAAGTTTAGTAGAGAAGATAGGGGCAATTTAAAGTGCGGTCTAAAAAATGCAAATTTTATTGTGATCATAGGCATATTTTATTGGAAAATCATTATAGAGAAATTAAAAATAATGGATTTTTTGACCGCACTTATCAGGTAAAAAACAATAGAAAAGGCGACCGATGTCGCCCTTATTTTTACTCGTATTTGAACTAGATTTTACAAGCACCGCCTGCACAACCATCGTCCATATCGGTTTGTTCGTCGTCTGCACCGTCACGGGTATTTTGGTAGTAAAGGGTTTTTAAACCAAATTTATAGGCGGTGAGCAAGTCTTTAAGCAACACTTTCATTGGCACTTTACCGTCTTCAAAACGCTGTGGATCGTAGTTAGTATTGGCTGAAATAGCTTGGTCAACGAATTTTTGCATAATCCCCACAAGGTGCAAATAGCCGTCCATATTTGGCATATCCCATAACAATTCATAGTTTTCGCCTAAGGTTTCGTAATCAGGCACAACCTGTTTTAAGATACCGTCTTTTGATGCTTTCACACTAATATGCCCGCGCGGTGGTTCAATACCGTTAGTGGCGTTAGAAATTTGTGAAGAGGTTTCTGACGGCATTAACGCGGTTAATGTTGAGTTACGCAAACCGTGGGTTTTGATTTCTTCGCGTAAGGTTTCCCAATCATAATGCAAAGGTTCGCTAGTGATACTATCAATATCTTGTTTATAGTGATCGATAGGCAAAATACCTTGCGCATAACGGGTTTCAGCAAATAATTCACACGGACCTAATTCTTTTGCCAAATTCATTGAGGCTTTCAATAAATAATATTGAATGGCTTCAAAGGTGCGGTGAGTGAGATTATTGGCACTGCCATTTGAATAACGCACATTATTTTTCGCTAGGTAATAAGCATAGTTGATCACGCCAATCCCTAATGAACGGCGACCTAATGAGCTACGGCGAGCAGCTGCAACAGGGTAGTCTTGGTAATCAAGCAGAGCATCTAAGGCACGGACTGCAAGATCGGCAAGATCTTCTAGTTCATCAAGGTTTTCAATTTTGCCTAAGTTAAATGCTGATAAAGTACAAAGCGCAATTTCACCATTTTCATCGTGGAAATGTTGTAATGGCTTGGTTGGCAAGGCAATTTCTAAACATAAGTTTGATTGACGCACTGGCGCAACAAGCGGATTAAACGGTGAATGCGTATTACAGTGATCCACATTCTGAACATAGATACGCCCTGTTGACGCACGTTCTTGCATTAACAATGAGAATAAATCCACGGCTTTAACGGTGCGTTTGCGAATATCGGGATCTTGCTCATATTGGAGATAAAGCTGCTCAAATTTATCTTGATCCGCAAAGAAAGCTTCGTAGAGCCCCGGCACATCTGATGGACTAAATAATGTAATATTTCCGCCTTTGATTAAGCGTTGATACATCAATTTGTTTAACTGAACACCGTAATCCATATGACGGACACGGTTATCTTCCACGCCGCGGTTATTTTTTAGCACAAGCAAACTTTCCACTTCTAAATGCCAAAGTGGATAGTAAACCGTTGCCGCACCGCCACGCACACCGCCTTGAGAACAAGATTTTACCGCGGTTTGGAAATATTTATAGAATGGAATACAGCCTGTATGGAACGCTTCGCCACCACGAATTGGGCTACCCAAAGCACGAATTGCCCCTGCATTCACCCCAATACCTGCACGTTGCGATACATATTTTACAATCGCCGATGCGGTTGCATTGATTGAGTCTAAGCTATCGCCACACTCAATTAATACACAAGAGCTAAATTGGCGTGTTGGTGTTCGCACGCCAGCCATAATAGGGGTCGGTAGTGAGATTTTGAATGTTGAAGTCGCATCATAGAAACGGCGAATATAATCCAAACGGGTTTCTTTTGGATATTTTGAGAACAAACTCGCGGCAACTAATAAATACAAGAATTGCGCAGACTCATAAATTTCGCCTGTTACACGGTTTTGTACTAAATATTTTCCTTCAAGCTGTTTTACAGCGGCATAAGAGAAGGTCATATCACGCCAGTGGTCAAGGAAATGATCCATTTCATCCCATTCTTCACGGGTGTAATCCACTAAAAGTGATTGATCATATTTGCCCATTCTCACTAATTTTTTAACTTGTTCATACAAGCGAGGTGGCTCGAATTGACCATAGGCTTTTTTGCGTAAATGGAATATAGCCAAACGCGCAGCTAAATATTGATAGTCTGGCGCATCTTTGCTAATTAAATCTGCCGCAGCTTTAATGATGGTCTCGTGAATGTCTGACGTGCGGATGCCTTCATAAAACTGGATATGTGAACGCAATTCAACTTGCGAAACTGAGACATTTTCCAAGCCTTCCGCCGCCCAGGTGATCACGCGGTGGATCTTATCTAAATCAATGGGCTCAAGTTTCCCGTCACGCTTTGTGACCATCAATGATTTATTCATATTTCTGCCTATGTATTCCTTAATTAAAACACTATATATAGGGATTATCCTAAAAACCGACACAAGATACGGTGAAATTAGCAAAAGATCAAGTGCAAATTTTTCATTCAGATTATTGACAGAAAATAACTAATTATCATTAAAGGAATTTTTGTTTGTATAAAAATTTTCCACTGCACGGCACATTAAAGTGCGGTCAAAATTTGATAAATTTTGTGATCTGTCTCGCATATTTTTATTTTCCTTATGGAGTGAAATAAAGAGGGTGCTATACTCGTTTCAGCAAAATAATGATTAAAGGATTAGCCATGAAATTAGAAGAACTTGCAAAACTTGCTGGCGTTTCTCGCACCACAGCAAGTTATGTTGTAAATGGAAAAGCGAAGAAATATCGCGTGAGCGATCGCACAATAGAGCGTGTGCAAGCGTTAATAAAAGAATATGATTTTAAACCCAATGCAATGGCGGCGGGCTTGCGAGCAGGGAAAACCCATACAATCGGTATGATCATTCCCGATTTTGAAAATGTTAGTTATGCGAAAATTGCCAATTTATTGGAAAATCGTTGCCGTGAAAAAGGCTATCAGCTGCTGCTCACCTGTTCAAACGACAACGCGAATAATGAAATGGATTGTGCCAAACATTTATTTCAACGTCAGGTTGATGCCTTAATTGTGTCCACCAGCTTGCCCGCCAATAGCCAGTTTTATCGTCAATATCCCACCGTTCCCGTGATTGGTTTTGACAGACGTATTGATTGTGAAAATATCCAAAATGTATTGACGAATGATGTTAGCGATGCGCGCCATCTCGCCCTAAATTTACTTGAACGAAAAGAGTATCAGCGGATTTTATTCTTTGGGGCATTGCCAGATTTAACCATGAGCCAACAACGTGAAGCAGGATTTAGAGAAGCGTTAAAAGATGAGATTGAAAAAGCCAGTTTTCTTTATTCGCCAGAGTTTAAAAAGGACATCGCGGCGGAACAGTTTGCCCATTGGTTGTCGCAAAATCCATTGCCCGATGCCATTTACACCACATCATTAACCTTGTTACAAGGTGTGTTGGAGGTATTATTACAACAACAAAAACGCATTCCCGAAGATCTCGTTTTTGCAACATTTGGCGAAAGTGAATTAGTGGAATTGCTTGCCAACCCCGTGGTATGTAGCGTGCAGGATCACAACGCCATTGTGCAAACTTTACTTGAATTAGCGATCCCGAGTAAAGACAAAAAAATTCCCGTCACTACTGAAAAAGTGATTCGGCGCATTCGCCATCATCATTGGTAAAATCCATTTGAGATAAAAACATCTAAGTGCGGTCAAAAATTTAGCAGTTTTTGACCGCACTTTGTTATTCTAAACGTGCTAACAAAGTGGCATCATCGAGTTTTTGGATTTTACGCATGCGCGAGATTAACAAAATCGCGGCAGCGGTGAGTGAAAGCACAAATCCCCACCAAAACCCCATTGCGCCTAAATGGGGGACGATGAAATCGGTCATTGCCAATGTGTAACCCACAGGCATACCAATCACCCAATAGCAGAAAATCGTGATGTATAAGATTGCTTTTGTGTCTTTATATCCGCGTAATACCCCGCCAGACACCACTTGGATCGTGTCAGAAAATTGATAGAGCGCGGCGATTAATAATAAATTGCTCGCAATAACGATAACATTGCTGTCTTTTACAAAGATAGCTGCAATGTTTTCACGGAATACCACGGTGATGAACGCGGTGATAATCGTAATATTTAAGCCCACAATAAGGGCAGCATAGGAGACTTTTTTCGCATTTTCGGGCGAACCTTCCCCTAAGCGTTGCCCAACTAAAATAGTCGCTGCCATACCCAAAGACATCGGTAACATAAAAATAAAGGAACTGGTATTTAAGGCGATTTGGTGGCTTGCGACCATATCGGAGCCGAGCGGCGATAAAAATAGTGAAGTCAGCGCAAACAATGCCACTTCACACCATAACGCCACGGCAATAGGAAAGCCTAAACGTAAGAGTTTTTTTAAGGTGGCAAGGTTGGGTTTTTCAATGATTTTTTCAAAAACTTTAAGATCTCGTTGGTTCGAGGCTTGTTTACTGTATCCGATCATCATTATGCACATTGCCCAGTTCACGATTGTTGTGGCGATCCCACAACCCACCGCGCCAAAAGCAGGAAGACCAAAGGCGCCATAAATGAAGGTGTAGTTCAGTGGAATATTTAAAAGCAGCCCGAAAAAGGTAATAACCATCGCAGGTTTGGTTTTGGCGATACCATCATTCAGGCAGCGGAAATTCACCAGCAATAAATAAGTGGGCAAGCCAAATAATAGGGCGTGTAAATAACCAATGGTGATTTCTGCGAGCTTAGACTCCATACCCATGTGATAAATAATGAAATCACTGTGATAAATTAATAAGCCAATAGGAATTGCCACTAGAATAACGATCCATATTCCTTGTCGAACTTGATGCGCAATGCGCTCCCGTTTGCCCGAACCATTGAGATAAGAAATCGTTGGCGGCAACGCAAGCAATAAACCATGGCCGAATAAAATCAGCGGAAACCAAATAGACGCGCCCACAGAAATGGCGGCCATATCCGCAGAACTTACCCGCCCAGCCATAATCGTATCCACTAAGCCCATTGAATTTTGCGCTAATTGCGCTAGCAAAATAGGAAACGCCAATTGGATTAAGCGTTTAGCTTGTTCGTGGTAAGTGGTGAAATTAAACAATTTTTTCATATTCGGTATTCAGGTATAATGCGGAAAATTTTTAGGAGAATAATTATGTTTACAGGTATCGTGCAAGGCATTGCACAAATTCACTCAATTATCGAAAAAGAGAATTTTAGAACACATACCGTGAAAATGCCACAGGATTTGCTGGTGGATTTAGAACTTGGGGCTTCTGTGGCGCATAATGGGGTGTGCTTAACGGTCACCCAAATTGATGGTGATCTGGTGAGCTTCGATTTAATGGTAGAAACATTGCGGGTCACGAATCTCGGGCATTTAAAGCCGGGGGATTTTGTGAATATTGAACGCGCAATGAAATATGGCGCAGAAATTGGCGGACATATTTTATCGGGGCATGTGTATTGTATGGCAACTGTCAGCAAACGCATACTCAGCGAAAATAACCTGCAAATTTGGTTTGAATTACCGACAGCTGATGTGATGAAGTATATTCTACATAAAGGCTTTATCGCCATTGATGGTATCAGTTTAACGATTGGTGAAGTCAAAGATCAGCAGTTTTGTGTGAATTTAATTCCAGAAACCATTGAGCGCACATTAATTGCGACACGCGAAGTCGGGGAGTTCGTGAATATTGAAATTGATCCGCAAACCCAAGCCATTGTGGATACGGTAGAGAATTATTTAGCGAGTAAAATAGCGTCAATCTAACTTTTCATCAGCCGATGAACTAGAAGATAAAGTACGGTCAAAAATCTCACAATTTTTAACCGCACTTTTATCTTTAATTTTTCATAGATTGAACAGGGGCAGGGATACGTCCGCCACGGTTGACAAATACTTCGCATGACCCTTCTTTGACAGGCATAATCGGCGCATAGCCGAGTAAACCGCCAAATTCAACGCTTTCTCCCACGTCTTTCCCCGTTACGGGAATAATGCGCACGGCGGTGGTTTTGCTGTTGATCATACCAATTGCGGCTTCATCAGCGATAATGCCAGAAATGGTATGTGCGGGCGTTTTTCCCGGCACTGCAATCATATCTAATCCCACCGAACAAACGGCTGTCATCGCTTCTAGTTTATCCAAGGTTAAGATTCCACTTTCTGCGGCGGCGATCATGCCTTCATCTTCTGAAACAGGAATAAATGCACCGCTTAAACCGCCTACTGCGCTTGATGCCATCATTCCCCCTTTTTTTACAGCATCATTTAACAATGCCAAAGCAGCTGTTGTGCCGTGAGTACCGCATACGCTTAAGCCCATTGCTTCTAAAATACGAGCGACAGAGTCCCCAATAGCTGGGGTTGGGGCAAGCGATAAGTCTAAAATACCAAAAGGAATGTTCAACATTTTTGAGGCTTCTTGCCCGATTAATTCGCCGACACGGGTGATTTTGAAAGCCGTTTTCTTTACCACTTCCGCCACTTCGGTGAGCGTGGTGGCGTTGGAATTTTCTAATGTTTCTTTTGCAACGCCAGGGCCAGAAACGCCTACATTAATAATTGCATCGGCTTCGCCTGAACCGTGAAATGCGCCAGCCATAAAAGGATTATCTTCCACAGCATTGCAGAAGACGACAATTTTGGCGCAGCCACAGCCTTCTGGCGTGATGTCAGCGGTGCGTTTAATGGTTTCCCCAGCGAGTTTTACCGCGTCCATATTAATGCCTGCACGGGTTGAGCCAATATTAATCGAACTACACACGATGTCTGTGGTTTTCATCGCTTCTGGAATGGAACGGATAAGCACTTCATCTGAGGGGGACATTCCTTTTTGTACCAACGCAGAAAAACCGCCAATGAAAGAGACACCAATGGCTTTTGCCGCGCGATCGAGGGTTTGCGCGATAGAAACGTAAGAATCCGCTTTGGTTGCCGCGGCAATTTGCGCGATGGGGGTAACAGAAATACGCTGATTGACAATAGGTACGCCGTATTTAGCGGAAAGAATTTGGGCTGTTTCGACCAGATCTTTGCCGATTGTGGTAATTTTGCGGTAAATATTTTGGTTTAATTCATTAATATCCGCGCTGATACAGTCGTGTAAATCGATACCGATGGTAATGGTGCGCACATCAAAATTTTGGTCGGCGACCATTTTAATGGTTTCTAAAATTTCATTAGATTGAATAGCCATTTTTACGCTCTCTAAATACGGTGCATTGCATTAAAAATTTGTTCATTTTGTAAACGAATATCAAGGGCAAGATTTTTACTTTCTTGTTGGAAAAGTGCGGCTAATTCGGGGAAAGATTTTGTACATTTTGCGGTATCCACCAGAATAATCATAGTGAAATACTCATCCATTAATTGTTGGCTAATGTTAAGAATATTAATTTGATTTTCGGCTAAAATTTTTGCCACATCATACACAATACCCACGCGATCTTTGCCGATCACTGAGATAACTGAGTTTGTCATATTTGCTTCCTTTTTCAGAATAAAAATAATCGAGATAAAAAAGAGTATAGCAGTTTTTTCTGGCGTTTTTCTATCAGAAATATCAGCCAATTAGCGTGAAAGTGCGGTCAAAATTTGACATATTTTTAACTCGACCTTAATCACATTTATGCGTATAATATGCGCCAGTTTTTTGTCTTGTGTTGGTTTTGTTGAAACGCGAGATAAAATTAAGCAAATTATATTAAACAATTATGACGGAGTAATTAATGTCTAGAAGATTAAGAAGAACCAAAATCGTATGTACTATGGGTCCTGCGACAGATAAAGGGAATAACCTTGAAAAAATCATTGCCGCTGGCGCAAACGTAGTGCGTATGAACTTCTCTCACGGTTCACCTGAAGATCATATCGCGCGTGCTGAAAAAGTGCGCGAAATTGCAAAAAAATTAGGTAAACACGTTGCAATCTTAGGTGACTTACAAGGCCCTAAAATCCGCGTTTCTACCTTTAAAGAAGGGAAAGTTTTCTTAACTGTTGGCGATAAATTTATTTTAGATGCAGAATTACCAAAAGGTGAGGGCGGTCAAGAATCTGTTGGTTTAGACTATAAAACATTGCCACAAGATGTTGTGCCTGGTGATATTTTATTGTTAGACGATGGTCGCGTACAATTAAAAGTATTAGCCACTGAAGGCGCTAAAGTTTTCACTGAAGTGGCTGTGGGCGGGCCTTTATCAAATAATAAAGGGATTAACAAATTAGGCGGTGGTTTATCTGCTGATGCATTAACTGAAAAAGATAAAGCCGATATTATTACGGCAGCACGTATTGGCGTTGATTATTTAGCGGTTTCATTCCCACGTTCAGGGGCGGATTTAAATTATGCGCGTGAATTAGCTGAAGCTGCAGGTTTAAATGCGAAAATCGTAGCTAAAGTTGAACGTGCTGAAGCCGTCGCAACTGATGAAGCAATGGATGATATCATCAAAGCATCAGATGTGATCATGGTGGCTCGTGGTGACTTAGGTGTGGAAATTGGTGATCCAGAATTAGTTGGTGTTCAGAAAAAATTAATCCGCCGTTCACGTCAGTTAAACCGTGTGGTTATCACTGCGACTCAAATGATGGAATCAATGATCAGCAATCCAATGCCAACTCGTGCAGAAGTGATGGACGTGGCAAATGCGGTATTAGACGGTACTGATGCGGTCATGCTTTCTGCTGAAACAGCGGCGGGGCAATATCCTGCTGAAACTGTTGCGGCAATGGCTAAAGTGGCACTCGGTGCAGAAAAAATGCCAAGCATTAACGTTTCTAAACACCGTATGGATGTTGAATTCACTACAATCGAAGAATCTGTTGCGATGTCTGCAATGTATGCCGCAAACCATATGAAAGGGGTAGCTGCAATTATTGCATTAACAAGCAGTGGCCGTACAGCGCGTTTAATGTCACGTATTAGCTCAGGTTTACCAATCTTTGCATTATCACGCAATGAAGGCACATTAAATCTTTGCTCATTATATCGTGGGGTAACACCAATTCTATTTGAAGGTGTGAATACTTCTTCAACAGAAACTGCACAAGCGGCTGTTCAATTATTGAAAGATAAAGGCTTCTTAGTTTCTGGTGATTTAGTGTTATTAACTCACGGTGATGTGAATAAAGGCTTTTCAAATACTTGCCGTACATTAGTGGTTGAGTAATTGATGAATCATAACTAATGAACGTTTGTGTTCATTATTGATTGAGTATAAAACGGTGGAGTGATAAAACTTCGCCGTTTTTATTTTCATCATAAAAAATAGTGCGTAAGAAATTAGTGATTTATGCCGCAGCAAAAGAAAAATCCTCGCTATATCATGACTAAATAAAGTCAAATATAGGAGGATAAATTTGTGAATGGTTAGTGATAAAATTGAATTAGATGTAATTCACTTCAACGATCTCGAATTCTACCTTGCCACCAGGGGTAACGATATTAACCTGATCGTCAACTTCTTTGCCGACTAAGCCGCGTGCAATCGGGGAATTGACCGAAATAAGCCCCGCTTTAATATCCGCTTCATCATCTCCAACAATGCGATAAGTCACTTCTTCTTCGGTATCCACGTTAAGCAATACCACCGTTGAACCGAAGATAACTTTGCCGTTATTAGGGATTTTGGTCACGTCAATAATTTGGCTGTTTGATAATTTCCCTTCAATTTCTTGAATACGCCCTTCACAGAAACCTTGTTGTTCCCGTGCAGCATGATATTCGGCATTTTCTTTTAAATCACCATGTTCACGCGCCTCTGCAATGGCTTTAATAATTTCTGGACGGCGAGTGTTTTTTAAAAAATCAAGTTCTTCGCGCAATTGTTCTGCGCCACGAACGGTCATTGGAATTTGTTTCATTTTCACCTTTCTCTTTTTTTAGTAAAAATAAAACCACGGCATTGGTCGCAATGTCGTAGTATTCATAAATTTTCGGATTATGAGCAAAAATAAATTTACTCAAAAGGGTTCGGGGTCTATTATTGTTCGTCTAAAAAAAAATAGCAATAACCAACCGCACTTTACTATGCTAAATACGATAAATCTCACTAAAAAATTTCTTTTCTCAACCCTTTTCATCAGTTCAGTTGCTTTTGCCCAAGTTGATGTGCAAGCGCTTAGCCAAGAATTGCCACAGGGGGCAAGCCTTGCTTTTGTGGCAAAAAATTTGAGTAATGATCAAATCGTTGCCGATTACAATCCCTCTACTTTTATGCTGCCCGCGAGCACCCAAAAAGTGTTTACCGCATTAGCATCTAAATTAGTGCTAGGAGATCAATTTCAATTTGAAACCAGTGTATTAACTAATGGAACGGTTCAAAATGGCGTCTTAAACGGTGATTTGATCGTGAAATTTACGGGCGATCCTGATCTTACTAGCGGACAGCTATATAATTTGCTTGCTCAAGTCAAAAAGCAAAATATTAATCAAATCAATGGCAATTTAATTTTGGATACATCCATTTTTGCGAGCCATGATCGAGGCATTGGTTGGATTTGGAATGATTTAACCATGTGTTTTAATGCACCACCTTCCGCCGCGAATATAGATGGTAACTGCTTTTCCGTGAATTTAGATGCCAATCAGCCTGTTGGTGCAGATGTAAAATTTAATATCCCTTCACAATTTCCTATTCAAGTTTTTGGTTCGGTGAAAGTGGTGGGCAGCGATGAAGCGCCTTATTGCCAGTTAGATGTTATTGTTCATGACAATAATCGTTATCAAATCAAAGGTTGTATGGCGCCTCAAAGTCAACCATTTGGCTTGAGTTTTGCCGTTCAAGATCCCGATGCTTATGCTGCAGCCATTGTGCAACGACAATTAAATCGATTAGGAATTCAGTTCAATGGGCAAGTACAAATTCCGCATCAACCACAGAACGGCACGGTTTTAGCGCAACATTTATCTAAACCTTTGCCCGATTTATTGAAAAAAATGATGAAAAAATCCGATAACCAAATTGCGGATAGCCTATTTAGAACAGTTGCTTACCATACTTATAATCGCCCCGCCTCTTTTCAACTTGGCGCAATGGCATTAAAACGTGTGTTATCAACCCAAGCGGGCGTTAAATTTGGGCATACTATTGTGGCTGATGGCTCTGGTTTATCTCGTCATAACTTAATTGATCCAAACACGATGCTACAAGCGTTGGAATATATAGCGAAAAATGAAAGTACCTTACATTTAATGGAAACCTTTCCGATAGCGGGTGTCGATGGCACCATCAGCGGGCGTGGTGGATTAATTCAACCTCCTTTGGTAAAAAATGTGTTAGCCAAAACGGGCTCTTTAAAAGGCGTGTATAATTTGGCAGGTTTTATGACGAATGCTCGTGGCGAAAAAGTAGCATTTGTTCAATTTATCAATGGCTATTCCACAGGCGAGCTAGAAAATAAAACAAAACGCGCCCCGTTAGTGAACTTTGAAAGTAAATTATATAATGCGATTTATGCGCAATAGTTACTGAAGTGGTAAAACAGCGAAAAAGTGCGGTCAAATTTCATAAAATTTAGCGCAATTGTTTAGCCGATAAATTACAGTTAAGAAATTAATACCCTAGACTACTTTTTAGCCTAGGGTATTTTATATTATCTAACAATAAGTGAATTATATTAATGAGATTTGCATATTTAAAGAAATTATCTAAAAATACCAAATTAAACTTATGAAAATGGATTAGCAAAGATTATAGCTAAAGAAAATGGATCTAAGTGAATATATTTAAGAATTGATTTAAATGGTGCCCGAGGCCAGACTTGAACTGGCACGCCCCGAAAGGCGAGGGATTTTAAATCCCTTGCGTCTACCGATTCCGCCACTCGGGCATATCCATAAAAAATGGAGAGGGAAACGAGGCTCGAACTCGCGACCCCGACCTTGGCAAGGTCGTGCTCTACCAACTGAGCTATTCCCGCATTTGAGTGATTGCTGCGTATTGCTAGCAACGGAGCGTATTCTACGGATTTCTATTTTGCTGTCAAACAGAAAATGCTAAAAAAAGTTTACTTGTCTAAAAACAAATCAATTTGATGATTTTCTATCTGCGCTTATGATTGAAATTCCCTAATTACAACACTTGCAATTTAGCGTATAATGCGCACGAATTTTACTGGCTTTTAAAGTGCGGTTAAAAATAACAAAATTTTGACCGCACTTTGATAAAAATAGGAAAGAAAATGACCTTATCAACCAAACAAAAACAATATTTAAAAGGCTTAGCCCATCATTTAAACCCTGTCGTGATGCTTGGTGGCAACGGATTAACGGAAGGTGTGCTGGCAGAAATTGATAATGCATTATCGCATCACGAATTAATTAAAGTGAAAGTAGCAGGCGCTGATCGCGACACCAAACAGTTAATTATTGATGCGATTGTGCGAGAAACAAAAGCGCAAGCAGTGCAAACCATTGGCCACATTGTCGTGTTATATCGCGAGAGCGAAGAGAAGAAAATTTCACTGCCACGCAAATAATTTTAAAACAGAAAGCTCACGTTTGCCGTGGGCTTTTTACATTTAAAATCAGAACAAAAATGCAACAAAACGAACAAACTCATACATTAGAAGACATCATTTCAATTTTTAATCGTTGTTTTGAAAAAGAATTTAATACGCGCTTGCTGAAAGGGGGCGATGAGCCTATTTATATTCCTGCCCATCATCATACAGAAGGGGATGCAATATTGCCTTATCACGCTATTTATTTTGCACGGGGATTTTATAGCAGTGCCTTGCATGAAATTTCCCATTGGTTAGTTGCAGGCTCGGAACGGCGAAAGTTGGAAGATTTTGGTTATTGGTATGAACCCGATGGGCGTTCAGAAGAACGTCAGCGAGATTTTGAGAAAGTTGAGGTTAAACCTCAAGCGATTGAATGGGTGCTTGCCACAGCCGCTGGTTTTCGTTATTTTGCTAGTGCTGATAATCTGAATGGCAATCCTGGCGATAGCACAGCTTTTAAGCAAGCGGTTTATGCGCAAGTAAAAGAATATGCAGAACGAGGATATTTGCCCAAACGTGCAGAAACGTTTCGTAAAGCATTAGCCGAATTTTATGGCACAGACGATTTTATTGATTTAAGCAAATTTGATATAACGAAAATTTAAGCAATTTAAAAGGAACAGAAGATGAAAAAATCAACGTTGGCGCTTGCTGGAATTATTGGTTTAGGCGCTATTTGGACGGGCGGAGCCTATTATACAGGGCAAAAAGCGGAAAGCGAATTACAGAATTTTATTAAACGCAGCAATATTGAAATGGCGAAAGTGCTGCCAATTTCCATTGAAAATGCAAAGTTTGAGCGCGGAATATTTAGCTCAAAAACATCTTATGATGTGGTGGTTGTGAATGAAAACAACGAAAAAACGGTGTTGCCATTTGAGGGCACGTTCTATCATGGACCTTTCCCACTTAATTTAGTGAAAAAACTAAATTTTATGCCCGCGATGTTTTCATTTACGGATAACTTAGTGAAAAATTCAGAGACAGAATCCTTTTTTGCCAATGGCAATGAACCGTTTTCAGGCGAAGCCATATTGACTTATGGCAAACACTGGAAAGGGTCTATTAAATCAATATTAAATGATGTGGTTTATAAAAAATTAAAACTCAGTGGCGATTTTACGAGCGAGTATGATTTTGCTCAAGACGGTATAAAGGGCAAAACATCACTTATTGCGAAAACCTTGAAAATTGAGAATGTTGATAGCCAAAATGCGCCATTTTCTGTGTTGATGAATGATGTTCAACTTGATATGAAAGCGAATAGCTCGAGTGCGTTCAAATATGTGTACGATAGCGATCTTGTGCTTAAACTGGGCAATGTGAAACTTCATACTATTGATGGCGAAGGTAAAAATCTTAATTTAGACGCACAAAATAGTACCCTCCATTATACCTCAACCATAAAAGACAAGTTCGTTGATTATGGTCTCAGCTATCAGCTAGATAATGTCTTGTTTAATGGGATAAACGTTGGCAAATTGCAAAGTGACGTTGCGTTAAATCATCTTGATGCGCAATCGGTAGAGGCGTTAAGTTCTGGATATTATGACGAAAAGCTTTCCCCATCTATGGCGCAATTCATTGCCGCGGCTATACTCGCTAATAAACCTCAATTGAAAGAGAATGGTTTTAAGGTTGAGAATGACAGCGGCAAATTTGCGGCAGATTTAGATATTCATTTGGCAAAGTTTGATGCGGCTAAAATTAATCCAAACAAATTATTAACATTATTTAAAGCCTTTATGGTGAATGCAAGGTTAGATAAATCCTTGTTCTTGAATTTTGTGTCAGAACTCGCACAACGAGATGATGGATTAAGCAAAGAAGATGCGGATAAAAAAGCGCAAGATGTGTTAAACATTTTTGTGGCTGAGAGTAAGAAGAATAACTGGCTGATTGATGATGGCGATGTGTTGAAACTAAACGCTCATATTGACGGCGACAACCTTGATTTCAACGGGAGAAAATATTCAAACCAAGAATTACAAGGTTTGTTGATCATGTTAATGATGAGCGGTGGATTCTAATCTTTTTTCATCTAGCTGTGTTCAAAAAGTGCGGTCAAAATAACAAAAATTTTTGGGGATGTGTTAGACAACAAGTCTAAACATCCCTTAATTTATTGTTTTAAATGAGAATTTGAGCTTTGAATTACTTATCGCTTTTCTCATTTTTTATTCGGCAAATATAAGGATAATTTTGAGGAATAGGCCGTTACGCCTTTACGCAATAAGTTATTTTTGGCTCGTGTTGAACGTCCACATAGCCATTCTATCCAGCGTTGATAAAAAGGTTGATCGTGTAATGATGCTTGGGCAAAAGGTAAATCAGGGTATTGTTGGTGCTGAAAAATTGCGATGATTTCTTGTGTTGCTTTTGTCCCAATAATTCTTAAATTAATTGCTGGAATAGAAATATCATAATCTTGTTGTTCTATCGCTAAAGGTAATTCTTTCGCTTGCCAAAAATCAATTTGTTGGCTTGCGTAGAGTAATAAAATAAATGGGCGTAATGACCAAAGCCCGCTAGCAGCACCACTATAAGGGTCGAGAAGGCGTCTATCTGCTTGGAATAATCCTTGCGTTACATTTCCTTTTTTTATTGCTTGTTGTTGAATAAGAAAATGGGTGAGCGTTGATAAAATGCGTTTTCCACGTCCATCTGTGTGGCCTTGTTGTATCATTGTGCTAATTAAGGCAGTGGGGGCAGCAAAACGATAAGGAATACTTCGCCCAAAAAAGGAAAAACCTTGTGTAGCAAAGAGATAATGAAATTTTTCGCTAAATTCTATCGCACTTTGTTGAATAAAAGTGCGGTCAAAATTGGGGTTAATTTGATCTAGCCAAAATAAACCATAGTGGAATCCCCAAGAATTATAGTAATCAAAATTCCCCTTTTCGCCGTCTCTGAACCAACCTTCACCAACATAAAATTCTTTAATTCGTTGATAGCGTTCAAGGCAAATTTCATCAATACCGCTGAGATCTTTAATCACAAATTGCACCAATAAAATAAAAAGATGCCAGTTATTATCTACCGTCTGAACTTGGTTAATTTGTCGTAGCCACGTTAAAATTTGTTGTTGCTGTGAGGGGCTATAATTTACCCAAATATGATGTTTACTTAACCATAGAGAGAGTGCAAAATCTGCACTTTCACAGATAGTTTGCTTAAAGTCTGTGAGCTTTCCCCAATAGCCATCGTGTGTTGGATTGGTTGCATTAAGAAAGCCTTGTGAAAGCGTTTCTTTAATTTGAATGAAAATCGGGTGGCGAGTATTTGTTTGATAATGTAAATAAGCGGCAAGTAATGGGTAATTGCGAGCAGCACCCTCAATAGAATCAGAAACCATTCCTTGCTCTGAGGGATAACCGTAGTAATCTACGCGTGTAAAATCGTCATTAGCATAGTGAAAAAAGGAGTGGATAAAATAATTTACCAATAATTCAAACTTTTCTTGTGAAAAGGTTTCATTTTGAGTAAATGCTTGTTGAAGCGCTTGATCCAGTAAAGGATCACTTTTGCCTAAATGCTTACTTCGTTTGTATGAACGTTGCAATCTTTCCTTAAAAGCTCGCAGATAATCATTCAACATAGGATGTTCGTGTGCTAAATGAGGTCGTTCTGTAAAACGAATATTAGGTTTAGGCATTTATCGGCTCCTGTCATTATTTAATGATTCTTTCAAATAAAAATGTAATATTGGCTAATGTTTTTTCTGGGCCTACTGGTTGATCGCAATTTACTGCAAAGGTGATGCCCGCCAATGTTAAAGAGGCATACATATGCCCTTGATATTCTAAATCAATGTTCTCTTCTAAAGGTGATTTTTTTAAGGTTTCGATATAGCTATCTTTAATTAAATGGTACATATCTTGCTTTAAATGCACCTTATTTGTTTCGATTTTCCACAATAAACGTATTTTGTCTTTATTTTCAAAAAATAGTGGAGCAGTGTCTTTCAGTACATCAAGTGATGATTCACAAAAACGGCGTGTGAGCAATGGGGAGAAAATACTCTGTTTAAAATCTTCCACTAAAGATTTTGCCAATGCATACTTACTGGCGTAATGTTTATAGAAAGTCGTTCGGTTGATTTGGGCTGCGTCTAAAATATCTTGCACGGTAATCTCTTGAAAGTCTTTTTGCTCTAAAAGAGTGAAAAAAGCGTGATGAATGCTTTTTTGTGTTTTGATTACTCGTATATCGTTCTTATTTAGCATTGAGCGTCCCTATCACTTATCTTATATAAAATGAAGTTATTTCCGTATGGATTTCTTTAATTTATATCTTCATTTTTGTGGGTTGGCATAGTATCTAACCTACCTCAGCCCCAAACATTTTTATTCGCCTTAACAAAGTACCACTCTCCACCTTAATAAAGCAACAAAAATCATCATTTGTATCGTTAAGCAACATTTTATTGTTTTTTGATGATTGAGCGATAAAAGCAAATTTCTTACACTTGCATTGTATTTAGCTGTTTTAGGCTGAGTGTTGAGAACTTAGACAATACAAGAGGATTTTATGAAAAAATCGATACTGTTCTTCGTGGCAATCGTCCTTGCTGGAGGAGTGCTATGTTGGAAAATGTTTCAAAGTGAAAATAGCCTACCTACAGGTATTGCAGGGGTGAATGGGCGTATCACCTTGGAACGCATTGATGTAGCAAGTCTGTATTCAGGTAAAGTGGAAGAAGTCTATGTGAAAGAAGGGGATAATGTTCAAAAAGATCAGGTTCTAGTACGCCTTTCTTCAACCCAAGCGCAAAGTCAAGTAGATGCAATGCAGGCGCAAATTGAGCAAGCCAAAGCACAGAAACAGCAGGCGTTAGATAATGTCATCAAAGCACAAAGCGATGTTACCGCTAAACAACAACAGTTTTCTATTGCGAAATTAGAGCTAGATAATGCGAAAAAATTACGCCGCGCTAATTTAATTTCAGCCACAGAATTAGAGCAACGCCAAACTAGTTTTGCTGCTGCACAAGCTTCTTTAACGGCAAGTAAAGCCAGTGTAACACAAGCACAATCTGCCGTAGAGCAAGCAGAAGCCTTAATTGCACAAGCGCAAGCCAGTTATCAACAAGCCAAATCACATCAAGATGATTTATTGATCCGTTCGCCAATTGATGGACGGGTGGAATATAAATTAGTGAATGTAGGGAATGTTGTTGGCATTGGTGGCAGGGTAATCAGTATATTAGATTTACAGGATACCTATATCAATATTTTCTTACCTTCTCAGCAATCTAATCAGCTAAAAATAGGCAGTGAAGGACGCATTGTCATTGACGGTGTTGATGCAGTATTTCCCGCCAAAGTTACTTTTATTGCCAGCAATGCTCAGTTCACACCAAAATCTGTCGAAACAGCAGAAGAACGAGCAAAATTAATGTTTAAAGTGAAATTGCAAATTCCTGAAGAGGTGATTGCACAGCACCCTGATTTCTTTAAAGGGGGAATGATGGCAATGGGCTATGTGAAATATGATGATAATGCCCAATGGCCAGCAGATTTAGCGGTAAAATTACCACAATAACACGGTGTATGTGATGAAAAATAATGCCACCAATATCGCTATTGATATTACAGGATTAAATCATTTTTACGGTAAACAACAGGCGTTATCCGATATCCAGTTGCGTATTCCCAAAGGAACAACGGTGGGCTTAGTTGGGCCTGATGGTGTGGGTAAATCAACTTTGCTTTCACTGATTGCGGGCGTAAAAGTGTTACAACAAGGTCGTATTAATGTTTTTGGCTTAGATATTGCCAATGTGCAATCTCGTGATGAATTGGCGCATAAAATTGCTTTTATGCCACAAGGTTTAGGTAAAAATTTATACCCAACACTGTCGATTTTTGAAAATATTGATTTTCACGCACGTCTATATGGTTTACCTGCTAAGGCAAGAAAACAACGAATTCAACGTTTACTGAATGCTACTGGGTTATCGCCTTTTACAGATCGTCCTGCGGGGAAATTATCTGGTGGTATGAAGCAAAAATTAAGCCTTTGTTGTGCTTTGGTACATAATCCCGATTTATTAATTTTAGATGAGCCTACCACAGGGGTAGATCCACTTTCTCGCCGTCAATTTTGGGAATTAGTTGAAAGCTTACGCCAAGAAGAACAAGGAATGACGGTTATTGTTGCTACCGCTTATATTGATGAAGCGGAACGCTTTGAACATTTATTAGCTATGACTGACGGCAAACTTATCGCCAATGAGCCTACTCGCCAAGTGATGGCGGATACCCAAAGCAAAAGCTTAGAAGAAGCCTATATTAAGCTGTTACCTAAAGAGAAACGTGGTGCAGAGAATGGTTTAGTTGTTCCGCCGTTTCACGCTGATGAAAATGAGATCCCTGCAATGGAAGCGGAAGGGCTCACTAAACGTTTTGGCGATTTTGTTGCAGTCGATCACGTTAGCTTTCGTATTCCCAAAGGGGAAATTTTTGGATTCTTAGGCTCGAATGGTTGTGGTAAATCTACCACAATGAAAATGCTTACTGGCTTGCTGGATGCTACAGAAGGCTCAGCAAAGTTATTAGGAAAATCACTTGATGCCAACAATATGGATACCCGAAAACAAGTAGGCTATATGTCGCAGGCATTCTCTTTGTATGAAGAATTAACAGTTCAGCAAAATTTACTACTACACGCTAAATTGTACCAAATTGATAAATCCCAATGGGATCACTATGTGCAAAATGTCGTTGAGCAATTTGATTTAAGTAATGTATTAGACAAAACGCCAGCCTCTTTGCCACTTGGTATTCGCCAGCGTTTACAACTCGCTGCCGCCTGCCTACATAAGCCACAAGTATTGATTTTAGATGAGCCAACTTCAGGGGTTGACCCAGCTGCTCGAGATATGTTTTGGCAATATCTGATCAAACTGTCACGTGAAGATAAGATTACTATCTTTGTCAGCACCCATTTTATGAACGAAGCAGCTCGCTGCGATCGTATTTCCTTTATGCATCGTGGGCGAGTATTGGCAGTTGGTACGCCAGATGAATTACAATCAAGTAAAAAAGCTGAAACATTAGAAGAGGCCTTTATTCTCTATCTTGAAGAGGAAGCTGATGATATAACTTCCCCACAACAAGCGGTCAATTCTGAGCAAAAATCAGCAAAAAATGAACCGCTTTCTTCAACAAAATCGCTCTTTTCTTTGTCGTTATTGCACTGGTTTGCCCTCGTATGGACTTTCGCTATTCGTGAAGGCAAAGAATTATTACGGGATAAAATTCGCCTAATGTTCGCTATTGGCGGGCCTGCAGTAATGTTATTGGCAATGGGATCGAGCATCTCTTTTGATATTAATCCAACAAAATTTACGGTGCTTGATGATGATAGAAGCTCTGAAAGCCAAGCTTTAATTGAATATTTCACTGGTTCACCTTACTTTATCGCTGAGCCTGCGTTGCAATCACGTGATGAGATAAACACAGTGCTACAACGTGGAAATGTGAAATTGGTGATAGAAATTCCAAATAACTTTGGGCAAAAATTATTGCGTAATGAGCAACCTGAAATAGGGCTGTTTATTGATGGTGCATTTCCCTTCACCGCAGAAAGTTTAGCCAGTTCTGCCTCTGGGGTGCTTTCTCAATATGTGCAAGAACATATCCGTAAGATTGATCAATCAGCGACAACGGACATCATTATTCCACGCTTTATGTATAACCAAGATATGAAGAGTATTTTTGCGATGACGCCCGGCATTATTATGTTAGCAATGATGATGGTTCCTGCGATGATGACCGCACTAGGTATTGTGCGGGAAAAAGAAAGCGGGTCAATTATGAACTTATACGGTTCGCCTGCGAGCAAATTACAATTTCTGCTAGGAAAGCAGCTTCCTTATATTACTTTAGCGTTTATGAGTTATTTGTTGTTAATCTGGATTGCTGTCGTGGTCTTTAGCGTTCCTATTAAAGGTTCAGCCTTTGCAATGTTGTTTGGCGGTTTATTAGCGGTGATTGCTTCAACAGGCTTTGGACTTGTGGTTTCTTGCTTTGTTAAATCGCAAATCGCTGCGCTATTTGCGAGTGCGATAATGATGATGGTGCCAACCCTTAATTTTTCTGGAATGATGTATCCCGCATCCACCTTGCCAACGCCAACCTATATCTTGGCTCACGCTTTTCCTAGTGTTTGGTTTCAGCTTATTAGTTTAGGTGGATTTACCAAAGGGCTTGGCTTCAATGATTTTCTACAAAATTATCTTGCATTGATCGTTATATATATGGTGTATCTCTTGTTGGCTACGCATTCTTTGAAAAAACAGGAAGAATAGTATGACACGTTGGTTAAAAAATGTAGGGTATTTATCCCTAAAAGAACTGCGGAGCTTATTTTCCGATCCTATTTTATTGGTGCTGATCGCTTATATGTTCAGCGCGGCACTTTACATCATTTCAAATATGCCGACAACAGAACTTAAAAATGCGATGGTTGCCGTAGTAGATCACGACCGTTCTACGCTTTCCTATCATTTACGCGATAGCCTATTGCCCCCGCAATTTAAATCGGTAACGGAAGTGGATCCCAAAAATGTAGAACGTGATATGGATACAGGGCAATACACTTTTGTGTTAGAAATCCCCGCTAATTATGAACGGGATGTGCTAAAAGGCGAAAACCCACATATTCAACTTTCAATTGATGCCACCGCAATGACGCAATCTAGTATAGGTAGTGCTTATATTGCCAATATTTTTAGCCGTGAATTAGCGATTTTCACTGGCAAAACACAAGTGGAAAGTCCGATAAATCCTGTTATTCGCGTGTTGTATAACCCGAATTTTTCCAATAAATGGTTTATGGGCACAATGCAACTTGTAGGAAATTTAAACTTATTGATCTTGCTGTTGGTAGGAAGTGCGGTGATTCGTGAACGAGAACGTGGCACTATTGAGCATTTATTGGTTATGCCTGTGAGTGCGAGCGAAATTGCCGTAGCAAAAATCATTGCCAATGGCGGTGTGTTATTGGCTGTTGTTGTGGCTTCGCTTACTTTTATGGTAAGAGAAGCATTAGGTGTACCGATTCTTTTTAGCCAATATCCGATCTTTATTTTAGGCACGATTGTGTTCATCTTTTCTATTGCTTCATTGGGTATTTTGCTCGCCATTATCGCTCCAACAATGCCCCAATTTGGGCTGCTGTGTATCCCAACCTATATTGTGATGTATATGCTTTCTGGTTCCAATTCTCCAGTGGAAAATATGCCAGAACTTGCTCAGCAGATTACACAATTTTCGCCTACAACCGTATTCTCTTCCTATGTGCGAGATGTGCTATTTCGCAATGCAGGAATTGACATTGTATGGGAACAATTACTCAAAATGGTCGTAATGGGAACGGTGTTTCTCACCATCGCACTGATTCAGTTTAAATCAATGCTTTCTCGCCAAGGCTAAATAGAAAAGGATAATAAAATGAACGCATTTAAATTAACAAATTTTGCAATTCTGGTCGCTATTTTGACCGCTTGTAGCACAACCAATATCAACTCTCAATCGCAGGTCAATCTTCCTAGCCAGTTTGAATATGCTCAAGGCAATACTACGGCTGCCGAGCTTAAAAAATGGTGGGATGAGTGGCAAGATCTCCAGCTCACTCAGCTTATTGAACAAGGGCTATCGCATAATTTAGATATTGCTCTCGCTAAAGCTCGCCTACAAGAAGCGATGGCAAATAGCGATTATGCAGATTCAGACAGAGGGATAAACATTGGAGCAAATGCCAACCTCGGTGGTAGTGTATCGAAAGTAAATACAGATATCATCAATACTAGCACAACGCGTGCAGGCACTGGTAGTGTGGGCTTTCGTGCCAGCTGGGAGCCCGATTTCTTTGGGCAAAAGCGTAGTGATGCCGATGCCGCCAAAGCCATTGCATTAAGCCAACAGCAACAAGTTTATGCGACCCAATTGCTGATCTCTAGCCAAATTACAGATAATTATTTACGCATTTTCGCTATTGAACAACAGAGAAAAATTGTTGCCAATACTCTTACTCAGCTTAAACAGTTACAGCAATACATTAATGGGCGTTTCCAATCTGGACAAGCGAGCGCTTATGAAGTCAACGAAATTAATAGCCAAATCAGTGGATTAGATGCAAAACAAGCCACGCTAAAAGCACAAAGAGATCGTTTCCAACGAAATATTGCGGTATTAATTGGGCAAACGCCACAGGGATTTAAAATCAACATCGCCCAAAATAATCCATTGTTACACATTCCCCAAGCACCAAAAGGTTTATATCCAAGCGATCTGATTAGCAACCGCCCAGATATTCAGGCTCACGCCGAACAAGTAAAAGCTTACAGTGCTAAACTTGCCAGTGCCAAAGCCGATCTTTATCCAAGATTTGACATCAACTTCTTAGGGCAAGCAGGGCGAATTGAAGTGAATAATGATCTATCCCATCTTTCGGGGTTAGGCGGTTTGATCAGTGCGGGAGTGCAATTACCGATCTTCACCAACGGGCGAATTCAAGCCAATATTGATGCCAGTGATGCCCGCTTGAAAGGGGCATTGATTGAATATGATAAATCACTTCTCAACGCACTCGCAGAAGTGGACACTGCCTACCAAATGCAATACAGCCTCTCACAACAAACACGCTTATTGCAGAAGGCTTATGCTCAATCTAACCAACGAGCCAAAGATGCGGAAACCTTATTCAAATATGGAAAACAAACCTTAGATACCGCCTTGCGTGCGAAGATATCTGCATTAGACTATCAACAACAACTTGTGCAATCTCAATTGGAACAAGCCCAAAATCTTGTGGGATTATATAAAGCATTAGGGGCAGGGTGGCAGAAGTAAGCGTGTAAATAATAACGACATAATCATTGGGGTTGTCTAAACAACCCCAAAATTTTTAAAATTTTGACCGCACTTTTGTCTATAATTTTTCTTTCCAGAAACCAATCCATTCTTTTAATAACTGCATATTGGCATTCAATGCCCCAGCTTGCGGAATGAAATGCATATAATTTAGCGCATAAGTACTAGGAGTGATGCCATTGCCCACGCTTGCTGGGTACACGGTGAAACCTTGTTTTTCAAATAACATCTTGGCACGTTGCATATGCCATTGATTGGTGACTAAGATTATGCGTGTAATGCCTTCTCGTTCTAACATTTCTTTCGTATAAAGCGCATTTTCTTTGGTATTGGTAGAACGCTCTTCAAGCCATTTAGGTTGCACGCCAAAGAAAGTAAAAAACTCTTGTCCCATCACTTTGGCTTCAGAATTGCCATTTGGGCTTGCGCCACTAATTAAAATCGGCAATTCGGTTTCCTTGTGTAAATAGGCGGCATAACGCATACGCTCTAATACTAATCCCGGCACGGTAATATTACAATAAAGTTCTTTGCTATCTCGTAATCCGCCGCCAAGAACAACAATTGCCTGCGCCTGACGATAATCATTGATACTGAGATTGTCTTCTTTCACTAAACTATCACTCAACTTTTGCGCGGTATAAGGAATGCTGCATACATACAAGATTGCCATGCTGAAAAGTGCGGTCAAAAAAGCGAGTTTTTTGTAACGAAATAAAAACAGTAAAAAAGCTAACACCAATAAAATAAGAATATTGAAAGGGGGGAGAATCACATTGGTGATGAGTTTGGTGAGTTCAAACATAGTCGATCCTGTATCGTAAAATTGTGGCTATTATTCCGTAAAATCGTGATGAACTCAACCATTAAAAGGCTGTCAAAAGCCCTGCCGAAGTGCTATGATACGCACGTTTTTTATGTTGAAATATTTGATAAATAGGAAAGTTATGAATTCAGTTTTAGTTTCGTTAAAGCAAAAGTTAAGTGCAATAAACGAATTAATTTTAGATAAAAATGATGTGGTTTATTTTGATTATCCATTACATTTAAATGTAGGGGATTTATTAATTTATGCGGGAACTGAACAATTTTTTAAAGATTATCAAATTCAAATTAAATTACGCCGTGCATTGCAGGCTTTTGATTTAAAGGAAGCTAAAAAACATATTGGTAAAAATACCGTAATTTTATGTCATGGTGGTGGCAATTTTGGTGATTTATATCCACTCATTCAGAAAATGCGTGAAGATATTGTGCAGGCATTTCCTCATAATCGTATTATTTTATTGCCACAAACCGCACATTATTCTTGTGAGCAGGCAATGAAAAAATCCGCTGAGATCTTTTCTCAACATTCTGATTTACATTTATTTTCTCGTGATATTAAAACCTTTGAAATGATGAAAACCTATTTTTCATCTCATGTTTATTTATCACCAGATATGGCTCACCAGTTATATGGATCATTGCCACAGAAATCACAACAATTATCGCAATCTCGTAGGAGTGTTTTATATTTTTTGCGTAAAGATATTGAAAAAAGTCATATTGAAGCTGAAATTCAAGCTAAATTGTCGAATTTAGACAATGTAAAAGATTGGGATGATATTTTACTGCCGAGTGATATAAAATTTGAATTATGGTGTAGCCGTTTTTCTAAATTAGCGAATAAATTAAACTTAAGCTTTGTAAAAAATAAAATTAATAAATTATGGTATCAACATTCATTAAATATTATTTCACGCTGTCAAGATATTTTCTTAAGTTATGATGAAGTTATTACAAGCCGTTTACATGGGCATATTTTTTCTTGCTTATTAGGTTTGCCAAATCAAGTTTGTGATAATTCATACGGGAAAAATTCAGGTTATTACCGTCAATGGACTAGCGAAATTGACTATACAAAACTCTATGAAGAATAATCGCCATTTATTAACGCTTATTGCGGTCACTATTTTAAGTATGGGGCTGACCATGGTTAGCTCTTTTATCTTAGCGCACATGTTGTCAGTTGATGATCGTGGTGCTCACCAGTTATTTATTACTACCGTTTCTTATGTGGTTACTATCGCAACTGGTGGCTCTGGTTTTGCCCTTGCCCTTTCTATGCGTAATAAACAATATTGGCATTGGCGGCGTTATTTTGTTTCTTTTTTAGCGGCTGCCATTATTGTGGCATTAATTGCGATTGCATTATTTGATTTTACTGATTTTAAATTTCTATTTGTTTTAAATGTTATATTAACGGCTATTCTTACCATTACTTTAGAGAAAAGTAAAATAGATCCTAGATTAAAAATTTATAGAACATTAACATTACAACAACCTGTATTATTAGTAGCTATCTATGGTGGCGGTTATTTATTATTTGGTGAACAACCCCTAGAACAAGCAATTCAATTATTGACTTTATTTAGCTTTATACAAGGTGCGGCTTGCCTTTTTTACTTATATAAAATTGAGAAAGAATTTAAGAGAAAACAACAAAATATTACAGAAATTGACCGCACTTTCTTTTTCAAAACATGGTTTAAACAGAATTTATATCAGATTTTTGGGGCAACAACCTCGAGTATTGACAAATTCTTAATTGTTGCTTGGATAGGGCATTATTATCTTGGTCTTTATACCGTATGTATTGCTTTTGATGCCTTATTAACTAAATTTATCAATATGTTAACCGATTACTATTATTCAGGGTTGCTAAATAATTATAATCGAATTAAGTCTGTATTAACTATTATTGCAATGATGGGAATTGGTGCGGTGATATTCACACCATTATTAGCAGAGCCCATTATTAAGTTATTTTTCAGTGCGAAATATATTGAGGTTGCCCCAATTTTAATCTGGTTTATTTTAAATTCTATTATTGCGGGACTCTCTTGGTTGCTTTCACAAAATATGCTAATACAAGGTAAGCAAGTATTATTATTTACACGCCAGTTAGTTTCTATTGCTGTTTTTATCAGTTTGTTTTATTTATTAAAAGACCAACATCTCTATGGTGTTGCATGTGCATTTATTGGCGCAAGCCTAACGCGCTTGGTGATCTCAATCATTTATTATTTTAAATATCCTGTGACAAATTCAAAAGTTGAACAAAAATGAAAAAATACTTAATTTCACTTGAAAAAGATGTGCAACGTAGAGCACTATTTTTTAGTCAGCCAGACACCTCTGACTTTGAAATTTTTAATGCTATTAATACAATGGTGTTATCGGAAGAAGAATTGCGTGATAAATTTGATTTTGAACAATTTAAGTTAGCCTATCATCGAAATGTCACCAAGGGTGAAATTGGCTGCACCTTAAGTCATTTATCGGTATATCAAAAAATTGTTGATGACGAAAATATTGCTGAAAATGATTATGCATTAGTCTGTGAAGATGATGCACTCTTTGCAGAAAAATTTAATGAAAATTTGACCGCACTTTTAGCTGAAAACTTACAGGCTGATATTATCTTAGTTGGGCAATCTAAAATTCCAAGTTTTGAAGATAAAGAATTAATCATTAATTATCCCACTACATTTTCTTTTTTACAGAAAAAAATTGGCAAAACAAAGTATCGTTATGCTTATCCATATAAAAATTATTTTGCTGGCACGGTTGCCTATTTAATTAAGAAATCCGCTTGTCGTAAATTTTTATCAGAGTGTAATCAGAATTCAGTATTTTGGTTAGCTGATGATTTTATTTACTTTGAAAGAAAATTAGGGCTAGATATTTTAGTTGTACGTCCATTAATGGCAATTGAAAATCCAAAATTGACGAGCAATTTAGAAACTTTACGGGGATCGTTGAACAATAATTTGATGAAAAAATTATTAAAATTCCCATTGAAAAAATTATTGGCAATTAAGAGAAATTTATAATGTCTGCATTAGTGAGTTTATTTTATCTTTATGATCCGTGGTTTTTTCATATTCTCCGAATGAGTTTGCTAGTCGGTTTTCTGGCTGTATTATGGTTTGGTTACCAATGGTATAAGAAATCAAAAACAGATTTTATTATTCCCGTAGATAGTTTATTAGTTTGTATTGCGCTAATCGTTTTTTCCGTTATTCCTATTATGATTAATGGCACGAATGAGCTTGGCGTAATAAGTATGTATGCTAAATCCTTAATTACCTTTTGCTTTGGTATTGTGATTTACAATTTATTTTATTCTCAACATAAAAATAAAATAAAATTTGTGCAGGATTTAAAAGTCGGGATTTCAGTTCAGTCTGTTATTGGTTTTTTAGCGTTATTAGGTATTCCTTTTATTATTGCATTCGCCCTTAATACTAATTCTGTTATGGGTGGGAATTTACCAAGATTTATTGGTTCAGAACAAGAGTATCGCTTATATAATCTAACATCTTCTGCATTTTTCCCATTGAGTGCATTTTATCTTATGTTATTGCATTTTTTATTAGCACAACATAAACAATCCCAGCTATTGAATCCAATCTATTTATTTTTGTTGTTGTGTATTGGATTAATTTCTGGGCGCACATTTTTAATATTTTCAACTGTAAGTATTTTAATCTATTTTCGTTGGCAATATATTCCAGCTCTGATTTCCTTTGCCTTGTTATGTGTCGGATTAGCTCATTTTTATCCAACTAATCCTTATGTCGAACATGCTTTAGAGCCAGTCATTAATTTACTTGGTGGCAGTGAACATTTAAGTTCATCTACAGATACCTTAATAAATAAACATTTATTTATGCCAACGTTAAAACAATTATTAATCGGTGACGGTATGTATTATCAGCCCAATGGTTGGAGTTATTATGGCGGTTCTGACTCAGGTTTTATTCGTCAAGCATTATATGGCGGGGTAGGTTATATTATTATTTGTTTTTTATTTACCGCTTATTTTGTTAAACGTATTGCGGATAATTGGTTTAATGGTAGTTGGATTTTTATTTTATCCACGCTATTTTTATTAAGTGTATTAAATATTAAAGCTGATACTTATGCTTACCCAGGAATTATGTTTACGTTTCTAATGTTTGTTTCTTTATTTGGCGATAAAGGAAAATTAAAAATTTTTGAGAGAAAATAATGTTTAGTATTATTGTTCCATCTTATAATCGTAACGCTGAAGTCAATGCGCTATTATCAAGTTTAGAGCATCAAACTGTTAAAAATTTTGAAGTGATTGTGGTAGATGATTGTTCTCAAAATTTAATAAAAATTGACCGCACTTTTTCTTTTGCAGTTACCTTAATTCGCAATGAACAGAATGCAGGAGCGGCAGAAAGCCGTAATATAGGTGCGCGAGCAGCACAACATGAATGGTTGTTATTTTTAGATGATGATGATCGCTTTGCAGACAATAAATGTGAAGTATTAACGGAAAGTATTCGGGCAAATTCAGCAAGTAATTTTTTCTATCATCCTGCTAAATGCGAAATGGTGAATGAAGGTTTTAGCTATGTCACGAACCCATTTCCGCCTGAAAAACTTAGCATTGAAAATATTTTAATGGCAAATAAAATTGGCGGTATGCCAATGATGTGTATTCAAAAATCATTCTTTTTTGAATTAGGCGGATTGGCAACCGACTTAAAATCTTTAGAAGATTACGATTTCGCTTTGAAATTGGTCTCTAGCCCTAATTTGAAAGCGACATTAGTGAATCAACCATTGAGCATTTGCGGATTTCACACTAAGCGTTCCAGCGTGTCAACGAATACGAAAAATACAGAAAAAGCCATTGAAGCAATTCGCAAAAAATATGTAAAAAACCCAGAGCAAGCGCATAATTTTGCGATTAATGCGCTTTATATGTTGGCTTATCCCAACGCAATGAATTTATCTCGGAAGGCAGCCAGTTATTACTTTAAAATGTTTAAATTTAGCCATAGTTTGAAGCATTTAGTGATTGCAGTTGTTACTTTTATTTCACCTAAATTGGCAATTAATTTAAAAAGATTTGTATGAAATTTTCAGTATTGATGTCCTTATATATTAAGGAAAAACCAGCGTTTTTACGCGCAAGTTTGCAAAGTTTGCGAGATCAAACCGTGCAAGCAGATGAAATTATTTTAGTGCTTGATGGACCAATTACACCCGAATTAGAAAATGTTATTGATGCGTATCAAAGTCAATTACCGATCAAGCGAGTGCCATTAGCGCAGAATGTGGGGTTGGGCAAAGCCTTAAACGAAGGAATTAAAGCCGCAAGCAACGAGTGGTTATTCCGCATGGATACCGATGATATTTGCTTGCCAGAACGTTTTGAAAAACAAGTCAATTATATTGAGCAAAATCCTGACGTGGTTATGTTTAGCACGCAAATTGCAGAATTTGATGAAGATCCGCAGGTTATTACTGCAGAACGCCACGTGCCGACAGATTATGCTGAAATCGTGAAATTCAATCAAATGCGTTCCCCTTTTAACCATATGACGGTGGCATATCGTAAATCTTTATTAGAGGAAGTGGGGTATTATCAGCACCACTTATTTTTAGAAGATTACAACCTATGGAATCGCATTATTGCGACAGGCAAAAAAGTGGGCAATTTGCCCGATGTATTGCTGTTGGCGCGAACTGCAGGCAACGCAATGTTTAGCCGCCGACGTGGTTTGATTTATGCGAAAAGTGAATGGAAATTGTATCGTTTAAAACAGCAGCTAAAGATTCAAGGTGCATTTAATGGTTTTGTCACTTTTTTAGCCCGCACTTTGCCGCGCTTAATGCCTGTTTCAATCGTAAAATTATTGTATAAATTAATGAGAAAATAACTCTGTTTAGCGAGGGGATTGATGAACAATCACTGCTCAATTCCTGCAAACAGATTTAACCTCAAGGGGAAAATATGAAAAACTTTTTAAAATTGACCGCACTTGCTGCCTGTGTTGTACTCGCTGGCTGTTCATCGAATAGCGCAAACAATACTTCGACACTTGCACCTTTGGATAGCAATGCCGTTTATAACAAAGCACGCACACCAGTAAATTTTAATGATTACGTCCAGTTCTTAAAACGCAAAGCGGCGGGGCAAGGGGTATCGGCTAACACATTGAATGCACAGCAAAATATTCGTTACATCACGAAAGCGGTGGAATTAGATCAAAAGCAGGCTGGAAATCTTGCCCGCCGTAAAAACTTGCCACCGTTGCCACCTAATCCGAATGGCGCGACTAATTACATTACGAAGCATTTAACCCAAGCGAAGGTGGACAAAGCGGAAGAAAATTATTGGGACATTCGAGATCAATTACAAAAGGCGAGTAGCCGTTATGGCGTTCAGCAAGAGTTTATCTTAGCTTTATGGGGTATGGAAAGCAGTTTTGGCTATTATCAAGGCAGTTTTGATGTGCTTTCTGTATTGGCTACATTAGCTTTTGATGGACGCCGTGAAGGCTTGTTCAGCAAAGAATTTATTAATGCAATGAAAATGTTGGATCGCAATGATATTCAGCGGGCAAGATTGCTTGGTTCATGGGCGGGCGCAATGGGGCAAACACAATTTATGCCAACTTCTTATTTGAATTATGCCGCCGACGGCGATGGTGACGGTCGTAAAGATATTTGGACAAATGAATATGATGTTTTTGCCTCTATTGCAAATTATCTGCACACTGTGGGCTGGAATCCGAATTTGCCTTGGGGAGTGGAAGTGGAATTAACTCAGGCGATGGATTTAAGCCAATCTGGCACTGAGAAAAATAAAGCCCGTTCATTAAGTTATTGGCAAGGGCAGGGCGTTACCCTAAAAAATGCCTTTGAACAAAGTAAGTTGGATCAAATGTCGTCTGCGGATTTATGGCTGATACGCCCAGACAAAGAAGTTGGGCGCGCATTTTTGGTCACCAATAATTTCCGTACAATTTTAGATTGGAACCGTTCAAATTATTATGCTTTGAGTGTAGGAATGTTTGCCGACCGTATTAAAAGCGTAACAGGCATGTAAAATTAACTTGTCAATAAATAAAGAGTTTAGGTATGATGCTTAAACTCTTTTTTATGGGAAAAAGGTAAATTTGCCCCAATGAAAATATAATGAAGATGTGGTCTTAACTTTCTTTGATTGGATTAAATGAATTGGGTAGAATTAATTCATAACTGACTGATATTTCAGAAAATAATGCCAGTTAATGATTATTCCACAACAAGTTTATGGCGCAAAACTTGCGCCATTTTGACCGCACTTTATCTGATAAAGTATTTTCTAGCCTAAATTTTCTAAACCAAATTGGTATAAGGCGTTTTTCTTATAACCATATAGTTCAGCCACAATGGCGGCGGCTTTTTTCAGTGGCAATTCTTTGGCGATCAGTGTTAAGGCTTGAACAGCTTGAGGGCTGAATTCTTCATTTTCTGCTTTAGGTTTTCCTTCAATAATTAGCACCATTTCGCCCTTTGTTCGATTTGGATCTTCGGATAGCCATTGTCGCAAGGCGGCAACGCTGTCGCCTATAATCGTTTCCCACGTTTTAGTGATTTCACGCGCCAATACAATATAACGCTCCGCACCTAAGACATCTTCGATATCTTGCAATGTGTCTAAAATGCGGTGAGTGCTTTCATAGAAGATCAAAGTGCGGTCTTCTTCAGCCAAGTTTTGTAATTTATCTTTGCGAGCTTTGCTTTTAGCAGGTAGAAAGCCTTCAAAACAGAAACGATCAGAGGCAATGCCAGAGGCGCATAATGCGGTGATTGCCGCACAAGCACCAGGCAATGGAACCACTTTTATACCTGCTTGACGGCATTTTCGCACTAGGTGAAAGCCGGGATCGCTAATTAATGGCGTTCCCGCATCGGAAATGAGCGCAATGTTTGTGCCTTGTTGTAATTTTTCAACTAACAGATCCGCTTTTTGCTGTTCGTTGTGGTCATGCAAGGCGAAAAATGGCTTTTTGATACCATAATGGCTGAGCAATAACCCGCTATGACGAGTATCTTCGGCGGCGATTAAATCCACTTGGGCGAATGTTTCTAAGGCGCGTTGTGTAATATCTTGTAAATTGCCAATTGGCGTTGCAACAATATATAAAATACCTGTTTGGTGCATTTTGTCTCTTCTTTTAATTGCTTTTAATTGATGGGCGAAGTAAGATCCACATAATTTTGGATTATTTCAACGGAGTAATTTATGACTATTTTATTACAAGGCACTAAATTTAAGAAACGTTTAATGCCACTTTTATTTCCTGTCTTGTTGGCAGGCTGTACTAACTTGTTTGGTGATAACTTAGCAAGCACTTTAAAAAATGATGCCAATGCCAGTTCTGATTTTTATATGAACAAAATTGAGCAAACAAAAGATCAAGAAGATCAACAAACTTACAAATTGCTTGCCGCGCGTGTCATGATCACTGAAAACAAAATTCCACAGGCTGAAGCGTTATTAGGGGAATTAAAAGATTTAACCCCAGAGCAGCTATTAGATAAATCAATTATTGATGCGCATATTTCAGCCGCAAAACATAAAAATGGACAGGCAACTAGCCAATTACGCCTTATTGATTTAAACAAACTCAGCCCATCGCAAAAAGCGCGTTATTATGATGTCGTTGCGCGTGTGGCTGAAAATAAAAACGATATTATTGATGCGGTGAAAGCGCGTATCCAAATGGACGCAAATTTAACCGATGTGCAACGAAAACAAGAAAATATTGACCGCACTTGGGCATTATTGCGTTCAGCAAATCGCGGCGTTATCAATGGTGCTTCCGCAGATGGCAATGCTGCGCTAGGCGGCTGGTTGGCTTTGGCAAAAGCGTATAATGATAATGTGAGCCAACCTGCACAATTATCTCGTGCATTAGATGCGTGGAAAGCGGCTTACTCAAATCATAGTGCTGCTTATTTGTTCCCAACAGAATTAAAAAGTGTCAATAATTTCCAACAAACACAATTAAATAAAATCACGGTATTGTTGCCATTGAGTGGTGATGCGAGCGTGATCGGTTCTACTGTGCGTTCAGGCTTTAATGATGCGCGTGGCGAAGACACCACGACACAAGTGGAGTTTATAGACACGATCACCACGCCAACGCAAGATGCTGTAGCTCAAGCTAAACAAGGTGGTTCTTCTGCGATTGTTGGCCCATTGTTAAAACCTAATGTTGATACGGTGATCAATAATCCAAGCGCCATTCAAGGTATTGATGTTTTGGCATTAAATTCAACCCATAACTCACATACCGTCAATAAACTTTGCTATTTTGGTTTATCGCCAGAAGATGAATCAGAATCTGCTGCAGATAGAATGTGGAATGATAATATACGCACACCACTTGTGCTTGTGCCGCAATCTGATCTTGGCCAACGCACTGGGTCAGCATTTAATGTGCGCTGGCAACAACTTTCAGGCGTGGATGCGAATATTAAATTCTTCAATAGCACGGATGATGCCGCAGTGTTAATTCAAGACGGTTCAAGCCAATCGGCAGATGGTGTTTATGTGGTAGCGACAGCAGAAGAATTAACAGACATCAAATCGGCATTAACTAACGCAAGCTCTAATGCTCGTGTGTATGCAAGTTCTCGTAGCAATAGCTCAAATAGCACGCCAGAATACCGTTTACAAATGAATGGGGTGAGATTTAGCGATATTCCATTCTTCAAAGAAGCAGACTCTGGTCAATATCAAAAAATTAACCAAGCCACGGGTGGCGATTACAGCTTAATTCGTTTATACGCAATGGGCGCCGATGCTTGGTTATTGATCAATAAATTTAATGAATTGCGTCAAGTGCCGGGCTTCTCAGTCAGTGGTTTAACAGGGCATTTAAGCGCTGGTCCGAACTGTAACATTGAACGCAGCATGAGCTGGTTTGAATATCAAGACGGTAATGTGGTGCCATTGAATTAATGCTAAAGCCATTTTCAACAATCCGAACGTTGACAACGCGCGAAAAAGGGGCGAGCTTTGAGCATCAAGCTCGCCTTTTTTTGGAACGCCAAGGGTTAACTTTTCTCGCCGCGAATCAACATTTCAAATGTGGCGAGCTGGATTTGATTATGCAAGACGGCGAAACTATCGTATTTGTAGAAGTTCGCCAACGAAAAAATGATCATTACGGCTCTGCGGTGGAAAGTGTGGATTGGCGAAAGCAGCAGAAATGGCTCGATGCAGCAAATATGTGGTTGGCAAAACGTGATTGTAGCTTAGAAGATACCGATTGTCGTTTTGATCTCATCGCCTTTGGGCGCACTGCAAATGATATTCAATGGTTACCTAATTTTCTTGATGATTAATCTCTTTTTGTATTTATGCTAGAAAAAATAAAAGATCTTTATAACGAAGCCATTCAAACGCAAATTGCCGCCTCACATAGCTTGCCTGAACAATTGCAGAAAGCAGTGAGTTTATTGGTGGGCACATTGTTACGCGGCAATAAAATTATCGTGTGTGGACACGGGCGATCCTATGCCAATGCCCAATTTTTAGTGGCGAATTTATTAAATCGCTATGAATTAGAACGCCCTAGTTTTCCATCGGTGCTCTTGAGCCTTGATAGTGCGGTCGGTTCGGCGATAGTTTTGGATAATCATTTATCCGATTTATATCAACGCCAGTTTAACGCCATTGCCGTGCAAGGGGATGTATTGGTTGTGCTGTCTCCATTTGCGAATGAAGAGCCTATTTTAGATGTGGTAAATTGTGCGGCAGCGAAAGACGTGTCGATTATTGCGCTGACAGGGGCGAGCAATGATTATTATCAAGGCGTGTTGACGGAAAATGATTTAGAAATTCAAGCACCGAGTCAAAAAGAAAGCCGCATTTTAGAAAATCATTTATTCATTATTAATGCTTTGTGTGAATTGATAGATCATAGTTTGTTTGGACAAAAATAACGCAAAATTGACCGCACTTTGAGTTGAAAAGTGGGTGGACTGTCCCAATCTAAAGGAAACATTTAACGGAATTATTTTTATGGGAAGAAAACGTTCAGCAAGTTCGAGCCGTTGGTTAAACGAGCATTTTAAAGATCCATTTGTGCAAAAGGCACATAAACAGAAATTGCGTTCACGCGCCTATTTCAAATTAGACGAAATTCAACAATCAGATAAACTTTTTAAACCTGGAATGACCGTGGTTGATTTAGGTGCGGCCCCAGGTGGATGGTCGCAATATGCTGTTACTCAAATTGGCGGCAAAGGCCGTATCATCGCTTGTGATATTTTGGAAATGGACCCCATTGTGGGGGTTGATTTCTTACAGGGCGACTTTCGGGATGATGATGTGCTAGCCACATTATTAGAACGTGTCGGCGATGAAAAGGTTCATGTGGTGATGTCTGATATGGCGCCCAATTTCAGTGGAATGCCATCAGTGGATATTCCCCGAGCGATGTATTTAGTGGAATTAGCACTGGATATGTGCAAAAAAGTGTTAGCGCCTAAAGGTAGCTTTGTGGTGAAAGTCTTCCAAGGCGAAGGCTTTGATGAATATTTACGGGAAATTCGCTCACTATTTAGCGTGGTGAAAGTGCGGAAACCCGAGGCTTCTCGTGGGCGTTCCCGTGAAGTGTATATTGTTGCAACAGGTTATAAGAATTAATTATCGTATTGATAATTTTATTCCCAGCTTAAATTCGTGTAAGCTATAACAAATTTTTAACTCACTATATGAGGTCAAATCTTGAACGATATGGTAAAAAATCTGGTACTTTGGATTGTTGTGGCAGTTGTTATGATGGCTGCATACCAAGGTTTCAGCTCAACAGACAGCAATCGTGTTGACTACACAACCTTTATAACAGATGTGGAAAATCAGCAGATTTCACAAACAAAATTTAATGAATTAGGTGAAATTTTTGTTACCAAAAAAGACGGTAGCAAATATACCTCTGTATTGCCATCACCACTTGAAGATCGTCAAATCTTAAACGATCTATTAAAACAAAAAGTGAAAATTGATGGTGCATTGCCTGAGCAACGCAGTTTCTTAGCGCAATTATTTATTTCTTGGTTCCCAATGCTGTTTTTGGTGGGCGTTTGGTTCTTCTTTATGCGTCAAATGCAAGGCGGTGGCGGCAAAGCTATGAGCTTTGGTAAAAGCCGAGCCAAAATGCTGACGAAGGAACAGATCAAAACCACCTTTGCCGATGTTGCAGGTTGTGATGAAGCGAAAGAAGAAGTGGGCGAAATTGTCGATTTCTTGCGTGATCCTTCTAAATTCCAAAAATTAGGCGGTAAAATTCCAAAAGGTATTTTAATGGTTGGGCCTCCAGGTACAGGTAAAACCTTAATTGCTAAAGCTATTGCTGGGGAAGCCAAAGTGCCATTTTTCACGATTTCGGGTTCTGATTTCGTAGAAATGTTCGTGGGTGTTGGGGCATCTCGTGTCCGTGATATGTTCGAACAGGCGAAGAAAAATGCACCTTGCTTAATCTTTATTGATGAGATTGATGCGGTAGGCCGTCAACGTGGCGCAGGTCTTGGTGGTGGTCACGATGAACGTGAACAAACCTTAAACCAAATGTTGGTTGAAATGGATGGTTTTGAAGGTAAAGAAGGCATTATTGTCATTGCCGCAACAAACCGCCCAGACGTATTGGATCCAGCGTTAGTTCGCCCAGGTCGTTTTGACCGTCAAGTCACCGTTGGATTGCCAGATGTGCGTGGACGTGAGCAGATCTTAAAAGTGCATATGCGTAAAGTGCCTATTGGCGATGATGTTGATGCAATGACATTGGCGCGTGGTACACCGGGTTACTCAGGTGCAGATTTGGCTAACCTTGTGAATGAAGCGGCTTTATTTGCAGCTCGTAACAATAAACGTGTTGTGACTATGCTTGAGTTTGAAAAAGCGAAAGATAAAATCAACATGGGACCAGAACGTCGCACAATGATGATGACGGACAAACAAAAAGAGAGTACCGCTTATCACGAAGCAGGCCACGCCATTGTCGGCTATTTAGTGCCAGAACATGATCCTGTGCATAAAGTAACGATCATTCCGCGTGGTCGCGCGCTTGGTGTGACATTCTTCTTACCAGAAGGCGATCAAGTGAGCATTAGCCAAAAACAATTGGAAAGTAAACTTTCTACATTGTACGCAGGGCGTTTAGCGGAAGATCTTATTTATGGCGAAGAGAATATTTCCACAGGTGCGTCAAATGATATTAAAGTCGCAACCAATATTGCGCGTAATATGGTGACGCAATGGGGCTTCTCTGACAAACTTGGTCCGATTCTATATTCAGAAGATGAGGGCGAAGTGTTCTTAGGACGCTCAATGGCGAAAGCAAAACATATGTCTGATGAAACTGCGCATTTAATTGATGAAGAAGTGCGTGCGATTGTTGACCGTAATTATGCTCGAGCCCGTCAATTGTTAACGGACAATATAGATATTTTGCATGCGATGAAAGACGCATTAGTGAAATATGAAACCATTGAAGAAGAACAAATCAAACAATTGATGAACCGCGAGCCTGTAACGCCACCACCGGGTTGGGAAGATAATAGCGCAAAACGTGGTAAATCTGATGAACCAAAATCAGATAGATCTGAACACGAGAGTGCGAAATCTGACAATCAAGAGGAAAGTGTTAACCAAGATAAAAGTGATAACACAGATCAAAGTGATAATGCAGATTAAAGTGATAACGCAGATAAAAGTGCGGTAAAAAAATCGGAAGATTTATAAACGGTATAATAAAAATAAGGCGGCAGAAATGTCGCCTTTTTTATGCCTGTTTAATCGTAATAATCAGAAAATCACTAAATTTGTTATGCTAGATTTTTATTCTCTTGCAAGCTAATAATAAAAACAGTAATAAGGAAGGTAAGGAATGAGGCGCTTTAGATTATTTGATTAAAGTTTGCAAGAAAAGTGCGGTCAAAATCTTAAAAGTTTTGATCTGACCGCTAGAAATTACTGTGCCATACTGGCAACTGATTTGAGAAAGCCTTGAGCAGTGGCAAATGTATCCATTTTGCCTTGCGCTTGTAAAATCATATCCGACATTTCACGAAAGGCACCATTGCCGCCTTTCTGTTCAAGAACATAATCCGCATTGTCTTGCACATAGCTTGGCGCATCGTTGACCGCAAAAGCTAGCCCGCAGATAGCAAAAGCGGGGAGATCCACACTGTCATCACCAATATAAGCGGTTTCTTCTGGGCTAACGCCTGCTTGCGCGATGAGATCTAAACAAGCACTTTCTTTTTCTAATTTGCCGAGATATGCCATTTTAATCCCCAGATCATCAATGCGTTTTTGTAAAATCGGCGAGCTGCGTCCTGATAAAACTGCCACTTGAATGCCATTTTCTATTAGCATACGAATGCCTAAACCATCACGAACATGAAAGGTTTTAAGCGCTTCACCGTGAGCGTCATAATAGAGTTTGCCATCAGTGAGTACGCCATCAACATCGGTGATGACGAATTTAATTTTTTGTAATCTATCTTGCATTTTTATTTTCCATATTCTGTATAGCGTTTGGGAATTTTTGTTGGGGAAATCGCGATGATAAATCTGACTTATGACGAGAATTCCACCAATCCCACAACTTGTTGTTCATCATTAACCACAACCAATGAATGAATTTTGTGTTCTTTCATAAAGGCTTCAGCGGCGGAGATAAATTCATTTTGATTAATGGTTTTAGGATGATGTGTCATCAGCTCTTGGGCGGTTTTGCTCAATGTATTGGCGCCATTTTGAGTTAATGCACGGCGAATATCGCCATCGGTGATAATGCCTTTTAATGAACCATTTTCCATCACCAAGGCAACGCCCATTCTGCCTTCGTTCATCACCGTTAAACAATCCGTAAAGCTTAAATTAGGTGCGACCACAGGCAAACGGGTTTGCATTTGATCTTTCACACGGCAAAGTAAACGGCGACCAAGAGAACCGCCCGGATGGAATTTAGCGAAATCAATAGGTTTGAAATCTCGCGCATGGATAAGGGCAACGGTAAGTGCATCGCCTAAAGCAAGTGTAACCAGTGCAGAAGTTGTTGGCGCTAAATTGTTTGGACAGGCTTCACGTTCTACGGTGATGTCTAAAATAAAATCAGCATGTTTGCCAAGCGTAGAATGTGGATTGCTCGTTAATGCGATAATTTTATTGCCAAAATTTTTTAAGCTAGGAATGAGCTTATTGACTTCATCACTTTCGCCACTATAAGAAATCAAAATCACAATATCACAAGGCTTGAGCATACCAAGATCACCGTGAAAGGCTTCCGTTGGGTGCAGAAAGAAACTAGGTGTTCCCGTAGATGCAAGGCTTGCCACGATTTTTTTACCAATTAAGCCTGATTTGCCTACGCCGCTTATGGCAACGCGCCCTTGGCAATTTAGAATGAGATCTATCACGGTGTCAAATGTGCGGTCTAAATTTTGGCTTAATTTAGTCAGCGCTTGTTGTTCCGTTGCAAGGGTTTCACGGGCATTTTGTAAATAATCCATGAGCATTGTTCCTTATGAAATCAAAGTGCGGTTATTTTAACGTATGTTTTAGTTTCGCTCTAGCACAAATTCCGTTATACTAGCCGCCTGAGTTGGTCAGACAATCGCTGGTTTATTGAAGCCCTTAGTGCCGTAAGGCGAGCCTGAAATAGGTGATAAGTGGGACAAGTAAACGAGAGGAAAGTCCGGGCTACATAGGGCAGAGTGCCAGCTAACGGCTGGGCGGCGTGAGCCGACGACAAGTGCAGCAGAGAGCAAACCGCCGATGTGTGTAAGCGCAGGTAAGGGTGAAAGGGTGCGGTAAGAGCGCACCGCGTGTCTGGTAACAGTTCACGGCAGGGTAAACTCCACTCGTAGCAAGACCAAATAGGAACTCAATGGGTGTGCCCGCTCAGAGTTCGGGTAGGTTGCTTGAGCGTAGTAGCAATATTGCGCCTAGAGGAATGATTGTCCAACGACAGAACCCGGCTTATCGATCAACTCATCAAATTCTAAAATAAAGAGAGAAAAAATGGCGATCATCAAGTTCGCCATTTTTTATTGTTTATTTTGCACCGATAAATTCGGCAATGTTTTTCATATCTTGTTCGTTCAAGCGTTCTTTTGCCATATTCCCCGCGCCGACGATTTCGCCTGATTTCCGCTTTTCAAGTGCGGTCAAAATTTCATCTTTTTTTAGATTTCTAATAACCGCTGATTGCCCTAACGCTTGTTTCTCCCCTGCTTTTCCGTGGCATGTCGCGCAGTTAAGTTTAAACATACGTTCGCCCTGTTTTATATCAGGGAGATTATCCGCTTGTGCGGAAAATGAGCAAAGTGCGGTCAAAATGAGAAAAGTTTTGCTAACCGTTAAATATTTTTTGTAATTCATCTTTTGGAATCAGTCCTTCAAATTTTGCTTGAATGTTGCCGTTATCGTCGATAACAAAGCTCGTTGGTGTGCCAACCACGCCATAGCGTTCGCCTGTCATTTTGAGCTGATCTTTCAATACTGGCAAGCGAATTTTGCGTTTTTCTACAATGGCTTGGGTATTGGCATTTTCTCCATCAATATTAATGGCGATGACTTGTACCTGATCAGGGTGTGCCTGCGCCATTTTATCTAATTCATTTAATTCTGCCACGCAAACACCGCAGGTTTCCGACCAGAATGAAACCAATAATTTTTTGCCTTGCCATTGGTTAAGCTCAACTTTGTTACCTTGTAGATCAAAGGTAGCAAAATCGGGCGCAGGCTTGCCAATTTCTGCGGTTTGTTCCTTACAAGCCACTAAAATAAGCGAAAAAATGACCGCACTTATTGCGCGTTTTAGTTTATTTTGCATTGCATTCTTCCTTCAAAAATTTGCCGTGATGTAGATAAATCGTGCGATCCGTTAACGCGCCGAGTTCGGGATTGTGCGTTACCATTACAATGGTTCTGCCTTGCGCATTGAGATTTTTCAGCAACTCAAGCACGAGATGTTCATTTTGTTCATCCAAATTACCAGTGGGTTCATCAGCGAAAATAACTGGCGGTTGATTGACTAACGCGCGCGCAATACACACTCGTTGCTGCTCCCCCCCAGAAAGTTGGTTTGGACGATGATGAATACGATGCGCCAATCCGACTTGTTCTAATACGGCTTTTGCAGCTTTTTCATCAATCACACTGTGATAATGTTGCGCAAGCATCACGTTTTCAAGTGCGGTCAAATAAGGGATTAAATGGAATTGTTGGAAAACTAGCCCAATTTTTTCTGCACGAAAACGCTGACGCCCCACTTCATCTAGCTGTGCCGCATCTACGCCATCTAATATAACTTTTCCTTCAGTGGCGGTGTCTAACCCCGTGAGAATATTCATTAAAGTGGTTTTCCCAGAACCTGACGCCCCCATAATGGCGACAAATTCCTGTTCTTGAATGCGGATATTGATATCATCAAGTGCGGTCACATTGCCGAATTTTTTATAAAGATGTTGGGTTTCAATTACATATTTCATAATCTCTTTTCCTATTGAATTTAGCGATAGGGCGGAATGTTCACCGTTCGCTAAATTATTCTCCTTTTAAAACTTTTGCCATTTCAACGTTTAATGCGTGTTTGGTTGGAATAATGACCGCAATAAATGCCACAATTAAAGATAAAATCACCGTGATTGGGATAACAGGCAAACGCATATCAATACTGGCTTTAAACACTGTTAAGCCCAAGATTTGAGCGAGAACATAGCCGATCAATAATCCCATAATAATAGCCATACAGGCGATAATTAAGGTTTCGGTGCCAATTTGCAGAATAATATCTCGGCGTTTAGCGCCCAGTGCTTTTTGTAAGGCAAATTCTTTGGCGCGCTCGCCGACAATCGCAATGAGCGTTGTATTAACGCAAAGCGTTGCCAACACTAAAATAACGACAGAAATTAACCCCATTAATCCCTTGATTTTATCCAAGATCTGCCCTTCAGACGCAGAAACTTTGCGGATCGGACGAATATCTAAATCTGGAAAATCCCTTTGTAGCTGATGGGCAAATTGTTCTACTTGTCCTTGATCATTTTTCACCACGAATAGGGCATTGCTAGCTAAGCCGTCTTTTTCTAGCCAATTTTGAGCAAATTCCAAATTGACGATCAGCATATTGTCTGTGACATCACCGCTCTCCACAATGCCTTTGATTTTAAAGCTATGTTTTTCCACGGCATTTTTGCTGAGTGTAATGTTATCTCCGACTTTTAAATGTAAGCGTTCAGCCAACGTTTTGCCAATCATCGCATTGCGATCGTCAAAATTAACACCAATACTAGCCCCCGTGATTTGCCAATAGGGCGCGAGTTTTTGCAGATCTTCAAACCATACGCCCATAATCACAATTTTTTCTAATTCACTGCGCGCGATGCCATATAAATAAGGGCTTGCCGCTTGGACTAGATTTTTAGGCGCTTGCTGTAAAATGCGTTGGACTTGGCTTTCTTCGATTAATCCAGAATTATTGGCGCCGATATAAAAGTTTGCGCCAAAGGTGCGTAACTCTTGCGACATTTTGGTATTAATATCGAAATAAACCGCTGACATTGCCGTCACAATACTTGCCCCGACAGTGAGCGCGGCGAAGATAATCATCACGCGGTTTAAACGCAATCGCAATGCTTGCAGAACTAAACGCCAAAACATGGATTTTTGTTTATTCACCATTATTATCTCCCATACAACATTTCTACAGGATAGAGCTTGGCAATGCGATGGGCAGGGAACCAAGTGCCAACCAGCGCAATAATGATGGCAAGAACCAATACGCAAGGCACAACGATCCAAGCGAAATCAAGGGGAACGCCAAATAATGTTGCGCCAATAAATTTGGCTAAGCCCCAGCCCGCTAAGCAACCTAAGATTCCCCCGAAAATGCCGCTGATGATCGCTTCACAATAAAAGAGCAGGGTGATTTGCCATTGATAAGCGCCGAGTGCTTTCATTAAACCAATTTCTTTACTGCGCTCAATGATATTTGTGGTCATTAAAGAGGCAATCCCCATTGCGGCAGCAATGAGCGCGGCAACGGTAACCACGGCAAGTAAGAGTTGAATTTTTTCGATTACCACGCCTTCAGAGGCGGCGACCTGCCAAATTGGGCGCACAACAACGCCAGAAATCGCTTCTTCTAATTGGTGCGAGATAGAAGAGACATAAGCGGTACAATACCAACGGTCATATTCTTCGGCATCTAATTGATCCACATTGGCGCGCGCTTTGCGTGAAAGTTCGTTTTCAGGCACGGTGAGCGCAGAGACTTTAATAGATTGCACCTTGCCTTCTAAATTGAGCAAATTTTGCACCGCACTTAATGGCAAAATCAGTTGATTTTCTTCGTTTCCGCCTGTGGAAACGGTGCCTTTAATTTCAACTTCAAGCTGATTTTGAATATCTTGCGTTTGGTAGTGAATGGTGACCCGATCACCAATTTTCCATTTCATGGATTTAGCCAGCTGTTCGCCCAATAGTGCAGGCACGGGAACAGCGTATTGTTCTTGGCTATCGTCCACCCATTCGCCTGTTACTTTCCAATAGGGACTGATAATTTTTTGTCCTGTGTGGTAATCATCTTCATCTGGCACAGCAATGGGGTGATCAAAAAAAGTGCCGAGAATCGAAATATTTTCGCCATTGACTTGCACATTGGCGCTGAGTTGTGGCGCAAAACCTACGATATTATTGCGCCAGAAAATATCTTTGATATTAGGCAATTCTTTTTCATCAATAAAATCTTGCGTTGCAAGCGAACTATTGATAGACGACACTTCGGGCAAAATTGCCGAACTGGCAGGCTCAATGAGAATATTGGCGCCATAAGATTTCAATTCTTTCGACATTTTATCGCCAATATCAATGGACACAGCAAGCAGAGCAGAAACCAAGCCTGAGGCAAGAAAAATGGTAATGACAGCCAGTAATTTACGTTTAATTCCATGTTTCCACGATTGGAAAAGCATACGCGCTAACATTATTCTTCCCCTTTCATATGAATATAATTTTCAGGATGATCGCGGAATAAATTCAGATTTTTTTCTGATGCAAAGAAATAGGTTTTGTTATCTAGCACATATTTAAACTCTGTTTTGGTATTTTTGAGTTTGCTGCCATCCACAGGATCAACCACATCAATTTCTAATACCGTAGAGAATAAATTTAGCCCCATTTCAAGGGAAGTGCGGTCAATAATGACATCATTTTGATCTTGTTTCCAATCTTCAATCGGCACGGGGTTACAGCCACCCGCTTTGCCAATCGACGGAATAAACATACGCACGCCACAACCAATGCAAGTGACTTGCCCATCTTGCATAATATAGCCTTGGTCGCCGCAGAGTAAGCAAGCATCAAAAACCACGCCGAGATTAACTTTTGTTTGGCTACGATTGATGATGAAAAAACGCACTGCTTTACCGTCATCGGCAACCCAAACGAAACGGTGTAATTGCCCGTCTTTCACTTGTTCGATTGGAATACGGACTTGATTATTTTGATCTAATTTAACGGGCAATGCTTCTGATAATTGCGGAGGGCGCGATGCCACTTTATCCCAATAAAGTTGGGAGCCTGCGATAAATAGAATACAGATTGCACCCCATAATAACGTGCGCCGAGAACCTTGCCATAAGGCAATTTTTTTTCGTTTTTCGATAGGGTGTTGTTCCGCCTGCATAGCGGCTTTGCGTGATAAATGTACTTTGGCGGCAAATCGCGCGCAGAGAAGCACTAAAATTGCGGCGCTGATATAGTTAAATAAGGTGATAATATTGCTTGATTTAGCCACAAAACTGAGTTTATTTTTCGTTAACTCGAGCACTTGTAATTTCATCAAACTTAATAGAATTTGACCAATCAGTGGCGTGATAATTAACAAGCTAAAAACGGTTAATAAACACCAGTAAAGTGCGGTCGATTTTGACGCAGTTTTATATTGTTGCAGAAGAATGTAAAGCCAAGCGGCAATAAAAAGACAGAAAATTACGCCAAAAATGACCGCACTTAGATGTAAGATAAAATCTGTATTGACGACATCGGTGTTGGTAATGGCGGTAACGTTTGGATCTTTTAACCAAAAAATTGTCGCAAAAATAAGCAGTAGAATGTGCCACAATTGGTTGAGTATTTCTTTTCGCAAGAACTGACTAAAATAGCAAAATAAGACAACGGCAAGAACAAGAATATTAAGGCTTAAATTCGCCACTTGATTGTTTGGCAAAAAGGCTGAAATCCCCATACCAAGGGCAATGGACAAAAGTGCGAGCCAAATTAATTTTTTGAAATTAATTTGAGAGAATGCCGACCAAATACAACCCAGTAACAGCGCTGTTGGCAGTAAGGTTTGGAGTACGGAAATAAAAAAATACGTCATGACACATTCCGTAGAAAAAATGATTCATAAGCACGCGCCGAAATGACGCGCGCTATCGTTAGTGGTTGATTATTTTTCAATACCAGCGTATTTGAATTCATAAGACACATCAAATGGTTTCCACCAGCGGCCCACGCCAGTTTCTCCGTCTGTGTGGCGATGCATGCCTGCTTTTGATGGCGGTTCAATGTGGTAAGTTAATTTATAGTTACCCACGCCCATCATTTTTACATTTGCGCCGTAGTGTGGACCATCGCTGGCAACCATTGGCATAAATGAACCTTCTTGTTTTTCATTAGTATCAGTGTTCACAAGGGTATAACTAATCGTTAAAAATGGCATCCATTCGCCTTCGCCAAAACCATTTTTATTGCCTTTGGTGGCGTGGATATCTGCTTCTAAGTGAATGTCAGATTTTGCCGCTGGCAAACCCATTCCACGAGGTTCCATATCAATGGGTTGCAAATAAACTGCCGCGATTTCCATTTCATTCATCGTTTGTGCTTCGCCAATTGGATACTCTTTAAAGGCATTCGCTGAACCTGCAGCGAGTAAACCTGCTAGAGCTGTTGCAATGAGTGCTTTTTTCATTTGTTATTTCCTTACTAGGGTGTTGATAAAATCATTTTAATTTATGGGCTTTAAAGTGCGGTCAAAATTAAAGAAATTTATGAAAATTTGACCGCACTTTCACGTTATTTAGACGCTATTTAGGCATTTTTGCGAGCTTGGATTTTCATATATACCCAAGCAAAAATCGCAGCGATCACTAATATAATTTGTGGAACTAAGGTTTCCACATAAGGATAAATGCCCAGCCAGCTAATTTCTGGCACGCCGTGGAGCAATGTTGGCTCAAATAATTTGCCTTCAATCAATTCAAGCACACTTTTACCTGCGAATACCAACGCCATTAAATACATAAAGCTACCGGTGAACATAAAGAATGGTTTAAGTGGCAATTTCACTACAGTATAACGCATCACGAGATAACAGATGGCAAGAATGATGACGCCGACCACAAAGCCCGCTAAAAGATAGAAATAACTGCTGGCATTTTGTGCATCACCAATGAGCGCATAATAGAAGAGTACGGTTTCAGCCCCTTCACGATAGACGGCTAAGAAACTGGTAAACCATAAACCTGCCAATGAACCTGCGGTGAGCGCGGTGCTCAGTTTGCCCTCAAGATAGCGTTTCCAGTTTTGTGCTTCGACTTTCGACAATAGCCAATAACTCATCATAAACAGCATTACCACGGCGATAATCATCGTGAAACCTTCGAGCAATTCACGGCTTTGCCCCGAATTTTCAAAAATGAGCTGGAATAGGAAAGCGGTCACCACGCTCGCACCTAAGGCGACATACACGGAATTACGAATGGTTGGCAATTTGTCTTGATGATTATTTTTCACCATATATGCCACGATAGCGGCAACGATTAACAAGGCTTCTAAGCCCTCGCGCACGATAATCAGCAAGCTGTAAAGGAACATCGACCAATCGCTTTGGCTTTCGCCTTGTAACATTGTTACCCCTTGGGCGAGCGCTTGGCTTAAGCCTTGCGCTTGGGCTTGTAATTTGTCCGCGCTTTCGTTGGCTTTCATTAAACTCACGATACGGGTGAAATAACCTTCGATTTGGGTTTTGAAATTGGCATCGCGCGAGCCAATTTTATTTTCCATTCCTGTGGCTTCAAACACATCAAAATAGGTGTCTTGCACCGCAAGGATTGCTTTTTTACCCTCGCCATTTTGATAATTTTGCATCGCTTGTTGAATACGCGTGTTTATATCTTGGCTGATTTTTGCCCAATTTTGTGAATTTTGCGCATTTTCGACCGCACTTTGCGCATTATCCGTTACTTTTTGATCTTCACGAGTCGCTGGTAAGTTGAGCAATTGTTCTTCAATGGTTTGCAATAATTGAGTGATTTGATAACCCAATGCGTTGAGTTGGTCAGGCTGATCGCTGATTTTAATTAAATTGTAAAATTGTTGATTGATGTCAGCTGAAATAGCAGCGGAACGATTGTTGCGAATGGACATTTCCATTTCAGAATTTTTGAAGCCGTCAAATTGCGCTTGCTGTACAAGCTGTTTCGCTTTCGCAAGATCGCCTGTTTGATAGGTTTCAATGGCGGCTGCAAGCAGGTCATCAATGGTTTTGAAACTTTGTTGCCAATAAGGAAGAATATCTTGATTTTCGTAGGCATTGTGCTGGGTTTCAGCATTGAGCTGATGACCGTCAACTAAAGACGGGATCACGTTATCTAATTCGCTTTTTAGCCAATTAATCCGCTCTTGCACTTCGCTAAGCGATTTCCCATCACCAATCATTTTACGAATTTCGCCAAAAGCCGCTTCCATTTGATAACTTTTTTGCGCAGAGAAATTGATACGGATCGGGCCTTCCAAATTCTCAAAAATTTCAAAATAAGCCATTTGTACTTCGGTTTTGGCATCATCAATTTGGTTTTGTTGATAGAGAAGTGCGGTCTTATCTAACCGAGATTTAATGTCGTCAGCCCAAGATTGGTAATCGGCGGAATGTGCCAAGACGGAAAACATTGAGCAGAAAAGAATAAACAGAAATTTAAAATAACGCATAAGGGAAATGCCAACCTGAATAAAACTAATTATCAATTGGCGAAAATTATGCGACTGTCAAAATCGGAAATCAAGCGGTAAATAATGAAAGTATGATATAGCGCAAAAAATTAGCAATTTATTGAAAATTTTGTGCGTTACGTCACAAAAATGAATATTGCCGTTTGCCAAGGGAAAAATAATTTTATATTCTCCAGCCCGTGAAATATGAGAACTATAAAAACAAGTCATCTTAAATTTGCTTTCCGAGTAGCGCCTTAGTCCAAGGCGCTTTTTTTTATGGAAAATATTTGGGGAGAGTAGCTAGTGATTGGAAATTGGGAATACTCAAATTCTTGTGGCGTTAAAGTGCGGTCAAAATTCCCACCATTTCATTAATCGCCGTGCAAAGCAAATCACGGTCATGGCGATAGATCACATCATCAGCATTGAGCTTGCGCCCTAGCACTTGCAACTCTAAATCTTTCACTTGCTCGGCAAATTCTGGCGGAGTAATAATCCCATCAACGCATTTTTTGCCGATAACGCGATGAATCCAATGTATGCGGTCGGCCAAAGACAAACTCGCCGCGGGGCTGTGTTCGATACCTAAATTATCAATGAAAATGATTTTGGCACGGCTGCGTTTTACTGCTTTGATCATTTCAGGCAGTAATAAGGTAGGCATAATGCTGGTTAAAAAGCTTCCTGGTCCCAATAAAATAACATCGGCATTTTGAATCGCTTCCACCGCTTCGGGCGTGGCTTTCACTATTGGATCTAAAAATAAATCCGTAGGCACTTCATTGAGATTATCTATTGCCACTTCGCCTAAAATACGCTCATCACCATGAAGAACCGCCCCTAAATCCACGGGCTGTTCTGACATTGGAATCAGAAAGGATTTCACTTTCAAAAAGTTACGAATCAAATTAATGGCTTCGGTGGGACGAATGTGCATATCTTCTAAGGCTTTCAAAATTAAGTTGCCAAGGTTATGCCCAGCTAATTCGCCATTGCCACCAAAACGATATTCGAATACTGCAGAAGCAGTTGTGGGTTTGGCAATGATCTGATTGAGGCAGTTGCGCAAATCTCCCCAAGCAATGCCACCGTGATGATCACGAATGCGCCCCGTTGAGCCACCGTTGTCCGTCGTGGTAACAATGCCTGTTAGGCGTTCTTTCATAAAACTTAACGATGACATCACACGCCCTAAGCCGTGGCCGCCACCTATCGCAACGATTTGGTTCAGTTGTTCTAAATTTTTTTTCTTCGCGTATGCCATTGTGAAACTATCATTAAAATACGGTTAAATTTTGCAATCTTTCTTTATCATACAGTAAAAAGAAAAAAATGCGACCGAAAGCCATTATTTACTTATTGAACGCATTGGTAATGGATAAATAAAATGCATTTTAGCCACGCTTCAAAAGTGCGGTCAAAATCAGAAAAATTTTCGTTATAAAATTATTTATATAATTGATTATAAAAGAATATTTCTTCTACCTAAAATGTCGTAAATTGTCATTTTTCCTTGTTCTTTCTTGTTTAGGCTTTTACAATACAGGAAAATTTTTATCTGATTACCGAGCTTGTGTGCCTACGTTATTTTGCGAAATAATAGGGTAGCAATGCCAGCAATGTATTTTCATTGCTCAGGGATCCGTTGGAAACGGCTGGTCCTTCCTTATTTGAAAAGGTATCTATGCAATCAATTCCAATTAAACAGGTTGGTCAGCGCCTAGTGGACGCTTTCCTGCGCGAATATTATTATCTGCGTTTGTCTATTACAGATGTATGCAATTTTCGTTGCAACTATTGTTTACCCAATGGCTATCAAGCGCAGCCAGAACGCCAATCTTTTCTCACTGTTGATGAGATCCGCCGTGTGGGTCAAGCCTTTGCGGCAATGGGAACACGCAAAATTCGCTTAACTGGCGGCGAGCCTACCTTACGCAAAGATTTCGTTGAAATTGTTGAAAATCTCACCGCACTTGAGGGGATTGAACAGCTTGCCTTGACAACCAATGGTTATCGTATGGCAAAAGATGTGGAACGCTGGAAACAGGCGGGGATCACGTCTATTAATGTCAGCGTTGATAGCCTAGATCCGCGCATGTTTCAGCAAATTACTGGCGAAAACAAGTTCGCCGATGTGATGCAAGGTATTGAACGTGCGTTTGAAGTGGGGTATCGCAAGGTCAAAGTCAATGCGGTCTTAATGAAAGATCTGAATGCAACGGAATTTCATCAATTCTTAGCTTGGGTGAAAAATCGCCCAATTCAAATGCGCTTTATTGAGCTAATGCAAACGGGCGAAATGGACAGTTTTTTCCAACAGCATCATCTTTCTGGACAGCGTTTAGCAGAACAGCTTGTGCGTGAAGGCTGGCAATTACAGCAAAAATCCTTAACCGATGGCCCCGCAAAAGTGTTTAAACATCCTGATTATCTCGGGGAAATTGGTTTAATTATGCCTTACGAAAAGAATTTCTGCGCAAGTTGTAATCGCCTTCGTGTTTCTGCGAAAGGGAAATTGCATCTATGTTTGTTTGGTGAAGAAGGTATCGAATTGCGCGATTTGTTACAATCCGATGACAGCCAAATGCTTTTACAATCTCGTTTATATTCTGCGTTACAGGGTAAGCGAGAACATCATTATTTACACCAAGGCGACAGTGGCATTCGTGCAAACTTAGCGACAATTGGTGGTTAATTTATTTTAATTTTATGACAAATTTCACACATATTAATCAAAATGGCGAAGCCAATATGGTGGACGTTTCTGCCAAGCAAGAAACGGTTCGAGAAGCGCGCGCTGAGGCTTTTGTGACGATGAATGCACAAACCTTGCAGATGATTATGTCGGGCAATCATCACAAAGGGGATGTATTTGCTACCGCGCGCATTGCCGGCATTCAAGCAGCAAAACGCACGTGGGAATTGATCCCATTGTGCCATCCTTTATTGCTTTCCAAAGTTGAAGTAAATTTGACCGCACTTCCAGAACGCAACCAAGTGCGCATTGAAAGTTTATGCAAACTCACGGGGAAAACTGGGGTTGAAATGGAAGCCTTGACGGCAGCCAGCGTTGCCGCATTGACCATTTATGATATGTGCAAAGCGGTGCAAAAAGATATGGTGATTTCCGCTGTGCGCTTGCTTGAAAAGTGCGGTGGAAAATCAGGACATTTTAAAGTTGATTATAAATGATGTTAAAGATTTTATTTTTTGCTCAAACTCGAGAATTAGTGGGTGTTGAGCAGCTAGAACTAGAAGGCGATTTTTCGACAGCAGAATCGGTGCGTGAACATTTAGCCATGCAAGGTGGCAAGTGGGCATTGGCATTGGCGAAGGGCAAATTGCTGGTGGCAATCAACCAAACTTTATGCCCGCTTGAAAGTGCGGTCAAATCTGGCGATGAAATTGCCTTTTTCCCACCAGTGACAGGGGGCTAAATGACAGAGATCCGAATTGCCGTGCAAGAAAATGAATTCGATCAAAATGCGGAATATCGTTGGCTATCAGCAAAACATTCTGTCGGCGCCACCACGATTTTCGTGGGCAAGGTGCGCGAAATGAATTTGGGCGATGAAGTTTCTAGCCTTTATTTAGAGCATTATCCCGCAATGACAGAAAAAGCATTGCGCGAAATTGTGGATGAAGCAAAACAACGTTGGGATATTCAACGCGTTTCTGTGATTCATCGTGTCGGGTTGCTGCAGACAGGCGATGAAATTGTGTTGGTCGGCGTGAGTTCAGCGCATCGTGGCGATGCCTATGCGGCGAATGAATTTATTATGGATTATCTCAAAACCCGTGCGCCATTTTGGAAAAAAGAACAAACGCAGCAAGGCGAACGCTGGATCGAAAGTCGTGACAGCGATCATCACGCTGCACAGAAATGGTCTTAAAATATTGTCAATTTTGACCGCACTTTTTGTAATAGAATAATAAAGAGTGCGATCGTTTCCTATTTTACTATTCATAAAAATTTTCCCATTCATACTAATCTTTATCGCTCATTTTTGAAAGCTTAAACAACATGAATTTCAATTCGGTCGAATCCGACCGAATTAAATCGGAAGCTGGATATAATTCCTTTACACTGTCCCCGAAGAAATGGGTAGAAAAAATAGACGCAATCGGAATTATCTCAAAAGGCGGAAGATATGCTGGTGCATTTGCACATACAGATATTGCTTTTGAGTTGCTTCGTGGATTTATGCTGAATTTAAGATGTATGTAATTCAGTCTTACAAAAGACTTAAGTCAGATGAAAACTCTAAGCTATCGCTAGGATGGAATCTTAATCGAGAAATTTCAAAGATTAACTATAAAATTATACAGATGCAATCAAAGAGTATCTCTTAAAAGATCTTATCAGTGAACAGTTATCTTACAAGTATGCAAGTGAAGCAGATATGCTAAATGTTGCCTTATTTAACAAAAGAGCAAAACAGTGGCGTGAAGAAAATCCAGATTTAAAGGGTAATATGAGAGATTATACAAGTTTGAATGAGTTACTGGTGCTTGCAAATATGGAAAGCTATAATGCAGTTCTTATTGGTAAAGGTATAGAATAAAAGGAAAGAATGATAGAACTTAGAAAGCTCGTCAGAACTCAGCTGATATCAATTGAAAAGTTGAACGATACAGGTATTAAGAGTTTAGAGAATAGGTCAAAGGAATAGAGAGGTATGTTATGAGATGGGCATTGAAAATTATCTTATTTCCAATAATATTGCTCTTGTCGATACTAATTGCTTTTCTAAAATTTAGGGGCTGACGTAGATTAGGTACTATGCTAATCTACAAAAATGAATATAACTCATTGTAAACTAAAGAAATCTATACAGAGAAAATTACTTGAATTTTTTGTGCTAGAAGTCACGGCTCGCTCAGCTGCAGATTTACTTGG
>NZ_QENU01000002.1 GCF_003096995.1 Alitibacter langaaensis DSM 22999 | reverse complement strand
GGAATGTGAATTTCGGTTTAACTTTGGAACACCCAAAATGCAGCTAAAAACATTGCGAAAATGGTGTGAAATTTAGGGCTAATCTACGTCAGCCCCAAATTAAGTTTTAACATTTATTCCAGTTAAACATTTTGCTTTAGAGGGGGCAAGTTTATTCTAATATCTGGAAAAAGCAAGAACTCCAAACATTTTACTTTTGTGAAGTTATCTCGCTTCTTTTTATCCGATTAGAACCATAATTTGACATGCCCCGTTCGCTAGATGATAAAAATACCTGTTTGCGAACAAACAGGTATTTCTCCTTATAATACACAAATTCACACTCTAAAAGGGACTAAATTTTCAAAATAGATTATTTTTTAGGCTCTAATACAAATTCACCAAAAGATGAGTTAATGTGAAAGTTTGGTTTTTCTGTTTTTGGATCAACCCATGTAATCCATTTGGCTTGTTCTTTGCCTTCAACAATCGAGAACTCTGCTCGATAAGCCCCTGCACGAATCTTATTACCTTGAATCAAATTATGTTCTTTTAATTCACTTAAGGCAATTTTACCTTCTAGGGTATAACCTTTTTCAGTGCGAACACCTACGGTTTCTAAGGTTTTCGGATCCCATTCTCGATTAATATTTTTCGCCACATCACGAATCATAGATAATGTGCGACCTTTATAATCCATTTCTAAGGCAATATATTTTGGATATTTACCATCAGCTAATGGTTTATCAATTTCACCTGGTGCCATAAAGAGCTCTACACGGTCTTCACGCGCCACCATCCATTCGTGATCTACTGTGTCATAAACCACGATATTCGGATCTTCTACATCAAATGAAAAGTAGAAATTTTGATCATCATGGAATGCTTTAAACTCAGTTTTTGGCATTTTGGTTTGTTCCCAAGGATTGGTGAAATCCGTTACGGCTTTCACTTTTCCCCACACTGCATCATCTAGCTTACCATCTAATACTGGCGCCTGAGATTCATAAGCAACTTGATAAGTTTTTGTGCCATTGTCCGCGAAGGCATTCATTGAAAACGCAGTCGCCAAAACTGTTGCAATTAATAGTTTTTTCATAGTGATTTCTCCAGTTAGTCAATAAATAATATAAATAAGTTATTTCTATCGTTTTTGTCGTATTAGCCGTATGATGGTGAATGTATTCATTACGATCACTGTACTTTCTAATAAAATTCCGCCTAATGAATTCACTAGAATATTATTTATCAACCAACAAAATGAACCTGCTAGCATAAATAATCTCATTGGAATTCCTTGTAGCAAAAATAAAGAAATTGTACCAATAACAGAGCCAATAATAGGAAATATTTGCCACAAAAAATCCGTAATAAAATATCCCCAAAGAATCCCTAATACCACAAAAAATAATGCGATATATTTGGAAGAGATATAAATCGATGTTGCCGTTCGTATTGTAGAAAACAATGCCCCCATTGCTGCCACATTTGCACCTAATAGCCAAAAATGACTCATATAAGTGATGTTTTGTATCAGCATAACGATTCTAAATGTTTTATCATTACGCTGATAAAAGCAAAGGACTCCCAATATAAAAGCAAGAATACCAAGCAATTGTGGGAAATTTATAACATCTTCCAGCATAAATGTTTTACTTCACCAAGCCCATAAGTTCAGGAATAGCCATTGAAACACTAGGCATGTAGGTTACTAGCATTAAAGTAATGAAAATAGCGATGAAAAACGGCAATAGCGTTTTTATCACTTGCTCAATTTCAATATTGCCTACTTTACATCCTGTAAATAGAATTGGCCCTACTGGTGGAGTGATTGTCCCTAGTGATAAATTAAAGACAAGTAAAATCCCAAATTGAATAGGACTCATACCTAAAGAAACACAAATAGGCAAAAATATCGGCGTAAAAATGAGTACGGCTGGCGTTGGATCCATAAATGTACCAATCACGAGCAACACTAAATTAATGATGAGTAAAATCAGAATTGGGTTATCGGTTATGGATAATAGTCCAGATACAATCATATTTGGAATTTGAGTAAACGCCATTACCCAAGACATTATGGATGAGGTCGCTAACATAAAAATAACGATCGCAGACATTTTGGCTGTTTGTAAAAAAATCTGTGGAAGATCTTTTATTGATAAAGTTCGGTAGCAAACACTCAAAATTAAAGAATAAACAACAGCAATCGCTGAAGCTTCTGTCGCGGTGAAAACGCCAGCGAGAATACCGCCGATAACAATTAACACTAATGAAAGACTAGGTAATGCAGCTAAAGTAATAGAGAAACTCTGTGAAAGACTAATCTTCTCTCGATTAACATAGCCTCTTTTTTTCGCCATAAATGCTGCAATAATCATGACTGCAACACCCCATAAAATACCGGGCAAATAACCTGCCATAAATAAGGCGGAAACAGAAACACTGCCTGCAACTGTTGCATAAACAATAATGGTATTACTCGGTGGAATTAACATGCCTGTTGGCGCTGAGGCAATATTCACTGCTGCACTATAACGAGGATCATAACCTTCTTTTCTCTGAATGGGAGACATAATTCCCCCCACCGCAGCCGCTGATGCCACGCCAGAGCCACTAATTGAGCCGAACAACATGTTGGAAATAATGTTTGTTTGAGCCAAAGAGCCCGGTAAACAACGACTAAAAAGTTTAGCGAAATTGATTAATCGAATTGCAATTCCTCCGCTGTTCATAATATTTCCAGCTAAAATAAAGAAAGGAATTGCAAGTAGTGCAAAAGAATCTAGACCAACAAAAATACGTTGTGCTGATGTCACCATTCCCCCTTGAAATGGAAGAATAACTAACATTGCAGCAACTGAAGATACGCCAACACTAATACTGATAGGCGTGCCAATTACCAAGAAAAAAACTGTGCCGATAAGCATCACTAGCGCGGCTGTTGTTGCCATGTCCATAACGCCTCCCAATAACCTATCTATGACTAGGTTGATAAAACTTTATTAAATTACAGATCACATAAAATAAGATAATTCCGCCGCTAATCGGAATGGCTGAATAAATAAAGCCAATAGGTATCTGTAATGCAGAGTCAAGCTGAAACATTTGACGCAAAGTAGCACTATAGCCACCGATCATCATCACACCAATTGCAAAAGCCGCTATGGCGAGTTCTGCAATGGTATTTACAAAAACTTGACCTTTAGCGGATAATTTATTCTTCAAAAAAGCAATTTCCATATGCTCTCTTAAACCAAAAACATAAGCACCCGCAAAAAGAATTAGCCATACAAAAAGATAGCGAGAGAGAACCTCACTCACTGCGCTAGGACTATTAAATATATAGCGAGAAACCACTTGATAAGTGATCAAAATAGTCATTACAGCAACAATAAAAATGCAAATACTTTCGAGTATGCGATCAACTAATTTCTTTATTGAAAATAGAATTCTAACCATATTTTCTTCCAATAAATAAAGGGATCAATATTATGATTGATCCCAGATCATCATTATTTCAATGCAATAATTTTTTCATATAATGCTTTTTGAGCAGGAGTTGTCACTAGTTCTTCTTGTAACGGTTTACAACTTTGTTGGAATTCAGTGGTGTCAAGATCCACAAATGTTGCCCCTTTCTCTTTAGCCATATCTTCTGCTTTTTTAATTTGAGCATTCCATAACTTAAATTCTTTTACGGTACTCTCTTTTGCCAATTTTCTTAATGTAGCTTGATCTTCTGGTGTCAGCATAGATAGGAACATATCACTCACCACTAACAAATCAGCAATGCGCAAATGTTCCGTACGAATAAAATAAGGCGCCACTTCATATTGTTTAAGATCCACATAAGTGATCTCGTTATTTTCAGCTCCATCTAATACACCTTGTTGAATCGCTGTATAGACTTCCCCCTGATTCATTGGAACACCGGTTCCGCCCATGCAAGATAACATTTTGATCATCGTATCAGATTGCAACACGCGAATTTTTTTACCTTGTAATTCTGCTTTTGTTTTAACTGGAGCGCCTTTAACATAAAGACTTCTTGCCCCTGCCGTATAAGCAGTTAATACTTCAAATCCTAATTTTTTGGTGGAAGCAAATAATTCATCTAAAATGCCTGATGTGAACACTTTTTCTTGATGGGCAGTATTAGCATAAACATAAGGAATACCAAGCACAGTAAATGTTTTGTCATAGTTTTCCACTAATGGGTTAGCAACCACTGCCATTTGAATCGCACCGTTTTGTACTAATTCTAATGATGCTCGTTGATCGCCGAGTAATTCATTCGGGAAAATATTGACTTTATAACGTCCGTCCGTTGCTTTAGAGAATGCTTCGCCAAATTCTTGTAAAGCCTGATATTGAGGATGTTTATCCGATTGGTTAAAGGAAATTTTAACTTCTGTTGCTGCTATTGTATTGGCAGAATAGAATGCTCCAAATGCAGTAACAAGTAATAACGCTTTCTTAGATAATTTGAAAAATTTCATATAAAACTCCCTGTTAAGAAATGATGAAAGAAAGAAGAAATTAACTAACGTAAATCTTGCATAGCGATAAAATCCATATCATCAAAGGTTTGATTTTCACCCGCCATTCCCCATACAAAACTATAATTTTTTGTACCGCACCCAGAATGAATCGACCAACTCGGTGAAATAATCAATTGCTTATCTCGAACTACAATATGCCGTGTTTCCGTTGGCTCACCTAAAAAGTGAAAAACAACTTGATCGGGTTCAATATTAAAATAGAGATAGGCTTCCATACGGCGTTCATGGGTATGGGCTGGCATCGTATTCCATACGCTGCCTTTTTCCAATTCGGTCATTCCCATGCATAATTGACAGGTTTCTAAAATATCTGGATGTAAATATTGATTAATACGGCGAGCATTGGCATTCGCCAATGAACCTAATTGAACCTTTCTCGCTTCTTCGTATTTAATCAGTTTATTTGGATATTGATGATGAGCTGGCACGCTCAACCCATATAAAACGGCAGGATTTTGAGTATCAAGCGAAGAAAAACTAATATTTTGCGTTTCTTTTCCTAAATAAAGTGCATCAAGATGCGCTAAAGTATAACGACCTTGTTGCGTATCAATCACTGCAGCACCACCTAAATTGATGATCCCCATTTCTCGGCGTTGCAAGAAAAAGTCGGTGCCAAAAGATTTTTTATCAATTACTTCATCTAAAGATAAAGTTTCTTGACTATTTGGCATAATACCTAATGCCACTAGGCGGTCGATATGGCTATAAACCACATTAATTTTTCCGAGCTGAAAAAGCTCTTCACATAAGAATGCCTCACGCAATCTTTCAGTATCATAGTGTTTCGTGTCATTAGGATGCATATTATGCAAAACCTTCATTCCGTTACCTCCTGTTAAACTGAGTGTGAGTCAAATTTACCTTAGAATAAGCGCCTCGTCCATGAATATATTTCAATTATGTGATCTAGATCTAAAAAATTTAAAACCATATTTCAATAAGGAAAGTAAAAAAGAAAAGTGCGGTCAAAAACTCGCAACTTTTTGACCGCACTTCTAAATATAAACGAAATAACTTAAACGTTTAAAGGTTGTGCCGTTTCTTTTAACACGACATTCAATGCTTCAATATTCGCTTTTCCTTCGCTAAGCAACCATTGTTTAGCGGCTTCAACACCTTGTGCTTTAAAGATCTCTGCAGCACCCGCCCAAGTTGCTCGTCCACATAATACGCCATTGAAATCACAACCTGCTGATTTTGCAAAACGTAGCGTATCTAAGAATAAAGATGAACTCACACCCGCACTTAAGAAAATAAATGGAATGTCTGTTGCATCACTTTGCTCTTTGAAATACGCTTTCGCTTGTTCTTGGCTATATACAGCGTCTTGCTCTGCAAAGCCTTCTACAAATTTCATATCTACTGGCACTTCCACTTTTAACACATCCACACCAAAACGTGGTTGAGAGAAAAGTTTCATTGCTTCAATCACTTTGCGAGGTTTAATTTTTGCATATTCTTTCGCATCAGAAATATTTGCATCGTAGCTAACAAGTTCTAAGAAAAACGGCATTTCTTCTGCTTGACATTCTGATGCAACACGTTCAACAAAGGCTTCTTTACGATCATTCACTTCTTTGCCTTCATCAATATCAATGTAAAGCAATAATTTAATGCCATCAGCACCTTGTGCTTTTAAGCGTTGTACTGAAACATCGTCAATCAAATCAGGATAACGACCTGGCTGTGTTTTATCATAACCAGTTTTTTCGTAAGCCATTAATAACCCCGCATTCGCATCTTTTTTCGCAGCAGCGTTCCAACCCACTTCAGGATCAAGCAAGATTGATGAAGCGTAAGGGGTGAGATGTTCAGACACCAACACTTTAAATTCAGCAAGCTGTTCATTTGTTGCTGACTCACCTAACATACGGCGTAATGCCCCACGTTGGTCAATAGCAAGTGCTGCAATTAAATTGTCTTGGCTGCATAATTTTTTTAAACGTTCAGTTCTTAAAGTTGACATTGTTTTTCTCCATATATTAGAAATGTAAAAAATTAATCAATTATTGACCGCACTTATAAACTTGTTCACCACGAACAAAAGTTGCTTGTACGTTTAATTTGTTGTCTAGCAAGGTGAAGTTCGCTTCTTTTCCTACTGCAATATCGCCAATACGATCTTCCACGCCAAGGTAAATGGAAGGTATTGTGGTCACCATTTGGATGGCTTCCCATACTGGAACACCTGCTTTAAAGACCATATTGCGTAAGGCTTGATCTAAACTACAGGTACTGCCTGCTAATGAACCGTCAAAGGTTTTTGCTTGCCCATCTGTAACACGCACCGTTTGTACACCGAGAGTATATTCTCCATCGGGTAAACCGCCTGCACGCATACAATCGGTTATTAGCACCATTTTTCTGTAGGTTTTCAATTTATAAGCTAAATTTAGCACCACAGGATGCACGTGAATACCATCTGCAATAATTTCTGCGAGCATATCGTGATATAAAACTGCCCCTGTGCAACCTGGCTCTCGGTGGTGTAACGCACTCATTCCATTAAATAAGTGTACGCCACAATCAGCCCCTAAATAATACGCTTTGGTTACTTGTTCAAAGTTTGCATTGGTATGTGCAACAGAAACTTTCACGCCGTGCTCAACAAGCCATTTTATGACGGGTTCTGCATTTTCCACTTCAGGAGCAATGGCGACACGCAATAAAGTGCGGTCAGAAATTTGCAATAATTCTTCTAGCTGAGGAATTGTTGGCGGCATAAGGTATTGTGTTGGGTGAGAGCCACGATGACGTTCTGTAAAATAAGGGCCTTCCATAAAACTGCCCAATAATTCTGCTCCATTTTGCTTTCCTTGCTGAATGTAGTTTTTCATTCTTTGCATTGAAGAAAGAATATTTTCCCAAGGTGCAGAAACGGTTGTTCCGACCCAACCGGTTACCCCAGTGCTTGGCAATGCCTGAGCAATCGTGTTAATTGCGCTATCATCTTCATCCATCACATCGGCACCAGCACGCCCGTGGATATGAACATCAATGAAGCCTGCCGAAAGATAACTGTCTGGGTAGTAATGAATATCGCAATCGGTCGGTTTTTCGGCTTGAATGCTTTCTATTTTCCCTTGATTAATCACAACATATTGATTAATCAATTCATTAGATGAAGTAATGACTTTTCCCGCTTTTACTGCATAACGCATAATTCTTTCCTTCTAATCAACAATAATCACTTCAATATCATTTTCTTGAAGTGCGGTTAAATATTCTGGAGGAATGCCCGAATCCGTAATTAAAATATCAATATCTGCAAATTTACGGATAATATGGCAACTTTTTTGACCGAATTTACTTGAATCTGCCACAGCAATTACTTGGTTAGAAACATCACACATAATGCGATTAAGATTGGCCTCTTGTTCATTATGTGTGGTGATTCCAGTATGGATATCAAATCCATCTACACCCAAAAATACTTTATTGAAACGATAATTAGCAAGGCTTGCATCCGCTTGCAAACCAGAAAAAGACATCGCATTTTTACGCAATTTTCCGCCTGTCATAAGCACTTCAACATCATTTGCATCAGCGAGCTCAAAAGCAACATCCAATCCATTAGTCATCACTAAAACATTCTGGCGTGTTGATTTTTTTAGTGCGACTGCAATTTCTTTTGTTGTGGTGCCCGAGTCTAAAATAATGCTGTCATAATCTTCGATAAATTGTAGCGCTGCCGCTGCAATTTTACTTTTAGCACTTAAATTACGATTTCGTTTTTCCGAATTACTGAGTTCTGCCATGATGCCTCGATTCGGTACAGCACCACCGTGAGAACGCACGATATAACCATTTTTTTCAAGAAAATTAAGATCTTGACGAATATTCACCGTAGAAACAGAAAAGATTTCAGACAACTCTTCAACGCGTGCCGAAGAGTTTTTATTGACTATCGCCACTATCTCCATTCTTCTTTCAAGAGCACTCTTCATTTTTTGTCCTTTGATGTGTTATGTTTTAAAAATTATAAATCAAAACAAACATAAATGAAAGAAAACGAAATAATAAATTGCTAAAAAATCAATTTACTCCGTCTAAAAATGAATAAAATCTTTCATTTTATTGTTTTACCTTATGAATTTGTTGATACATTTTTTCCTAAAACTTCAATTTGAGTTAATGCGGTGAAAGGAGAAGCATCTTTTCCTTTCAAAAAATCGGTCAATGTAAGTGAATCACACTGGCGTTTATCAAAATAAAATGTTTGAGGCTGCCCACTTCTTTCTAAGGATAATAGTTGTTCTGAACCATCTGAAAAACAGACTCGGATTTGTTGCCACCAAGCATCGTGAGGGAAATCAGCTCGCAAAATGAGAATTAGCCCGTCAATTTCAACAGTTCGTCCAAAATCAATGGTAAGTTGTGCCTTGGGATCTTGTGCATTGCTCCAAGACGTAAACGGATACGAACCGTGTGCATTGCTATCAAAAATACCATCAATCACATTATGTGGTGCAAAACGAATATTACTTGGTGTGATATTACTCGTTACCCGAGGGTAAACCTCTGTTTGATGAGATTGGAAATAAGGATTGAATGCAAGGTTAGTATATTGGCTAATTTCATAATCTCTTGCCGTTCTCACCCAAAGAAAATGCAGCCCACCTTGAAAGACTTTATCACTGTTATATAAGCGTCTATCATCGCCAAAAGGAATTTGAAATTCAAAAACGTTTTCGGTTAAATAGATCACGCTACTTTCTAAGCTATCTTCAAGACGTAATTTAAGATAGCAAGGTGCAGAATCAACCTCAAGACGAATGCGATCGCCTGCTTGATACTCGCCCTTGTAAGTGAATGCTAAAAACTCAAATGCACTTTTACCTATTTTGATATTATTGTCTTTATCTAAGATACTGAGTGTAATTTTTGTCATCATAATCCCTTGAAAAATCAGCCACAACTAATTGTGGCTGAACGATAACATTATTTACCTTTTGCAGAAGCTTCAATAGCTTGGAATTCTTCCGGATTCCACGCCATCGGTTTTGGTTGCGCACGAATCCAATCATAGAAAGCAGTTTGTAATTCTTTTACTTTCTCTGGATATTTAGCTGCAACATCTTGGCTTTCCGCGGCATCAACTTTATCGTGGTAAAGATGGAGTTTATTGCTACCGTCATTGTAGAAATAAAGTGTCCAATCTTGATCACGAATTGCCCATGAGCTTTTTGATAATTTCTCTAAATGCGGGTTTTTCGGTGCTTCATTGGTATTATAGGTAATGAACTTCCAATAATCCGCCCAGAATTGTTGGTTTTCTTCACTATAATGTTTTGCACCTGGACCTGCCCAATATAAATATTGGTGTGGAGAGACTTTTTCTTTGCCTTCTAATACAGGTAAAATATCACGTCCATCAAGTTTTAAAGAATCAGGCACTTTAATATTTGCCGCTTTCAATGCTGTTGGAAGAATATCCACAGCAGAAATTAAGCTGTCATTTTTACTATTTGCAGGGATATGACCTGGCCAAGAAACGATGAATGGTACACGTAAACCACCATTATACATTTGACCTTTAAATCCTCTATCCATACCATTTAACGGCATTGGTGCTTCGTGAACAGAACCGTTGTCAGATAAGAAGAAAATAATCGTATTGTCTAATTTTCCATCCGCTTTCAACTTATCAACAATTTTACCGATACCTTCATCTGCCGCATTAATCGCTGCAAAGTATTTATCTGCTTCCACATTTCCAGTATTGAAGCGATCCATATATTTCGCTGGTGAAGCTTCTTCTAAAGGAATATGTGGAACACTATATGCAAGGTTGAGGAAAAATGGTTTATTACCTGTTTTATCAATGAAATTAAGCGCTTCATTGGTTAAATTGTGAGTTAGGTATCCTGGAGATTCAATTGGCTTATCATTACGCCATAAGGCTGGTGAATTCCATAATGCCGCACCTGAAACAAAGTAGCTGTAAGAATAATCAAAGCCACGATCCGTTGGGAAATAGCCTTTATCTGGAATAGATGAGAAATTATCGTGGTAATCACGGGTTTGCACATCTTCTGGTTTGGTAATACGTCCAATTTTTTTATCTCTATTTACACGCGCATTATGGTATTTACCAATATTTGCGGTGGTATAGCCATTCTCTTGGAATAATGCTGGAAGCAGTTTAATATCCAAAGGAATACCATTGAAAGAATCATCATTACTATAAATACCGAATGATGCTGGATAACGTCCCGTTAAAATCCCTGCGCGAGATGGTCCACAAACTGGGTGAGCAACAAAGGCATTTGTCATTTTTACCCCACTTGCAGCCAGTTTTGATACATTCGGCATCGCTCGCTGAGCAGCATCAATCATTTTATCCAAATCACCTTGATAACGCGGTGCAACAGGGCGTTTTTTCAACGCTTCTTTATCAAGCGTATCAATCGCAAAATCCAATTGTCCCGTACCAAGATCATCCATCACAATAACTAAAACATTTGGCTGTTGTGTATTGTTAGTTTGAGCATAAAGTGGCTGAGCGGCACCTCCTACAACCATTGCCGATAGCAAACACTTATTAAGTAATGAAAGTTTCATCAAATTCTCCTTCGTGTATTAGTTGATTATTTTCATAATTTCTTCTGCCAAACCACCTTGTTGCACAATATCTCGCATACGATGCATCAACGGGGCAGTTTGACGGAAAAAGAGTTGATAAGAAGGGCAAAGATAATTGTGTTTAAATTTTTCCCCTTTCAAATTCACAATACGATGTTTTGGACACCCCCCCTGACAAATCAAGCGTACATCACATTTTTCACAGGCTTTTGTGAGGGTTTCTTTTTTCGCATTGCCAAATTTTTGTTGTTTCGTTGAAAGCGCTATTTCATTTAATGGTTTCGTGTTCACATTACCTAAACAATAATCTGGATAAACATAATGGTCGCAAGAATAGACATCACCATTCGCTTCAACAATCATTGCTGTGCCACAAGTTTCAGTATGAATACAACTTGTTGACGGGTAACCGAGCCATTGCCCAAGTAAATTATCAAATTCACGCACAAAAATACGCCCCACATCTTGGCAAACCCATTCGGTAAATACATCTAACAGAAAATGTCCATACCCATCAGCAGGCACAGAAAATGGCGCCATTCGATAATTTTTACCTGGATTATAATCATTGCGTTGCAAAGAATAGTTGGCGACTTCAACAATCGGAATAAACTGCATAAAAGTCGATCCCAATGCTTTTAATGCTTGGTAAGTTTCTTTTCCTTTATGCCAGTTTTTATCATTAATCACAGTAAGTGTGTTGAAATCTACTTCGTATTCTTTCAGTAATTCAATAGCTCTTTTCACACGTTCAAAAGTAGGCTGCCCATTTACTGAAATACGATAGCGATCGTGTACCTCGCTTAATCCATCAACGGAGATACCAATTAAAAAATTATTTTCTTTGAAAAACTCTGCCCATTGGCGGTTAAGAGCAATACCATTGGTCTGAAAGCCATTTGTAATGGTTTTGCCATTTGCAAATTCTTGCTGAAATTTGACCGCACTTTTAAAGAAATCAAGCCCAAGTAGCGTTGGCTCACCACCTTGCCAAGCGAAATCAACATGATCGCCTGAGTGGGATTCAATATAATTCTTTATATAGTTTCTTAATGTTTCTTCGCTCATTAGGCGTACATTATGCGTAAGCACTTGCTCTTTCTCTAAATAAAAGCAGTATTCACATTTGATATTACAATGAAAACTACTCGGTTTTGCCATCATATGGAAATAAGCAGGTTGAGACTGACACATAAAAACTCCTAATGTGAAAAAATTAAATTTGAAAAAGTAATTTCAGTGAAAAATTACTTATGCAGGAGGAAATTTCTCTTCCCCCTACATATCATAGCAGATTAGCTATTTAGAACGGCTGTAACATAAGCACGGATTTCATCATCTTGACAATTATCAAAGAAACATTGTTGGAAACGCTCGCCACTCACAGCGGTTTTCACTAATTCTTGATCAATTGCACGTAATGTATCCAAATAGTTATCTTTTACAACAGCTGCTTTTACTTGGTTTAAGATGCCCGCATTACGAACTTGTGGTTCACGACGCTCTGGTGGATAACCTTGACCTTTTTCACCTTCGAATGCTTTTTCAAACATATAGCGAACATTTAATTCTGCTCCCCAACCAAAACCTTTTGCAAAGGCTAAAGATAAGGCATTACCATTATTGATTTGTGAGAATAAGAACGCATCAGCAGGATCAAGGCAGTAGCCACATACCACACCTGGGTGAACATTTAATGACATCAATGCCCCTTGTCCTGTGCCACAACCCGCTACCACAAAATCAACGGCTTTAGAATTTAATAGAATACTGGCCATAATCCCGAGATGGATATAGGTTAGATGATGATCTTGCTCGCTGTTCATCCCTACGTTGTAAACACTATGTCCTTTGGGTTCAACCACATTTTTTAATTCATTTAGAACAATAGGATTTTTTGCCGCTTGGCTATTTTCCATCATTAATGCAATTTTCATATTTTCTTTCCTCTATGATTAAATAACTTGAGTTTATTTAGCTTGTAGTTGATACATTTCAGCACCAGCTAATAAGAATGCACCAACACCATAATCAATGTTATGTTCCGCTTTTACTTCGCGAGGATTAAAGGCCGGTAATTGAATCCAACCTAATTTTCCCTTAGAATCGACCGCACTTACTAATCCCGACCACGCTTTTTCTACGGCTGGTTGATATTTTGCACGGTCTAGCACACCTTGATTCACGCCCCAAGCCAAAGCATAACAGAAGAGTGCTGTTGCACTGCTTTCTTTTGCTGGGAAACTTTGTGGATCTAGTAAACTTGCACGCCAGAAACCATCTTCATATTGGAATGGTAAAATAGTTTCAGCGAGTTGACGATAAAGTGCTAAATAGCGATCACGTTCCGGATAATCTTCTGGCATATCACGGAATAGACGCGGAATCGCCGCAATTACCCAACCTACACCACGTCCCCAAAAGACTTTTTCGCCATTCGCTTCGCGTAATTCTCCGCCTTTTCCATCTGGAATATAGCGGTGATCGCGGTAAAATAATCCTGTTCCTTTATCTTGTAAATGCTCTACAGAATCCCACCACGCTTGATTTGCGTAATCACGGTATTTACTTTCTCCTGTCAATGTAGATAAAGTAAAGAACACTTGCGGTGCCATAAAGAGTGAGTCACACCACCACCAATCTTCACGCCCTGGTTTAGGGTTGGCTAGCATATCTTCAACAAAATTAATGGTTGGTTCTAATGCCTCAGGTTGATTGAATAGTGGATAAACATCAAGATAAGGTTGTGCACAAACTAAATCGTCAGCAAAGCGGGCGTGTGGCCCCGTGCGAAAACCAGTGTGCAAGGTATAATTTAATACACCATCTAAGAAAACTTGTTCGCCCGTCACTTTCCAAGCATTTGATACGCTCCCCCAAAAAACAGCACGATCCCAGTCTGTATCTTTAATAAAACGTACTCGTCCTGTTCTGCGTATGACTGTACGAGTTTGATTTGCAGCTTGCCATTGATAAACCTTTTTCATCACGGCAACGATTTGTTGTTGAGGGTTCATTGTTTCTCCTCTCATTGTTTTATAATGTGAATACTTATAGCCCGTCTTCTTCGCCGTCATCATTATTTTGCGAAAGTGCGGCTAAATCCTGACGTAAATCTTTGATTTGGCTAAATTCACCATTGGTCAAATAATCTGTAACTTCACGTAATGATAAATCTTCACGTTCCAATGCTGCATTAACGATCATTGATAAATTAGTTCCAGCAACAACTTCAACATTCGGATCCTGTAATAAAATATTCACTGCTCGATTACAAGGCGAGCCACCATATAAATCGACTAAGAACAACACACCTTCACCAGTATTTACACGCTCTTTAGCCGCTGACAGTTGTGCTTCTAAATCCTCAGTCGTCATCGTTTCTAAAAAATCCACAAATTCTAATTGTGGTTGCTGACCAACGATTGCTTCTACTGCAGAACGCATTCCAGAAGCAAAATTAATATGACCTGATACAACGATACCTAACATAATCTGTCCTTATTTTATTGTTATTCTAGAAGGAAAATAAGGTTTCCCCCATTTTCCTTAAGTACTAAGTGATTTTTTAAAGAATGCCAATTAAGTGACCAATTATACCGAAGGCAAGGGTACTAAAAATCAGTACTGGTGGTTTTGCCCAGAAACCGGTGCCTTTTACCAATTTAAACATTAGGAATACTAAGGCTAACGGTAGGATATTTGGCATAATTTTGTCAAATAAATCCGTTTGTAGGGTAACTACTTTACCACCGAGTTCAAGTGTCGCCGTTGTCTTAAAATTAATGAAAGTCGCACACAATGCACCGATAACGAAGATACCCATAATATTCGCTGCTTTGGCTAAGCGTTCTGTTGAATCACTCATATTTACCATCGCTGCCGTACCTGCTTTGTAGCCCATAAACATTAAGCCAAAATAAACAAAGAAGTGTACGAGTTGGTATAAAACAAAGAATACAAATGGCCCAGCCAAAGAGCCTTCTAATGAAATTGAAGCACCTAAAGCAAGCGTTAATGGCATCAGTGTCATATGGTCGATACCATCACCGATCCCCCCAGTAGGCCCCATCCCTGCTACTTTCATTACATTGATTGTAGAAGGTTTTTCTTTGTTTTCTTCCATTGCAACGGCAGTACCTAGCAAGAAAGTAAAGAGTTTTGGACTCGCATTAAAGAATTGAAGGTGGTTTTTTAATGATTTTGCTAAATCATTTTTGTTATTACCGTGAATCTTCTTCAACGCTGGAATAATGGAATAGGCAAACCCCCCCGCTTGCATACGTTCAAAGTTGAAGTTACCTTCCATAAATAAACCACGGATCGCACATTTCCAAAGGTCGCCTTTTGTAATCACTTTGCGAACTGTTTGATCTTGATATGCGTCAATATCATCAACAAGGCTTACTTGATTATTTACATTTTTAGATTCCATCTTCAAACTCCTGTGCTTGAGATTGTTTATTGTTATTGCCGTTACCTGAGAAGTAGAAATAAAGTACTGCGATTGAACCACCGATGATTGCAACTGCCATAATTGGAAGTTTTAAGTAAGTTGTTGCAACAAAACCGATGAAGAATACACCAGCCACTTGTTTTGACCACATGATTTTTAACAACATTGCAAAACCGATTGCTGGAACTAAACGAGCGCCGATACCTAAACCTGCTAAAAGCTCTTTCGGTGCATTATTATCAATCCATGCTGCCGCGTGTTCACCGAAGTAAACCGTGATAAAGGCAACAATTGCATACATTAATGAGCGTAATGAGATGGTTGAAATTAATAAGAAGTCAATACCATTTGCATTAGCTTGCTCTGCATAGCGATCTGCTTTACCCATCGTAAATGAAGTTAATGCAAAGAATCCAATCACTAACATTTGCATTAATACCGCAATTGGCATACCTACACCCATTGCCACTTCGGCTGATTGTCCTGTCATTACAGCAAATGCAACGGCTGCGATTGTACCCATTGTTACATCAGGTGGTTGAGCACCCGCATTAGGCACTAAACCTAACCAAGCTAGCTCAAGAGTTGCCCCTGTAAGTAATCCTAATTGAACATCCCCCATAATTAAGCCCACAACAGGACCTGTAATTAACGGACGGTGAATATTTAATGCGACATCGTATTTATCGATACCACAGAAGAACGCCCAAACGGCGACTAATAACGCTTCAGTTAACATAAACGCTCCTTATGAATATTAAAGATATTGTTTAATATCGACTTCTTGTGCGTCCGGTGTATTTTGGATTGTGCAAGTTACACCTGCGTTCACCATACGACGGAATGCGTCAAGATCCTTTTCATCAACAGATACTGTTTTGGTTAATTGGGTTTTGCCTTCGTGGTAGTGCATATTACCAATATTACAATGTTTAATTGGCACGCCGCCTTCAACTAAACGTGCAACATCCGTTGGGTTATTACATAAAATAAAGATTTTTTGTTGTGGTGATGCTTTATGAATTACATCAATAGTTTTTTGAATTGTGAAAAAACGTACCGCATATTCACCACCAGCTGAAGCTTTCATTCCCGCTTGCATAAATGCTGCATTAGGACCCTCTGCTGCTTCATCATTTGCAACCAAAATTAAATTCGCTTCTGAATGTTTACCCCAAGTGATACGAATTTGTCCGTGCAGTAAACGTTCATCAATACGCGTCCATACAATATTAGGTGTTGACATAAAGATCTCCTTAATTATGAATTAAATGGGTGAATAATAACCCCTTGAACCACACGGTTTACTTCGCCTGTTGGGCAAGGGTTATCTGTGGTAATACCACGGCTAAATGAACTATAAAACGAATTAATTTGTGCAAATACAATGTATGGGAATAACAATGCATAATCCGCTGCATTTTCAAAGCCTTCAATAGTAATCACATCTTTGCCTTCAATACCTGCTTGAGCAGTTAAGCAAACCACACAGCTTGCGATATTGTCACGGCATAATTCATTATATAAATCAATATCATACAAACGTGTATAAGGTCGGTTAGATAAAAATTCCACTACAGCAGTTTTTGTATTTACGATAGATTTAGGACCGTGTCTGAAACCTAATGGTGAGTCATAAGTTGCGACAATTTGACCCGCAGTCAATTCTAAGATTTTTAATGCAGATTCTTGCGCTAAACCTTGTAATCCACCGCTACCTAAATAAATGATACGCTCAATATCTACTTGAGAAAGTTGACGTGCATAATCCACATAGCGAGGAATTAATTTTTCTGTCGCTTCGCAAATAAATTGTAGTTGTTCAACTACTGATCCTTTTGGTAATAAGAACACAGAAAGTGCAGATAACATCATTGAACTAAAACTTGATGTCATTGCAAATCCACCATCATTGGTTTGAGGTGGCATTAATAATGCAAAAGTGCGGTCATTTTTTTGTGCGTTTTTATATAATGCACCTTGTTCATTACAGGTAATAAATAAATGATAGCAATTTGTTAAACATTGATTCGCCAACTCTACTGCCGCAACACTCTCAGGACTATTTCCTGAGCGTGCAAAAGAAATTAACAATGTAGGCACATCTTGCGCAAAATACTGATAAGGATTAGAGACAATATCTGTTGTCGCAATAGATTCCACTCGTTTATCAGTTAAAGTTAAAGCAAAAGGTTGTAAAGAATGCCCAACGAAAGCTGAAGTCCCTGCGCCAGTAAAAATTACACGACCATTGGCGGCATTCATCACTGGTGTAATAAAGTCTAAAATTTGTTTGCGTTGTTGATCAACAGAATTCAAAACCTGTAACCACGCTTGAGGTTGGTGTTCAATCTCTTTTGCGGTCATGATAGCTTTCCCTGCTACTAACTCGCTTTCTGAAATACCTAAATAATTTGCCATTTTATTTATCCTTCATTATTTATTGAAAAAAACACGCTAAAGCATATTGGCGGACAACCGCACGTACTTTATCTAATACTAAATCTTTTCCGCGTGGAGCAAGTGTGCCTGCTCGCACTGCGGCATATTGCTCTGGTAAATATTGGCTAAGTAATGGAAGAGGAATATCAAGATTCTCAAAATTTGCCAATAATTTATCTACGGCTGCTGAGATGTCTTCATTCGTCCAGTAGTAACGAATGCGGTCACTAAAACTAAAACTTCTCGCAAAACGCTGTTCTAATTCATCACCGTGATAGTATTTTTGCCAGTTTTCAGGGTGTGCTAGCATTTGAACTTCAAGCACATCGCGTAAATTTGAGCGTTGTGCAGCTGGAAATAATAGGTTTTCCATTTCGCATAGTGCGTATAGCCCTTCACGCAAAGCGAAAGTCAACGCTGGACCTACTTTCAAAATCGCAAAATGATTTTTCACTAATGCTTGATAAGCTTCTTCTGTTTGATAATCCGTAGAGTGTGCTTCAAAAACAAGATTTTCGTAATCATTTACTACTTGACTTAAGGCTTTCGCTTTTTCAGGAATAAAATTGATTACTTTTGTATGGTCAAATTCAACACCCGGTTGAACCACCAATCCAATAACACGCTCCCAGATATTGCTTAAGCCAACGTGAGAAAATGCTTGTTTGTGTGCATTAATTGTTGCTTTTGCTGCACTTGGTGAAGTGACTTCTAATTCTGCAATTTCTTCTGCTTCTCCACCCGGCACTGGTACTTCAGTTCCCACGATATAAACAATACGATTTGCAAAACCATGTTTTGCCGCAGTTTGCTCTGCAATCACCGCCAAGCGAGCCGCACGTTCTGCCACAATTTCATCAGAAAGTGGGATAGGATCGCCTTTACAAGACATACTGCAATCTAAATGGATTTTCTCAAAACCCGCTGCAACGTAAGCCTCAATCAATTTTTCGGCATTTGCCATTGCTTCATCTACCGGCAATCCTTGCCAACGGTTTGGACCAAGGTGATCCCCACCTAAAATTAATTGATCTTGAGGAAAGTCTACTTGTTCAGCTAACTTTTCAACAAAGCGACGAAAATCCGCAGGGGTCATTCCTGTATAGCCGCCAAATTGATCCACTTGATTAGAAGTGGCTTCAATCAATAGCGGAGAGTTATCTTGTTTCGCCTGTTCTAATGATGCTTCCAATACAAGTGGATGAGCTGAACAAACAGAATAGATACCTACTGCTTCACCGTTTTTATGTTTTTTGATTAAATCTAACAAAACGCTCACTTTTATTACTTCCTTCTTGGTACATATCATTTCACATATACGATACCGAAATATGATTTCGTATTGCTTTGGTATGAGTATATCGAAAGATAACAAAACAAAAAATAACAAAAATAGAAATTTGTGATCTAACTCACAAAATAAATTTTTTCTTATGAAACTGTGTGTCAAAATATAGAGAAATACAAAAATTTATGGAAAGATAACCGCACTTGCTTATGGCAAAGTACTAAATTATTTTACTTAATATCATAAACAGGAGGCTTTAATGAGCATTTCACGTCGTAATTTTATTAAAGGAGTGGCTACTACAAGTGCGGCGACAGCACTTTCTGCCGCCTCAATCAATGCGGTAGCAAAAGATGAAACGAAATCATCTAAAAATGCGACACCACCCGTTAACTTGCTGATTGTTTTCCCTGATGAAATGCGTGCAATGGCGCAGGGATTTAAGAAACAAGATCCAGCCATTACCCCTCATTTAGATGCGTTTGCAAAACAATCGAAAGTGATGGATCAAATGATTTCTAATTATCCGCTTTGCTCGCCATTCCGTGGTATGTTGATGACAGGGAAATATCCACAACATAATGGGGTAACAGGGAATACCCATGACTACGGTGGTAAAGTAGGTATTGAACTTTCACCTTATTCAAAATGCTGGTCTGATGTATTGAAAGAAGAAGGCTACTCATTAGGTTATATTGGTAAATGGCATTTAGATGTGCCACAAAAACCATACATTAAGAGCTATAACAACCCAATGGAAGGACGCTATTGGAATGACTGGACACCACCAGATCGCCGCCACAGTTTTGATTTCTGGTATTCTTACGGAACATACGATCTACACTTAAAACCAATGTATTGGGGAAATGATACACCTCGTGAATATCCAGAATATGTGAACCAATGGGGCCCTGAACACGAAGCAGATATGGCGATCAAGTATCTTCGTAATGAAGAAAATAAATATCGCGATCCAAATAAACCGTTCGCTTTAGTGGTATCAATGAACCCGCCGCACTCTCCTTATGACCAAGTACCACAAAAATATTTGGATATGTATCCGCAAAGCTCTAAAGAGTTAAATACTCGCCCAAATGTCAACTGGGATAAAGAATACCAAGAAGGCTATGGCCCGCAATATTTCAAAGAATATCTCGCCATGGTTTCTGGGGTAGATGAACAATTTGGACGCATTCTTGCTGAATTGGATAAACAAGGCTTAGCAGACAATACTTTAGTCGTCTTCTTCTCTGATCACGGCTGCTGCTTAGGTTCACACGGTGCACCGACTAAAAATAATATCTATGAAGAATCTTTACGCGTACCAATGATGTTCCGCTTACCAGGCAAAATCCCTGCTGGCGTGAATGAAACCTTAATGTCTGCACCAGATATTTATCCGACTATCTTAGAATTACTCGGCTTGAAAGAAAGTATCCCTGATAGCGTAGAAGGTGTCAGCCTTGCGGAACAAGTGACAAACGACAAAGGTGAAAGCCCAAGTTCTCAGCTTTATCTCTTTGTGCCTTATGGTCAACCTTCTTTCGGCAGACGTGGCGTGCGTACAGCAACCCATACTTTAGAAGTTGATCGTCAAGACGGTGAACCATTGAAATATAAACTCTTTGATAATGTTGCTGATCCATACCAAATGAAAAACATTGCAGACAGCAATCCTGAATTGGTACAGAAACTCATCAAAGAAGAATTATTGCCTTGGTTAGAAAAAACTGGCGATTCTTGGCGCCCTGTTGAGTTTGTCACTGGACCAACGAAAAAAATGAAAAAAGAACTAGAAAGCTGTGCAGCACCAAAAGCCTAGTCTCTACACTCACTGAAGTTTTCAGTGAGTGTTAATAGAATTGGGACTGATATAAGAGCTGATACGAAAGCTGATAATAGCAAAATGGATAAATGCTAATTCAGTCCCCAATTCGATTGATAGGTAATCTTACTTAGCTCACAAATATCCAACTTGAAAGATCATTGTTTCGCATTCATGGAAGATGGCTTATTCAATGAAATGAAGCGCTGGTAGTGGCAAAGAAAGAAAATAGGTTCTCATTAACTAAAGATGCCTTTAACTTTATTTCTAAGGTTAAAGGCATCAAATTTTTATTCGTCTAAGAAGGTATTTCAAAGATTACGTAGTGATCACACCATTGCTATAAAGCCTTTTTATGGCAAAAGTGCGGTCATTTTTGCGCTAAAATTGATTTCAAGAATCTTGCCGTATGAGACCCCTCGACTTGTGCAACCTTTTCAGGTGTACCAGTGGCAATGATTTGTCCACCGCCACTTCCCCCTTCTGGGCCAAGATCCACAATCCAGTCGGCAGTTTTAATTACATCCAGATTATGCTCAATCACCACAATCGTATTGCCCTGATCACGCAAACGATGCAAAACCTCCAACAGCTGTTTAATATCAGCAAAATGCAAACCTGTGGTCGGCTCGTCCAAAATATAAAGCGTTTTTCCTGTATCACGCTTAGATAACTCAGTCGCCAATTTCACACGTTGCGCCTCACCGCCCGAAAGAGTTGTGGATGATTGTCCCAAACGAATATAGGATAATCCCACATCCATTAAAGTTTGCAATTTGCGCGCAATCACAGGAATCGCATCGAAAAACTCACGCGCTTCTTCCACTGTCATATCCAATACTTGATGAATTGTTTTGCCTTTATAGCGAATTTCTAAGGTTTCTCGATTGTAGCGTTTGCCTTTACAATGATCGCATGGCACATACACATCAGGTAAGAAGTGCATTTCCACTTTAATCACGCCATCGCCTTGGCAAGCTTCACAACGCCCACCACGCACATTAAAGCTAAAACGCCCCACATTATAGCCACGAGCACGCGCTTCTGGCACGCCCGCAAAAAGCTCACGAATTGGCGTAAATAAGCCAGTGTAAGTGGCTGGATTTGAACGAGGCGTGCGACCGATTGGACTCTGATTTATATCGATGACTTTATCAAAATGCTCCAACCCTTCAATGGATTTATAAGGTGAAAAATGAATATTATCTGCACGATTTAACGCATTTTGCGCCAATGGAAATAAGGTATCGTTAATCAATGTCGATTTACCCGAACCCGATACACCCGTAATACAAGTAAATAATCCCACGGGGATTTCTAAATTGACGTTTTTGAGATTATTGCCCGTTGCGCCATTTAATTTCAGCAATTTTTTCTTATTAAGTGCGGTGCGTTTTTTAGGGATTTCTATGCTATCTTCGCCTGATAAAAATTTTCCCGTGATCGAATTCGGGTTCTGCATAATTTCTTGTGCTGTGCCTTGCGCAATCACTTGCCCACCATGTACACCAGCTCCCGGCCCAATATCAATAATATGATCAGCGGCACGAATGGCATCTTCATCGTGCTCTACCACAATCACCGTATTTCCCAAATTACGCAAGTGAATAAGCGTATTCAACAAACGTTCATTATCACGTTGGTGTAAGCCAATTGAAGGCTCATCAAGCACATACATGACGCCCACTAAACCTGCGCCAATTTGGCTTGCAAGGCGAATGCGCTGCGCTTCCCCGCCCGATAAGGTTTCAGCCGAACGAGAAAGTGATAAATAATTTAGCCCAACATTCACTAAAAAAGATAAACGCTCTTTAATTTCTTTGAGAATTTTTTCGGCAATTTGCGCACGCTGACCTGCTAATGCGAGTTTCTCAAAAAATGCTAACGCTTCCCCAATGCTCATTTCAGACACATCAGGTAAATTTGTTTGCCCAATATAAACGTGGCGGGCTTCGGGGCGCAAACGGGAACCGCAACAATCTTGGCAAGGACGTGTGCTGATATTTTTGGCTAATTCTTCACGCACGGTCATCGATTCTGTTTCTTTATAACGGCGCGCCATATTATTTAAAATGCCCTCAAAAGGGTGATTACGCACGACTTTATCGCCACGATCATTTAAATAAGTGAATTTAACTTCTTCCGTGCCAGAACCATGCATTAAAATCTCTTTAATATGCTTTGGCAAATCCTGATAAGGCACTTCAATGTCAAAATTGTAATGCTCGCTTAAGGATTTCAGCATTTGATAATAATAGAAATTACGGCGATCCCAGCCTTTTACCGCCCCACTCGCCAGCGAAATGGTTTCATTTTGCACAACACGACTTTCATCAAAATATTGCTGCACGCCTAAACCATCACAAGTTGGGCAAGCGCCTGCAGGATTATTAAATGAGAAAAGACGTGGCTCTAATTCTGGAACAGAATAGCCACAATGCGGACAAGCAAAATTTGCAGAAAACATTAATTCTTCGGCTTTTGGGTTATCCATATCTGCCACGATTGCCGTTCCGCCTGAGAGTTCAAGCGCTGTTTCAAAGGATTCCGCTAATCTTGTGGCTAAATCTGACCGCACTTTAAAGCGATCCACCACCACTTCAATCGTATGTTTCTTCTGCAATTCCAGTTTAGGCGGATCCGACAAATCACAAATTTCGCCGTCAATTCGCGCTCGAATATAGCCTTGTGCGGCAATTAGCTCCAAGGCTTTGACATGCTCCCCTTTACGCGCTTTCACAACTGGGGCAAGCAACATCATTTTGCTTTCTTCGGGCAAGCTCAACACTTTATCAACCATTTGTGAAATAGTTTGCGCCGCCAACGGCACATTATGCGTTGGGCAACGAGGCTCCCCGACGCGCGCAAATAATAAACGCAAATAATCATGAATTTCTGTAACCGTACCAACCGTAGAGCGTGGGTTATGAGAGGTGGATTTTTGTTCAATAGAAATGGCGGGAGATAAACCTTCAATACTATCCACATCCGGTTTTTCCATCAAAGAAAGAAACTGACGCGCATAGGCAGATAAACTTTCTACATAACGACGTTGCCCTTCCGCATATAAGGTATCAAAGGCTAATGAAGATTTTCCCGAGCCCGATAAGCCCGTAATCACGATTAACTTATCGCGTGGAATGGTGAGATTAATATTTTTTAAATTGTGGGTACGCGCCCCACGAATATCGATTTGATCCATAACTAAAATTTGCTCTCGAATAGAAATTCGGCAATTATCGCACATTTTCAACTCTGTTAAAATATTCAGTGAAAATTTATAGATCTTTTTGCAAAATTCAGGCAAAATAGACCGCACTTTTGTGATAAAAAACGAATTAAATAAGGAAAAATTATGGCAGGCGTTAATAAAGTTATTATCGTTGGTCGTTTAGGTAACGACCCAGAAATCCGCACCATGCCAAACGGCGAAGCGGTAGCAAATGTAAGTGTGGCAACTAGCGAAAGCTGGACAGATCGCAATACTGGTGAACGCCGTGAAGCCACAGAATGGCACCGTATCGTCTTCTATCGCCGCCAAGCAGAAGTGGTGGGTGAATATCTTCGCAAGGGTTCGCAAATTTATGTTGAAGGTCGCTTACGCACTCGCAAATGGCAAGATCAAAACGGACAAGATCGCTATACAACTGAAATCCAAGGCGATGTCATGCAAATGTTAGATAGTCGTAATGCACAACAAGGCGGATTCGCCCCACAAGGTGCGCCACAGCAAAACTTTGCGGGTCAACAACAATCCAACTATAACGCACCTCGTCAACAAGCTGCTAAACCAGCCGCTGAACCACCAATGGATAACTTCGACGATGATATTCCGTTCTGAAATCCATATACAGAAATTATGTAAAAATACATCATAGAAACCAGAGAGAAGCCTTATAAAATAAGACTTCTCTTTTTTTACATTAATTTTGACACAACATCTTTAATTTGATAGTATTTATATATGATATTTTTGTAAATTAAATGATTATGCATAGATTAGAAACAGTCCTTTTTTCAAATGGAGAACGTTTTCCTATATTGGTTAATGTTAAAACTGGTATCCCTGATTTTTATTCAACCCTATGGGTAACTGTAGAACTACGTAATCAATCCGCAGTAAACACAATTAGAAATAAGCTGGGAACTATACAGTGGGTAATGAATTGGGAAAAACAGAATAATCTTGTTATTAGCGATCTAATTCATAACAAAGCACTCTTAACAGAAAACCAATTAGAATCTCTTATCCAACATATGAGAATAAATGTAAAAAAGCGAAAGAATGTAATCAATACAAAAAAAAGTGTGTTAATGAAAGGTAGGACTCAATTTATTGATATTTATTCTGCCGTATCTCTTAGTCATCAATATAATAGACTAACAACGCTTTCAGAATACATATTATTTCTATCTAAAGTAATTAATGTATCTAATGAATATATTGAAAAATTGACGAAACTAATTACGTTAATTAAAGAGTCAAGACCTAAAAATCATAAAACATTATCTATCAAACCAGAAAGTGAACTACCTGATGGATTGTTAGATGAGTTTATGTCTATTGCGAACTTTTCTAATCCTAATAATCCATTTCAAGATATTGGAATTAGAAAAAGAAACCATTTGATGTTTATCTTATTAAAGGAATTAGGGATTAGAAGAGGAGAGCTATTATCAATTCAAATCCCATTTATTGATATAGGAACAGCTAAATCCTCAATTACAATTAGACGAACGCATGATGATAAATTTGACACAAGGAAGAAGCAAGCTGTAAGTAAAACGAAAGAAAGGCGACTTCCTATTTCACAAAATATAGCTCAACTTATCAATGACTATATTATGAACTATCGCTCTAAGATTCCTAACGCTAATAAACATCCATATTTATTTGTAACCCATCGAAAAGGAAAAACGCAAGGAAACCCAATTAGTACCAGTTCTTTTGATAATGTTATTGTACCAACGATGAAAAAGATAGATTCTAAATTTTCTATTATTCATCCACATATTTTTCGTCATGAATGGAACTTAGATTTTTCACGAAAGGTGGATAAAAATAATCAAAATGTAAATCATGATTCTTCTCATAAAGATTTTATTTCTCCTGAAAAAGAAGCAAAGATGAGACAACATCTTATGGGGCATACATCCGAGAAATCAGGAAATATTTATAATCAACGTTATATAAGAGAAAAAGCTAACAAGATATTATTAGATCTTCAGATTCAGTTTCAAAAAAAGGTTGATAATTATGAATCAGAATAAACGTCTTAGACAGTCAAGAGATGGGTATGTATTTGATGAAAATGAAAACTCTTGGCATATAAGTAAAGACAAAACCATTAACTTTTCTCAACCCATATTAAATATAAATAAAAAAACATTAGATGGGTTTAGAAAAACATTAGCAATATATGCCGAAAAATACTCAAGTTATCACGTATATCACATGTATCAACAATTTCAACGATTAGTAATTTCAACTAATTTAGAAGTCATTAATGTGCCAATAATCTTGGATTGGAAAAATAAACTAGGAAAAGAACATGAATGGTATTTAGGAGCATTAAAGGGTTTTTTATTGTCATGGCATGAGTATGGCTATTATGGAGTTGATAAATCTGTTGTGTCATTGCTAGAAAGCTTTACGTTGAGTGGAAATGATAAAGGTAAATCGGTATTAATGAGATGCCCTTATACAGGAGCATTTACCGAAAATGAAATTTTGGCTTTAATGGCTGAACTTGCTAGACTTTGGAGAGAAGATCTTATTTCATTTGAAACATATGCATATATTCACTTACTTCAATCTACAGCTAGAAGACCCATTCAAATACGCCATTTAAAATTTGAAGATTTAAGAAAGGAAATCTCTCAAGGAACATGGAATTATTTTCTAAATATCCCTAGTGCCAAAAAAAGAGGAGGATTATTCAGAGAAACATTTAAAAAACTTGCTATCACAGAGGACTTATATTTAATTCTCCTAAACTTTATAGAATATCAATATAAGAAATTGCTTAGTTTGGTTGATGAAACCTTTATTTCTAGTTATAAAATGAAATTACCAATGTTTATTGATTGGAATTGTTTAAAGAAGAATATCAAAAATAGGAATTTTGATCTTTCATTATTAAACAAAGATATTTTTCATTATTCTGCTTCTTCGTTGGAGCTATACGCATTACGAAAATTCTGTATTCACCAAAAAGCAATTTCAGAACGAACAGGCGAGATTATTCATGTAACAGCAAGACGTTTTCGCCATACTAGAGGAACAAATCTAGGAAGAAAAGGGGTTGGGGCAACGATTATAGCAGAGCTCCTAGATCATACAGATACACAAAACGTTAAAGTTTATACTGAAAATACAGCTGATACAGTGCAATACATTGATCGTGTTATGGGTGCTGAAATGGGAAAACTCGCTCAAGCATTTACAGGTAGAATTATTTCTAACTTAAATGAAAGCGAAAGGGGGCATGATCCAACATCTTTAATAACCAATAACGGAATAGATACAATAGGTGCTTGTGGTACAAATGATTTTTGTATAACTGGCTATGAAACTTGTTATTTATGTCCTAAGTTTAGACCGCTCGTTGATGGTCCTCATCAACAAATCTTAAATAAGTTGTATGAGGAAAAGGAAGAACGTTTAAAACAGACTAAAAGCATAGATTATGCATCATCCAAAGATCGTATTATTCTAGCTGTTGAGTATGTTGTTCAAGCTTGCAATGATATGAAAAGAACTATGGGGAGCCACTGATTATGAACAATCTAATTTTTACTCCGAAAGATAATAATCCTAAATCTAATTTAGAGCAATTTATTAATTTCAGTAAAAATCAGCTTACTACCTTTGGAAGTGATTGCTGGGAAAACAACCAATGGAAAACAACATTCAGCATTTATCCAGTTCAGGTTCGTTTTTCCACAGAAAGAATTAAATCTACAGCTTATAAATATGAGCCATTAGCTGCACCATTCATTGAATTTGCCAAAGCCTATATTCGTTATACTTATTCTCTAAATCCCATTCGGAATTTAGCCCGACATACTGAATCTTTACGTATAGTTGAAATGGCTCTCTACAATATTAAAGGAAAGGCTGACATACTTCAGCTTGACTATTTAGTTATTCATGAAGTAGAAAATATCGTATAAAAAAAATATAAAAAAGGTACGGAATCAGTCAATAAATTAGGTTATCAAATTCAAAAATTATTTGATTTTTGTAGAGAAAATCAAATTACACCTCAACTACCTTTATGGAAAAGTCCTTACAAACGCCCTAGAGATTTGACTATATTACTAGATGAAAAAGGAAAAGAATACCGCTCAAGTAAAATGCCAACTGATGAAGAAATGATGCTGGTTGCTAAACTCTTTCATGATGCCCCTAATTTAGACAAAGAAACTGAATATTATACGGCTGTTATGGCTCTACTTATGGTTGCTCCATCTCGTTGTTCAGAGTTAATGTCTTTATCTATTAATTGTTTAGAATGGGAGGATGATAGCTTGGGAAATAAGCAGTTAGGTATTCGATGGATACCTGCAAAAAATGGTAAAGAGGGATTAAAATGGGTTCCTAGCTGTATGCAAGATATTGTTGTTGAAGCAGTTAAACGTTTAGCAAGTATAGGCTCCTTAGCAAGAGGAGTTGCTAAATTTGCAGAAGAAAATCCTAATATATTGATGTTATCCAATAAAGAGGCTGCGCCATCCCGTTCTTTATACCAAAAGCCTTTAACTAAAAGTGAAATTGTTGAAGTACTAGATATTGACAAAAATAGCACTAATACTAAATGGTTTAAAAATTTAATAAGTGAAAATGATGGAATTATAACTTATGAGGTGTTAGGAAAATTTTTATATAAAAAATATACATCAAAATTTCATAATTGGCCTTATGTTGATAAACATAAAAATGTTAAGGTTTCTGAAGCTTTATTATTATTTAGAGAAAATGAATTTCATGATGACTTTTCCCCTAAAAGTTTTTCTTTTGTGTTACCAACGGTGAATCAAATTAATGCTAGGTTTTGCTATTCTGAAACTCGTCCTAAAACATCATTATGGGAAAAACATTGTATAGGCACATCCAAAGGAGAATTCATAAGATTACCATCACACAATGCAAGACATTGGTTAAGTACAAAAGCTGAACGAGGAGGAATGGATGAGTTAACTTTAGCTAATTGGGCAGGACGAGCAAGAGTTGCAGATAACAAAGCTTATGATCACAGAACAGAAGAAGAAAAAAGTGAATCAGTTAGAAATTTACTCATTCCCGAAGATATTTCTATCTTAGATAAAATTCATTTGAATCTTCCTATTACCTATGAAGACTTAGGGAAAGATAGAATTGGAATCGCAACGGTAACAGAAATAGGGATCTGTGAACATGATTATGCAATGTCTCCATGTTCTCGTCATGGAGATTGTGAAACATGTAAAGAGCTTGTTTGTATTAAAGGTTTAGAGCACTCCTTAGAAATCTTAAAGGTGCGTGAAGCTCAGATAACCGAACAATTTAATAAAGCTAAAGAACACCATAAAATAGGTGTTTTTGGTGCAGATCGCTGGATAAGTAATTTAGGATGGAGACTAACTCACATAAAAACTAAAATTAAATTCTTAGAAAATGAGAGCATCCCAAATGGTTCCTTATTAAGGATGCCTGATGAGTATGATCCTTCCCCTATTAAATTAGCTTTGTTGGAAAGAGGAATGGATCTAGATATACAGAAGAAAGAAACAGCTAAGTTAGACGATGATTTATATAGACTAATGGAGTTATAGTATGCCTAAAATTCTTATTACAGAAGAAAATTTAGAAGATATAATCATGTTGATTAATACTTGGGAGGGTAAATTAACATGGGATTTACTTTGTTCTGAAGTTTCACAACTATTGAATATTAAAAGCATTGAAAGACAATCACTAGCTAATTATAGTGATATACAAAAGGCTTTTAGTACACGGAAACAAAGAATAAAAGAAAACTCTAAAGCTAATCCTCAACCAAATGTAACGATAGATTATTTGCAAAAACAAGTAAATAATTTAAAGGCTCAAGTACAACGATTGGAAGAAATCAATGAGCAATACAAGCAAAAATTCATTGTATGGCAGTATAATGCATATATGCATGGAATGACAGAAGATAAGCTAAATAAGCCACTTATTGCAGTTAATCGCCAGCATCGATAAAGAGATACCGTTTGAAATTTAAATTTCAAACAGTATTTTTTCAAAAAGATTATCCTTCTCTTCTTGGGATTCTATCCTCCGGTGTTACTGATGTTAATTTGGCTAATTTCGGGGCTAGCCATTCTCTGAGGTCATCCATTAAGGAATAAACTACAGGCCAAATACTAGGCTCAACAAGGTTGAGGCGATTAAACCACAAATGACAGCGATTGCCATAGGTGCTCTAAATGCCGCGCCTGCACCGCTGGCAAACACGGCCGGGATCATTCCCGCTACCATTGCAATGGTGGTCATTAAAATCGGGCGGACACGTTCCGAACCCGATTGAATTAAGGCTTGATGGCGTATCATTCCTTGTTGACGTTTTTCTATCACGAAGTCCACCAGCAAAATGGAGTTTTTAGTTACGATGCCCATTAACATCAAAATGCCGATCACAGAAGACATATCCAACGCTGCACCGTAGGCGAGCAAGCCAACTGCTGCGCCGCCAATAGAGAGCGGAAGTGCGGTCAAAATGGTAAGCAGTTGCAAGAAATCCTTGAACAATAATACCAGCACTAACAACACCATCGCTATACGATGCGTTTAACATTTCTCGTACTGACAAAGAAGGTCGCAAAAATTTTGCCGAAGAGAATGTGCGTTTTTATGGTGCACCGCATTGTGCTTTTTTCTTTATGCCCAAAATTGGCGACAACGTTTTTTCGGCAATGGACGTGGGTATGATTGTACAAACCTTTATATTGTCTTTGACTGCTCGTGGCTTTGGTAGTGTGCCACAATTACTCTTGGCGATGTATCCTGATGTGGTACGAGAAGAATTTGGCGTATCTGATGATTATCAGTTGATGGTGGTCGTGTCTTTTGGTAAACCTGATAGCCAATCGCCAGCCAATGACATTCATCAGCCCAGAGCCCCACAAGGCGAAACCGTGTTTTTCCACGATTAAATCCATTTTATTAAAGAGAAAAAAATGAGCAAACAAATCCAATTTACAAAAACAGGTTCGCCTGATGTCTTGCAAATCGTTGATGTGGCAGCCCCTGCCCCAAAAGCACACGAAGTACAAATCTAAATCCACGCCATAGGCTTAAACCGTGCAGAAATGATGTATCGTGAAGGGGCGTATGTGATTGAACCTGTTTTCCCTACCACAATGGGTTACGAAGGTGCAGGCGTGGTAACAGCGGTTGGTACGAACGTGAGAGAGTTCAGCGTTGGCGACAAAGTGAGCGTAATTCCATCATTTATGTTTACCGAATACGGCACTTATGGCGAAATCGTAAATATGCCCGTTCACGCTGTGGTAAAACACCCTGAAAACCTCACAATGGAACAAGCTGCGGCAAGTTGGATGATGTTTGTAACCGCATACGGCGGTTTGATTGAATTTGGCAAGGTGCAAAAAGGCGATTTTGTTGTATTGGGCGGAGCGACCAGCTCGGTAGGCATTGCCGCCATTCAAATCGCCAAAATGCAAGGGGCAAACGTGATTGCTCTGTCTCGCACGCACGCCAAAGGCGATGTGCTTTTACAGAAAGGGGCGGATTTTGTGATTGCCACCAAAGAAGATGACGTTACCTGCCGATTAAGCCACCACACTAGCGAGAGCATCACAGGCACTTCCACCAGCACACCGACCACCGTTGCCAATGCCGCCCCCGAGTGCAAACCGAACAAAGAAATTGCCACCGCTAATTCAAAAAAATTACTCGTGCCAATCAAGCACGCAGGGGCGGAAATTTCGTGTGGTAATTTGAGCTATTTTGCCAAAACGTGAGCCAAGGCAAAAATGCCGTAAGTCTGTGCCAGCAAGGGAATGGCAATCAGCAAAATAATCAAGGGATTGGCAATAATGGTTTGGGTTTGAAAGGCAAACAGCAACACCACCGTCAAAATCAAACCCATAATGGAAAAAGGTTTCAGGCTGCCTGAAAAATATTCCGCTATTCTTTTTCTTTAATACCTTGAATAATCTGACACTTATCAACCGTTTTATTTTCACAACCCACAAATTGCATTAGAAAAGTTTTAACTTGTTGTAGTTCTGTGATTTGTTCGTCCAAATATGCCAAATGTTGCTCGGCAAGTGCATTGATTTCATTGCATTGTTTGTTAGGCGTTTGTTGTAATTGCAACAGCGTTTTGATGTTACTTAAAGAAAGACCGATATTACGGCAAGTTTTAATAAAGCGTAATTGTTCTAACTGATTGTCATCAAACACACGATAGCCGTTTTGTTGATGTGTAGGGGCGATTAAGCCTTGTTTTTCATAATAACGAATGGTTTCCAAATGTACGCCTGTTTGTTCACTGGCTTGTTTTATTTTAAAAAATTTTGACATTTTGGCTTGACCCTGTAATGACTACGGAGTTTATAGTATAGCAAATTTCATCTTAAAACAGGATCAAAAAAAATGGCGTGCCAAAATTGTTGTGGTTCAAATCAGCCCATTCATCAATCGCCCAAGTACAAAAAAGCCTTGTGGATTGTCTTGATATTAAATTTATCAATGTTTTTTGTGGAAATTGTGATGGGGGTTAAATCAGATTCAACTTCGCTGTTGTCGGACAGTTTGGATTTCTTGGGCGACAGTGCCAATTATTTGATAAGTTTGATTGTTTTGCCAATGGCGTTAAGTTACCGAGCCAAAGCATCTATGGTTAAGGGGATAACGATGGGCGGTTTTGGTTTATTTATTTTAATGACAACCATTTATCGTGTGTTTTATGGGGAAATGCCCAGTTATTCTGAAATGAGCATTGTGGGATTTTTGGCGTTATTGATCAATGTGTCGGCATTGTTGATATTATTAAAATTTCGTGATGGCGACAGCAATGTCCGCAGTGTGTGGGTGTGTTCCCGAAACGATGCGATTGGTAATGTGGCGGTAATTTTGGCGGGTATGGCAGTTTATTTTTTTCAATCAAAATATCCTGATTTAATTGTGGCGTTTGTTTTGGCATTTTTGGCATTACAAGCCAGTCAAGAAATCATCAAAAGGGCTTGGGCGGAATTAAAAGTCAGTTAATTTAAAACACCGTTTGGATTGATGTTCAAGCGGTGTTTTTATTTTTAAATTTTGCAAAATAACTTTCAGGCTGCCTGAAAAACCTACACCCCTTTATTCCCCAGCGATTTTCGGTTTATCCACCACACCAGCGAGAGCATCACAGGCACTTCCACCAGCACACCGACCACCGTTGCCAATGCCGCCCCCGAGTGCAAACCGAACAAAGAAATTGCCACCGCCACCGCCAATTCAAAAAAATTACTCGTGCCAATCAAGCAGGCAGGGGCGGAAATTTCGTGTGGTAATTTGAGCCATTTTGCCAAAACGTGAGCCAAGGCAAAAATGCCGTAAGTCTGTGCCAGCAGGGGAATGGCAATCAGCAAAATAATCAAGGGATTGGCAATAATGGTTTGGGCTTGAAAGGCAAACAGCAACACCACCGTCAAAATCAAACCCATAATGGAAAAAGGTTTCAGGCTGCCTGAAAATTGTGCCACCGATTTACCCGATTTTTGTAAATAAGAGCGGGTAAGCCAGCCTGCCAGCAAGGGCAACAGCACATACAAAACCGTGCTTAAAATCAAGGTGTCCCACGGAATTTTTATGTCGCTTACGCCGAGCAATACGCCTGCAATCGGAGCATACGCCACAATCATAATCAAATCATTGACCGAAACCTGCACCAAAGTGTAATTGGGGTCGCCTTTGACCAGTTGCGACCACACAAACACCATTGCCGTACACGGTGCCACGCCCAGCAAAATCATGCCGGCAATGTATTCTTGTGCCGACTGTGCGTCCACCCAACCTGCAAAAAACACCCGAAAAAACAACCAGCCCACAAGTGCCATCGTAAAAGGCTGTTATCAAGCTATGGCATTCATCTGCTTTGATGGTGGTTAAAAATTGCCCAAGCCTTTTAAGATGGGGCAGTCGGGATTGTCATCGCCCCCGCAGGCATCGCTCCACGCTTGCAGGGTGTGTTGCATTGATTTTAATTCTTTGATTTTATTGGATAAAAAATCAATATGACTGGCGGTGAGCGTTTTGACCTGAGCACTTGTGCGGTGTGGATTGTCTTGCAGTGCCAAAAGCTCGCCAATATGTGCAAGCGAAAAACCGACGCTGCGGGCTTTGGCGATGAATTTTAGCCGAGCGATGTCATTGGAGTTATAAATCCGATAACCTGCTTCACTGCGTGATGGGTTAATTAATAAGCCTGCTTTTTCATAATCACGGATTTGTTTGACGGAAAGTTGGGTAGATTTAGACGCTTGTCCGATGTTCATTGTTGCTCCTTATTGAGTGGTGTGTAAAAAAATGTTATCAAGTAAAAATAACCCTTGACCCTAACGCAAGGTTAGGGTTTATGATGCGCACATCAAAACAAAAAAGCAATGCTTTTAATCGCTTAAAAGCACTTTGTTTTGATAATCCACTTTAACTTAACATTCGGAGAAACTGTTATGAACGCTGATTTTGTTCAAAACCGACACGCCCATTGCGGCTGCCAGTCTTGCACGGGGCAAAACTGCCGTCCAGACTGCCAATGCCAAAACGGCAAGCCCTGCATTTGTGATGACTGCACTTGCAACGGCTGTGCGTGTGAATCGTAAAACCAAATAGTGAAATGGACATTGGGCGAATCTGTCATTTGCCCAATGTTATCAATGCCCATTTTGACAAGGAGAATCCAATGACATTCATCAAAAACCGTGCCGTACATCTTGTCGCTGCCGCTGTTGTTTTGGCGACTTCAACCGCTTTTGCCGACGGCAAAAACGAAGTGCCGACGCACTCGATGGCGTGCGACAATAACTACACCCAAACCACCCACGACTGCCCAAATAACCAAAACGGGCACGCAGAGATGAACCACGCCAATATGAACCACTCTGCTATGGCGATGGACACTCAAAATGCTCCGCCCCATACCCAAGCCTATCTTGCAATGATGAACAAGATGGGCGATGAGATGAGCAAAGCGGGTAATCTTGCCGATGCTGATACCGCTTTTGCCAAAGGTATGATTCCGCACCATATCGGAGCAGTTGAGATGGCAAAAGTACAGCTTGAATTTGGCAAAGACGAAACAATGAGAAAACTTGCCCAAGCGATTATTGATGGGCAACAAAGTGAAATCGACCTGATGAACGCTTGGCTGGCGGGTAAAGGCACCGCAACCCAAAACCCGCAAGCCCCGCACGCCAAGGCCTATGCCGCAGGCAAGGCGCACCACGAGGCGATGATGGCGGCAATCAATGAGCCAAACCCTGATGTTGCCTTTGCCAAAGCAATGATTCCGCATCATCAAGGGGCGGTCGAGATGGCAAAAGTGCAATTACAGTTCGGCAAAGACGAAAAAATGAAAAAGCTCGCTCAAGACATCATCAAAGCCCAAGAACCTGAAATCAAGCTAATGCAAGACTGGCTAAAACAGCAGGGGCAATAAGGCAAAACACCGCTTTTGATAAAGCGGTGCTTTTGAGGTCGTCTGAAAACAGGTTTAAGGCTTTTTCAGACGGCATTTGGGGTTTTCAGGCAGCCTTTAAAACAAGCCCCAAGGAAATGATGATGCCGACTTGTCGGACACATCGGCAAGCGATGTTCTGAACCTTATGCTTTTTCAGACGGCATCGGTATTTGCAGGCAGCCTGAAAAAACCGTCATTCTGACCGGCCCAATCCGTACCTGCTTTTTCGGTAAACGACCGGTTATGACCCTATGAACCCAACAGGAGAAATTGTGATGAAGCAAGAAACACACAAACCGCCCAAACACCACGAGTGCCGACACGGACACGGACAGCACCGCCCTGTGCAGACACCGTCCGATGCAGCGGCTGCTTCGGGCTACACCTGCCCGATGCATCCGGAAATCCGGCAAGACCGCCCCGGCAACTGCCCTCTTTGCGGTATGGCATTGGAGCCGCTGATGCCTGAATTGGACGACGACAATCCGGAGCTGCGTGATTTTTCCCGACGCTTTTGGTACACGCTGCCCCTGACGGCGGCAGTGCTGGTGCTGGCGATGTTCGGCAAGCGTCTGAACCTGATGGATATGGCCGCACAAAGCTGGGTAGAGCTGGTGCTGTCGCTGCCGATCGTGCTGTGGGCGGGGCTGCCGTTTTTCTCACGGGGTTGGCAGTCGCTGGCAAACCGTAGTCCCAATATGTGGACGCTGATTGCACTGGGAACGAGTGCAGCCTTCGTTTACAGCGTTGTTGCCACCGCTGCACCCGGCATCTTTCCGGCATCGTTTGTATCGATGGGGCGGGTCGGCGTGTATTTTGAGGCGGCGGCCGTCATCATCTCGCTGACCTTGCTCGGCCAGATGCTCGAACTCAAAGCCCGGTCGCAGACTTCGGCGGCAATCAAGACCCTGCTCGGACTGGCGCCCAAAACCGCACGGCGTATCGGCCCGGGCGGTGCTGAAGAAGATGTGCCGCTCAGCCACATCCACATCGGCGACCTTCTGCGTGTGCGCCCCGGCGAAAAAGTGCCTGTCGATGGCGTGGTGGTTGAGGGCGCAAGCTCGGTAGATGAATCGATGCTGACCGGCGAGCCGCTGCCGGTGCGCAAAGCCACCGGCGACAAAGTCATCGGCGCCACGCTCAACACCGGCGGTGCGCTCGTCATCCGCTCCGAGCGCATCGGTTCGGAAACCGTGCTTTCGCAGATTGTCCAGATGGTGGCCCAGGCGCAGCGCTCCAAAGCACCGATGCAGCGTATGGCCGACGGGGTGGCAGGCTATTTCGTACTGGCGGTTGTCGCCGTCGCCGTTGCCACTTTCTTTGTCTGGGGCGTGTTCGGCCCGCAACCGTCTTGGGTGTTCGGGTTGATCAACGCCGTTGCGGTCTTGATTATCGCCTGCCCCTGTGCACTGGGACTGGCCACGCCGATGTCGGTGATGGTCGCCACAGGACGCGGGGCAGGCAGGGGCATATTGTTCCGTGATGCCGCCGCTATCGAAAACTTGCGGCGAGTAGACACTTTGGTGATTGATAAAACCGGCACACTCACCGAAGGCCGACCCGCCTTTGACCGTGCCGTTGCGGCAGCAGGCTTTTCCGCCGAAGAAGTGCTGCGTTTGGCCGCCAGCTTGGATCAGGGCAGCGAACACCCGCTGGCCGACGCCATTGTGCAGGCCGCACGGGCACAACAGCTGAAGCTGAGCAAACCCGAACAGTTTGATTCAGGCAGCGGCATCGGCGTGAGCGGCGTGGTTGAAGGGCGTGCGCTGGCACTGGGCAACACGGCGTTTATGCAGCAGAACGGGCTTAGCGTCGAACCACTGATCGAGCAGGCCGAATCCCTGCGCAGTGAAGGTGCCAGCGTGATATATCTGGCTGCGGACGGACATCTTGCGGGACTGCTTGCCGTCTCCGATCCTGTAAAAGACAGCACCCCCGAAGCATTGGCCTCGCTCAAAGCAGCCGGCCTGCGCATCATTATGGCAACCGGCGACGGATTGACCACGGCAAACGCCGTGGGCGCAAAACTGGGCATCGACGAAGTGCACGGCGAAGTCAAGCCCGCCGACAAACTGGCACTGATCGAGCGGCTTCAGAACGAAGGGCGGGTGGTCGCAATGGCAGGCGACGGCATCAACGATGCCCCCGCACTGGCCAAAGCCGATGTCGGCATCGCAATGGGTACCGGCACCGATGTGGCAATGAGCAGTGCGCAAATCACGCTGGTCAAAGGCGATTTGCGGGGTATTGCCACCGCACGCAAATTGTCTGAGGCCACCGTGCGCAATATGAAGGAAAACCTGTTATTTGCCTTCTTATACAACGGACTGGGGGTTCCCGTTGCCGCCGGCGTGCTGTACCCCTTTACCGGCTGGCTGCTCTCGCCGATGATTGCCGCACTGGCGATGAGCCTAAGCTCGGCATCCGTGGTCGGCAACGCACTGCGGCTGCGCAAAAGCAAGTTGTAGACCACAGCCCCGCAGGCTTCTTCCAATGACAAAACGACCTCAAAAACACCGCTTTTGATAAAGCGGTGTTTTTTATGCCGTCTGAAAAGGTCTTTAATACTTTTTCAGACGGCATTGTGTTTTTCAAACAGTTTCGCAGTGTGCGTCATTGCACCAACCCAATATTTCATCAGGAAAATGGTGCAACAAGTTGCACCCTACATCTTTGATGCTTTTTTAAGACGGCATTTTTTTCAGACGGACTAAAACGCCCAATCTTTCCATTTTTAAAAAACAACTTCCCATTTTTCGCCATTCTTATTGTTATTTTAAAACGCTAAAATACGCCCATTTTTAATATAGGTCAAAACAATGAGCAAACAAATCCAATTTACAAAAACAGGTTCGCCTGATGTCCTGCAAATCGTTGATGTACAAATCCCCGCCCAAAATCGGGCGAAGTGCAAATCCAAATGCACGCTTTGGGACTAAACCGTGCCGAGATGATGTATCGGGAAGGGGCGTATGTGATTGACCCTGTGTTCCCTGCGACTTTGGGTTATGCAGGGGCAGGCGTGGTCGTGGCGGTGGGCGATGACGCTGGCGAATTTCAAATCGGCGACAAAGTGAGCGTCTGATCTGCACCCCAAAAGTTGGACTAAAAACCAACTGATTAAGGTGCAGATTTTTTATGACGAAATACAACCAATCTTTCAAACAAGAAGTGAGCGCATTTTTTCTCCAAAACGGGAAAAATTGCTCACTCACTCGCCAGCAATTTCAGCTTAAAGCCTCCACGCTACGTCGTTGGATTTCGCAATATAACTATAATGGAATCAATAGTTTAGCCGTACTGGGTAAGAAGCAAAAATATTCCCCAGAATTTAAATTAACCGTCATACAAGCGGTCAAAAAGGGGCAATTTTCTGCAGAAAGTGCTTGTCTGCATTTTGGTATTGCTAATTCAGGGGTGATTAGCCAGTGGTTGCAAGCCTTTGAAAAACAAGGTATAAACGGCTTATTTCCAAAGCCGAAAGGACGACCAGCAATGAAACCGAAATACCCGAAAATGCCTCCCCCACCCAAAACCGAAGAAGAACGCTTGCGTTATCGGATTTTGGAACTGGAAGCGGAGAATGCTTACCTAAAAAAGTTGAGGGAACTCAACCAAGCAAAAATGCGGAAAAAGTAGCCATCATGAAAATGTTGAGGGTAAATTTTTCCTTGGAAATATTACTCCATTTGACAGGTTTAAAACGCTGTTCATTCTTTTATCATTTACAGCTTAAAATTGATAAAAATGTGGCAATTAGGCAGGAAATTGTTGAGATTTATCGCAAAAATGACGGCAATTATGGCTATCGTCGTATTACGTTAGCATTGCGAAAAATGTTCGGTGCAATTAACCATAAGCGTGTGCAAGCGATAATGCAATAGCTTGATTTAAAAGGAAAATGTAAGCAGAGAAAATATCGTTCTTACAAAGGCGAAGTGGGTAAAATTGCCGAGAATTTATTGCGACAGGATTTTCACACAAACGCTCCAAATGAAAAGCTCGTCACGGATATTACCGAGTTTAAATGTGCGGATGGCAAACTTTATCTTTCGCCGATTAAGGACTTATTTAATGGCGAAATTATCGCCTATGACCTTGCCCGAAGCCCAAACTTTGAGCAAATAATGCGAATGATGAAACAAGCTGTCGCAAAGCTCCCGCAAGGAGCAAGCCCGATTTTACATTCCGACCAAGGATGGCAATATCAGATGGCAGGTTATCAGGCGATATTGAAACAAAATGGCATCGTGCAAAGTATGTCAAGAAAAGGAAATTGCTTGGATAACAGTGCGATGGAAAGCTTTTTCGGGCGATTGAAGACGGAATGTTATTTTGGTAAACGATTTGAAACATTTGAGCAACTCGAACAAACTATTCACAAATATATTCATTATTACAATCACGAGCGTATTCAAGTGAGACTAAAAGGGCTAAGCCCTGTGCAATACAGAACTCAGTCCTTGAATTAACGTAGTCTAACTTTTTGGGGGCAGATCAATAATTAAATTTTGTAAAAATAAATCATAAAAAACCAAGAGAAGAAAATACTCACTTTTATTAAAGCATCAAGACCATAAAATATTATCTATATAACCGGAAAGTGAATTACCAGATAGGTTATTAAATAAGTTCATATGTAGCCACTGTTATCGGTGTATTGGTTGAAGTGCCTGTGATGCTCTCACTTGTTGCGTTGTTAAACCGTTGGAATAAATAATGACAAGCAGAGGGATTTTCGCAATTTACAAATTTTCACGAAAATCCCTCTATTTTTATAGTTAGATACCACTATTCCACTTTAAACATCCCCATCATACCGAGATTTTCATGTTCTAAAATATGGCAATGGTACATTTTCAACCCAGTATGTCCTTGCTTAAAGCGAATAATCACTTTTTCATAAGGGCGTAAATTAACCACATCTTTTAACGCTCTGCCTTCTGGCTTAAAGGTTTTACCGTTTAACGTATGTTGAATTACTTCAAATTGAGTGCCGTGTAAATGGAATGGATGATCCATATGGCTTTCATTGAAGATTTCCCACTGTTCCACTTCATTCAATTTGGTAACAAAATCAATACGGTTCATATCAAAGGTTTGACCGTTGATTAAGAACATACCATTCATCATTGGTGGAATAGGGTTGTCCGTTGGTGTTGTAGTAGCGTGATGTGTACCGTGATTCATCATTGGCATATTCGTATGGTTCATCATTTTTTCACTAAAGCGAATTTGGCGAACCTGTTTTGGCTCATCCCAGTTAGGCAAGGACCTTAAGCTTTCAGGTAACTGAACAGGTTCTGATTTCACCTGAATTGTGGCTAAAGTGAGATCTTTAGGCTGTTCTTGAACCATCATCTTACGGCGATCATAATAACCGCTTTGTAAATTGACTGTTCCTTGCGTTTCACCCACCATAATCACTTCAACGCGTTCGGCTGGTGTAAGTAGCAGTTCATCAACAGGCGAGCGAGGTTTTTCAAGTAAACCACCTTCGGTACCCACCACAATCCATTTCACCCCTGGAATGTTTAAACGAAAATAACGAGCGCTAGTGGCATTCCAAAGACGGATTCGTTCATTCGTTTTCACTTGAATCTGGGGCTGATATTGACCGTTGATTAACACAAATTCACCCTCACGACCGTTCATCCAATCTAACATCGTGTTTGCTGGAATGGTGCCATCGGCATTTAAACGCAGATCGGAAATCACCCAATGTTGTTCAGGAAGGTGTGCAAGCGGATCATTTTTCGCTTTAACAACGAAAGTGCCTGCTAAGCCTTTATAGACTTGTTCGGAAACATAGTCATGTGGATGAGGGTGGTACCAATATGTCCCAGCACTGCCTTGAGGTAGCGTAAAGCGATAGACTTTTTTCCTTTGCGGTTCAACCATATCCATCGGGTTACCATCCGCTTCATTTGGTACATCTAAGCCGTGCCAATGTACTGTTGAGGGTTGTGGTAGGTGATTGATAAATTCAATTTCTACGGTGTCGCCTTCAAATACTTCAATTTGTGGCCCTGGTAGTTGTCCGTTATAAGCCCAAAATTCCGTTTCTTTATTGTCTGCGAGGCGAATTTTAATTGGCTCTGCTTTTAAAGTGGCTTTGAATAGCCCAGCTTGAGTCGATTGATTAGCAAGTTTTGGCAACATCCCATTAAGCGATAAACCTGAAGGCATTGCCTCAGTTGGCATTAGGCCAGTAGGTACTGAATGCATCATCGCCATATTGCCATGTTGTGCGTGGTTCATCATATTCGCAAGGCTATAAAGCGAGCTACTGGCTAAGCTAATTCCAATTCCATAACGTAAAAAATCTCGACGTTTCATTCTTTCCTCCCCCCTATTGGTTATAGGATTTAAACACTTCACTTTCACCGTTTTTCTTAATCAAAACAACATCATAAGGATCTTTGCGTCCGCCGTATGCTTCACCGTCCATACCTGGTGAACCAATTGGCATTCCCGGTGCAGACAAGCCTATTGCATCGGTTTTTTCTGCGAGTAAACGTTTGATATCCTCAGCAGGTACATGTCCTTCAATCACATAGCCATCAATCACGGCTGTGTGGCAAGAAGCATGTTCATATTTAATGTTAAAGCGCTTATGAGCATCATAATTGCCTGTTTCGTTGACTTTAACCTCAAAACCGTTTTTCTGCATATAGCTGATCCATTCATTACAACAGCCACAAGTCGGGCTTTTCCACACTTCCATAGAAAGTGTTTGTGCTTGAGCAAAAGCGGTTATGCCTAAACTTAAAAGCAACAATGAGCGGGTGAATTTATGTAATTTCATAAGATGTCCTTATTTTTATTGAGATTGAATGGACATCATGTTAAAGCTTAACCTAGGGTTAAGGTCAAGGGATTTGAAAAAATAATTTGCAAATTTTTCTCAAAATCCTACCGCTTGTTTTTCAATATGTATGAAATCTTTACTATAATACAGTCTCATTACTCAGGAGTAATAATGCACACATTCCATCCCCAATCGCTTGTCTGGACAAGAGAGCCGCAAGCTTTTGAAATATCAGAAAATAAAATAACCATCACCACAATGCCACATACGGATTTAAAGCAGTCAATGTGTTTTTGCGTGAACACCCCAATTTAAACATTCATTAGGTATAATAATAAAAACCTTAAACAGAATATCATAGCAAAATGAATTTAAAACCAGTTAAAAATCAAACTTCCCAATACGAAGAGTGGGCAAGAGAAAAAGTCAAAAAAGCTATATCCCCAACCTGAAGAACGGGGCTTTACGGCGCAAAAATGGTAAATTTGACTGGTTAAAAATTGAAGGCAAAATAAGTTATTTTAATTTGCAAACACCCAAATCCTGCATAATTTTGAAGATTTTTTACAAATTATTCATATAACATTGTTTTATATTGTAAAATTTTTAAGCTGTGTTGTTACCCATCAACACTGCTTTCAATTATTTTTTCTTTTTCGCCAATAACTCATCAATTAAACCATTCAGCACTTCCCGAATGGTTGCGCCCTGTTCCGCCGCATATTTTTTTAGTTCACGATGATTGGCTTCTGTCATATCAAAGCTAATCCGCTTAATACGCTCTTGCTCGCTGACATCAGCAACAGAAAGTTTGCTTTTAGTTGCGCTTGGGCGACCTGCTGTTAATTTATTCATTTGCATATTTCCTTATTTATTTAAAACATTGGTGGTGTCCTGAAAAGTGTGCTGGGTTAAATTTGTTTGGGATGATTGATTGCCTAAAATCCAATATTAAAAGATTTAACATGATAAAACATTGATTTGGAAAAACAGCAACTGCACCTGACGGCTCTACTTAATCTGTGCCGAATCCGACAGTTATTACCCTCAATCGCTTTAGTATGTTGCTTACCCACCCATTGGTCACCGGTATCAGAAAACGCATTTACAAAAGCATCCCAATTATCGCAGGCAATACGTTCATAGCTTACTTTGAGTGCTTTTAAACGCTGCTTTAAAGCCAAAGCGGTTTGCAAATCACGTTTGCCCCAAACAAATGCCACGATTTCACTTGTCTTGGCATGATAACCGATGTAGATACGGTATTTTTGGTCTATCCGATTTGGTGGTACAAAATGCCAATGGCGCTTTATTCTTTGCTCGAGCAAGTAGACTTTAGTGGGAAAAATATTGTGCCGGTGGTTGGTCACGGTGGCAGTCGTTTGGGTGGAACGGATAAAGATATTCAGCAACTTCAACCACAAGCCAACGTGAAAAACGGTTTTGAGGCGTATTTGCATAAAACGGTAAGGGCTGAACAACAAGTGGAAAAAAGATTAGCTAAATTCTTAACCGAAAATGGTTATACAAAATAAAAATGTAGGGGCACACAGCGTATGTCCCTACCATTTAAATTTCAATTTTATGAAGAAAAAATATCTCCTCCAACTCGCTCAAGATTTGGTTCTAACGGCAATATTGCTTTCTCTTTTTGGCTATCATCTTTATGAAGAAATCACGCACGAATGGCTCGGCTTGGTCTTTTTTGCTTTGATTATCTCACATCTTTCACTGAATACATGGTGGCTCAAAAAGACCTTTTCAGGCAGTTATAACAGCTATCGCATTTTGCAAAGTGCGGTCAATTTTTCAACTTTTTTGTTATTTTTAACCGCTTGTATCAGTGGCATTATGCTTTCTAAACATCTATTGGTGGAAATGCTATTCCACTCTACCACAGATTTAATGCGAAAAATTCATATGACCAGCACCCATTGGTTGCAAATTTTAGTGGGTGTACATTTGGGGTTACATTGGAAACCTATTGCTAATTTATTCGCAAATGGCTACCGTTTAGATCTTGAACATTGGCTTGCACGCAGGCTTATTCCAGCTTGTTGGCTGATTATTGCCGCTTATGGTATTTTCGTTTTTGTGCAACGAGAGTTGTTACCCTATTTATTGCTACAAGTAGATTTTGCCTATTTCAATTATGATGAACCGCAAGCGGTCTTTTATTTTGACTTTCTTGCGATTTTAATTGCACTGGCTTACAGCACAAGATTTTTGGTTTGGTTCTTTTTATTTAGGAAAAAAGATGTCAAAAGTTAAATCTATTTAGATATTTTGTATAAATAACCTAAATGGCGGATAGATAGAAACGATCTTATACTCGCCACAATTTTATTAATTAAGGATAGCCAAATATGAAGAAAATTAATGTTGCCATTGTGGGGAGTGGGTATTCTACCCGTATTTTCCACGTTCCCTTTTTTAAAAATGATCATCGGTTTAACGTGATAAAATTTTTTGAGCGTTCAACCACTCGGGCATTAGCATGGTTCCCCAACATTGATATTGTGTCAACTTTTGAAAAGTTACTGACTGATGAGATGGATTTAATCGTGATTAGTCAATAAGTGTAAAAATGGCATAATCAACTCAATGAATTTATAGACAAATATTATCTGTTTGGTATTTTATAGTAAGTACATTGTGTAAAAATAAAATCTGAAATCTAGTCTTTTTATTCTTTATTTTTACGTATTCACACTTCAATTTTGACAAGTTAATATTTAATTGATTGATTTTAAAGCATTTTATAATTTACATTTTATAAATGATATAGAAACAACCGTTCTAAGTTCTGTGTAAGAGAATAGCAAAATCCCAAGAGAAGCCTTATTTTATAAGGCTTTTTTATTTATTTCGGCACCAACAAGATTAAATGATAGTAAAACTAAAGAAGGTAGTTACCAATATCAGGATAATTCAATTTATTGATATTATGGTTTATTTCCAACGTAGCTAAAACTGCCACTTTTTAACAATATCCCTCACTTCCACATTGACCGTTTGAATTTGTGAATCAAGCAATGCCGTTCCAACAATAATATCTTCTTTTGCCGTAATCGAACCCGGAAGACACAACGTCTGTGTTAATACAGTTTCAGTTTGTTCACCGCTTTACTCTTAGTAAGTAGTTAAAATAAGATAGGTAGGCAGATAATAAAATCAATTTTCTAATTTTAATATTATTAGTTAATTTCAAGACAAAATAAACCAAATTTTAAGACTAGTTTTGTTATACAAAAATTTCATCAATGCTTTAAGCAATAGGTGGAGCTCATCTAGATACCCAGAGTGAGTATTTAAAGTAATACCTATTTCTTAATGTTGGATATGAATAGAATAATCTGCAAGTTGTGGAGTGTTCTTTGAAGGAATAAGTAAAAAAGAATGCCGTCTGAAGTCCAGGCGGCAATTGATAATGCTATATTAATTTATCATACATTGGAGTGATATATTCTAAAAGGGTCTCTTTTAATTGCTTACCACGTTCTTCAATATACTCAAGATACCACTTATCTTTATTAAGTAAATAATCGTTGATTTTCACATTTCCACTTTTTAAACCAATATCATTCCCCTTTTCGTCTTTCACTTCAGCCTTTTCATTAAATGATCGGTTAGACAAATTACTATTATAAGCGGACAAAGTTAGATTTCCCAAAGAGTGCAATCTTTCTTTACAATTCTCATGCCATTCATCTTCTTTGGGCTTTTGCGGATAAATATGCTCCACCGACCAAATTGTTTTTCCTTTCTCATTGATCGCCCAAAAATCTACTTGGTTTTCAGCTGTACGGTATTGTTGTTCTAAGTAGATTAAAATATAACGTATTAAAGCTGGATTATCATCATATAATGTCTTGCTTTGCAATGCTTCTTCGATTCGTTCTTGTAAAGGTAATTCTTTTTTCAATTCATTCAATAGAATTTTCTCATTATATTCGTTATGTTGCGTTTTTGTTGCTCGAATAAAGATTTCATCCAAACGATTAGTTGCTGGGCTATCTGTCAAGTGGCGGATAATAAACCATTTTTCAATATATTTCAGTAAGTTGGCAAAATTCTGTTGTGGGTATTTTTCAAAAATAAATATTACAGATATAGGAAAGATAAATTAATGAAACTGTAAATCCTAAAAAATAGTTTTATTTAGTTGACTAAGCATAGCGATCATTTCATTCATAGTAAAACTTCTTTAATTCTCACCGCACTTTAGTTATATATTTTATCCCCTTATTAATAATAATCTACTTTCCTATTTCGATTATGCAAAAATTTTCTCCAGACAAACAAAAAGCAGGCATAAAGCCTGCTTTGTCTATTTTTTATCGAAAAAATTAAGCGTTGCCACCAGTGATTTTAGCTACTTCAGCAGCGAAATCTTCTTCGACTTTCTCGATACCTTCACCCACTTCTAAACGAATAAAGTTAGAAACTGAAGTGCCTACTGATTTTAAGTAGTCGCCTACAGTTTGTGAAGGATCCATAACGAATGCTTGACCTGTTAATGACACTTCGCCAGTGAATTTTTTCATGCGACCTTCAACCATTTTCTCTGCGATTTCTTTTGGTTTACCAGAGTTAATAGCGATGTCGATTTGGATTTGACGTTCGTGAGCAACAACTTCAGCGGAAACATCTTCTGGATTCACGAATTCAGGTTTAGATGCTGCAACGTGCATTGCGACTTTTTTGAGTTCATCTTGTGAACCTGCACCAGCCACTAACACACCGATTTTCGCGCCGTGTAAGTATTGTGCAATCACTTGACCGTCTAAATATTTAATACGACGAATTGTCATGTTTTCACCAATTTTAGCCACTAATGCTGCACGTTTTTCTTCAAATTGTGCGGCTAATGCTTCAATTGTGGTGCCTTTGTTTGCTAACGCATAATCAGCCACTTCATTTGCTAAACCTAAGAAACCAGCATCTTTTGCTACGAAGTCAGTTTCACAGTTCATTTCAACTAATACACCGAAACCTTCGCCAATACGCGCAAGGATAACACCTTCAGCGGCTACACGACCTGCTTTTTTAGCCGCTTTCGCTTGACCTGATTTACGCATGTTATCAATTGCTAATTCGATATCACCATTCGCTTCCACTAACGCTTTTTTACATTCCATCATACCTGCGCCAGTACGTTCACGAAGTTCTTTAACTAATGATGCTGTGATTTCAGCCATTTTTATGTCCTCTAGATTTTGATATGAAATACGGTAAATCTTAAAATTTACAAAATTTGACCGCACTTTAATGAATTCTGATATTTGAAAGTAAAACAGGGAACTGAACGCCCCCTGTTTTATATAGGGCTTGCCTATTACAGTGCCAGATTACTCTGCAGCTTCTTCAGCAAATTTTTCTTCAACTGCTGCTTCAGCTTTACGACCTTCTTTAACGGCTTCTGCTGCTGCTGTTAAATATAATTGGATCGCGCGAGTTGCGTCGTCGTTTCCTGGGATCAAGAAATCAACGCCGTCTGGGCTAGCGTTTGTATCAACAACGGCGAATACTGGGATACCAAGGTTGTTCGCTTCTTTGATTGCGATATGTTCATAATCTGCACCGATTACGAAAATTGCATCAGGAAGACCTGCCATATCTTTGATACCGCCAAGGCTTAATTCTAATTTAGCCATTTCGCGAGTGCGATCTAACGCTTCTTTTTTGGTTAATTTGTCAAATGTACCGTCTTGAGATTGAGTTTCGAAATCTTTTAAACGTTTGATTGATTGACGAACTGTTTTCCAGTTAGTCAACATACCACCTAACCAACGGTGGTTTACATAGAATTGTTGGCAATCTACTGCTGCTGCTTTTACTGCTTCGCTTGCTGCACGTTTTGTACCAACGAATAAGATTTTACCGTTGTTGTTCGCGATGCGAGTTAATTCAGCTAATGCTTCGTTGAATAACGGAAGGGTTTTTTCAAGGTTTACGATATGAACACCGTTACGAGCACCGAAAATGAATGGTTTCATTTTTGGGTTCCAGTAACGAGTTTGGTGACCGAAATGTACGCCTGCGTTAATCATGTCGCGCATTGAAACTTGTGCCATAATATTTTCCTTTTATTGGGGTTGAGCCTCCACATACCAAGTAAATCGACCGTTTGGCACCCCGATTTACCGTTTCGATATGTGTGTGTTATTTAAGTTTAAATTTATCAAATTGTTTAGACAAAATGACGGCGCCTTTTATACCATAAAGTGCGGTCAAAAACTAGCTAATTTTGAAAATTGATGCGAAAAAATCAGAGCTTATCGCAGCGCAATCATCTGAGTAAAAAGATTTGATTTTAGGCTAATAAAAAAGCCACTGAAAACAGCGGCTTATATTTAGCTGGTGAACTATTCAGCTTCTTGTTTTAAGAAAGCATCGTTCAACTCAATTTTCGCCTTAGCACGCAATGATTTCACTAAATTAGCTTGTACTTCTTGTGCTTGCGCTTGTAAAGTTTGAGCGTTCAACTGTTCTAACAATTTCGCATCAGGATCGCCCTCTTTAACCGCATCTAAAGCCACAATCACTACATCGCCATTGTTCGCTTGCGCCGCTTTGTAAGTAGGTTGACCGTTTTCAGGTTTTGGCATAGCAAAAATCACATTATTCAATGCAGGATCTTTATTTTCTGCGTAAACCCATTGTTCTGCCGCACCAAATTTCACTTCATCTTGTGTTTTACCCTGTTGTAAATCTGCGACAATTTTGTCCGCACTTTCTAACATTGCTTTCTCAGCTTTTTGGCGAGTTAATAAGGTGCTGATTTCGGCTTTCGCTTCATCTAATGACTTAATGCCTTCCGCTTTGTGATCTAACACTCGCACTAAAATAGAATGCTGATCGCCCACGTTCATTGACTCTGAATTCACGTTGCCTTGCGAAACATCGCCATCAAACATTGCACTGCTCACCACAGGGAAATTCAATTCTGCAGGGATTTCACGACGGCTGAAATAGCCAGTTTCATTAACTTTAACGCCTGCAACCGCTGCTGCCGCAGCTAAAGAAGATTGATCTTCAAAGGCTTTTTCTGCCACTTGTTTTTCGATAGCATAGAATTGGTTTGCTAATAAATCTTGGCGAACCGCATCAATAATGCGACCACGTACTTGATCTAGTGGCAATTCTTTCGATTCTTTACGCTCAACAACTTTAATAATATGGAAGCTACCATCCACATTAACAGGCGCACTATAATGCCCTACATCTAACACGGCTGCTGCATCTTCAAAGTTTTTCGGCAAATCACCCGTATTTAACCAACCTAAATCACCACCATTTTTAGCGGATAATTTATCTGTGGATTTTGTTTTCGCTAATTCAGCAAAATCTGTACCAGACTGTAACGCGGCATATCCTTCATTTGCCTCTTTTTCATTTGCAAATTGAATATGTGCTAGGCGTTGCTGCCCTTTGGTCGTGAATTCAGATTTGTGATCTTGATAATATTGCTGAATTTCAACATCAGTGACTTTGATACTTTTCTCTGCCACGGCTTTGGTTAAGTCAATATATTGAACTTTCACCATTTCAGGCATCGCGAAGTTGTTTTTATTTTTATTGTAATAATCTTGAATTTCTTGCTCACTCACACTTTGTTTTGTCATTTCTGCCGCGAGTGGAAATTTAGCCAGACGCACGGTGCGTTGTTGGAAAAATGCTTTGGCAAATTCTTTTTGTTGTTCTGGTGTCAAGAAATCGGTGCCAATTAAACCTTGTTGTAGTTGATCTAAGCGTAAAGCCTCACGCAAATACTGTGCATACATATCCGCATTCATATTGTTGTTGCGCAACATATATTGATAAGCTTCATTGCTAAATTTGCCATTTTCTTGGAATGCTGGGGTTGTCACAATGGCACGTTTAATCGCGTCATCGCTCACGGCTAAATTTAATTCTTTGGTATATTGACGCACTAACTCTTGATCGATTAAATCATTCAACACGCGCGTTCTTAAACCATTGGTAAATTCAGGTGTATCTACCACCGCGGCAAATTCAGTTGTACCTAATTGCTGACTAATGCGTTGATATTCTTCATTGTAACGTTGTTGAAACTGTTGCTGGCTAATTTCTTCACCATTGACTTTTGCTGCCGATGAATCCAATGATGATCCCAAATAACCATACATGCCTGAAACCACGAATGAAATCGCAATAGCCGCTAAAATTGCTTTCGCCACCCAGCTACTTGCTAAGTGGTGCATTTTTTCCATAAATAACATCTGGTTTTTCCTATGTTTTATAAATAAGCTTCGGAATTATAAAGTAAAGTGCGGTGAAAAATAAGTAAATTTTTCACCGCACTTCTATCATCATTATTAATTTACCGTTGGTTTCACCTTCGATGTCTTACGTGCACGTGGTACTTTCACCGCATTCACGGGAGAAAGCTTAACGAATTCTACGCCTTGCGGCGGATTTTCGAGTGCTAACGTCAAGACTTCGTCAATGGTTTCAACCGCATGAATCACCAGCTGATCTTTGGCATTTTGTGGAATCTCTTCCAAATCTTTCACATTATCTTTTGGAATTAAAACGGTTTTAATACCACCACGATGTGCAGCCAGTAATTTCTCTTTTAAGCCACCGATTGGCAACACTTTACCGCGCAAATTAATTTCGCCAGTCATTGCCACATCGGCGCGCACAGGATTTCCCGTTAAGCAAGAAACCAAGGCTGTGCACATTGCAATACCTGCACTCGGTCCATCTTTCGGGGTGGCACCATCAGGAACGTGAATATGAATGTCACGTTTTTCGTGAAAATCAGGCGTAATACCTAATTTTTCTGCACGAGAACGCACGACAGTCATTGCCGCTTGAATTGACTCTTTCATCACATCGCCCAATGAGCCAGTGAAAGTGAGTTTGCCTTTGCCGATCACAGATGCCGCTTCAATCGTTAATAAATCGCCACCGACTTCAGTCCACGCCAAACCTGTCACTTCACCGATACGATTTTCCGTATCCGCTAAACCATAATCGAAACGACGCACGCCAAGATACTCATTTAAATTATCACTATTTACGACTAATGATTTTAATGATTTATCCAGCAACAATTGTTTTACGGCTTTGCGACAAATTTTAGAAATTTCTCGTTCTAAATTACGCACACCCGCTTCACGAGTGTAATAACGAATAATATCGATAATTGCGCTATCTTCGATGCTCAATTCAGATTTTTTCAAGCCATTGCGCTCCATTTGTTTTTCAACTAAATGGCGAGTCGCGATGTTCAATTTTTCGTCTTCTGTATAACCAGCTAAACGAATCACTTCCATACGATCTAACAATGGTCCTGGAATGTTCATCGAATTGGATGTAGCGACAAACATCACATCTGACAAATCGTAATCCACTTCCAAATAATGGTCATTAAATTTGGTGTTTTGTTCTGGATCTAACACTTCTAACAGCGCTGAAGCAGGGTCACCACGGTGATCCATCGCCATTTTATCGATCTCATCAAGCAAGAATAATGGATTTTTCACCCCTACTTTTGCCATTTTTTGGATCAATTTACCTGGTAATGAACCAATATAGGTTTTACGGTGACCACGAATCTCTGCTTCATCACGCACGCCACCTAATGCCATACGCACATATTTACGCCCTGTTGCATTGGCAATAGATTGCCCCAATGAGGTTTTCCCCACCCCAGGTGGACCCACTAAACAAAGGATTGGTCCTTTGATCTGATTTAAACGCGATTGCACTGCTAAATATTCTAAAATACGTTCTTTAACACGTTCTAAACCATAGTGATCGGCATCCAAAATTTCTTGTGCTTTTTGAATATCTTTTTTCACTTTGCTACGTTTATGCCACGGCACTTGTAGCATCCAATCAATATAGCTACGCACCACAGTGGCTTCTGATGACATTGGCGACATCATTTTGAGCTTTTTGATCTCAGCTTCCACTTTTTCTTTTGCTTCAGCAGGTAATTTTGCTTCTTCTAATTTCTTGCGTAACTGATCGACCTCTGAATCTGCCTCAGCTTCTTCATCGCCCTCTAATTCTTTACGAATCGCCTTCATTTGCTCATTTAAGTAATAATCGCGATGGGTTTTCTCCATTTGCTCTTTTACTTTGGTGCGAATGCGTTTTTCTACCTGTAATAAATCAGCCTCGCTCTCCATTGCGCCAACTAAATATTCCAAGCGTTCTTGCACGCTTGAACGAGCCAATACTTCTTGTTTATGGCGCAAAGCGATAGGTAAATGCGCTGCTAAAGTATCAGCAAAGCGATCAACATCCGCAATCGAAGATAGGGCAACGATCATCTCTGGTTGAATTTTTTTATTCTGTTTAGCGTAATTTTCAAATTCGCCAAAGGCCACTTTGCGCGCGACCTCTAATTCTTTCTCATCACCTAACACCGATTTAATCGGCTCAACCAGTGCGGAAAAATAGTCATCTTCATTAATTTTTAAAATATTGGCACGCTGTTTCCCCTCAACCAGCACTTTGACTGTGCCATCAGGTAATTTCAACATTTGGATAATGTTTACAATCGTACCGATCTCGTATAAATCGGCGACTTGGGGATCTTCTATTTCAGCCTGTTTTTGCGCGACTAATAATAATTGCTTGTCGCTTTCCATAGCATGTTCAAGGCTACGGATAGATTTATCGCGTCCCACGAAAAGTGGCATAACCATATAAGGAAACACGACAACATCGCGTAAAGGCAAGACGGGAATCTCTTGTTCTTGAGTGCGTTTTGCGTTCATAATTTGTACTCTTCTTTTTTCTAAATAAGGAAAATTAGGGATTAGGTGGGGCCAGAAAACAAGAATTCAAGGCAATTGTTCAAAAAAGACAAAAAGTGCGGTCAAATTAACCGCACTTTTGACACATATTGTCCAAGAATGGCGTCATTATTTATATTCTAGTTTTGGGCTTTCACCTTCAGTGATGACCTTTTCATCCACCACAACTTTGGCAATATTCTCTAATGATGGCAAGTCATACATTGTTTCCAACAAGATGCCTTCCACTATAGAACGTAAACCTCTCGCACCTGTTTTACGCGCTAAGGCTTTCTTCGCCATCGCATTTAAGGCTTCTTGAGTAAACTCTAACTCCACATTTTCTAAGCCAAATAACGCTTGATATTGTTTAGTTAATGCGTTTTTAGGCTCTGTTAAAATTTGGATTAACGCTTCTTCATCAAGTTCACTGAGCGGAGCAATCACAGGTAAGCGTCCGACAAATTCAGGAATCATACCGAATTTAATTAAGTCTTCTGTTTCAATTTGTTTGAATAAATCCGTCAGACTTAACGCATCTTGCTCGCCTTTCACTTCCGCATCAAAACCAATACCGCTGCCAATATGCACGCGTTTTTCTACAATTTTATCTAATCCTGCAAATGCACCACCGCAAATAAATAAAATTTTTGAAGTATCAACACGCAGCATTTCTTGTTGTGGATGTTTGCGACCGCCTTGTGGTGGCACTGCCGCAACCGTGCCTTCAATCATTTTTAACAAGGCTTGTTGTACGCCTTCGCCAGAAACGTCTCGAGTGATGGACGGATTGGCAGATTTACGGGTGATTTTGTCGATCTCATCAATATAGATGATGCCGCGTTCTGCTTTTTCTGTATCGTAATCGCAGTTTTGGAGCAATTTTTGAATGATATTTTCTACATCCTCACCCACATAACCCGCTTCCGTTAGCGTTGTCGCATCCGCCATAGCGAATGGAACATTGAGTATACGTGCCAAGGTTTGCGCTAATAAGGTTTTCCCGCTCCCCGTTGGTCCAATTAGCAACACATTACTTTTGCTAAGCTCGACCGTATCGGTTTGATGATTAGAACGTAAGCGTTTGTAATGGTTATATAAAGCCACCGCAAGCACTTTTTTGGCATAATCTTGCCCAATGACATAGTCATCTAAATGCGCGCGGATTTCATGGGGCGTTGGCAATTTTTCCTCTAAAACTGGCGGATTTTCGACCGCACTTTCTTCCGCATGGTCATGCAATAATTCATGGCATTGCTCGATACATTCACCACAAATATAGCCTGATACGCCGGCAATTAAATTTCCGACTTCGTTTTGAGATTTCCCGCAAAATGAACAGGTTGTTTCGTTTTCGTTTGCCATTTTTTATCCTTAACGTTTCACTAACACGCTATCAACTAAACCGTAAGCGCGCGCTTCTTCTGCTGACATAAAATTGTCACGGTCGGTGTCTTTTTCAATAATTTCAATAGGTTGACCAGTATGAAAAGCTAAACGTTCATTTAATGTTTTTTTGATTTTTAAAATTTCATTTGCATGAATCAAAATATCCGAGGCTTGCCCACGGAAGCCGCCTAACGGCTGATGAATCATAACGCGAGCATTTGGCAACGCAGCACGTTTACCCGCCGTACCACCCGCCAATAAAAATGCGCCCATGGAACAAGCCTGACCGATACACAAGGTGCGTACATCTGGCTTGATAAATTGCATGGTGTCATAAATCGCCATTCCCGCAGTCACTGAACCACCTGGGCTATTAATATAAATATTGATATCTTTATCTGGATTTTCTGATTCAAGGAATAACAACTGTGCAACGATGAGATTCGCCATATTGTCTTCCACTTCGCCTGTTAGGAAAATCACACGTTCTTTTAAAAGGCGTGAGTAAATATCAAAGGAACGCTCTCCGCGTGCCGTTTGCTCAATCACCATTGGGACTAATGCCATAAAGTTCTCCATAATTCTGTTCTAAAAATAACTTGTTTATTTTACCTAAAAACGAGGCAAAATGCAGAATTGTTTTCGGCTGGACGAGCCAACCGTGCATAATAAATGAAAAAGTGCGGTCAATTTTCTGCAGGTTCTAAAACTTGCGAAAAATCAACCGCACTTTGCGAATTCAAAAACTTAAATTAAGCTTGTGGATTCATAATTTCATCAAATGATGCTTTTTTCTCAGTCACTTGCGCTTTAGCAAGGATTGCATCTACTGCTTGCTCTTCTAAAACAACATTGCGAATGTTATTGGTTAATTCTTCATTTTTTGCATAGAATTCAACAACTTCTGCTGGTTGTTCATAAGCTGATGCTAAATCTTCGATCATTGCTTTTACGCGATCTTCATCGGCAGTTAATTCATTTGCTTTGATAACAGCGCCGAATAATAAACCGACTTGAACACGGCGTTTCGCTTGTTCTTCAAATAATTCACGAGGTAATTGAGCCGCTTGTTTAGTGTTGCCACCAAAACGTTGCGCCGCTTGCTCACGTAATACTTCGATTTCTTGATCAACCGCCGCTGTTGGTACTTCAATAGCGTTCTCAGCGATTAAGCCATCAATTACTTGTTGTTTTACACGTGAAGTTAATGCATTTTTCAATTCACGTTGCATATTTTTTTGGATTTCAGCGCGTAAATCTGCCACAGTTTTTGTATTTGGACCAAATTTAGCAACAAATTCATCGGTTAATTCAGGTAATACTTGGTTTTCTACTTTTTTCAATGTAATCGCAAATTTTGCGTCTTTACCTTTTAAGTTTTCAGCATGATATTCCGCAGGGAATGTTACATTGATATCAAATTGCTCACCCGCTTTTTTGCCAACTATACCGTCTTCAAAACCAGGAATCATACGGCCTTGTCCCATTGCAAGAACGAAGTCTGATGCTTTACCACCTTCAAATTCTTCGCCATCCACTGAGCCAACGAAATCAATCGTTACACGATCATCTGCTTTTGCAGCTTCTGTGCTTTCAGCCCAAGTTGCTTGCTGTTTGCGTAACACATTCACCATATTGTCAATGTCAGCTTCTGTGATTTCAACAATAGCTTTTTCCACTTTAATATTTTCTAAACCTTTTAATTCAACTTCTGGATAAACTTCAAAAGTCGCTGTAAATACAACATCTTGACCGTTTTCGTAGTTTTCCACTGCAAAAGTTGGACGACCAGCAAGGTTTAATTTTTCTTTGAATGCAACATCAAAGAAATGACGTGGCAATAAGTCATTTAATACATCTTGACGTACTGATGCACCAAAACGTTTTTCAACGATTTGAGCAGGCACTTTACCTTTACGGAAACCGTCAACACGGACATTGCGTGCTGCACGTTTTAATTCTTCGCGTACTGCTGTTTCTACTTCTGCCGCTGGAATTGTAATTGTAACGCGGCGCTCTAAACCTTGAGTTGTTTCGATTGTTGACATTCTGTTTTCCTTTAAGATTGAATGAAATTAGGTAAAAAACTGGCGAATTATATCGAAAGATAGGGGCATAGTCGAGAGAAAATTTTCGTCTATAAATGGAATATTGATTGATAAAACGGTGAAAAAATTGACCGCACTTTTATGCGCAAATGGTTAATAAAGCCAATTTGATCAATCAGAAAACCCATGCTATCTCTAGTTAAATGAACCAAACTTGATTTTCGCATTAGAAAACATTCTATTTCGCGCTCATAAAAAATCCCGCTATAAAGCGGGATTTGAAAACAAAGATTCAATTATAAATTGCGTGGTAAGCGAATTTTTTGACCAGGGAAGATTTTGTTTTCATCTTTGATTACTTCTTTATTCGCTGCAACAATGGCGGTATATTTTGCGCCATTGCCATATTTATGCTCGGCGATTTTCCATAAACTATCACCTTTTTGAATGACATAGAATTCCTCTTCGCCTGCTAATTCGCCTTGTAACACTTCTACATTATCAACATTAACAGTGCTAATCCCTTCGATATTGCCAGCCATTAACACGGCTTTTTCCACTGCTTCTGCTGTGGTGGCAACGCCTGAAATGCTTGCTACGCCGTTTTCAACGGTAACAGCCACATTTTCAACGCCTGGGTTATCTTCGGCAATGTGGTTAGTCACGGCTGATGATGCATCTTCTTCTTTGCTGAAGATTTTCTTACCAATATTTCCTACGAAATCAAATAAGCCCATTTTTTCTTTCCTTATGTTATAGATTAATAATTGCAAAAATGCGATAAAATAGACCGCACTTTTATCATTTAGTTCACTTGTGTATTACGCTCATACGCAAACAAGGTATTGAACATCAGCATTGCTACGGTCATTGGCCCTACGCCACCGGGAACAGGGGTGATAAACGCCGCGTGTTCACTGGCTTTGGCGTATTGCACATCGCCACGCAATTTGCCGTCTTCACCACGATTGATCCCCACATCAATCACAATCGCCCCATTCTTCACCCAATCACCATTAATAAATTCAGGTTTACCAACAGCCACCACCAAAATATCGGCTTGGCGAATATGGCTTTCGAGATCTTGGGTAAAACGATGCGTCACCGTCACTGTGCAACCCGCCAATAATAATTCCATTGCCATTGGACGCCCTACAATATTGGATGCGCCCACGATCACAGCGTGTTGACCATATAAATTTCTTCCTGTGGTTTCTAGCAATTTCATAATGCCATAAGGGGTGCAAGCGCGTAAGGTTGGAATGCGTTGGCATAAACGCCCTACATTATAAGGGTGAAAACCATCCACGTCTTTATGCGGCGCAATGCGTTCGATCACTTTAGTGCTATCAATATGCTTTGGCAATGGTAATTGCACTAAAATGCCATCAATGCTGTCGTTCACATTCAGCTGATCAATTAATGCTAATAAATCCGCTTCAGTCGTGCTTTCTGGCAGGTCATAAGACTTTGACAAAATCCCAATTTCTTCGCAGCTTTTGCGTTTACTGCCCACATAAACTTGTGAAGCAGGATCTGCCCCCACAAGAATAACGGCCAAACCCGGTGCACGCTTGCCTTGAGTGGTATATTGTGCAACTTTTTGAGCAAGATCTGCTTTAATATTTTTAGCGAGCGCCGTGCCTGAGATCACTTGTGCGGTCATTCATTATTCCTTTTAATGGCTAAGACGAAAACGGTTGCTATTTTCTCAAAAAAAATCAGCAAATGTAAGTCTAATTGCAAGAAATTTAATCAATCAAATGATTTTTTTGAAAAAGTCATTGACTGCGGCTAAAAGGCAATTATAATGCTCACATCTTTCGGCGAGTAGCGCAGCTTGGTAGCGCAACTGGTTTGGGACCAGTGGGTCGTAGGTTCAAATCCTATCTCGCCGACCACTTCTTTTATATTTCCTTTGAAATTTCGTTAAATTGAAATTCCCAAAAGACACATCCATTTGAATGCGCCCTTAGCTCAGCTGGATAGAGCAACGCCCTTCTAAGGCGTGGGTCAAAGGTTCGAATCCTTTAGGGCGCGCCATTTATCAACACGTTTATTAAAACTCTGTTAATTTTGACCGCACTTTTTAGTGCTTGCCTTTGCATTTTCTGAATTAGCCGTTAAAATGCGATGGTTTGTATTTTTAGATTAGGTCTATTTATTGAAAGGTTTAATTATCCGCATCGCCGCCGCGGTTGCGCTATTATTATGGGCTGTTGATATGGTTTTCCCTTGGCAACAGCTTATGCGCTCAGAAGAAAATCACTACACCGCATTAAAAGAGCGCGACAGCTTAATTGTTGGCACAATCAATAATCCCGTTACCTATTTTATCAGTGCCGAAGGGCAAGCTGGGTTGGAATATGATCTCAGCAAAGCCTTTGCCGATTATCTGTCTGTTAATTTAGAGATGAAAGTCTTTGATAATACAGAAGATTTACTCGCTGCGTTAGAGAATCACGATATTGATATTGCCGCAGCGAATTTACTTTATCATCCGCAAAAACTCGAAAAATTCCAGTTAGGGCCTGCTTATTATTCTGCCTCTTGGCAATTGGTGTACCGCAAAGGGGAAACGCGCCCAAATTCCTTACAGCAATTAAAAGGCACCTTGGCTGTCACCGACAGCAGCGATTTAAATGCCATTTTGACAGAACGTAAAGCAAAATTACCGCAGCTCACCTGGCAAGTGAAAAATCGCCAAAGCCAAGAAAGTTTGTTGTTACAAGTGGCAGAAGGCAAAATTGATTACACGATTGCTAATTCAGTGGATGTTTCAGCGATCCAGCAAATCAAACCGCAAATTGCCGTTGCATTTGACTTAACCGATGAAGCAACGGTGCATTGGTATCTGCCAAACAGTTCTTATAATGAACTGCAGGCGGCATTGCTTGATTTTATGAATAGCGCGATTGAAAACGGTTTAATCGCCCGTGTGGAAGAAAAATATTTCAATCATTTTTCCAAGTTCGATTATGTGGATATGCGCTCTTACACGCAAGCCATTGAAAAAACGTTGCCAAAATACACCGCACTTTTTGAGAAATACAAAGGCAATTTAGATTGGCGTTTGCTTGCGGCGATGGCTTATCAAGAATCTCATTGGGATGAAAATGCCACATCGCCAACAGGGGTTCGCGGCATAATGATGTTGACAAAATCCACCGCAGATCGGATGAAAATTACCGATCGCACCGATGCAGAGCAAAGCATTAAAGCGGGCTCAGAATATTTACATTGGCTCATTTCACAGGTGCCAGATAGTATTCCCCAAGAAGATCGCATTTGGTTTGCTTTGGCGGGTTATAATATGGGGCTCGGGCATATGTTGGATGCGCGCCGTTTGACTAAAAGTTTAGGTGACGATCCCGATAATTGGCTTGATGTGAAAAAAAATCTGCCGTTACTGGCGGAAAAACGTTATTATTCAAACTTGAAATATGGTTATGCTCGTGGTTATGAAGCCTTTCAATATGTGGAAAATATCCGCCGTTATATGAACAGCATCATTAACTATCACCGCATACAAGAAGAGCAAAACGCAGAAAAAACACCCTCAGATTCAGTTTCTGACAATGATAATAATAAGGAATAGTTATGCTTAAAAAAAGAAGAATGCATTTAAAAAATGCGCATCATTTAAAATTATCCCGCGCGCAACGTACACATCGTCTAAAACTTTTGCGCCGTCATAAAAATAAAATTGCAGAGCGTAAATCTCTTCACTTTTTCTTTCTTGAAAATGTATAAATTTTTGACCGCACTTAACCCAAAAGTGCGGTCTATTTTTATGCAATTTTTACTTGTTTTTACTCGCCATTTCGGTATAATCTGCACCTTGCAGTCACATCAATTTTCGTTCCTTGCTTCCGCAGATTAGTGACTGGATCTACAGTCGGAGGCTGATTAACCCGTAAGGATCAACAATGCGTCACTACGAAATCGTTTTTATGGTTCATCCGGACCAAAGCGAACAAGTACCAGGTATGATTGAACGTTATACAGGTTCTGTAAAAGAAGCTGGCGGTCAAATTCATCGCCTAGAAGATTGGGGTCGTCGCCAATTAGCATACCCAATCAACAAATTACATAAAGCACATTATGTGCTTATGAATGTAGAAGCGCCTCAAAGTGTAATCGACGAGCTAGAAACAACATTCCGTTACAACGATGCAATTCTTCGTAACGTAGTAATTCGTACTAAGCACGCCGTAACAGAAGCGTCCCCAATGGCTAAAGCAAAAGATGAAAAAAAACCTGCTGTAGCTGAAGTTGAAACCAACGATTTTGAGGATGCTGAAGAATAATTTGAAAATTGATAATCGTTTGTCGTTAATAGGGTTAGTTACTAGCCAACCGAAACAAACGAAAAGCCCTAGTGGTATCACGCATTGCCGATTTTTATTAGAACATCGTTCTGAACAAAACGAAGCAGGATTAAGCCGTCAAGCTTGGTGCAAAATGCCGATACAACTCAGTGGCAATCAATTTACCCAAACTATTCAAAGCATTACGGTCGGCAAGAAACTTTTGGTGGTGGGATTTATTAGCTCACACAAAACCGCAAACGGTTTAAGCCAATTAGTATTACATGCTGAAAATATCGAATTCTTAGATTAGGAGACTAGCCAAATGGCACGTTATTTCCGTCGTCGCAAGTTCTGCCGTTTCACAGCGGAAAACGTAGTTGAGATCGATTACAAAGACATCGCTACATTAAAGAACTACATTACAGAGAGCGGCAAAATTGTTCCAAGCCGTATTACCGGTACTCGTGCGAAGTATCAACGTCAATTAGCTCGTGCAATCAAACGTGCGCGTTACTTAGCGTTACTTCCATACACTGACAATCATCAGTAATTAAGGAGATACGGTAATGCAAGTTATTTTATTAGATAAAATTGCTCACCTCGGTCAAGTTGGTGATCAAGTTAATGTTAAATCAGGTTTCGCACGTAACTTCTTAATCCCACAAGGTAAAGCAGTTATGGCAACTAAAGCTAACATTGAATTCTTCGAAGCGCGTCGTGCTGAATATGAAGCAAAAGCCGCTGCAGAATTAGCAGAAGCTCAAGCTCGTGCAGCGAAAATTACTGCATTAGAATCGGTCACTATCGTTTCTAAAGCTGGTGATGAAGGTCGTTTATTCGGTTCAATCACCACTCGTGACGTTGCTGAAGCAGTTACGGCTGCTGGTGTTGAAGTAAGCAAATCAGAAGTTCGTTTATCAACTGGTCCATTACGTACCACTGGTGATCACGAAGTTCGTTTCCAACTTCACGGCGAAGTATTCGCAGCATTAAACGTTATTGTTGTTGCAGAATAATTTATCTGAACAAAGATATCAGAAAACTCAGCTTAGGCTGGGTTTTTTATTGTCTGGAAATTTTTTACACGCAAAGTAAATGCTCAAAAATAACCGAAAAAAAGACCGCACTTTTTAGTAAAGTGCGGTCGATTTTTAACTAATTTTATTAATGCGTGCTGGTACTGGTTGTTGTACGGTTTGCACGTTTACGATCATTTTCGGTCAGTAATTTTTTACGTACACGAATTGATACTGGTGTGACTTCAACTAATTCGTCATCATCAATAAATTCAATGGCTTGCTCTAATGTTAACTTCACAGGTGTTGTTAACTGAATCGCATCATCTTTACCTGATGCACGCATATTGGTTAGCTTTTTACCTTGTAAACAGTTTACCGTTAAGTCATTTGAGCGGCTATGGATACCGATGATTTGACCTTCGTACACTTCGACACCATGATCAATCATCAATTTACCACGTTCTTGTAAACCCCATAATGCATAAGCTAGCGCTTTACCAGTTGCATTTGAGATCAACACGCCATTTTTACGTTGACCGATTTCACCTGGTTTCACATCACCGTAGTGGCTGAATGTAGAGTAAAGTAAACCTGTACCAGAAGTCATGGTCATAAATTCATTACGGAAACCGATTAAACCACGGCTTGGGATAACATATTCTAAACGAGTACGCCCTTTACCGTCTGGGATCATATCTTTCACTTCACCTTTACGGATCCCCAATGCTTCCATAACAGAACCTTGGTGCTGTTCTTCAATATCAATCGTCACTTGCTCAAATGGCTCTTGTTTTTTACCATCGATTTCACGGAAGATAACTTTAGGACGTGATACCGCTAATTCATAGCCTTCGCGGCGCATATTTTCAATTAACACGGATAAATGCAATTCACCACGCCCAGAAACACGGAACTCATCTGGGTTTGCGGTTTCTTCTACACGCAAGGCAACATTGTGAACAAGCTCTTTATTCAAGCGCTCCAAAATCTGACGAGAAGTCACATATTTACCTTCTTTACCACAGAATGGCGAGGTATTAACACAGAAGAACATGGTTACAGTTGGTTCATCAACAGTTAAAGCAGGTAAGGCTTCTACTGCATTAATATCACAAATGGTATCTGAGATATTTAATTCGCCCATTCCTGTAATCGCAACAATATCCCCTGCAAAGGCTTCATCGGTTTCATAACGTTGCAAACCAAGGTGGCCTAATACTTGTCCAATACGTCCTTGACGGGTTTTGCCTTCAGAATCGATTAGAGTTACGGCTTGGTTTGGTTTCACTGAACCGCGTTTAATACGTCCGATACCAATCACACCTACATAATTATTGTAATCAAGTTGCGAAATTTGCATTTGGAATGGCGCACCTAGTTCCACTGCAGGCGGCGCGACATGTTCTACAATTGCTTCAAATAATGGTGTCATATCTGTCGCAAGATCTGCGTAATCTAAGCCTGCGACACCATTGAGTGCTGAGGCATAAACAATTGGGAAATCTAATTGCTCATCGGTTGCGCCAAGATTTACAAATAAATCGAAAACTTGGTCAACCACCCAATCAGGGCGCGCGCCAGGACGGTCAACTTTATTAATCACCACAATCGGTTTTAAACCGTGGGCAAAGGCTTTTTGTGTCACAAAGCGAGTTTGTGGCATAGGGCCATCAAAGGCATCCACCACTAATAACACAGAATCAACCATAGAAAGAACACGCTCTACTTCACCACCGAAATCCGCGTGTCCTGGAGTATCGACGATGTTAATACGATAGTCATTCCAGTTAATCGCTGTATTTTTTGCTAAAATTGTAATACCACGTTCTTTTTCAAGATCATTTGAGTCCATTACACGCTCATCTGAATCGCCGTTACGCGCGGCTTCAAGCGTGCCTGATTGTTGTAAAAGTTTGTCAACGAGGGTAGTTTTACCATGGTCAACGTGCGCAATAATTGCGATGTTACGCAATTTATTAATATCTAAATCTGCCATTTGAGCTGTCTTAATTATATGTTCTATAAGGAAATTATCATTTCTTTCACCGCACTTAATTCTATACTGCAGAGAAAGGTCGGAAATTATACAACTTTTTCCGCCATTGAGCTATGAAAAATCCTGAAATTACCCGTTTTTTTGACCGCACTTTTGCTGGCAGAAAGAAAATACACCTTAATCAGAATTTATTATTCAATGATATTTGCTTTAAGCCCAATATATGGTATTTTTAGCGCAACTTCCTCTTTACTCGAAGCAAATAAACAAAATATCTCACAGGAGTTTTTATCATGGCTAACGCAGCAATTGAACGCGTGTTCAAACTCATTGAAGAAAACGACATTAAGTTCGCGCTTCTTCGTTTCACGGACATTAAAAGCAAAGAACATGCGGTTTCCTTACCCGTCAGTGCAATTGACGAAGATTTATTCGAGGATGGCAAAATGTTTGACGGCTCATCAGTCGAAGGTTGGAAAGCCATTAATAAAGCCGATATGTTATTAATGCCAATGCCAGAAACCGCCGTTGTTGACCCTTTCGCTCAAATCCCTACCCTTTCAATTCGCTGTAGCATCTACGACCCAAACACCATGCAATCCTATGATAGAGACCCTCGTTCAATTGCAATGCGTGCCGAAGATTATATGCGTTCAACAGGCTTTGCAGACAGTGCTTTCTTTGGTCCAGAACCTGAGTTTTTCTTATTCGATGACGTGCGTTTCAGCACAGCGATGAACAATGTTTCATTTAAAATTGATGATGTTGAAGCGGCATGGAATACCAATCGTAAATTTGAAGAAGGTAATAATGCCTACCGTCCATTAGTGAAAGGTGGCTATTGTGCGGTTGCACCAAATGACAGCGCCCACGATATTCGTTCAGAAATGTGCTTATTAATGGAAGAAATGGGGCTCGTGATTGAAGCGCATCACCACGAAGTTGCCACTGCAGGTCAAAATGAAATTGCGACAAAATTCAATAGCTTAACCCTAAAAGCGGACGAAACCCAAATCTATAAATATATCGTTCAAAATGTCGCAGCAGAACATGGCAAAACTGCGTGCTTTATGCCAAAACCATTCGCAGGCGATAACGGCTCTGGTATGCACTGTAATATGTCATTAAGCAAAGACGGCAAAAATATCTTCCAAGGCGATAAATATGCGGGTCTTTCAGAAACCGCACTTTATTACATTGGCGGTATCATCAAACACGCCAAAGCATTGAATGCATTTACCAACCCGTCAACCAACTCTTACAAACGTTTAGTTCCAGGGTTTGAAGCACCTGTATTATTAGCTTACTCTGCAAGTAACCGTTCTGCGTCAATTCGTATTCCTGCGGTCACAAATCCGAAAGCCATTCGTATTGAAGCACGTTTCCCAGATCCATCAGCAAACCCATACTTATGTTTTGCGGCGTTGTTAATGGCGGGGCTTGACGGTGTGGTGAACAAAATCCACCCTGGCGATGCAATGGATAAAAACTTATACGATTTACCGCCTGAAGAATTAAAAGAAATTCCAGCGGTATCAAGCTCGTTAGAAGAAGCATTAAACTCACTAGAGCAAGATTTTGAGTTCTTAACAAAAGGTAATGTATTCAGCAAAGATTTCATTGATACCTTTATCACACTCAAACGCAAAGAAGTGGCGCGTGTTAATATGACACCGCACCCAGTAGAATATGAATTGTACTATGCTTAATAACTAGTCTTAATCATAACTAGGCTTAATCACAATAAAAGCGAACAATTGATTATTCCATTATAACGCGACTCAAGTGCGGTCAAAATTTCTCAAGTTTTGACCGCACTTTTTTATCTTCTTTATCTTCTCCTTGAGCAGCACTCCCCCATTCTAAGTAAAATTTCATTTTCATAAAAAAACACTTTAAATCTTGAGTAAAAAGCTATACTATTTGCGCATTAAATCCTACACATTTAGTAGGTTTATTGATATTTATTATTATTTCTAAAAACAATTGGAGTGATTTATGTACTGCGTTCAATGTGAACAAACTATGGTAACCCCTGTGGGTAACGGTTGTAGTTTCGGTCAAGGTATGTGTGGTAAAACTGCAGAAACCTCAGACTTACAAGATTTATTAATCGCCTGCTTACACAGTCTTTCTGCGTGGGCATTAAAAGCCCGTGAATACGGCATTATCAACCACGATGCGGACAACTTTGCCCCGCGTGCCTTTTTCGCAACCTTAACTAATGTGAACTTTGACTCAAATCGTATCGTTGGCTATGCACAACAAGCGATCATCTATCGTAACGCTTTAATCAAAGCCGTCAGCGAATTTGAGCCAAACCCAAGCTTAGACCACCCATTAGCGAATATTGAGCTAAAAGGCATTTCTATTGATCAACTTGCTGAACAAGCAAAAGAATTTGCTTTAGATACTGACCGAGCAGAAATCGGCGAAGAAGCTCACGGCGTGCGTTTATTAGCGCTTTATGGCTTGAAAGGGGCTGCTGCTTATTTAGAACACGCTTATATCTTGGGCAAATACGACAACGATTTATATGTGGAATACCACGGCTTTATGTCTTGGTTAGGCACAAAACCAAGTGATTTAAACGAATTGCTCGAAAAATCGTTGGCTATCGGTTCTATGAACTTTAAAGTGATGGCAATGCTAGACGCAGGTGAAACCGAAGCATTCGGCAACCCAGTGCCAGCAACTGTTAACATTCGTCCAGTAAAAGGCAAATGTATCCTCATTTCAGGTCACGATTTAAAAGACTTAAAAGAGTTATTAGAGCAAACCGAAGGCAAAGGCATCAATGTTTATACGCACGGTGAAATGCTACCAGCGCACGGCTATCCTGAATTGAAAAAATACAAACATTTAGTGGGTAACTATGGTTCGGGCTGGCAAAATCAGCAAAAAGAATTTGCTCGTTTCCCGGGTGCAATCGTGATGACATCAAACTGTTTAATCGATCCAAATGTGGGTGATTATGCAGACCGTATTTTCACTTGTAACATCGTGGGCTGGCCAGGCGTTATGCATTTAGAAAAACACAACTTTGCCCCAGTTATTGAAAAAGCATTAGAATGTGACGGCTTCCCATACACAGAATTAGAGCACTACATCACCGTGGGCTTCGGTCGCAAAACCTTAGTTGATGCCTCTGATGCAGTGATCGATTTAGTGAAAGCAGGCAAATTAAGCCACGTATTCGTAATCGGCGGTTGTGACGGTGATAAAGAAGAACGCCACTACTATACAGATTTAGCCTACGCCTTACCAAAAGATACAGCAGTTCTCACGCTTGGTTGCGGTAAATACCGTTTTAACAAATTAGACTTCGGCACAATTGACGGCGGCTTACCGCGTTTATTAGATGCTGGTCAATGTAACGACACCTATTCTGCTATTATGTTAGCAATCACGCTTTCACAAAAATTAGGTATCGGCTTAAATGAATTGCCACTTTCAATCGTACTTTCTTGGTTCGAGCAAAAAGCGATTATCGTGTTATTAACGCTCTTGGCACTTGGCGTGAAAAATGTTTACTCAGGTCCAAGCAAACCAGCGTTCTTAAACGACAATGTGATGAAATTATTACACGAAAAATTTGGTTTAAGCGGTTTAACTACCCCTGAACAAGATTTCGGTCATATCATCAATAAATAATCGACAAATAAAAAGTGCGGTCAAAATTTGCAAAATTTTATTATTTTGACCGCCTGAAACGAATTCAAGAAAGCAGTGGTCGGGGAAAAACCGACCATAAAGAGGAACAACAAAATGGCAAATACCAATAAAAACCCTTTATGTATTAATGAATTACAGGTTTATTCAATTGTACAAGAAGCCCCGCACGTCAAAACAATTAACTTTATTGCGCAAGACTTCTATCCATACCAACCTGGTCAATATGCATTAGTTAGCATCAAAAATACACCACATATTACCCGCGCTTATTCACTCTCTTCAACACCAGGCGAAAGCCGTTTTGTTTCTATTACCGTGCGAGAAATTGAAGGCGGTGTGGGTTCAACTTGGTTGAATAATGAAGTGAAAGTGGGCGATCAAGTGTGGTTTTCTAACCCAATGGGTGAGTTTTCTTGCCAACATGTGCTAGCCAATAATTACTTATTAGTGGGCGCTGGCAGTGGCGTAACGCCAATTATGTCGATGGCACGTTGGTTATTGGTTAATCGTCCAGAAACAAACGTCACCGTTATTCATAGCGTGCATTCACCAGAGGATGTGATTTTTAAAGCCGAATGGGCTGAATTAAAAGCGAACTATCCTCGCCTTAATTTAGTGTTTAATGCCTCTGTCGATGCGACTGAAGGTTTTGCGAACGGTCGAATTTCTGCAGAAATCGTCCAAAATGCGGTGCCAAATCTGAAAGATTACACGGTGATGACTTGTGGTCCTGAAGCGTATATGGCGGCGTTAAAAGATATCGTGATGGGATTAGGCGTGACCGAAGATCGTTTCTTTACCGAAGCTTTCTTCAATACTGCATTAGCGGGCGAAATTAGCTCAGATAAGAAAACCACATTAACCATTAACAGCGCAAAACAAATCACCGCGGAAGTTCCAGTTGGTATGACATTGTTAGCGGCATTAGAAGCGCAAGAACAGCCTGTTGTTTCTGGCTGTCGCACGGGTTTATGCGGTTTATGTAAAACCAAAGTTACTGGCGGCGAATATGAAGTGGTTCACACAGGCGATTTAACTGAAGAAGAAATCGCTCAAGGTTATGTGCTCGCCTGCAGCTGCCGCGTGAAAGAAAACGTATCAGTCACGCTTTAAAGCTCAAAAGCTAAATTCGTAAAAGCAACAAGAGCGGTAAAATTTTGTAAATTTTGACCGCACTTTTTATTTGCTTGATTTTTACTAAATGATGTAAATTCACTAACTAGGGTTAAATGATTAAGCAAGCAATTTTTAACGCCAAGGTGCAATTCCATTTATTTCATTGCCCATAAAAAAACGCACCCAACGGTGCGTGTTTAACAAGTTTCAAGACTTAGAACGGTGGCAAGCCTAATACTTTTCGCCCATTGACGCTGGCGATATTCACCATTTCATCTAAATTCGGGAAGCGGCAACCTGCGGCAAGCAAGCTGAGTTCCTGCCATAAATCGCCCTCACATAAGGGCACCATATAATCACAGATATTATCCGTGCCTAACGCCACAGTAATTCCTTCTGGAATCATTTCATCAGCTGGCGTTAATGCATTATGGAACGGCATTAATTCTTCTTTACGATTACTGTCAATCCATGCCATTGGGCAGGCGATCATCATCATCTGCGCGCGGCGCATTTTTTCATACAAGGCATAACGATATTCTTTGGAATGCGCACCGATAGAAATACCATGAATGGCAACAACACGCCCTTCCATTCCATGTTCAATGGTTTTATCACAAAGCTGTTCCGTTTCTTTTTCTTTTGGCGTGTTGAATTGATCCACATGAACATGACACATAATACCAAGGGATTTGGCTTTATCGAGCAAAATATCCATTGCTTCTAAACCGCGTCCATAATCCAATTCATCACGATATGGCAACCCGCCAATGATATCCACCATTTCAGAGCCGATATCGAACCATTTTTTAGCCGTCGGTTCAATCACGCCTTTCAACGTTTGGTTAGCAAATTTTAGGGCTATATCACTTTTATACACTTCACGCGCTTTGTGCGCTGCAATAATGGCGCGGTCTTCACACACGGGATCAATATCCACAAAAGTCCCAAAGGCGGTGACTCCTTGTGAGATCATTAATTCAATGGCTTGGCAAAAGCGGGCGTAATAATCTTCTACTGTTGAAGTGCGTTTGACTTCATCCACCAAATCCCATTTTTGTTGAAGATTGCTGTTATGGTAAATGCTAATTTTTTCAGGTGTCATGGTGAATGCACGGTCGGCGTGCGCGTGCGCGTTGACCCAGCCACCTTTTTTAATAATTTCGTCTCTAATAAAGGTTTTAAAGCTACGAACATGATTCTTCATATATTACTCCGTAATTGGTGAAATAAATGAGATTAGCGGATAGACAGATGGGACTATGAAAAAGATTTGGCTTGGAATGTTATAAAAAATTCGCAGATTTTTCATTAATAACATTGTCGTCTAGTCTCGATGCACTGTAAGTACTAGGCGCGTAGTATAATCGTACGCGCTTTATTTTTCAATAAAAGATCCACTTTGATTAAACACATCTAAAAATAATCCCAATGGTGGACGATCAGATGCTTGTTTTTCATAAGTGCGGTCAAATTTTTGATAATTTCCTTTGCGATCAATATGATATTGCGTGCCATTTGCAGTGATAATCGCAAACCAACGGTAATTCGCCGCTAATACCCAATTTCGACTTTGGGTAAAATCAAACAAATTATGCCCTTGGCTGTAATCAGAATCTGGATTTTGCACCCAAAACAAGTGATACATTAATGCTGGCAAGATATCTACATGGCTTGAAAGTTTATCTTCTTTCCCCGACGCTAATTCTCGCCACGCCACAATCATCGGCACCTGCACTTGTTCATCACTAAAATTATTGATGACATCTTGCTCACTAGCTTGGAACACATAACCATGTTCCGCAGTGATCACAACCGCGGTATTATCCAATTGCTGGCTTTCATTCAGTTGAGTGAAAATTTTCGCTAATTGCTCGTCTAATTTTGCCAATTGCGTCTGATAGAGCGCTTGTTCATCGGCTAAATTATCGATTTTCTGAGCATGCATAAGATCGCTAAGATCTAAATTTAAATAAGAGAACCAAGGTTTTGTTTCATCACGTTTTAGATACCAATCTTGCCAATTTTTGACCGCACTTTCGTTGCTCGGTTGAATGCGTTTAGATGTTGGCAGCTTCATTCCATTAAACAGCGCTTGCTCAAACAGCGTATCTTTAAAATTCGTTGCCGAGAACAAACCAAATTGGTAATGATCTTGCTTCAATTTTTCGATTAAGACTGACGGCGTTTTATGATTCAACAAACTGTCGGTGTAATTCGCATTCAAGCCATAAAACAAGCCAGTAAGCCCAGTATTATTAGTGTTACCGCTACTATAATGATGAGTAAATTGCGTTGCATTCTGCGCAAACTGATGCAAATTCGGCATATTTTGCAACGCATCGGCTCGCAAACCTGACACGGTAATAATCAGTAAATTCGCTTTTTCTGTATTCGAGGTTGCAAAAGTGAGCGGATGTTTTGGATAAATAATAGCAGGGGCCTCAGGGCGCCCTTCTTGCTCAAGGGTAGAATTGTATTCTTCTATATCCAAGAAACCATGTTTTTCTAAAAACGAGCGGGCGGTCATTGGATAAGATAATGGGAAATTGGATTTCTGCATGGTAATCGGACGATAAATATAAGCATCCGCCCAAGCATAAATTAAGTGCGTTGCCACAAACAAGCAAGTGAATAATACGCCAACACCGCGAAACCACTTTTGCCGTTCAAGGCTGCGTAATTTATACCACGCCCAACGGGAAAATAGCATTTGCACCAACAACATCAATGGCATTGGCACAAAGAAAATTTGCCAATCTCGTGAGAGCTCGCCGTTTTCTGGATTAACGAGTAAATTCCACACCACAGAAGATAAATGAAAATTGAAACGCACAAAAACTTCGGTATCCACCAGCAATAACGTGGTTGAAATCGTGGCGATAATCACTGAAACACCACGGAAAGTGCGTTCATTTTTGATGATAAAACTGAGTGGGAAAACCACTAAAAGATAGAGTGCAAAGCCGACAAAGCTGAAATGCCCCAGCAAGCTAATAAAGAAATAGAGTTTACCAAAAAAAGTTTCAGGCCAATCAATAATAAAGGCATAGCGTGAACCGATTAAAATTGCCCACAGAATATTGAAAAACGCAAACCAATGCCCCCATGAAATTTTCATGGACGTTTGTTCGCGATATTGCATTCCAAAAGTCTGTTTGCTTTTTTTAAACCAAAACATCGTGTTCTCGCTAAGACTTGAGATTATTTGACGGAATTCATCAGCGCATCAGAAAATGCTTTAGCCAAAGCCTGTTGCTGATTTTTACCCACGCTAGAAGTGAGCAAATTTGTCACCATATTGCCTAACACAACGAGCGATAAATCTACGGGAGCTTGGTGTTTTTCAAGCACGGCAATCATATCATTTAAAATTGCATCTACTTGTTTATCTTGAAATTTTGAATTACTTGCCATCTAATGATTTTCAGTGAATAAATTAATTTTTGCGATCCTACCACATTTTCAGGCAAAGTGCGGTTATAATTACACGCGTTTTTTTAAATTTATTCATTCGGACAATGAAATGAGCATTACCGTTAACCAAATAGTCTTACACCAACTGATCAAACACAGCACAGAAGAAGGCAATACCCAGCTTGATACGCAGCTGCGCAAGCAATTATTGCCTATCACTCCAGAAGTGGAACAACTCACGTTAGAGCTACATCAAGCCTATCAAACCAAAGCGAAAGGCTATGGCATTTTCCAAGAACAATCGAATTTTGCACAATCTTTAAACCGTCTGTTGGAAAAAGAGCTAGATTTTCTGCCATTCAGCCATGAATGTGCAAAATTATTAAGCAGCGAATTAAGCAAATATCCTTTTGCGGAAAGTGGCACTTTTGTGTTGTGCCAATATAACTTTTTAGCGACAGATTATCTATTCATCGCCTTGCTCGACAGCCGCATTAGTATGTTAGTGGATGAAAACTTAGAAATTCACCGCACCCAATACTTAAATATCAGCCAATTTGATATTGCCGCCCGTATTAATTTAACGGAAATGCAGATTAACGCTAATTCGGATCGTTATCTCACCTTTATCAAAGGGCGTGTAGGCCGTAAAATTGGCGACTTTTTTATGGATTTTTTAGGGGCAGATGAAGGATTAAATCCACAAGTTCAAAATCAATGCCTGTTGCAAGCGGTGAGCGATTATTGTGAACAAGGTGAACTGAGCAATGCACAAAGCCAAGCGGTGAAAAAACAAGTCTTTGAATATTGCAAAGGGCAAATGAATGCGGGCGATGAAATCACATTAACGGAACTTTCTGAGACATTACCCACACTAAATGAGCGTCAATTTATTGATTTTGCTCAGGAACAAGACTATGGCTTGGCAGAGAGCATTCCGCCAGTACGCTCAGCATTGAAATCACTCACCAAATTTTCAGGCTCAGGGAAAGGCGTAACCATTAGTTTTGATGCGGAACTCATTAACGAACGAATCATTTGGGATGAAGCTGCCGACACGCTGACGATTAAAGGTTTGCCAGCGAATTTACGAGACCAATTACAACGCAATTTAAAAGATAATTAAAGTTGAAAAATGCCTAAACTTTAGCGTATTATCTGAACACAATTAAAAACAAGGGTTAAACAATGAAAATTAAGCCAATTATGACCGCACTTTTTGTCGCATTCAGTCTTTCTGCGTGCTCATCAGTAGAAAAAGTGGTGTATCGTATTGATGTGCCACAAGGAAACTACTTAGAAGAAGCCACAGTAAAACAATTACAAGTGGGCATGACGAAACCGCAAGTGCAATATTTACTTGGTACACCAGTCTTAAACGATCCGTTCGGCACTTCAACTTGGTATTATGTTTTCTTACAACAAAAAGGGTATGAAAGCCCAGAGCAACACACTTTAGTCGTGAACTTTGACCGAAGCAATCGCGTTGCCAATTTTGATTTAGACAAACCATTACCAGATGACCATAAAGAAGTCGTTAATAACGCGATCATTGAAGCACCAGCTGTTGAAAAATCAAGTTGGTGGCAATTCTGGAAATAATTTCTCATTCAGGGATGTGTTTTATGGCTAAGATCTTGTTAGTTGATGATGATCTTGAACTTACAGAACTACTTGTAGAATTATTGTCTTTAGAGGGCTTTCAGATTGATGTTGCTCACAATGGGCAAGAGGCGCTAGATAAATTAGACGCGTCCTATTCTCTTGTGTTGCTTGACATTATGATGCCTGTTCTCAATGGCATTGAAACCCTTAAACGCATTCGTCAACGTTATACGATTCCCGTCTTAATGTTAACCGCCTGTGGTGATGACATTGATCGTGTATTAGGTTTGGAATTAGGTGCTGATGATTATCTGCCTAAACCATTTAATGACCGAGAATTAGTGGCGCGCATTAAAGCTATTTTGCGCCGAAGTGTTATCACTACAGAACAAAATGACGATGCTCAAACTGAAAATCATCTCATTAAATTCAAAGGGTTAGTGCTACATAAGGGGCATCAACAAGCCACTTTTCATGAGCAGGATTTAGGTTTAACGGGCTCAGAATTTGCCTTGTTATCACGCCTCATTCAAAGCCCAGGTGAAGTATTATCTCGTGAATTGCTCAGCCTTGATGCATTGGGCAAACAACTGTCGCCATTTGACCGCACGATTGATATGCATATGTCAAATTTACGCAAGAAACTACCGAAATGCGAAAACGATTTGCCTTGGTTCAAAACGCTGCGTGGCCGTGGTTATATATTATTAATTGACTAATTTTCCCAAAAGTGCGGTTATTTTGACCGCATTTTTTGTATAACAAGATGATGAAATTCTCGGCATATTTTTCCCGCTTAAACAGCATAACAACTCAAATCTTTGCCTCCTTTTGGGTGGTATTCTTTTTGTTATTACTCATTGTCTTTATTGTGCCTAAATTTGACAGCCGTAATTATGCTGAACTTCGTGGTGATGATCTGCGTACTTACCAAAAACAAATTGTTACCACTTTCCGCGAAAACCAGTTATCGCGATTATTGATATATAAAAATCGCCCATTTCCATTAGAACAAACCACGGAAATTCGCCCTATTTTATTTAATACGAAAACCCAACTAATTCTAGGGGTACCTGAAGCAGAGTCAGAAAGAGTACGCCAATTCACCACAACATCACAAAATGTGAAAACCCCATTAGTGAAAACATTCTATGATATTGAAATTGCAGGGCCTTTTTCAGTACATATCAGCGCACAAGACGGCAACCAAGAAGAACCTTATCTTCTTTACTTTGTGCAGCGAGTCGATCCACAGCAAAAATTTGTTACTGAAATTTTTGACAGACCGCTACTACTCGTTTTCATCATCATGGCATTGTCATCGCCCTTATTATGGCTTTTAACATTAAGAATATCCCGACCAATCAGAAATTTGAATGAAGCAGCCCAAGCCGTTTCCCAAGGGAATTTCATGGTTAATCCCATATTAGAGAAAAAAGGCGTGAACGAATTACGCCAAGTGGGCAAAAGTTTTAACCAAATGACCAATTCACTGGAAGATTTATTAAAAACCCATCGTATGTTGCTTTCTTCGATCTCCCATGAATTACGCACGCCACTCACTAGATTACAGCTAGCGGCTGCATTATTGCGCAGACGATTAGGTGAAAATAATGAAATCACGCGAATTGAAACTGAAACCGAACGAATGGATTTAATGATTAACGATTTATTAAAACTCTCGCGTAATCAAATGAATATCCACGCATCTCGCCAGATTTTTTCTATTGAAGAATTATGGAATGACGTCATTATTGACACTGAATTTGAAGCAGAACAACGCAATATTAATTTCTACTTTAAACAAAATATTTACGCCCCAGAGAAATATTTTTTATATGGAAATCATCAATCATTAACGAGTGCGCTAGAAAATATCTTACGGAATGCGCTGAAATACACCAAAAGCAAAATCGCCGCGCAAACTTATCTGGAAGATCAGAAACTGATGATCGTCATTGATGATAATGGTGCTGGCATTGCGGAAGAAGAATATGACAAAATTTTCCAGCCGTTTTACCGCATTGATGAAGCGAGAACTAGAAAAACGGGCGGAACAGGGCTTGGCTTGGCTATTGTAGAAAATAGTATTTTCCAACATCACGGTAAAGTCACCGCCAGTAAAAGCCCATTGGGCGGCTTGCGTATTACCCTGTGCTTACCGTTATATACCGGGGGGGGTAGCGCTCATTAATTGCGCAATACTCTTCTTTCTTTTCGGCTCAAAAAAAGCGTATCTTATGCAGATACGCTTTATGCTTTTTCAGTCACGACAAAAACTTACACAGATTTGACCGCACTTTTCGTTTTCAGCAAGGCCAAAGCACAAACAGCAAGCAGCAAAACCAAGGCGACACCTTCATAAAGGCTTTGCTTTTCCCAGCCTAAATCTAATAATTTGCCCGCCGCAATCGGGGCTAAAATTGCGCCAAAGCGCCCAACTCCGAGAGATAAACCCACGCCAGTGCTACGAATATCTGCGGCGTAAATCGCTGGATTTAAGGTATAAAGCCCACTGATACAGCCATTCATTAATGCGCCGACCAACACGCCAAACAACATCGCAAGCCATAGTACTGAAGATGAAAGAATAAAGATGACAGCGACCACGGCAGATAATAACGTGAACAAAATAAGCACGCGGCGCACAGACCAGCGGCTCGCCAATAATCCATAAAATAACGCGCCACAAGTACCGCCAAGGGAAATCATCATTCCCACGCTAACCCCTTGTTCTTTTGTCATTCCTGCTTGAGTGAGCAATGCTGGTGTCCATTGGCTGACAAAATAAAAACTGAACATAATTGCAAAAAATGCAATCCAAATTAATAGGGTCGAACGGCGATATTCATGATTGAACACTTGAGTAAAAGGGAGCTTTGTAGCTTGCTGCGTTTTTTCTGGCAATGGCCATTCACCTGAAAAACCTAACTTGCGGGCAATGCTATTTAATTTTTGTTGTGCATTTTTCGGCTGTTTTGTGGTTAAAAAATCAATCGATTCTGGCAGCCATGCTAATAAAATAACAAAGCATAATGCCGTTAGGCCAAAACCGGCAAGATAAACTGAACGCCAGCCATATTCAGCTTGCAAGGTCATTGCGAACATTCCGCCTAGCACCGCGCCAATGCCGAAACCTGCGGCATATACGCTAATCGCAAAGCTACGCCATTTGCGTGATGAATATTCGCTGGTTAATACATTTGTGCCAACTAAAATGCCGCCCACGCCCAAGCCTGTAATCACGCGCCAAAAGGCAAGTGCTTGATAATGTTCAATTAATGCAGAGCCTAACATACCCAATGCGGACATTACGACTGATATGAGCAATAAAGGACGGCGCCCGATTTTATCCGCTAATGGCGCAAGAAATAAAGATCCTGCCGTCATACCAAATAGCCCTGCGCTCATCAGATAACCTAATTGCTCCGCGCTTAACGCAAACTCTGCGCGAATATTGGCGGCGGTAAACGCTAATGCCAATACATCAAAACCATCAAGCAAATTCATAATGACTGCCATAAATACAATCAGCCACTGATAACCTGACATTGGGCTATTATCAATTTTCTCTCTTAAACTCATATAGGCTCCTATCTATTAACCCGCTTTCGTGTCTGAAAGTGCGGTCAAAATTTTAGTTAAAATAAAGTTCAACACCACGCCATAGGCTGGCACGAACAAAACAATACCAACGAAAAGTTTGAATAAATAATCCACAAATCCTAATTGCACCCAATGTTCCGCCATGAAAGGATCGCTGCTCGCATAAAAAGCCACTGCAAAAAACAAGAATGTATCAGCCATTGAGCCAAACACCATCGAACTTGTTGGCGCTATCCACCATGTTTTTAATTGGCGCAAGCGGTTAAATACGAGAACATCCAATAATTGCCCAAAAACATAAGCACAAAAACTGGCGGCAGCGATGCGAAAGACAAAATAATTAAATTCAGCTAAAGCAGCAAAACCTTGAAAGTGAGCATCTAAAAACAAGGTAGAAACTAAATAACTGATGACTAACGCAGGAAACATCACTATAAAAATAATCCAACGTGCTTCTTTCGCGCCAAATACACGCACCGTTAAATCCGTTGCCAAAAATATAAATGGAAAGGTTAACGTCCCCCATGTGCTATGGAAGCTGAAATCTTCTGCCATACCAAGTGCGGTCAACGGCAAATGAATTTCAAAGGGGATTTGCACGAGATAATTGCTCGCCGCAATAATCAAAATGTGGAACAAGCTTAGGATAATTAACACGCTACATTTTTGCTGATCAGTGAAGATCGAAAGATTGGTTTTCATAAAACACCTTTTTATTTGATTGGGGTTAGGGAACCCAAGTTACTCATTTAAAACCCATTTCTAAATGGAGCGTGAATGATAGAGAATATAAAAGATATTTCAAGTAGAAACAAATGAAAGTATTTGAAGGTTTATATGAATGGAATTAATAATGAATCATTTTATAGGAATGGCGGTGAGAGGGGGATTCGAACCCCCGATACAGTTTCCCATATACACGCTTTCCAGGCGTGCTCCTTCAACCACTCGGACATCTCACCGTTTTGAAAATCATTCTGATGAATCAGGCTCATCAGTCAGAAAGTGGCGAGATTATAAGAATTTACCGCCTTTGCGTCTAGTCTTTTTTCGCTTTTCTTGCGCTAGCGCATAAAATTTTCACAAAATTAGACGTAAAATAACCGCACTTTTCTTTCTTTTCAGGGAGCGATATGTTGAATAAATGGTTCTTAACTAAAAATGCATTCTTGGCGGTCAAACCTTTTAGCGCGCTGAAAGAGAGTCTGCATTTAGGTTACACCAAACAACATCTCATCAAAGATATTATCGCAGGTTTAACCGTAGGGGTTATTGCGATTCCGCTATCAATGGCGCTTGCTATCGCCAGCGGGGTCGCCCCACAACATGGGCTTTATACAGCCATTGTGGCAGGTATTTTAATTGCGGTAACAGGTGGATCACGTTTTAATATTTCAGGCCCAACCGCGGCTTTTGTGGTTATTTTATACCCAGTCACCCAACAATTTGGTTTAGGCGGTTTGTTGATGGCAACCTTGCTATCAGGCGTTATTCTGATTTTAATGGCATTATTTCGCCTCGGGCGTTTAATAGAATACATTCCCTTGCCGGTTACCCTTGGGTTCACTTGCGGAATTGGGATTACCATTGCCACATTGCAAATTAAAGATTTTCTTGGACTGACTATTCCAACGATGCCTTCTCATTATTTAGCCAAAGTACAAGCAATTTTGACCGCACTTCCTACGATCAATTGGGCTGATACAGCAGTCGGCGTGGCGACCCTTATCACATTAACGCAATGGCGGCGTTTGCGTGTGGCTATTCCAGGCCATTTACCTGCGGTTATTGTCGGTACGGTATTAGCATTGACATTAGCCCATTTTGATATGAATGTTGCCACAATCGGTTCGGCGTTCAGTTATACCCTTTCTGACGGCACGACAGATCATGGCATTCCCAATGTGTTACCCGAATTGATATTGCCTTGGAATATCCCCAATGCCCAAGGCGAAATAATTCAATGGAATTTCACCGCACTTCAAGGGATTTTACCTGCGGCATTTTCGATGGCAATGTTAGGAGCGATTGAATCGCTGCTCTGCGCTGTTGTATTAGATAATATGACGGATACCAAACATCATTCCAATAACGAATTATTAGCGCAAGGATTGGGAAATATTGTTTCGCCATTTTTAGGCGGAATTACAGCCACCGCCGCAATTGCACGCTCGGCGGCAAATGTCAAGGCAGGCGCAACATCGCCAATTGCCAGTATTGTTCACGGATTATTTGTATTATTCGCGTTACTCGTTTTTGCTCGCGCGCTCTCTTATTTGCCTTTGGCATCTATGGCAGCATTATTATTAATGGTGGCGTGGAATATGGCAGATATTCATAACATCATTGCACTCATTCGCCGTTCAGGCAAAAACGAAATTGCGGTGTTAGCGATTTGTATCTTGCTCACCGTCATATTTGATATGGTCATTGCTATTTCTGTCGGCGTATTAATGGCGAGCTTGCTCTTTATTCGTACCATTGCTGAAATGACAAAGACTATCGAAACCGCTCATCCCGATGATTTAGAGAATGTTTTAGTCTATCGCGTCAGCGGCCCATTATTTTTTGCAGCGGCAGATAATTTATTTGCAGAATTACATGATAAAACTGTCCATACCGATCAAGAAATCAGACATATTGTGTTGCAATGCGAGGCGGTCAATATACTCGACACTGGGGGAATTCACGCCTTAACTCGATTTGTTCAACATATGTTGCCACATCAGCAACTCTATATGTGCAATATGCAATTTCAGCCTTTGCGTATGTTAGTTAAATCCAATACAGTGCCCGAATTGAGAAAAATTAATTTCAGTGCAGATTTAGCCGAAACCTACGGTAAGATTCGCTTGCAGGAAAGTGAGTTAAGCCAAGAAAAATAAATGTGGCATAACGAACAAGAAACGGAAAAAGATTCACTTTAGCACGATCAACTAGGCAAGAACGAACCTTTGTTTAGGTAAAAAGAAAATATCGCTAGTGATAATAGGCATTTCATTTGCCATGATAAATTCTGAGTAAATCCAAGAAATAATGTGATGTTGAAGTTGATAGAAAAAGAGAATAAAAAAGCGCAACCTAATGGTTGCGCCCTTTATCTGCTTTATTAACTATGACGACTGCCTTTAAAGCTTTTCTCACGGAATTCTTTGCGTCCGCCTTCTCTTGAAGTGCGGTCAGATTTTCCAGAGAATTTACGATCGCCTCTAAAACTACGATCATTGCGGTCATTAAAACGACGTTCGCCACGTTCATTACCATGACGTTTTCCACCACGGCTTTCAAAACGTTCTGCACGTTCTTCGCCTTGCACTTCACGCACAAAGCTCATTTGCATTTGTTTGTTTAAAACTCGCGTTTTTTCAAAGTGTTTTAACAATTCTTTTGGCATGCCTTGCGGAAGTTCGATGGTGGAATAATCATCGAAGAGTTTGATATGGCCGATATTACGGCTGCTGATATCCCCTTCATTTGCAATCGCCCCAACAATATGGCGCACTTCTACGCCATCTACGCGACCAATTTCAATACGGTATAAATCCATCGCTTTTGGTGTGCCGTAACCACGGCGTTCTTCTCGTCCATTGCGTTCACGGCGTTCGCCACGATCACGTTCGCTGATTTTTGGCAATGTTGAGTCAGGTGGAAGAATCAGTTTTTGTTTACCTTGCAATAACATTAACATTGCTGCGGCAATATCTTCACGATCTTGATCTGCGGCGAACAAATCTTCTAATAAACTGCGGTATTGCTCTAAATCGCGATGCTCAAGTTGTTTAGTAATTTTAGCAACAAATTTCTCACGGCGGCGCACTTGCAATTTTTCATGATCTGGCACGCCTACTTCTTCGATTGGTTTCTTCATTAGGCGTTCAATATTGCCTAATAAACGGCGTTCGCGCGGTTCGACAAATAAAATTGCCGCCCCAGAACGTCCAGCACGCCCTGTACGACCAATACGGTGCACATAGCTTTCTGCATCTAATGGAATGTCATAGTTGACAACAAGACTAATACGCTCAACGTCTAAACCGCGCGCTGCCACATCTGTTGCCACTAAAATATCAAGGCTGCCATTGCGTAAACGATCTAAGGTTTGCTCACGTGCTTGTTGAGTCATATCGCCATTTAATGCGGCTGCACGGAAACCATGTTTATCTAATAATTCAGTAACATCTAAAGTGCCCGTTTTCGTGCGTGTAAAAATAATTGCTGCGTCAAAATCTTCCACTTCAAGGAAGCGTAATAGTGCATCATTTTTACGGAAACCACGCACATACCAGCAGCTTTGCGCAATATCTGGGTTTGTGCGTTGGGTTGATTGAATTTTCACCTCTTGCGGATCCGTCATAAAACGTTTTGTAATACGACGAATTGGCTCAGGCATAGTTGCTGAGAAAAGTGCGGTTTGATGTTTTTCAGGCAGCTCAGCCATCACGGTTTCAACATCATCAATAAAGCCCATACGCAACATTTCATCGGCTTCATCTAATACGATGAATTTCAATGCAGAAAGATCAAGGGTGCCACGCTTAATGTGGTCTAAAATACGTCCTGGCGTTCCCACCACCACTTGCGCACCTTGGCGTAATGCACGTAATTGAATATCATAGCGTTGCCCACCATAAAGAGTCACGATACGTACACCTTTTGAATGTTTTGTAAATTGTTCGCAAGCTTCCGCGACTTGAATAGCAAGCTCACGAGTTGGTGCCATCACCAACATTTGCGGATATCTTTCATCCGCATTAATTTTCGCCAATAATGGCAAAGAAAAGGCGGCTGTTTTACCACTCCCCGTTTGTGCCATACCCAATACATCGCGACCGTTTAAAAGGTGCGGGATACAAGCCTGTTGGATTGGAGAAGGTGAAGTAAAGCCCATATCAGAAACAGCAGAAAGGATAGATTCTGGCAAACCTAAGTCGCCAAAAGTAATAGTATTAGTTTCAGTCATTAAATACTCGAATTGTTTGTAAAGAAAGCTCAATGCTTTCGTGTATAAATGTTGTGGTTACTGCGCTCGAAAGTGAATAGCACTTGGTGAACTTGTCGAACCATTAGCCATTCGGCAGAAAATTTGAAATATTGTCTTCAGTTTTACAATGCCTTGTCTAGCTCAGCAAATGTGTTACTGACATTATTTCTGTACCACAACCTGTTCCGTTTGCTCACTAGACGTTGTGTCTTTTAATTTGTCTAGTTCAAACAAAGCAAAACGATACTCAACAAAATTATACACCTGATTTGCTACGGCTAATTTAAACATGGTTTTCGCCTCGTCTAAATCACCTTGATTGAGTTTTTGTTTTGCTAGATAAAAGTAGGTTTCTGTCAAAATTTCCGCATATTGAGGCGAATGCGGGTCCACAAATTTTTTCGCTTTGTCTAATAAATCTTGTACAGAAATCTTGCCCAAATAATATTGGACGATGAAGGTTCCCCAATATTCAGTGGAGAGCGTTTTTGCTCGCTGCACTAAATTCTGTTTTGCTTCAGCTGGCTTAAACTTCAAGTCGTTGAAATATAACCATAAAACGCGATATGGATCTTTAGTGTCTGCTAAATAAAAGCGCAGAAAATCCTGATTCGCAAGATTATAACGTCCCGTGTAATGGAAATCTAAACCACGGTTTAAATAGGTATATTCATAATTAGGATCTAATTCTAATACGACGTTGAACGCTTCCAACGCACCATCAAATTCTTCTTCTAATAAGAGATATAAACCTAAATAATTGTACACTGCTGCCATTCTCGGCTGCAATGCAAGTGCTTGGGTGAAGTCATAACGCGCTAATCCCCAAAGCCCTAAGCTGTCATAAAGCACGCCACGTTCAAAATGCAAATCAGCACGTTCTTTATTAGTCAGCTGCCCCACAATCAGTATTTGACTGATTCGTGCAATCATCACTTCTTGATCAAAATGCACATTGGGATATTGTTCCGCCAGCACCACTTTATTTTTTGACACAAATTCACCTGCACTGCTATTTACACAGCCCGCAAGCAAAGCAAGGCATAAAATTGGGAAGATTGCTCCAAATTTCAACCGATGCATAAATTCTGTCATTAATGTTGCCTTAGGAAAATAAACGAATAATGACCGCACTTTTACGAAAGAAGTGCGGTCGATTTTCTCAATTATTCTTGTTCAACAATTGTTTCAGCATCAGCAGCCACATCAGCTTTTGGTGCTAAATCTTTCATTGTTAAACGAATACGACCTTGGCGATCGATCTCAACGACTTTTACCGCCACTTCTTGACCGACTTGAAGATAATCAGACACTTTCTCAACACGTTCTTCCGCAATCTGAGAAATATGTACTAATCCTTCTTTGTTGCCAATAATTGCCACAAATGCGCCAAAATCCGCTAAACGGGTAACTTTACCTTGGTAAACCGCGCCAGCTTCAACTTCTGCGGTAATATCTTCGATGCGAGCCATTACTGCTTTTGCTGAGTTGCTATCGACAGCGGCAATTTTCACGGTACCGTCATCATCAATATCAATTGAAGTGCCAGTTTCTTCTGTTAATGCACGAATTGTTGCACCGCCTTTACCGATGACATCTTTGATTTTCTTCGGATCAATTTTCATCGTGTAGATGCGTGGCGCAAATTCTGAAATTTCTTCGCGCGGCGCTGGAATAGCTTGTTCCATCACGCCTAAAATATGCATACGTGCAGATTTTGCTTGATTCAAGGCGATTTGCATAATCTCTGGGGTAATACCTTCAATTTTAATATCCATTTGAAGTGCAGTCACACCAGTGCGAGTACCCGCAACTTTAAAGTCCATGTCGCCTAAGTGATCTTCATCACCTAAAATATCTGAAAGAACAACAAATTTGTCTTCTTCTTTCACTAAGCCCATTGCAATACCTGCAACCGCTGATTTAATTGGAACACCTGCATCCATTAATGCAAGCGATGCACCACATACCGATGCCATTGATGATGAACCATTTGATTCTGTGATTTCAGAAACTACACGAACAACGTATGGGAATTCGCTAATACTTGGCATGACTGCAGCAACACCACGTTTTGCTAAGCGACCGTGACCAATTTCACGACGTTTTGGTGAACCAACACGACCAGTTTCGCCCACAGAATATGGAGGGAAATTGTAGTGGAATAAGAATGTATCTTGGCGTTCGCCTGTTAATTCATCAAGAATTTGGGCATCACGTTCTGTCCCCAATGTAGCAACCGCTAAGGCTTGAGTTTCGCCACGCGTAAAGATCGCAGAACCGTGAGTGCGTGGTAAGACGCCTGTGCAAATATCTAATGCACGCACGGTATCAACGGTACGTCCGTCAATACGCGGCTCACCAGCGATGATACGTCCACGCACGATTTGGCTTTCAAGTGCGGTGAAAATATCAATAATTTTGCCTTCGCTCACTTCTTCATTTTCTGCGGTAATTTGTGCGATTACATCTGCTTTAATCACATCAATTTGCTCATAACGCACTTGTTTTTCAGTGATACGATAAGCATCGCCTAAACGGCTTTCTGCAATTGCTTTAACTTGATTAATTAATGCCGTGTCTGGCTCTGGTGCAACCCAATCCCAACGCGGTTTACCTGCTTCGGCTGCAAATTCTTTGATCGCTTCAACCACAACTTGTTGTTGTTGATGACCAAATACTACCGCCGCTAACATTTGTTCTTCAGTTAAGATATCGGCTTCGGATTCAACCATTAATACCGCTTTATCTGTACCTGCAACCACTAAGTCTAAACGACTTTGTTTTTGCTCTGCCATAGTTGGGTTTAAGACAAATTGATCATTGATAAAACCAACACGAGCGGCACCGATTGGTCCATTGAATGGTACGCCTGATAATGAAAGTGCCGCTGAAGCACCGATCATAGCCACTAAATCTGGACTAATTTGCGGATTTACTGACACGACAGTAGCGATAATTTGGATTTCATTTAAGAAACCTTCAGGGAATAACGGACGAATTGGGCGGTCAATTAAACGCGCAATTAAAGTTTCGCCTTCGCTTGGGCGACCTTCACGTTTGAAAAAACCACCAGGAATTTTACCCGCTGCGTAAGTACGTTCTTGGTAATCAACAGTTAATGGGAAAAAATCTTGCCCTTCTTTCACTTCTTTTTTGGCAACAACAGTCACGAAAACTGTTGTATCATCCATACTCGCCATCACGGCTGCAGTTGCCTGACGCGCGATTGCGCCAGTTTCTAAGGTCACTGTATGTTGACCATATTTAAATTGCTTAACAATTGGATTCACTATTTTTTCCTTTTTAATGAATAAATGATAAGTTTCATTTTCCAAATTGCGACTAGCAAAAATAATCTCTGAAAAATTACTTTTGAAAATTACTTTTGATAGCCGCACGCTAAAACAGAAAACAAAACTGCTCTATTATACCTGTCTTTTCAATGGATTGGTAACTTTATTTATCCCTGCCGAAAACGATTTTGTAAATAATATTGTAGCCACTAAAATTTTCGCTCATTGCTTGCCTTAAATCCCTTGTTCTTTCAGCCGCTCAGTATTACACTCTGCCAATAGATTTGACAAAGTGCGGTCAAAAAACGTGATATTTTTTCAAAGAAAATAAGGAGTTTTTATGCTATTTGGTGATTTAACTCGTCCCGATTTCAAACGTGGTTTACCTAAAATTATTGCGGACACCTGCGATTATTTGAATACGCTAGATTTAGCGAGCCTTGCCACAGGTCGTCACGAAATTAATGAACACATTTTTATGAATGTGATGGAAGTAGAAAGCGAGCCTGCAGAAGCGCGAAAATCAGAAATTCATCGCCAATACCTTGATATTCAAGTTTTAATTTCTGGCGAAGAAAAAATGGAATATGGCGTCACCCAACCAAACTTAGCGGATTATGAGCCTTATAACGAAGAAAATGACTATCAACTGACATTAGCTGGCAAAGACATTGAGCTCAAAAGTACGGTCGTTTTACGCCCTAAAATGTTTGCGGTATTTTTACCTTACGAACCGCACAAACCCTGTTGCAACGTGGCGGATAAAGTCAGCAAAATCAAAAAACTGGTCGTAAAAATCCCTGTGAATTTATTATAAAATTCAGGGTAGCTCAATGAGCCTACCCTGCAAAATTGGCTTTATTCAGCCAATACATTCGCCCGAATCTCGTCAAAGGAAATTGCTTTGACGAGTTTTCCGTTTTCAAAAATCACTTCTAAAAGATCATTGGCGAAATCATCTTGTGCCGTGAGACCGTCAACATAACTATCCAAACTTGTTACTCTTACCCGTCCACGTTGCGATTTTTTCAAGCCATCATCGGTTTTCGGATCTTTAAAAATCGCTTTTTCTTCACCATTGATGGTAATTGACGTGGCTTTAACGGCAAAACCTAGGGTATCACGCGTGTTGCGTTGATAGGTTTGCGCTCCAACGCCAAATACAATATTGCTCGAAGCAAATCCCTTTTGTTTCAATCCATGCAGAATTTGAGTCATTTTCTCAAATGTCACGCCATCGCCATAAATCGCGCCAATATGCGGATCGAGCACTTTGTAGCCTTTTTTATTGACCGTGCCGCCAAAAATATCCCATAAACATTCGATCAAGCCTTTACGTTCGTGCAAAGAAAGTGCGGTCGGATTTCCACAAATAATATCAAAGAAATTGCCGCTATCGGGGCGAATAACCACGCGTGCGTTATCTGGGCGCGCCATAATCTCGTCTTTCAGGATCGGCAAATTTACCGTGATGTTGTGCCAAAAATCGGTGGTATCCGACACGATAGATAGCATCGAATTGGGATATTGACGCATTAAATAACGGAATGTCGGCAATTCGTCCACGCCGTGCGCACTCATTACAGAATGTTCGGAAGCGGGAATCGATGTGCCAATCAAACCACTTGCACCATAATAATGTTCCACGAAAGAAATCGCGGGGATCGTATCCGTGCCTAGAAATGCGGTTAAATGCCCAGCGCCAGAAGTTTCTGCGCTTTCCAAAGAACTCATTCCGCGCATAGAAAAATCATGAGATTGAAACGGCACGTGATCGCTGTCATCACAGGTTTCTTGTGCAAATTGCATCAACGTAAGGCGATAAGCACGAGCAATCGAAGCGGACGTAATCGGCTGCCACAATGACACATTAATTAAGGTTTCTAAATAATTTGTCAGCCAAAAGAAATCAGGATGGGTGTTTTCAATGGTCATCATCGGAATTTTTATCGCCACCGATTTTCCTTCAGCAATCGCTTTAATTCGCAAGGGCAAATAGCCCAAACGATGTAGCGCCGCAATATGCTCACCGTTGTCTTCCAGCCCCAAAGTGCGGTCAATAAATTGAGAATATTCCGCCACCACATCGGCTTCAGAACGGGCAAAAAAATTCTCATTAAAATAAGCGATGAGATATTTCATGATGAAGGCTTGAAAACCGAAAGACACCGCGCGCTGCAAATAAGGCGCGACTTTATTGCTACGCGGCGTGAAAGTGCTATAAATATACTGCGCACCTTGAGGATACAGTATGCGATGAGACACTTTATAGAAATCACAAAGCAAAGTTGGGATTGCGGTAGAATCTATCGTTTTGCGATATTTATTTTCCATTTTTTAAAAATCTAAATTAAATTAACAGAAAAAAGTAAAGCGGATATTACTCTTATACTTCCAAAATTGCAAAGCCTATAACAAATTTATTCTTTCCTTGCTTAATCAAGAACAAGCTGTCAAACTTAACCCATTCGGGGCTATACCCACTTTCAAAGGAGGAATATTATGGCGCGTAAAACGACGGCAAAATCTGCCACTCAAAGTGCGGTCAAAATAAACAAAAAATCGACCGCACTTTTAGATTCCATTCATCTCGATCCAAATTATCAACAAGAGCAAGCAAAATACGATAACCCAATTCCGAGCCGTGATTTTATTCTGCAAATTATTCGAGAACAAAATCAGCCGATGAGCCGTGAAGAAATTCTGGCGATATTTAATATTCAAGATGATGAACGCGCCGAGGGAATTCGCCGCCGTTTACGCGCGATGGAAAATGACGGACAACTGGTATTCACCAAACGTAAACGTTATGCCTTGCCTGAAAAATTAGATCTGCTCAAAGGCACAGTGGTGGGACATCGTGATGGCTATGGCTTCCTACAACTAGAAAATAGCAAAAATAACAAAGACTTATTTATCCCCAACGCACAAATGCAACGTGTTATGCATGGCGATTTTGTGCTTGCGCAGCCAACCAGCTTTGATCGCAAAGGGCGTCAAGAAGTGCGCATTGTGCGCGTGTTAGAAAGCCGTAAAAAAGAAATCGTTGGGCGCTTTTTCTTAGAAGATGGCATTGGCTATGTGGTGCCTGATGACAGCCGCATTGGGCGCGATATTCTTGTGCCAAATGAAAGCCGTAAAGGGGCGCGTATGGGGCAGGTGGTCGTGGTGGCGTTACGCCCACGCAAGGCAAGTTTGAGTGCGCCAGTCGGCGATATTGTTGAAATTCTCGGCGACAATATGGCGAAAGGCATGGAAGTGGAAATTGCGTTGCGCAATCATGATATTCCACACACATTCCCAAGTGCGGTGGAAAAATACGTGAAAAAATTTACCGAAGACGTGCCTGAACAAGCCAAGCAAGGGCGTGTTGATTTGCGTGCTTTGCCCCTGGTGACGATTGACGGTGAAGATGCGCGCGATTTTGACGATGCGGTGCATTGCCGTAAAGAAAAAAATGGCTGGCGTTTATGGGTAGCGATTGCTGATGTGAGCTATTATGTGCGTTTGCGTTCCGCCTTGGATCAAGAAGCGCGCAATCGTGGTAACTCCGTTTATTTCCCTAACCGTGTGGTGCCAATGCTGCCTGAAGTGCTGTCCAATGGGCTGTGTTCGCTCAATCCGCAAGTGGATCGTTTGTGTATGGTATGTGAAATGCAAATTTCCAACAAAGGCGAGTTAAAGGGCTATCAATTTTACGAAGCAGTGATGAATTCCCACGCACGTCTCACTTACACCAAGGTTGCCAAAATCTTAGACGGCGATGAAGAATTGCGCCAGCGTTATGCGGGTTTAGTGCCACATTTAGAAGAGCTGCACGCCATGTACAAAGTCTTATTGCAAGCACGTCATCAGCGTGGGGCGATTGATTTTGAAACCATCGAAAGCAAATTCATCTTCAATGAACTTGGACGCATTGAGCGCATTGAACCTGTCGAACGCAATGATGCCCACAAAATTATTGAAGAATGTATGATCTTGGCAAATATTGCCGCTGCAAACTTTATGGAACGCGCAGATGAACCTGCTTTATACCGCATTCACGCTGGCCCTAGTGAAGAAAAACTCACGGCTTTCCGCGCATTTTTAGGCGAATGTGGTCTTTCTCTTGAAGGGGGAATGAAGCCAAGCACAGCAGATTATGCCAAATTACTCACGCAGGTCAAAGAACGCCCTGATCACGAGTTGATCCAAACAATGTTATTACGCAGTTTAAGCCAAGCCGTTTACGATGCGGATAATATTGGGCATTTTGGGCTTGCCTTAGAACAATATGCGCACTTCACTTCGCCAATTCGCCGCTACCCTGATTTAACCTTGCATCGCGGTATTAAATATTTACTGGCGAAAGAAAAAGGGGCGAAACGGAAAACCACTGAAACAGGCGGTTATCATTATAGCATTGATGAAATGGACGAACTCGGCGCTCATTGTTCTATGACCGAACGACGTGCAGACGATGCTACGCGAGAAGTGGCAGATTGGCTAAAATGCGAATTTATGCAGGATCATATTGGCGATGAATTTGACGGCGTGATTTCATCGGTCACTGGTTTCGGCTTTTTTGTGCGCTTAGATGATCTCTTTATTGATGGCTTGGTGCATGTTTCCACACTTAGTAACGATTATTATCAATTTGATGCGGCGGGACAACGCTTGATTGGTGAAAATAGTGGTATGCTTTATCGCCTTGGCGACCGTGTTCGAGTGCGTGTAGAAGCTGCGAATTTGGAACAACGTCAAGTAGATTTCAGTTTGGTATCAAGCGAACGCTTGCCACGCCGAGTGGGCAAAACCGCCAAAACAAGAGCGAAGAATGCCGCAAAAACAACGGCAAAACCGACCGCACTTTCGCAGGCTCAGCATAAAAATCAGCCGAAAAAAGAGCAAAGTGCAGTGAAAAAATCGCGTAATTCGAGCAAAAAGAAAAAGACTAAAGCAAAGAAAAATAAAGGATAATCCATGTCAGAGCAACTCTACGGCATTCATGCCGTAAAATCATTTTTAGATCGCACCCCCGAGCGTGTTATTGAAGTCTATGTATTAAAAGGTCGAGAAGATAAGCGTTTGCAGCCTTTATTAAATGATCTACACCGTTTGGGGATTTCTGTGCAATTTTTGAATCGCCAAGCGTTGGATAATAAAGCCAATGGCGAGGTGCATAACGGGATTATCGCGCGGGTACAACCCGCAAAAGAACTCAATGAACACGATCTTGAGCAAATTCTAGCCAATAAACCATCGCCATTATTATTGGTGCTAGACGGCATCACTGATCCCCATAACCTTGGTGCTTGTTTACGCACCGCCGATGCCGCTGGCGTGGATGCGGTGATTGTGCCTAAAGATAAATCAGCGCAGCTCACATCAATCGCGCGTAAAGTGGCGTGCGGTGCGGCAGAAGTGATTCCGCTCATTCGTGTCACCAATCTCGCACGCACCTTAAGAGAAATTCAACAAGCGCACAATGTTTGGGTTGTCGGCACCGCTGGCGAAGCAAGCGAAAATCTATACCAAACGAAATTAACAGGCGCAATCGCCCTTGTAATGGGCGCGGAAGGCGATGGAATGCGCCGTTTAACACGAGAATGTTGCGATCAATTAGTCAGCATTCCAATGGCGGGATCGGTATCATCATTGAATGTCTCCGTGGCAACAGGCGTATGTTTATTTGAAATCGTCAGACAGCGCACTCAAACGATAAACCAATAATAAAAATGGCTAAACTCTATTTCTACTATTCCACGATGAACGCAGGGAAATCCACCACCTTGCTACAATCGGCTTATAATTATAAAGAGCGCAATATGAATGTGCGCCTTTACACCGCTGCCATTGATGATCGCTTTGCAGTGGGGCAGATCACCTCACGCATTGGCATTAACCAGCCAGCGAATCTTTTCTCTGCCAGCACAAATTTCGAGCAAGACATTAGACAACATCACGCCCAAGAAAAACTCAGTTGTATCTTGGTGGATGAAGCGCAATTTCTAACGAAAGAGCAAGTTTATCAGCTGAGTGATGTGGTGGATAAATTATCGATCCCCGTGCTGTGCTACGGCATTCGCACAGATTTCCAAGGGAATTTATTTGAAGGCAGCCAATATTTGCTCGCTTGGGCGGATCAACTGGAAGAATTAAAAACCATTTGTGAATGCGGACGAAAGGCGAATTTCGTGGTGCGTTTAAATGCCAATGGCGAGGTCGTGAAAGACGGCGAGCAAATTCAAATTGGCGGCAACGAAAGCTATCTTTCCCTTTGCCGACAACATTTCAAACAAAAAATGGGCTGGTTATAGTCGTTATAACAAAAAGTGCGGTCAAAAAAATAAAAATTTTTGACCGCACTTTGGGCAAAATATAACGCAAGATTTAATTCATATAAGGCTGAACCGCATCTAAAAATGCTTGCTCAGACCAAACTTCTACGCCTAATTCTTGCGCTTTCGCCAGTTTAGAACCCGCAGAATCGCCTGCAATCACGATATGCGTTTTTGAGGAAACGCTGCCTGACACTTTGGCGCCAAGCTGTTGTAATAAGGCTTTGGCTTCATTGCGCCCCATTTGGCTAAGCGTTCCCGTCAACACAATGGTTTTGTCTTTAAATGGGTTTTCACCCACTTCTTGCACCGCCACATCGTCCCAATGAACGCCCTGCGCAATCAGATCATTCACCACATCTAAATTATGCTGTTCACGCCAAAAGGCTAAAATACGATTTGCTACGATATTGCCGACATCTGGCACCGCTTGTAATTGTTCCAAATCCGCTTGCTGAAGTGCGGTCAAATTTTTGAAAAAATTCGCCAAATTTAATGCCGTTGCTTCGCCCACATCACGGATTCCCAACGCAAAAATAAAACGGGCCAGCGTGGTTTTCTTCGCTTTTTCTAAGCTATCTAACGCTTTCTGCGCAGATTTTTCGCCCATTCGCTCAAGGCGCATTAAGGTGAGCAAATCCAATCTAAATAAATCCGCAGGGGTGTGAATCAGCTCGCGATCCACCAGCTGTTCGATTAATTTTGCGCCAACGCCGTCAATATCCATCGCCTTGCGCGAAACAAAATGTTTAAGGGATTCTTTGCGCTGCGCATCACAGAACAAACCGCCAGTGCAACGTGCCACTGCTTCGCCCTCAATGCGCGTGATCGCTGAGCCGCAAACAGGACAATTTTTAGGGAAGACTATTGGGCGAGCATTGGCTGGGCGGCGATCATGCAACACGCTGATAATTTGTGGGATCACATCGCCCGCACGGCGAATCACGACGGTGTCCCCAATGGCAATATTTAAGCGGGCAATTTCATCGCCGTTGTGCAAAGTGGCGTTGCTCACCGTAACGCCCGCAACAAAAACAGGTTTTAATTTAGCAACAGGCGTAATCGCCCCCGTGCGCCCCACTTGAAATTCCACATCATTCAAAATGGTCATTTCTTCTTGCGCAGGGAATTTGTAAGCAATCGCCCAACGTGGTGCTTTAGAAATAAAACCGAGTCTTTCTTGCAAGGGAATGCTATTAATTTTTAGCACGGTGCCATCAATGTCATAACCCAAATTAGGGCGTTTTTGCTGAATAGTGCGGTAAAATTTGAGCACGTTTTCTACGCCATCACAGAGCTGAATTTCTGGATTAACAGGAATCCCCAAGGATTTCAGCCATTGCAAACGCCCATAATGGGTATCAGGCAACTCCACCCCTTCGGCGACACCAATGCCATAGGCATTTAAGGTAAGCGGACGCTGACTAGTAATTTTAGGGTCTAACTGACGCAGTGAACCAGCCGCTGCATTGCGGGGATTAGCAAAGGTTTTTTCGCCCTTGGCTAACGCTGTTTCATTCAGTTTGTTAAAGCCTGCTTGCGGCATAAAGACTTCGCCACGCACTTCTAAGCGTGCGGGCGGATTATCGGTGAACAGCTGCAATGGAATGTTGCGAATGGTGCGGATATTTAAAGTAATATCTTCCCCTGTTGTGCCGTCGCCACGGGTTGCCGCTTGAGTTAGCACACCGTTCACATACAAAATACTCACCGCTAAACCATCTAATTTTGGCTCGCAGCAAAACTCTAATTTTTCGGGCAGCGCAATTAAACGGTCTTGGATACGTTTCACAAAGGCGTAAAATTCTTCATCAGAAAAAGCGTTATCCAACGATAGCATTGGAATTTCGTGAGTTACCTGTGCGAAGCTCGACAAGGGTTTCGCTCCCACTCGCTGAGTGGGCGAATCTGGCATGATTAATTCAGGGTGTTGTTGCTCTAGGGCTTTGAGTTGATGAAACAGGCGATCATATTCGCTATCTGGAATTTCGGGTGCATCCAGCACATGATATAAATATTCATGGTGGCGCAATGTTTTGCGTAACGTATTGATTTGGTTTGAAATATCAGTCATATAAAAAACTCTTATAAAATAAACCGCACTTTTAATTACTCAAAAGTGCGGTCAATATTGCGAATATTTTTGATTACACTCGGGCTAGATAATCTTCTTCGGCGTTGGCATCGAACTCTCGTTCATCATCGGTCAATACAAAGGCCTCAAGCTGTGTAGCGAGCGTTTTTGCCGCTTGGATCATCATCTTCAAATTCGTGCGATTGTTGCCCACAGACGGTAATTGCATATAAAGCACCACGCCCACGGTGGCAAATTCATGCATATTGTATGGGAATGTACCAGGTTGATTCACATTGGCTACGCTGAAAATCACTGGGCTGGCAACGGTTAAGTCCAAGTGGCGATGATAAATGCCGTCATGCCCCATAATAAAGCCTAAACTGTCTAAGGCTTGTGCCAACGCTGCACCTTGCAGCTGACGATTTTCAGCAGCAACGACATACAACATTACATAGCCTTCGGGCGAGCTTTCAACATTCTGCGTTTCTTGCGCCACGGGCTGAATCGGCTCAACAGGTTTTGGCTGTGAAATCGGTGAACTGATCGCGGCATCTTGCAATGAAATACGAATTTCAGGATTTGAGGAATTCACGCCGTCATCGATTTCTGCAAAGCTGGATAATTCATCTAAGCTGCGTTCCACAGGGTTTGCTGAAGGCTGTTTAATTTCTGGTTGATATTCATAATGAACAGGTGCATTCATTGCAGTGGTGGCCGCTGGAGCAGGTTCGGGTTGAATAGAAACGGTTGGCTGTTCATTAGGAAGAGTGATGCGAATCTCGTTCACAGATTGCGCCGATTGCGGTGCTGGTGAGTAGGCTTCAGCCGCTGTTTCTACATGCTGTTCTAACGTTTGTTGAACGGGCTGATTTTCTTGTTGCAATGCTTGCCCTTGCGGTTTCTGTGCGAAATCAGGGGTTGTCGTTTCTGCGGATTTTAAGGTAGTACGGGAACTCTCACGACTAAAGGTATTCACGTTGTCAAAATATAAGGATTTTTCACGGCGATTAGACCAAATCCCATGCCCAACTAAACCGATTAAGGCGATAATTCCTAGAATGATTAAAATAGTATTTAAATCCATTGCAACTTTTCCTTTTCTTAACAGCCTAAGCGACGCTAGCTTACCATATTTCAACAGATTATGGATCTTGAAATTTACAAAATTTGACCGCACTTTATGACGATGAGTTCAACCTAAACGGGAGAAAGAATGAGCACAGAAAAACAAGTAAAATCCGCTATACATTATTTTGTGATGGGTTGGCATTTGATTACACAGCAAGGCTTACGCCGCTTTGTGATTATGCCAATCCTATTAAATGTCCTACTTATGATCGGGCTATTTTGGCTGTTTATCAGCAAAATTGGTGACATCATCGATTGGGTTATGGCGTTCTTACCTGATTGGCTCGCTTGGATGAGTTCGCTCATGTTTATTGCGTCATTGGCAATGATTCTCACCGTATTTTATTTCTCTTTTACCATGCTTTCGGGCTTTATCGCTGCCCCTTTTAATGGCTTGCTCGCGGAAAAAGTAGAAAAAATGCTCACGGGCGAAGTGATGATCGACACCAATATTTCGGACTTTATCAAAGATGTGCCGCGAATGTTGGCACGCGAATGGCAAAAATTGGTTTATAGCCTACCCAAATATATCGTCTTGTTTTTATTTGGTTTTATGCCATATTTTGGCCAAACCGTTGTGCCGATTATTGTCTTTGTGTTTGGTGCATGGATGATGGCAATTCAATATTGCGACTACCCTTTTGATAATCACAAAATTTCTTTCCACAGTATGCGTTTTAAGCTTGCTCAAAATCGCACGCAAAGCTTGATATTTGGCGCATTAATCACTCTTTGCACATTAGTGCCGATTATTAATTTGGTGGTGATTCCTGTGGCTGTTTGTGGGGCAACGGCGATGTGGGTGGATACTTATCGGAAAGAATTGTATAACGGCTCTCGCAGCGAAAAAACGCAAAATTCGACCGCACTTTCGCCAGAATGGCGTGGCAATCAGCGCACAGATGTGGCGACAAGAAATAACAATGACATTGTCTCAAAATAACGCTTAGTTAAAGGCAAAACTGCCCTATTTTGATTTAGGCAAAGCGTTAAAACGCAAAAATAAGCTTAAATACAGGTGAGAATAAAATCTCACCTTTTTTATGCAATAAAGCGCACACCAGAGGCGGTCACTTCTAAAATCGAGGCGGTTTTGCCCCAATCCCCAAGCACAATGCGCTCAAAGTGCGGTGGAATTTGATGAATATTTTGGCGGTGAGTATGGCCATGAATCATTCGCTTTACGCCAAAACGTTGAAAAGTCTGTAACACAAATTCTGGGTTCACATCCATAATCATTTCGGTCTTTTTCAATTTATCTTTTTGGCTTTGTGCCCGAATTTTCTGCCCGATTTTTAACCGCACTTTTAACGGCAAGCGTAAAAACAACCACTGACGCCATTTTTGATGCACTTTCTGCCTAAATGCTTGATATTTCACATCATCAGTACACAAAGTATCGCCGTGGCAAATTAATGTTGGCTCGCCGTATAAATTCACCACTTCATAATCGCCCAACAGGGTTAATCCGCAGGCTTGAGCAAACTTTTTCCCGATGAGAAAATCGCGATTGCCATGAATAAAATAGCAAGGAACACCTTGTGATGAAACCCACTTGATCTGTTCGATCACGCTAGCAATCACGGGAGATTTTTCATCATCACCAATCCAAAAATCAAACAAATCGCCCAAAATATACAATGCCTGCGCCGCTGGGGCTTTCGTTTGCATAAAATCCACAAAAAGTGCGGTCAAATCTGGGCGATTTTCCGACAAATGCAGATCCGCAATAAAATAAGTTTTATTCATAAAATCATAATATTCCTAAATAATATTCTTAATATTCAAATGGCTTCCCTTTGAGCCTATCTAAGCGAGTTGAAACGGCGAACAAAATAAAAGTCATCAGCCAATAAAGTGAGCTAGCGGTTGTGCAAAAAAATTGGCTAATTTCATAAACAAAAGCACAATTCGCTATCATTGCAAATAGCAATCCCCGCCTAATTTCGCTATACTTTACCAAATTTCCAAAAGGACCTACAACTATGTTAAAACTACTCCGAATCATCATCGTAGTATTTTTGTGTATCGTTATTTGTATATTCGGTACAATTTATTCGTTAATTCGTTTCAAACACCCGAGTAATGCAGGTGTCGTGGCGCGTTGTTTTGGGCGCTTATACCCATTATTTGGGCTGCAAGTGGAACATCGCTTTGCTAAAGATGTGGATAAAGTGGGGCGTTGCATTTATATCGCCAATCACCAAAACAATTACGATATGGTGACCATTTCTTATATGATGATGCCACGCACGGTTACTGTGGGCAAAAAAAGCCTTATTTGGATCCCGTTTTTCGGTTTGCTTTATTGGATTACTGGCAACATTTTTATTGATCGTGAAAACCGTAGTAAAGCTCATAATACAATGGCAGAAGTGGCGAAACATATTATTAACGATAACGTAAGCATTTTTATGTTCCCAGAAGGTACTCGCAGCCGTGGGCGTGGCTTACTTCCATTTAAAACGGGGGCATTTCACACCGCACTTGCTGCGGGCGTGCCTGTTGTGCCTGTTATTTGTTCTAGCACCCACAATCAAATTGACTTAAATCGTTGGCATAACGGTAAAGTTATTTGTGAAATGATGGAGCCGATTGATAGTGCGCAATTTAGCAAAGATAACGTGCGTGCATTTGCTGAACATTGTCATCAAATTATGGCGCAACGTTTAGCCGAATTAGACGCAGAAATCGCGGCAGAAAAAGCATAAGGAAACACCTCAAGCTATGAATTCATCACGCCGCCAATTCTTTAAAAAAACGCTCATTGCCACCGCACTTACCGCATTGCCGACTGCGGTATTAGCGGCATCACGTCAGCCTTTAGCGATACCGCCACTGCTAGAAAGCCGCCGTGGCAAGCCTGTCTTTCTTGGATTTGAAAGTATCCAAACAAAATTGCTGAATAATAATTTGGTAGAAGTATGGGGCTTTAATGGGCAATACCTTGGCCCAACGGTGCGAGTGCGCAAAGGCGATTTTGTGAAAATGAATTATCGCAATAATTTGCCGCAATCTGTTGCTATCAATATTCAAGGTTTGCAAGCCAATAGCGACACGATGGGTGGCATCGGGCATAGCTTAAAAACGGGTGAAACCTGGTCGCCAATCGTGCCAATCACGCAATCGGCGGCGACTTGTTATTATCAATCTTGTTCATTGGCAAGCTCTGCTTATCAAAATTATCGCGGTTTGGTGGGATTTTGGATCATTGAAGATGACGAAAGCCGTAAAGTTCAGCTCCCCAATAAATATGGGGTGAACGATATTCCGCTCATCTTGCAAGATGTTCATTTGAATGACCAAGGCACCCAATTATTTTCGCAAAATCAACCGCACTTTTTAGGCGATCGCCTTTTTGTCAATGGACAAGAAGCGCCTTATTTAGATATTGCCCGAGGCTGGGTGCGTTTGCGTTTATTAAACGCTTCTCTCTCTCGCCACTACGAATTGCGCTTTGATGATGAACGTGAGTTTTTGTTAATCGCCAAAGAACAAGGTTTTTTAGCTGATCCTAAAACAATCAAATCGTTGTTGCTGGGCAGTGGTGAGCGTGCAGAAATTTTGGTGGATTTAAATGAAGGCGGCAATGCCACGCTCATTGCAGGAAAAAAACGCAATGTGTTCGATAAAATAAGTTTATTTTTTGATGGCGATGGTCAATTGGCAGACAATACGGTGTTAGAACTTCGCCCCGAGGGCTTGCTTTCTGCCTTTAACAACCAACCGAGCTATCAATTTAGCGATGTTGCCAGCTTGCCAAGCAACGTAACCAAAGAACGCGCGTTTCATATTGATAGTGAAAATGCGATGATTAATCAAAAACGCTTTGACCCACGCCGCATTGACGTGAACGCTCAGCAAGGTTCAGTAGAACGTTGGACGATAACAAGCAATGCCGCAACAGGGTTTCGCGTGCAAGGTGCGAAGTTCTTGGTGGAAAGCCAAAATGATCAAGCAACGGCTGCCAATGAATTAACTTGGCAAGATACCGTGTTGGTTAATAATAAAGCGGTGTTGCTAGTCAAATTTGATAATACAGCTTCCGCTACACAGCCTTTTATTTTTGGCTCCAGTGATTTAATGCAAGCGGATAAAGGCGCGATTGGCATGATGATCGTGCAATAAAACTCACTTTAAATACACTAAATGCAAAAGTGCGGTGAAAATTAACAAAATTTCACCGCACTTTTTTATTTTCAGAAATCAGGATGGTTTATTACTAAAATATCAGTCCCCAAACAGAAGAAATTGGCATAGCAATAAACAGCGCAGGCAACATATTCGCCACTTGGAAATTCTTAATTCCACAAATACGCAAGCCTGTTGCCACCATTAATACGCCACCTGCTGCGCCAAAATCCATACGCATTTCGGGGGTGATAAAAGGCAAAATAAACATCGCACAATAAGCCAATAACACTTGTAATATTGTTTGCGGCACGCATAAGGTGCTCACGGAAAAACCTAAGGTCGTGGCAAAAATAATTGCGGTGAAAAAATCTAAAAAGGCTTTAATCACTAAAATGCTGCTGTCCCCTGTAATGCCTTCATTCATTGAGCCGAAAATGCCTGTTCCGCTGAAAGAAAACAAAATCATTAACCCGACAAATTTTTGTAAAAATTCTTCATGTGAGTGTTCGCTAGATTGAGCGGGTGTGAATTTTTCAACCAGTTTTTTCGCCGATGCCGCAAGATGATTGATTCCATTTTCCAGTAAAATAAGCTCACCAATAATGGTTCCAAGCAACACAGAGAGCACCATCGCAGGCATACTATTGACTTTAGCGATAAGGGTAACGCCCATTGCCATCGAACAAAGCCCAAAAAGCAACGTTAAATTTGTGCGCAAACGTTCAGGCACGTGCCCACCTAGCAATGCGCCAATAATCCCGCCCGCGACAATTGCAGCCGCATTAATATAAGGACCAACTATCATTTCCACCTCAACACTCATATTGCATAACCTACATTTGGTAGGCTTAAATTGTTTGATATAAAAAGAAAGTGCGGTCAAAATTTTGTTATTTTTGACCGCACTTCATTGTACGCTGATTTTCCGATGATGAAAAATGCCTATTGAATTCTAAAACTCACTGGCACACTAATTTCGCTCGCCATACCTGCAGGTTTCGGCCCCACGGAACGGGCGGATCGCACGGCATCTAACGCTGAATTATCCAAATCTTCCGTCCCCGATGATTGAGCAACACGCGCGCCTGTTAAAGAACCATCGGCAGTGATGTTAAAGACCACAACCACCGTGCCTTGCTTGCGCATCATTCTCGCGCGTTGAGAATATTTTTTGTGGCGTTCAATTTCGCGGCGTATTTTAGATTTATAGGCAGCGATTTCTGAAGTATTTGTGCCATTGCCCGACATATTCGCATTCGTATTTGCTGAGTTAGCCGTAGATGTGGCTTGCGAATTAATATTGGCATTCCCTGCTTGCACCTTATCAGCCACCACCGCATTTGGATTTGGTGCAACTTTCGCCACGACTTTATCCGTTGGCTTTTTAACGGGTTCTTTTGGTTTTTCCTTCGGTTTTTCTTTCTTTTGTTCCTTAGGCTTTTCTTTTGGCTTATCCTTTGGTTTTTCCGCTTTTTTCGTTGGATCTGCCACCACTTCTTTTTTCTCAGCCTCTGGCTCTGCTTTTTTTGCAGTCTCTGGTTCTGGCGGTGCTGATTCAACCGTTGTCGCCATCATCATTTCCATGGAAATATTGGTAGAAAGCGTCTCTGCGCTGAAGCTATTGGCGGCATCATCTTCTTTTAGCGCAAAAAATAACGCAGAGGCTACGCCTACATGAAAAAACGCAGATCCGAAAAAACCAAACCATGAATTTTTCTTCATGCTATTGACCTTTGTCTTTCATGGTTACAATTGCCACGTTTTTAATTTCATTTTTTGCCATTAAATCCGTGATCGAGACAAAATCTTGAAATGAGGCTTCGGCATCCACTTTTAACGTCACTTTTTGTGCTTTATCCCAAGTAGCAATTTCTTGTTCTAATGCGGCTTTTTCAATGGGTTTATCATTGAAGAATAATTTTCCATCGTGAGTAACGGTGAGCAATTTAGCCAGATCATCGGATTTAAATGAGACAGTTTGTGAAGCCTTTGGCACATTAACTTGAATTTTGCCTTGCGAAATAAAAGAGGCGGTAATCAGCACAATCGCTAACAGCACCAACATAATATCGATGAAAGGAATAATATTAATTTCATCAAACTTTTTCATGGAAAGCTCCTTTTGTTTATCTTATGCACCAATATTTTTTGTGCTATTTAACGCTTTCCATTTTAAACGCTGAACTTCAACTTTACGCCCTAGTGCGCTATAAAACACCATTGACGGAATCGCCACTAAAATACCCACCGCTGTGGCTTTCAAAGCCAATGACAAATGCAGCATAATTGCGGCAGCATCAATATCCCCAGAAGAATTGCCCAAATCATAGAATGTCAGCAAAATTCCGATAACCGTTCCCAATAAACCAATATAAGGGGCATTTGCGCCAATGGTTGAGATCGTGGTTAAGTGGCGGTTCAGATCAATATCTAATTCATGAATATTGCTATAAGATTTTACTTTCACTCGTGTTAAGAAGATAAAACGTTCAATCACGAACCACAGCATAATAAAGCTCATTACGCCCAATAAACCGAGAATAATATAGTCACTGTATGCTTTTAAAAATTGAAATAACGCTGGCATTATACACCCTTACATAAATAAAATGGTTTCATTAATCTAATTGAGAATGAATTTCAATTAAGGCGAGAATTCTAGCAAATTTCAACTGTTGCGTAAACAAACTAAATCGTTTTTTCATAATACAGATCAAAAAGTGCGGTCAAAAAATAAGGCGTTTTTTAAAAACGCCTTATTTATTAACTGATCTAAATTAGAATTTATACGCTACGCTGATTTTGTAGTTACGACCTGGATCTAAATCAACCGAATCATAGTATTGAGTGCTTTGATCTTTATAGGCTTTGTTGAAGATGTTATCTACGCCAAATGTTAGCTCTAAGCCTTTAATTGGTTTAGGTTGCCAAGATACATAAGCATTGCTTACGGCATAACTACCTTTCGTGGTAATTGATGTTGCGTTAGTTGCATAAGCTAAACCGCGAACAAGCATAGTGTTCCAACCCATTTCAACACCAACACTTGGAATGCGATAATCTAAACCAAAGGTATAACGGTCGCCTGCGTCAGGGAATGCTACAAAGCCATTATCTTTTTGTTCACTACGAGCGCGAGCATAGCTAACACGCGCACTTAAATTATCAAACCAATAACGCGCTTGTGCTTCCACACCGTCTAATTTTACTTCACCAATATTTATATATAGACTACCTTGATTGCCAACAGGTAAAGATAAATTCATATTGTCGTAATCAGTGCGGAAATATTTTGCGGTTAATGACATACCATCGACATCAGAGAATACGCTACTGTGCGTATAATTAAATCCAATTTCTTTATTGTCACCACGGGTTGGTGATTCAGAACCTGTATAATAATAACCAGGTTTAACTAAGGCTAACTCACCAAAACCAGGACCTCTAAAGACTTCAGTATAATTAGCAAATAACGCCAAATCATCTGTCGCTAAGTATTTTAAGCCAAATGCTTTAGAAACACGATGATGGCTTTTGTCAGAATCAATTAGTGCAGCATGGTAATGATCAAAACGTACCCCTGGCGTAATAATAAAGTTACCAATACCGATTGCGTCTTCTAAATAAATGGACGTGGATGTTGCACGTTGTTTATAGTCAGGAGTATTACTTCTAGCGCTCGCATAACGCAATGCGGTTGTTTTATAAAACTCACTCCCCACTAATACGCTGTGATTCGTTACCCCTAAGTCAAAATCAGAACGGTTAGACAATGAACCGCCCGCTGTTTTAACATTAGTTTGTTTACGATTCATAGAAGAATTTTCTGTTTCGGTATAATAAGCATTCGCTTTGACGTTTACCCATTTGTTATCACTCGGATTATAACGATAATTCAACGTATAGGTATCACGTTCAATTTCAGAAGTAGCTCGTCCATGATTTTGCATACGATATCCATCTTGTCCAGGCGCTGGTACATCACCTAAACACATACCAAAGTTAGCACGATAACAGTTTACTGCCGTATTGTAATAATGTTCTGCGGAAACATTTACCCAGTGATTCTCACCGAAGTTATATTTTGCTTTGAATAGATAGTTTTGCGCTCTACCTTTATTTTCATTTTTAAGCCCATTACCGTCCTTACCATTTTCTTGATGACGATAATTGAAATAGCCTAATAAATCTAAATTGCCCGCACGCCCATATAACGTTGCCATTGCTTGATTAGAATCATCATTAGAGCCATAAGCATATTTAATTTTTGCGCCAATATTTTGACCATCTTCTAATAAATCGGCAGCATCTACGGTTTCAAACTTCATTGAACCGCCTAATGAACCCGCACCACTAGCGATAGAATTCGCGCCGACATCAATATCAACACGTTTTAAGATCTCTGGATCAATCCCGTAGTTACCCGAATGGTGGAATGAATAGCCTTCTTGGCGTGCGCCATCTACGGTAATATTGAGATATTCTTCACTAACACCACGGATGTTATAACGCTCTACAATTGAACGCGCGCCATTTACATTCACGCCCGGCACACCACGCAACACATCTGACATTTTGGTGGCTTGACGCACACGCACAACCCCTTTGGCTGATACATTTTCTTTTTGTGGTGAAAGATTATCACTCACCACATCAATGGTATCGAGTTGCTCTGCCGCTTGCACATTTAACGCGACAAAAACACTTAATGGCAATAATACAAACTGTGCCTTCTTCATAGACTGATTCCTTAAAATGACTAAAGACTAAATGAGGATGAATAAAAAATTACGAAATTTGATAAAGATTATCATTTATCTTTGCATTTTAAGTCAATAGAAAAGTTCAATTTTTTTATCGAGAAAATGATCTATTTTCTTCATTTAAGAAAAGCTGATAGAAAAATCAGGCAAAAGTGCGGTCAAAAAACAGAAAATTTTTAAAAAGAAAGGGCAAACCGATTGGCTGCCCTAGAATAGATAAAATTTAATGCTTAATCACGAAAGTTTTCAAACTGGAATGGTTGCCCTAGTTCTGCGCCTTTCACTAATTGGATGACTGCTTGCAAATCATCACGAGATTTTCCCGTTACTCGAACTTGTTCACCCTGAATTTGAGTTTGCACTTTTAGTTTGCTGTCTTTAATTAACTTGGTGATTTTCTTCGCTGTTTCCGTTTCAATGCCTTGTTTTAACTTCACCTCTTTACTATAAAGTTTGCCGTGGTGTTCACTTTCTGTGGGGATATCCAATGACGTGCTGTCAATCCCACGTTTTACACAAGAGCCAATTAAAATCTCAATCAGCTGTTCCAATTGGAAATCCGATTCCGTCGTCAGTTTGATGCTTTCATTTTTCTCATTTAATTCAATCACCGCTTCCACGCCACGAAAATCATAACGTGTACTCAACACACGGTTGGCATTTTCCACCGCATTGCGCACTTCATGCATAGTAATTTCTGAAACAATATCAAATGATGGCATTATTTTCTCCTTATTTTTCAATCTGTTGAATTTGATCATTGGCGCTGAGCAAACAGAGCAAGCCAGTTAAGTTGGCAAAGTTTACCACAACTTGCGCCTGTTGTTGCACTTTTGGTTTAGCATGAAAAGCCGCGCCCAAATCTGCCACCGCCATCATCGCCAAATCATTGGCGCCATCTCCGATAGCGACTGTATTTTCGGGGGCAATACCAAATTCTCGCGCCAAACGTTGTAGCGTATCGGCTTTATATTGCGCGTGCACAATATCCCCTTTCACATTTCCCGTTAGCGTGCCGTCAATAATTTCAAATTGGTTTGATACCGCGGCATCTAATTCAAGCGTTTCTTTGAGATAATCCGCAAAATAGGTGAAGCCGCCAGAGGCAATGGCAGTTTTCCAGCCATAGTTTTTCAATTCGACAATCGTTTCTTGCAAGCCGTCCATTAAAGGTAAATTCTCTCGCACTTGCGCTAAAATGCTTTCTGGTGCGCCTTTTAACGTGCCTACTCGGCGCCGTAAGCTCTGTTCAAAATCCAATTCGCCACGCATAGCTGCTGCCGTGATCGCTGAAACTTTATCGCCCGTGCCAGCCAATTTGGCGATTTCATCAATGCACTCAATTTGAATCGCTGTGCTGTCCATATCCATCACTAGCAAGCCTGATTGGCTTAAGCGAGCATTAAAATTGATCACCGCTGCATCTAAACCCAGTTGATGAGCAAGTGAAATTTGTTGCGCCGAAAACTTACCTTTGACGAGCACCACCACATTTTCTACGACTTGCCAGCAGCTTAAAATTTCAAAATTTTGACCGCACTTTGTATGAAATTGCGCTAATGTGTCTGCATTCAATTGCGTGCCAAATAAAATGGAATAGCCTTGACGTGCGGGCAGCGGTTGTTGCGCAGAAAGTGCGGTCGGAAATAGCGAATATTTTTGAAGAATACTTTGCATGGATGATCCTTTCAGAAAAATAATGGTACAATCATACATCATTCTATTTAGGATAGGAAAATAACTTGCAAATTCTGCGTGAAAAAATGGCGAAATCCGCCCTATTTGCTAGCATTGTCGTGCTTTGTATTACAGCGCTTGGCGTCATTCTCTTTGGCGTAAAACAGTTTCAGATTGGCTCACAGTTAGCAAGTGTTAACCAAGTGGCAAATTTATCCCATTTATTAGTGCGCCAGCAAACCACCTTGCTATCTATGCTGTTGGTGAATAATGCGCAAACAGAAAAGCTCACGGAAAGTTTAGATAATCTCGCCAAAGAAATATTTATTATTGATGCAACGCTTTACGGTGCCAATGGCGAATTGTTAGCGCAAAGCCAAAATAGCCAAAATCTGCGCGCCCAATTAGGCTTAGAACAAAACACCGCGCCCCACCACCAACAAATTGTGGAGCCGATTTATTCCAATAATGGTGTGGAAGGATTTCTGCGGGTAACTTTCGATAGCAAATACGGGCAAACCACGCAAAGCAAAATCAATCAATTATTTCATCAATTATATGGTGAACTCATTGTGGTATTTTTAGCCGGCGTGCTCCTTGCTAGCTCGTTACATTACTTTCTCAGCCACTATCGCCGTGCGCACCGTTCAAAAGAAAATCGCAGCAATCATCAAACAGTGAAAAACACGACGACCAATCGTGCGCTTGCTTTTCATCGCCGCCGCAGACGGATTTAAGGAAACAAAAAACCGCACTTCAAAAAAGTGCGGTTAATTTTTATTCTAATCTGAAATTATGCTAATTTTTTGATTTGAGCAGCTAATTTAGATTTGTGGTTTGCAGCTTTGTTCGCGTGGATTAAGCCTTTAGACGCCATACGGTCTACCACTTTTTGCATTTCTACGAATGCTGTTTCTGCTGTTGCTTTTTCGCCTGCTGCTACTGCTGCGTAAACTTTTTTGATGTAAGTACGCATCATTGAGCGTTGACTTGCGTTGTGTTGACGGCGTTTTTCAGATTGAATCGCACGTTTTTTTGCTGACTTGATATTAGCCAAGGTCAAACTCCTAAAAATTTATTAAATTAACTAATTGAAAATATGTTGATTTTCGGTGAGACACAACCGAATGTTTCCACCGTTTTAAGGGGTCGCATTAAGCCATTCGCGACGAGATCAACGATGTGCACGAGATTTTATCAGTTTTTTCCGCTAGAATATAGCGTAAATATGAAATTTCTATAAAATTAACGCAATTTTCTTTTCCATAGGTCAAAATTTTGAGTAAACGACTTCTTAAATCGGGCATTATTGTCAGCTCGATGACTTTGCTTTCACGCGTATTAGGCTTAGTACGCGATGTGGTTATCGCCAATATTATTGGTGCAGGCGCCGCGGCGGATATCTTTTTATTTGCCAACCGCATTCCTAATTTTTTACGTCGTTTATTCGCAGAAGGGGCGTTTTCACAAGCTTTCGTGCCTGTGCTTGCCGAATATCAAAAATCGGGCGATATGGACAAAACTCGTGAATTTATCGCCAAAGTGTCAGGCACGTTAGGCGGACTTGTTACCATTGTTACGCTAGTTGCAATGGTGGCATCGCCTGTGGTTGCGGCGATTTTTGGTACGGGCTGGTTCATGGATTGGCTTAACGATGGTGAAAATGCGCATAAATTTGAGCAGGCGTCGTTGTTGCTCAAGATCACCTTTCCTTATTTATGGTTTATCACTTTTGTCGCCCTATCTGGCGCCATTTTAAATACCTTAGGCAAGTTTGGCGTGATGTCATTCTCGCCGGTTTTACTCAATATTGCGATGATTTCCACCGCACTTTTGCTTGCACCACAGATGAATGATCCCGATTTGGCGTTAGCCATTGGTATTTTTATGGGTGGGTTGTTGCAGTTTTTATTCCAAATTCCGTTTTTAAAGAAAGCGGGATTGTTGGTCAAACCCAAGTGGGCGTGGAATGATGTGGGGGTGAAAAAGATCCGCACGTTGATGATCCCTGCATTATTTGGTGTTTCCGTGAGCCAAATTAATTTATTACTCGACACCTTTATCGCCAGTTTCTTAATGACAGGCTCAATTAGCTGGCTTTACTATTCAGATCGTTTATTGGAATTTCCGCTCGGCTTGTTTGGGATTGCGATTTCAACGGTGATTCTCCCAACGCTCGCTCGCCAACATGTGAATAAAAGCGATAATCCAAACAGCGCGACCGATTTTCATCGCACGATGGATTGGGGTGTACGGATGATTTTATTGCTCGGTGTTCCTGCGATGATTGGTATTGCCGTGCTCGCCGAACCTATGTTAATTACGCTCTTTATGCGTGGCGAATTTTCCCTTTCAGATGTACAAGCCGCCGCACTTTCGCTTTGGGCATTTAACGCGGGCTTGCTCAGTTTTATGCTCATCAAAATTCTTGCCAATGGTTATTACGCACGCCAAGACACCAAAACCCCCGTGAAAATTGGTATCATCGCGATGGTCTGCAATATGGGCTTTAACATTCTCGCCTTTTGGTTTAGCTATGTTGGCTTGGCAATGGCATCAGCAATGTCGGCAACCTTAAATGCCTTTTTGCTCTACCGTGGTTTAGCTAAAGGCGATGTCTATCATTTCAGTCGCCAAAGTGCGGTCTTTTTTCTCAAAGTTTTGATCGCCGCGGTCATTATGGGCGCATTGGTGTGGCACTTCTGCCCTAGCCTTGATGCTTGGAATGCAATGAGTTTCCTTAAACGTGTACATTGGCTGGTTTGGTTAATCGCTACGGCGGCGGTGAGCTATTTAACGGTGCTGTTTTTATTGAGAATAAGAAAAGAAGATTTACTCGCACGCAGATAAAACAATCCCACGTTCAAGACGTGGGATTTTTGTTTATTTACCGATACAAAATGAGCTAAATATATTGCTCAGCAAATCATCGGATGTGAATTGCCCCGTGATTTCACTGAGATAGTTTTGCGCTCTACGCAATTCTTCTGCCAATAATTCGCCTGCATGGAATTGGGTAAGCTGAACATGCCCTATTTGTAAGTGTTCAGCGGCATATTCTAAGGCTTCTAAATGACGGCGGCGTGCCAAAAAACCGCCCTCTACGCCAGTTTGATAGCCGATAGATTGTTTTAAGTGTTCACGCAATAAATCCACGCCTTGTTGGGTTTGCGCAGATAATCGGATCACCACCGAACCGTCCTGTTGTTCTATGCTTTCTCGCTCACCGCTCAAATCTGATTTATTACGCACAATGGTTACGGGAATATTATTCGGTAATTTCTCCAAAAATTCTGACCGCACTTTTTCCAGATTTTGGCTATCAGGATCAGTGCTATCTAGCATCAAAATCACCAAATCCGCTTGCTCAATTTCATGCCATGCGCGAGTGATACCAATGCGCTCGACTTCATCGGTGGCATCACGCAATCCTGCAGTGTCGATAATGTGCAACGGCATACCGTCAATGTGGATATGTTCGCGCAGCACATCTCGAGTCGTGCCAGCGATATTGGTGACAATCGCTGCTTCTCGCCCTGCAAGAGCATTTAACAAGCTAGATTTTCCAGCATTCGGACGACCGGCAATCACCACTTTCATGCCCTCACGCAAAATTGAACCCTGTTTGGCTTCAGAGCGCACTTTATCCAATTGAGCAATAATCTCATTTAAATGTCCTTCAATTTTGCCGTCTGCCAAGAAATCAATTTCTTCATCAGGGAAATCAATCGCAGCTTCGACATAGGTGCGTAAGTAAATCACTTGCTCCACCAATTGATTCACTTTATTAGAAAATTCACCTTGCAAAGACTTTAAGGCAGAACGAGCCGCTTGTTCAGAAGTCGCATCAATTAAATCCGCAATCGCTTCGGCTTGTGCCAAATCTAGTTTATCATTCAAAAATGCCTGTTCAGAAAATTCCCCCGGACGGGCAAGGCGAATGCCTTTCACCTGTAAAATTCGTTTGAGCAAAAGATCCAACACCACTTGACCGCCATGCCCTTGGAATTCCACGACATCTTCCCCTGTAAAAGAATTGGGGGCTTTAAAATAAAGTGCGATTCCTTGATCCAAAACAGTGCCATCTGCATCTTTAAAGGGCAAATAATTGGCTAAACGTGGCTTTAATTCTTTGCCCACAACAGCTTTTGCCACTTCGGTCGCTAGCGGCCCCGATACACGCAAAATACCAACACCGCCACGGCCGATGGGCGTGGCTTGGGCAACAATCGTATCCTTTGTAAAATCTGTCATAAAATTATCCTAAAAATGACCGCACTTTTATCCAGTGCGCTAATCAATCTTCATTGACGACTAAAAATAAAAGGTATCACTAGGATACCTTTTATTCCGAACTCATTCATTATTTCTTACGGCTATGTAAACCTTTTTTCTCTAATCCGCGGTAGATAAGTTGTTGCTGGATGATGGTAATCAGGTTTGATACTAACCAATATAATACCAAGCCAGCAGGGAACCATAAGAAGAATACGGTAAAGACAACAGGCATGAATGTCATAATTTTTTGTTGCATAGGGTCAGCCACAGGTGTTGGCGACATTTTTTGCAACAAGAACATTGAACCACCCATTAATAGCGGAAGAATATAGTAAGGATCTTGTGCGGATAAATCTTGGATCCAGCCAAAGAATGGCGCATGACGCAATTCAACCGCTTCCATAAACGTCCAATAAAGGGCGATGAAAATTGGCATTTGAATTAATAATGGAAGACAGCCACCCAATGGGTTCACTTTTTCTTCTTTATACAATTTCATCATTTCTTGGCTCATACGTTGACGATCATCGCCAAAACGTTCACGCATTTCTTGCAATTTTGGTTGCAACATACGCATTTTTGCCATTGAAGTATATTGCGCTTTGGTTAATGGATAAAGCAATCCTTTAACGATAAGCGTTACCCCAATGATAGCCAGACCCCAGTTTTTCACTAAGTCGTGAATATGCGTTAATAACCAGAATAACGGTTTAGCAATAAACCACGCCCAACCATAATCCACAGTTAAGTCTAAATGGTTTGCCACGGCCCCCATTTGCTCTTGTAATTTAGGGCCAGTCCACAATGAACTGTTAATGCTTTTGCTTTCGCCTGGTTGCACTGTTGTAACAGGGCCGCGATAGCCGATGAATCCAACGCCATTGTTCGTGCTAGTGTAAAGCTGATTATCCACATCTTGGCTTGGAATCCATGCAGATACGAAGTAGTGCTGTAATACTGCCACCCAACCTGCTTTGGTATCAATGGAAAGGTTTGCTTTTTTCATTTCATCGAAACTGTATTTTTTATAATTAGTTTCTGAAGATGAATATGCACCACCAGTATAAGTTGGCATTGCGATGTGGCCAGAGCTTTCTACTAAATTATGTTTTAATTGACCATAAGGCTGTACTTCAATCGCTGCTGCGCCATTATTTTGAATTTCATAATTCACCGCTACATCATAAGCGCCACGTTTAAGTACGAAAACTTTACGGTAAGTAACTCCATCTTTTTCAAATGTGAGTGGCACACGCAATTCGTTTTGACCGTCGGCTAAAACAAAATTATCGCCATCCACTTGATAAGCGGCACGACCAGCAGCGCTGTCAATACCATCTTTACCCACTAAGCCACTTTGAGCGATATAGGTTTTACCATTTTGATTGTCCAACAAAGTAAAACGCGCTTCACTGTTCAATTCTTGAGCGTAATTTAACAGTTCACTTTCCACAACATCGCCACCTAATGTGTCAATTTTTAAGCGGAATACATCATTGGCAACGGTAATTACACGACCTTTTGCTTCGCTATCTGGCGTTGCAGTGTTCGCAGTTGGACTGCTTGGCGTATCCGTTGAAGATTGCGTTACATTTGTTTGTGCAACAGCAGGTTTCGGCGCTTTGTCGATTTCCCATTGTTGATAAACAAGGAACGAGATGAAAAGTAGAGCTAGTGCTAATAAGCCACGACTTGAATTCATTGGTTGTTCTCTTTATGGTTATGGTTTTTCGGTGGCACAGGATCGTATCCACCTTCATGCAAAGGGTGACATTTTAATACACGTTTAAGCGTAAGCCAACTACCTTTTAATGCGCCATGCGTTTTTATCGCCTCAAGCCCATAACAAGAGCAAGTGGGCACAAAACGACAGCGCGGTGCCATCATCGGACTGATAAAAATTTGATAGCCTCGAATGAGCTTAATTAGGATCTGTTCGCCAAGCGAATGTGACGTTGCCATAATTTACTCAATGTTTGGCTGAAAGTGCGGTTATCTAACTTGCCAATTCCTGCTTTCGCCACGATTACAAAATCACAATGCGGCAATTCATGTTGCAATAAGCGGAAACTTTCACGGCATAAACGTTTAATTCGATTACGTTCATGAGCGCGTTTCAAGTGCTTTTTGGCAACAGTTAAGCCAAGGCGTGGATGAGATAGAGAATTGGGACGAGCCAATATGGTGACTTCAGGTGTAGATGCACGCTGTGGGTCTTGAAAGACGTATTTGAAATGTTCAGGGGCTAACAAACGTAGCCCCCGATGAAAAGTTAAGTCTTGCTTATTCACAAGCGTTGCGAATTAAGCTGATAAACTTTTACGACCTTTAGCACGACGACGAGCTAAAACTTGACGGCCGTTTTTAGTTGCCATACGCGCACGGAAACCGTGAGTACGACTACGTTTTAATACAGATGGTTGAAATGTACGTTTCATATTAAATCTACCTAAATCAAAAAATGTTCGTATTGATCGCTTTATTCGCACTGAAAGCCAAAGCGAACAAAACATATTACTTGAAAACAAGGTTATTCAAAATAAGGAACGGAATTTTACTGATAAAATCAACGTTCGTCAAATTAGAATAGAAGAAATTTTCTTTTTATCTAAATAAGCGCGGCGAATTATACGTTTTTCCCGAAAAATCTCAAGCCATTTTTTTGATCTTTCAGGGAAGATCTTTGATCAATTTTCAGGTAAAATTACGCCAATTTCGACCGCACTTTTCGGTCATTTCTGTTAACCACTTCATAATAAAGATAAAAATGGAACACCAACTGTCATCACTTTGGGCAAATTGCTTATCCCAGCTGCAAGATCAAGTGTCGTCAAATGATCTCAATATGTGGCTGCGCCCCTTACAAGCTGAGGTTAATAACAATAATCTCATTACCCTTTATGCCTCTAACGTGTTTGTGAAAAACTGGGTGGAAACACATTTTTTAGCGCAAATCATTAAAACCGCCCAAGCGTTAAGCCAAAATCCAGAATTATTGATTAAATTAGTGGAAGGGGTGAAACCCGCTGCGCCTAAAACTCTAAGTGCGCCAATAACAGAAAATATGACGCACAGCGCAAGTGCGGTCAATTCTCAGCAAGATTCTGAACAAATAGAATTTCGCACTAATCTCAACGCTAACTATGTGTTTGAGAATTTTGTAGGTGGCAAATCAAATCAATTGGCGCGTTCTGCGGGATTGAAAGTGGCGAAAAAACCGGGCGATGTGCTGACGAATCCGCTCTTTTTATACGGTGGTTCTGGTTTGGGGAAAACCCACTTGTTGCACGCCATTGGCAATGCGATTTTGGCAGATAATCCGAACACGCGCATTGTATATATTCATTCCGAGCGTTATGTGCAACAAATGGTGAAAGCCTTGCGCAGCGAGCGTATTGAGCAATTCAAAAAATTCTATCGTTCACTTGATGTATTGCTGATTGATGATATTCAATTCTTCGCGGGCAAAGACGGGACACAGGAAGAATTCTTCCACACTTTTAATTCCTTATTTGAAGGTGGGCGTCAAATTATCCTAACTTCAGATAAATTGCCAAAGGGTATTGATAATTTTACCGAACGTTTAACCTCACGGTTTGGCGTGGGTTTAACCTTACAAATTGAGCCGCCAGAACTAGAAACGCGCGTGGCAATTTTGATGAAAAAAGCCGAAGAACGCCATATTGATTTACCCGAAGAAGTGGCATTTTTTATTGGGCAGAAAATTCGTGCCAATGTGCGTGAATTAGAAGGCGCACTAAACCGAGTGCAAGCGAATACTGAATTCACGGGGCGACCAATCACCGTTGATTTCGCACGAGAAGTGTTAAAAGATATGCTTGCTTTGCAAGAAAAATTAGTGACCATCGAAAATATTCAAAAAGAAGTCGCGGAATATTATCGGATCAAAGTGTCTGATTTAAAATCCAAAAGTCGCTTACGCTCATTGGCTCGCCCGCGTCAGCTAGCCATGGCGCTGGCGAAAGAACTCACCAACCGCAGTTTTCCAGAGATTGGCAAAAATTTTGGTGATCGTGACCATACCACGGTGATGTACGCTTGTGATAAAATTGCCGAACTCCGTGAGCAAGATGCTAATCTGCAAGAAGATTGGTTAAATTTAGTCCGTATTTTATCAGCATAAGGAAATCGTATGCAGCTTATCGTTTCAAGAGAAAATCTGTTAAAACCATTACAGCAAGTTTGTGGCGTATTAAGCAACCGCCCCAATATTCCTGTGTTGAATAACGTGTTGCTACAAGTTCGTGGCAATCAATTAACCATTACAGGAACCGATCTCGAAGTAGAATTATCCACCAGCGCGATTCTAGAGAATGATGGAAACGGGGATGTGACCATTCCAGCAAAAAAATTCTTAGATATTTGCCGCAGCCTGCATGAAAGTGCGGTCATTAATGTGGATTTTGAAGAAGATCGTGCGATAATCCGCTCTGAGCGTTCTAAATTTAATCTCGCCACCTTCCCTGCTGAAGAATATCCAAACCTCACGGATTGGCAGTCTGAAGTGGATTTCACTGTTTCGCAAGCGAATTTACGCCGTTTAATTGATGCCACACAGTTTTCTATGGCAAATAATGATGCGCGTTATTTCTTAAACGGAATGAAATTTGAAACCGAAGGCAATTTATTACGCACCGTTGCCACAGATGGACATCGTTTAGCGGTTTGTACCATTGAGCTAGAGCAAGAGTTGCAAAACCACTCGGTGATCTTGCCGCGTAAAGGTGTGTTAGAGCTTGCTCGTTTGCTTGATGTGAACGCCGAGGAACCCGCTCGTGTACAAATTGGCACCAATAATTTGCGTGTTCAACTTGGCTCGGTTATCTTCACCTCCAAATTAATTGATGGTCGTTTCCCTGATTATCGCCGTGTGTTGCCGCGAAATGCTGATCGCATTTTAGAAGCGGATTGGGAAAGCCTTAAACAAGCCTTTGTGCGTGCCTCTATTTTGTCTAGCGATAAAGTGCGCAGCGTGCGTTTAGAGTTAGCGAATAATCAGCTTAAAATCACGGCGAAAAACCCAGAACAAGAAGAAGCAGAAGAAATCGTCGATGTGAGTTATCAAGCCGAGCCAATGGAAATTGGTTTTAATGTCAGCTACGTTTTAGATGTACTCAACGCGATTAAATGCCAGCAAGTTCGTATGCGTTTAACCGATGCCGCATCAAGCTGTTTGATGGAAGATGTGTCAGATAGCAGCGCTGAATATGTCATCATGCCAATGAAGCTGTAAAAAAATATCGTCATTTTGACCGCACTTTTATGGCTATTTCTCGTTTAATCGTTGAACATTTCCGTAATCTTAATGCCGTGGATCTTGAATTTGACCACGGTTTTAACTTTTTGGTCGGCAATAATGGCAGCGGTAAAACCAGTTTGCTAGAAAGCATTTTCTATCTCGGCCATGGTCGTTCATTCAAAAGTGCGGTCACAACGCGCATAATTTCCTATGAGCAACCCCATTTCACCCTGCACGGGCGCATCCAAGAAAGCCAACATCAGTGGTCTGTCGGGCTACAAAAACATCGCAAAGACGGCACGACCATCGTTAAAATTAATGGTGAAGATGGCAATAAAATTGCGGATCTTGCGCACTTGCTCCCAATGCAAATCATCACCCCAGAAGGGCTAACCTTGCTCAATGGCGGCCCTGCATATCGCCGCGCGTTTTTAGATTGGGGATTATTCCACCATCACCCGAGTTTTCATTCCGCTTGGTCGGCGCTAAATCGTTTCTTAAAACAGCGCAATGCTGCATTACAACAAACCTATGATTACAGCAGCCTAAAAATTTGGGATGTCGAACTCGCCAAACTGGCACATCAAGTCAGCCAATGGCGTGCCGAATATGCAGAAGCCTTACGCCCAGAAATCGAACAAACTTGCCAACTTTTTTTGCCTGAATTAGAGATTAGTGTGAGTTTTCATCAAGGTTGGGATAAAAATACCGAATATGCGGATCTCTTACGCGAAAATTTTGAGCGTGATAAACATCTTGGCTACACCTTTTCTGGCCCACAAAAAGCAGATTTCCGCTTTAAAGCCAATGGGTTACCAGTGGAAGATGTGCTATCTCGCGGTCAATTAAAATTGTTAATGTGCGCATTACGTCTTGCCCAAGGCGAACATTTGATGCACGAAAAAGAACGCCCTTGCATTTTTTTGATTGATGATTTTGCCTCTGAATTAGATCAAAACAAACGCGCATTATTAGCCGAACGCTTACAACAAAGCCAATCGCAAGTGTTTGTCACTGCCATTACAGCAGACCAACTGAAACAAATGCAACCTGAAAAACACCGCACTTTTGCCGTGCAAGAAGGCAAGATTTCGCCGCTTGGATAATCAACCAACCTTAGGGATTAGTGAAAGCATAAAAAATACGGTCAAATTTGACCGCACTTTTCCTTAATATTTCCCTTAATATTTCCCTTAATATTTTCGTTAATCTTCTCGCTGAATAATCTGCTGAATATGTGACATTGTTTTTTGATCGTGCTCCAACGCCACACGAATCATTTCTTTATTCTCAAATTTCTTCGTTATCTTAGGATCATGCACTTCCGACATTAAACGCAAGCGGCGGCTATTTTCTTCATAATACACTCGTGTAATTTCATTTATTTTTTCTTGCTCAATATCGCCTAAATCTTCCAAAGCATAACGTGCGGTACGCAAAGCGGCATCAAAGGTTTCTCGCACCTGACGATCTGCGCCTTTTTCATAAAGCTCATACACGTGGAACAAGTCATAAGCACGGGCTAAGATCCGAATATTAGGGTTCATTTTGCGCGCCATTTCCACAATATGCGTGCATTTTGCTTTATTGCCCGAGGTGACAATTAACAATTTCGCGGATTCAATACCAGCGTAATGTAAAAGTTCTGGGCGTTCGGCATCACCATAATACGCCTTAATGCCTATCTTGCGCATGCCTGCGATGATTTCTTCATCACGATCAATAATGGTGACTTGATGATTTGTCATCGCTAACACGTCATTCACAATTTGCCCAAAGCGCCCAAAGCCAACCATAATAATGGGATAGATTTCATCAATGTGGTCATCTTCACGTTCTGCCGTAGGCTTATGCAAACGTGGCACAATCACTTTTTTGAAGAATAAAATAAAGAGCGGGCTCAATACCATCGAAAGGATAATAATCGCCGCCCCCATTGCTTGGCGTTGTGCGGTAATCACGTGTTGAGATGCGGCGGCAGAGAAAAGGACAAACGCAAATTCCCCACCAATCACCATAATAAAAGCGCGATCCAATGCTTCCATAATATTCGAACGAGTGAAAAGTGCGGCTAAAAATACGCCCGTTCCGTTGGCAAGCATCAATGCCAATACGCCAATTAAAATTTCCCAGAAATGATTGAACACAAGGGTCAGATCCAAAGACATTCCCACGCCGAGAAAAAATAAGCCAAGCAATAGCCCGCGGAAGGGTTCAATATCCGCTTCTAGCTGATGTCTGAAACTCGAATTTGACAATAATACGCCGGCAATAAATGCCCCCATCGCCGCGGAAAGCCCAGCGTGTTCCATTAAAAATGCAGCACCTAATACCACTAATAATGCTGCCGCAGTCATCATTTCGCGTAACTTTGTCCATGCCAAGGCTTTAAATAAAGGATTTAACAACCAAATTCCCGAGACAATTAATAGCGCTAATGATCCTGTTGCAACCGCAAATTTTTGCCACAAGGGTTCTGCATCCGTTAATGTTTCTACTGGTGAAAGGAACGCAATAATCGCGAGTAAAGGCACAATCATCAGATCTTCAAATAACAAAATTGAGATGATTTTTTGCCCATGAGATGAGCCCATATCCCCGCGCTCGCTCAAAATTTGCATAATAATCGCGGTAGAATTCAGCACAAAACCTGAGGCGATAATAAATGCCGTTTGCCATGAATAATTGAGCAATTTGCCCATACACATCACCAACGCACCGCTAATCAGCACTTGCAAGGCGCCTAAACCAAAAATCTGTTTACGCAAGCCCCATAAATGCGAGGGGTTCATTTCTAAGCCGATGAGAAATAAAAACATCACCACGCCTAATTCTGCCACGTGCAGCATTGAGTCCACATCGGAAATAAATCCTAAACCGAAAGGACCAATCACCAGCCCTGCAGCCAAATATCCCAACACCGCGCCAAGCCCAAGACGTTTGAATAGCGGCACGGCAATCACTGCGGCGCCAAGTAATATCACTGCGGTTAAAAGTTGCGTTGAGCCTTCGGCTGCCATGAATAAATCTCCAATTATTTATCTATAAAAATAAGTGCGGCCAATTCTATCAAAAATTGACCGCACTTTTTATCACTGATACAAGAATGCGCAAACTATTTTTGGCTACAAACTGCGATAAAATTTAATTTTTTCTGCGGATCATTGAACACCTTAAACATTTTCTTAAAGGTTTCACGATTTTCAGATTTCAAGGCATTTTTCACAATTTTGGCGGCACCTAACACGCCTTCATCGTAAATCATTCCTTGTGGCGAGAGCAATGTCATCTCGCCACTAAAGGTTTCTACGTTGCGAAAGCCCACTTCTTGAAACAGCTTTTTCCAATTATCTTTCGTCAATGGCGTAACAGTAATATTAATGGCTTCACGCAATTGGGCAATAATCTCTTCGCTATCATTAGTATTTAACATCACATCGTGGGTTAATAAAAAACCACCAGGTTTCAGCACACGGAAATATTCCGCCACCGCTTTGCTTTTTGCCGCCAATGGCAACATTGTGAGCATTGCTTCGTTGATGACAATATCAAAGTGATTATCTTCAAAGGGCAATTTCATTGCATTAGCACGTTGAACATGAATTTTGTCTTGCAGATCATTGGCGATAATATTACGCTGTGCTTTTTCTAAAGCGGCTTCATCTAAATCCACCCCTTCAATATGACAACCAAATTGTTTCGCCAGCCCGATTGCCGTTGTGCCCATATTACAAGCGACTTCCAGCACTTTTTTATCTGCACTAAAATCGCCATTAGCAATTAACCATTCTGTGGCTTTGCGACCGCCAGGGCGTAAACGTGTTTTGCCTAAACGCGCTAAAAAATTATGTCCGACTTCTTCTTTCTTCATTATCATCGCTCCACTTCTCTTTACCCGAGTAAATATATCGGATTTTGAAGATGAAATCTATTCTTATTCAATAAAAAAGTGCGGTCAAAAATTTTGTATTTTTTGACCGCACTTACACGAAGAAAAGGAAATTAACGCGCACCAAAAACAACTATCGTTTTTCCGTGGGCGGCGATTAAGTTTTCATCTTCCAACATTTTGAGAATGCGTCCGACTGTTTCACGAGAACAGCCCACCATTTGCCCAATTTCTTGGCGCGTGATCTTAATTTGCATACCGTCTGGGTGTGTCATAGCATCTGGCATTTTAGATAAATTCATTAGCGTTTGTGCAATGCGCCCTGCTACATCAAGAAACGCCAAATTCGTCACTTGGCGAGAGGTGTTTTGTAAACGATGAGATAATTGTGCTGTGAGATACATTAAAATCTCAGGATTGACTTGAATTAACTGACGGAATTTTTTATAGGAAACCTCAGCGATCTCACAAGTGGTGCGTGCTTTCACCGAGGCAGAACGTGTTTGGTTTTCGCCAAATAATCCAACTTCGCCAAAAAACTCACCTTGGCTGAGATAAGAGAGGATCATTTCTTTCCCTTCATCATCTTTCACCATCACCATCGCTGAGCCTTTCACCAAATAATATAGCGTCTCTGCTTTTTCGCCCGCATGAATCAACGTGGTTTTGGTGGGATATTTATGGATATGACAATGGGAAATAAACCAATCAATGGTTGGATCAATTGTCGAACCGATACGCTCTTGCACATCCGTTGATTTCATCATTTCTAAATCTTGCATAGACAGCGCTCCATTATATGCAATCAGACTTTTAGACATCAGTTAAAAAGTCTTTTTTATTTTTAATATCAATAGTTTCATGTAATTCTGACCAAACAATGACCGCACTTCCGTTGCGAATAAGGTGCAGCAAATTTTGCGTTTTTTGGTCTAACGAAAGTTCTTCCATTCCATAATCTGTTCCCTCACGTAAAATAAAACTTTCAGCAATATTACGCAAGGTTTCTTCTTCTAAATTTTGCCATGGGATAATCATGCGAATAACGGCTCAATGAGCTTCCATTGTTGTTCAAAACTTTGATTTGGCATACGGCGGAAGTTAGTGCGTACATAACGCATAAATTGCCCTTCACAGAAGGTAACTAAATAAATCGCGAGGGTGCGTTCATCAACAGCAAACATTTTGCCTTCACGCAATTTACTCATTTGCAGAATATTGACGAATTGCAGCTCTAAACGATCAAAAAATTGCGCCACTCGGGCTTGCAATTTTCCGTCTTCAAACATTAATGCGTGCCCTGTTAGCACACGGGTTAACCCCGGGTTTTTACGGGCAAAATCCAAGATCATCTGCATAATATCGCGCACACGATTAACGGTATTGGTTTCCATTTTGATCGATTGAGAAATGCGTGTGAATAAATTCAATTCGATATTATCCAACAAGGCTTCAAACATTTTGGTTTTGCTTGGAAAATAACGATAAAGCGCAGCTTCAGACACACCAACGGCCTCCGCAAGGCGTGCGGTTGTCATTCGTTCCATGCCCGATTCCGAATGAAGCATATTAGTTAGCACCGCCAACACTTGTTGACGGCGTTCATTCACGCTGCGTTTTTCGATTTTAGGCACTTTCACTTCAGTTGTCGCAGGTTCAATTTCCGCAATTTCAAGTTGTTCTTCTACCATAATTCCCTATTTTTTACCTGAATGCCCAAAACCGCCTTCACCGCGGTCGGTTTGCTCAAAATCGTTCACAATATTAAATTCTGCTTGCACGATAGGCACAAAGACTAATTGCGCAATACGATCCCCCACTTCAACACAAAAAGGGGCCGTGCCACGGTTCCACATCGACACCATTAATGGCCCTTGATAATCACTGTCGATCAAGCCCACTAAGTTACCAAGCACAATGCCATTTTTATGGCCTAAGCCAGAGCGGGGTAAAATTACCGCGGCTAAATTAGGATCGGCAATATAAATCGATAAACCAGTTGGAATTAATTTTGTTTCCCCTGGTTGAATTTCAAAGGCTTCATCAACTAACGCACGCAAATCTAACCCCGCAGAGCCAGAAGTTGCATAGGCAGGAAGCGGAAATTCATTGCCAATACGGTTATCTAAAATTTTTACATCAATTTTTTTCATTTTGGTTCCTTTTAAATCTCTCCATATCTCATTCTTCATATAAATAAGAAAGCAGATCGGCTACGATTTATATTGATTCATAATTTCTTGAACTAAAATTCTGGCGAGTTCTTGTTTCGAGCTGGTCGGCAATTTCTTCTCGCCATTTTTCCAAAACAAGTGTAACGCATTTTGGTCTTCGCCGAACACGGCACCACCCGCCACGCTGTTCGCACAAATCATATCAAGATTTTTGCGCTGTAATTTGTCTTTGGCATAGTGTTCAACATTTTGGGTTTCGGCAGCAAAGCCAATCACAAATGGTCGATTTTGTTTCAACTGCGCCACATCAGCGATGATATCTGGATTCTTCACCAAGGTTAGCGTCAACGCATCATTGTCAGCTGTTTTCTTAATTTTTTGTTCTGCAATCTCGGCAACACGATAATCCGCCACCGCTGCGCAGCCAATAAATAATTGATTTTTGACCGCACTTTTTAGGGAAGCTTGCCACATTTGTTCTGCGCTTGTCACATCAATGCGTTCCACATTTTTGGGCGTAGGTAAATTAACAGGCCCTGAAATTAAGGTGACCTTAGCACCGCGCTCTGCAAAAGCGGCAGCAATGGCAAAGCCCATTTTGCCCGAACTATGATTGCTAATATAGCGCACAGGATCAATTAATTCTCGAGTCGGTCCCGCTGTAATCGCGACGGTTAAGCCAACTAAATCTTGTTTTGATGCAAAAATATGAACAAGTGCGGTGAAAATTTCACTCGGTTCTGACATTCGTCCTGCGCCCACATCACCACAAGCTTGAACACCTGAATTAGGGCCAACAAATTGAATACCACGCTGTGCTAATTTTACAATATTTTCTTGTGTAACAGATTGCGCGTACATTTGCTGATTCATGGCTGGTGCCAATAAAATAGGAGCTGCGGTGGCTAAACAAAGGGTGGATAGCAAATCATTTGCCATTCCCACGGATAATCGGGCGATAAAATCTGCGCTAGCAGGGGCGACAACCACGATGTCCGCCCATTTGGCTAACTCAATATGTCCCATTGATAATTCAGCCGTAGGATCTAATAATGATTGTGAAACTGAATTGCCAGAAATGGCTTGCAAGGTTAAAGGTGTGACAAATTCTGCTGCCGCTGGCGTTAATACCACACGCACTTCTGCATCAGATTTACGCAGTAAACGGATTAACTCAATGGCTTTGTAGGCAGCAATTCCGCCCGTAATACCAACAACAATTCGTTTACCTTTTAACATTGTTAGTCCCCTTTCACTTACCACGAATTTCACCATTTTACTTTAATTTTTAAGAATACTTAAATTAATTTTACGATCTTCATTCCAAATTTATCTTAAACGGTTAGATTTTCACGAAAGCATCGTTCAAAGTGCGGTCAAATGTTGCGAAATTTTGGAAATTCAATGAAAAATCAAATACTCATGCCTCGCGAAAAACTTTTGCAATTTGGCGCGAAATCCTTAACGGATCAAGAATTATTAGCTATTTTTTTACGGACGGGCATAAAAAATTGCCCCGTCATGCAACTTTCAGAAAATGTATTGGCGCATTTTTCGACACTACGCGGGTTAATTTCTGCCACACAGAAAGAATTCTGCCAATTTAAAGGCATAGGCATCACCCAATATATTCAGTTGCAAGCCTGCACAGAAATGACAAAACGCTATTTATTAGATGAGCTCAAATTTTCCCACGGATTTACCGATCCCAATACAACCCGTATTTATTTACAAGCAGAACTAGAACATCACGAACGCGAAGTTTTTATGGTGCTATTTTTAGATAATCAACATCGCCTTATAAAAACGGAAGAAATGTTTCTCGGCACAATCAATGTCGCCAATATTTATCCACGCGAAATCATTAAAGCCGCGCTTTATTGTAATGCGGCTGCGATGATTTTAGCCCATAATCACCCTTCGGGGCTCGCACAGCCTAGTCATGCGGATAAATCCATCACGCAAAAGATCAAAAGTGCGGCGGAATTAATGGAAATTCATCTTTTAGATCATTTTATCATCGGCAAAGGTTGCTATTTTTCCTTTGCAGAAGAAGGTTTGTTGTAATCCTTCACATCAAAAGTTGGATCGCAGTTATTTTTCGTGTAAAATCTCGCGGTTTTTTACGGAAAAACTATTTTCCCCTTGAGAAAACAGAATAAAGCAAGTATAATTTGCGACCTTTAATATAGTAAGCGGGTCGGCGACTAGCGACCTGACGAGGTGGCTCTCAAGGCTTTCCTTGAATTTGTATCCGAACCGTAAGCTCGAGCTTATATTTAGATTATTGGAGATTATTATGTCTAGAGTCTGTCAAGTAACAGGCAAGCGTCCAGCAGTTGGTAACAACCGTTCACACGCATTAAACGCGACTCGTCGTCGTTTTCTACCAAATTTACACACTCACCGTTTCTGGGTTGAGTCTGAAAACCGTTTCGTAACTTTACGCTTAACAGCGAAAGGTATGCGTATTATTGATAAAAAAGGCATTGATGCAGTATTAGCTGAAATCCGTGCTCGTGGCGAAAAAATCTAAGGAGCTAAAAAATGGCAGCTAAAGGTGCTCGTGAGAAAATCCGTTTAGTTTCTTCAGCAGAAACTGGTCACTTCTACACAACTGACAAAAATAAACGTAATATGCCTGAAAAAATGGAAATCAAAAAATTTGATCCAGTAGTGCGTAAACACGTTATTTATCGTGAAGCTAAAATCAAATAATTTAGTTTTAAAACGAATAAAAAACCCGAATGCAAATTCGGGTTTTTTGTTTTTTAATGCCTAGAATTACGCTAAAATGCCCGCACGCTAGGAGAATAAAGATGATAAATCTCAACATAGACCCACTTACCAATGCCATTTCACGCCTAGTTGAAGGCTTGGCTCGTTATAACCAAGATATTACTGATACGCAAATTCAATAATTATGCCAGAACTTCCCGAAGTCGAAACTGCTAAAAATGGTATCGCCCCTTATCTTGAGGGTTTTATCATTGAAAAAATCATTATTCGCCAGCCTAAATTGCGCTGGGCTGTCAGCCCTGAGTTAGCTCAAATTTCTCAGCAAAAAGTGACCGCACTTTCACGTCGTGCGAAATATTTAATTATTCACACTGAACAAGGTTATATCATTGGGCATTTAGGAATGTCGGGCTCTGTTCGTATTGTCACTAGCCAAGATCCTATTGAAAAACATGATCATCTTGATATTGTGATGAATAATGGCAAAATTATGCGTTATAACGATCCGCGCCGCTTTGGTGCTTGGTTATGGGCAGACAATCTCGATACATTTCATCTTTTCGCCAAATTAGGACCCGAGCCACTTTCTGAAGACTTCACGGCTGATTATCTATTCAAAAAATCTCGTCAAAAATTGACCGCACTTAAGGCCTTTCTAATGGATAATGCCGTAGTTGTTGGCGTGGGGAATATTTATGCCAATGAAGTGCTATTTCATTGTGGCTTGCATCCTGAAAAGCCAGCGGGAAAAATTACTCAAGCTCAATCTGCATTGCTCGTCAGCACGATTAAAGCTGAACTCACACGCGCCATTGAGCAAGGTGGAACAACGTTAAAAGATTTCTTGCAGCCAGATGGCAAGCCTGGCTATTTCGCTCAAGAATTGCAAATCTATGGTAAAAAAGATAAACCTTGCCCTAAGTGCGGTCAAAAAATTGAAAGTTTAGTCATTGCACAAAGAAATAGTTATTTTTGCCCGACCTGCCAGAAAAAGTGAAAACAATTAAATATTAGTGACGGATAAATATGCCTGCGTTAATTTTAAGAATGAATTTATTAAAAATATCGGCTATTTTATAGTTAAGACCAATGTTAATCGCATTAGACAGGTTGGTTATAGTTATCCGTTATTTTAAAAACGCAGCGCTTTTTCCTTACATTTTGCCTTAAAAGCACACCTTTCTTATATGGAATAAATCCACTCAATAGCTCTCATCAGTTTATATTAGAGATAATGGCTTAATTAGAGAGAAATATAGCTGCATAATACTTTCAGCCACTTAGCCTCCAAAGTGCGGTCAAAAATTATCATTTTTTTTCACCGCACTTTTGCTCAAATTCTGTTCTCTTTTATCTATTTTGTTAAATTTTTGTGATCTACTTCAATCTTTTACAAATTGACACTATTTATTTAACATTTTTTAAATATAATTCATCCACATTTTTCACAAAAAGGGTGAGTTTATGGCTTTTATTTTAAGTATTTTTCCCATTATTTTATTGATTTATTTAATGGTGAAACGCAATGCGTTGCCGTCTTATGTGGCGTTGCCGTGGATTGCGGTGGTGGTGTTGATGATTCATCTTGCCTATTTTGGTACGGATATTGCCACCATTAGTGCCAACGTTACTGCCAGTTTAGTGGCGGTGCAAACGCCGATCACAGTGATTTTTGGCGCAATTTTATTTAATAAATTCTCTGAAATGTCGGGGGTAACCAATGTGTTGCGCCGTTGGTTAGGCAATATTAACCCAAACCCTGTTGCGCAGTTAATGATTATCGGCTGGGCATTTACTTTTATGATTGAAGGGGCAAGCGGCTTTGGTACGCCAGCCGCAATCGCCGCGCCAATTTTGGTCGGTTTAGGGTTCAATCCGATTAAAGTAGCAGTATTAGCCTTAATCATGAACTCGGTGCCTGTTTCCTTTGGGGCGGTAGGCACGCCGACTTGGTTTGGTTTCGGCCCACTAAATTTAACAGAGAGCGAAATTCTCAGCATCGGTTCGATGAGCGCGCTCATTCATAGCTTTGCCGCATTTGTGATTCCATTAATGGCATTGCGCGCGATAGTGAGCTGGAAAGAAATTCGCCAAAACATTGTGTTCATTTATATTAGTGTTTTTGCCTGTGTGATGCCTTATCTGGTGATTGCTCAATTTAACTATGAATTTCCGTCTTTAGTGGGTGGGGCGATTGGCTTGTTAATTTCTGTTTTTGCGGCAAATCGTAATATCGGTTTAGTGAAAATGGAAAATCACTTAGACAGCAATGCGGTAACCCAAAAACAAGTGTTCAAAGCCTTGTTGCCAACGGGAATGTTGATCGGGATTTTAATTATCACTCGCTTGCAACAGCTGCCATTCAAAGGCTGGATGAATGATAGTACAACGTGGTTTGCTACCCATATTGGCTCATTGGGAGATTTTGAAATTAGCCACGGTTTAATCTTTAGCTTGAAAAATATTTTCGACACCAGTGTCAGTGCAAGCTACAAATTACTTTATGTGCCTGCGCTCATTCCATTTATTGTTACCGTGTTGGTTGCGATTCCATTATTTAGTATGAGCTGGACACAAACCCGTGAAATTTTTGGCGATAGCTTGCGCCGCTCGAAAAACCCATTTATTGCTTTAGTGGGCGCGTTGATTATGGTGAACTTAATGCTCGTTGGCGGCGATGCTTCAATGGTGAAAACGATTGGTAAAACCTTTGCCGATGCCACAGGCGAACATTGGACATTGTTCTCTTCCTATTTAGGCGCGGTGGGTGCATTCTTCTCGGGCTCAAATACGGTTTCCAATTTAACCTTTGGTAGCGTGCAATTATCAACCGCAGAAATTACTGGATTATCGACCGCACTTGTGTTGGCGTTACAATCGGTGGGTGGTGCAATGGGGAATATGGTGTGTATCAATAACATCGTAGCCGTCTCTTCAGTGCTTGGCACAAACAATCAAGAAGGCAATATTATTAAACAAACGGTGTTACCAATGTTTGTGTATGGCGTAATTGCGGCGCTTGTTGCATTATTTATTATTCCTTTATTTTTTAATGTTTAGTTTCTAAACAAAGCGTTGGCAAGCAGCGTCCAAACCCTTATGGCTGGCTTGCCAACATTATTTTCCTGTTGGAGTGATTATGAATGTTAATTTTTATGTTACCTGCATTGCAGATATTGTAAAAAGCGGTGTAGCAAAAAACAGCGTGTTGTTGCTGGAAAAACTCGGTTGCAATGTGATATTCCTCGAAAAGCAAGGCTGTTGCGGGCAACCTGCTATTAATAGTGGGTATGCCAAACAAGCACTTGCTGGTATGAAAACCCTTGTGGAAACCTTTGAAGTGAACGATTACCCTATCGTTGCGCCAGCGGGATCTTGTGTTTATGCGATCAAAAATTATTCCGAATATTTTGAACGTTTTGACGAGTCTGAATGGGCTATTCGTGCGAAGAAAGTGGCAGAGCGTTTCTATGATCTGACGGATTTTATTGTCAATGTCTTAAAAATTGAGAACGTGGGGGCAAGACTCACGGGCAAAGCGGTTTATCACCCCTCTTGTAGCCTAACGCGTAAATTGGGCGTGGTGCAAGAGCCGCTCACCTTGTTACAAAATGTCAAAGGCTTGCAGCTGCTCCCGATTCATAATCAACAAACCTGTTGTGGTTTTGGCGGAACCTTCTCTGTCAAAATGGCGGAAATTTCAGGCGAAATGGTCACAGAAAAAGTCATGAATATTAGCGAAGTTGAACCTGATTATTTAGTGGGCGCAGATGTGAGTTGTTTGATGAATATCACAGGGCGTTTAAGCCGTGAAGGCAAAAATGTGAAAGTGATGCATATCGCCGAAGTATTAATGCAAGATGAGCAAGGGGGAAATTAAGATGAGTTTAAAAACCAGTAACTTGCCATTTAAAGAACGTGTAGAAAAACAAGTTCACAACGAAATTATGCGCCGTGCGGTGGTGAAAGCGCAGGAAACAATTGGCGCTAATCGCCAAAAAATGGTAGATGAATTAGGCCATTGGGAAGAATGGCATGATGCTGCAAAACAAATTCGCAATCATGTGTTAGCCAATCTTGATGCCTATTTATATCAACTCAGCGAAAAAGTGGAACAAAATGGCGGCCACGTTTTCTTTGCAGAAACTGCTGAAGAAGCGACTAATTACATTCGCCAAATTGCCCTTGCCAAAAATGCGAAGAAAATCGTTAAATCCAAATCTATGGTTACCGAAGAAATTGGTATGAACGCTGTTTTGGAAGCGGAAGGCATTAACGTGGTAGAAACTGATTTAGGGGAATATTTACTACAAATCGCTGACGACAAACCATCGCATATCGTGGTGCCAGCCATTCATAAAGATCGCCACCAAATTCGCAAAGACTTGCAAGAAAAATTAGGCTATCAAGGCACTGAAACCCCTGAAGAAATGACCGCCTTTATTCGCCAAGTGATCCGTAAAGATTTCTTGGAAGCCGATATTGGCATTAGCGGTTGTAACTTTGCGGTGGCAGAAACAGGATCTTGCTGTTTAGTCACCAATGAAGGTAACTTGCGCCTTGCTACGACGGTGCCTAAAACGCACATTGCAGTGATGGGTATGGAACGCATTACACCAACCTTCCAAGAAGTGGATGTATTAATCACAATGCTTTGCCGTAGTGCAGTGGGCGCAAAACTAACTGGCTATAACACTTGGCTCACTGGTCCTCGTGTGGAAGGGGAAACAGACGGTCCAGAAGAATTCCATTTAGTGATTGTGGATAACGGCCGCTCAAAAATCCTTGAAAGCGAGTTTAAAGAAGTGCTGCGTTGTATCCGTTGCGGTGCTTGCTTAAATACCTGCCCTGCCTATCGCCAAATTGGCGGACATGGCTATGGCTCAATTTATCCCGGTCCGATTGGCGCAGTGATTTCGCCATTGCTTGGCGGTTATGAAGAGTTCAAAGAATTACCTTATGCTTGCTCACTTTGCACCGCTTGTAACAGTGTTTGCCCAGTGAAAATTCCATTGGCTCAACTGATTTTGCGCCACCGTGAACACATCGCCCAATCAGGTATGACGCCACTTGCCGAGCGCCTTTCTATTAAAGGATTTAATTTCGCCAACACCCACCCTGCAGTATGGGATAGCAGCGTGAAAATTGGCGCAAAATTAGCGGGCAAATTTATCAAAAACGGCAAAGCACCAATTCAAGCTGGCGCACTTGCCGAATGGACTAAAGCACGAGATTTACCACAACCTGAAGGGGAAAGTTTCCGCTCATGGTTTGCTAATCGGGAGAAAAACTAATGACAATTCAAAATCGTGAAGCCTTTTTAAATCGATTAGCGCAACGTATGGGGCGTGAACGCCAAACTGTGCCAGAACCAATGCCTAAACTTGTCAATGATTATCCAACGACTCGTTTAACGGATCGCTCACAAGCCCAACTGGTGCAAGAATTTATGGATTTCGCCAAAGTGATGATGGTCGATGTGGTTGAAACCAGCGAAAGTTCGGTCAAAGAAGCAATACTTTCTTTGTGTGAAAAATATGGTGGCGGTGAGATTATCATTAATAATGACGCTAGATTGACCGCACTTGGCATTACTCAAGCCGTTCAACAGCAATATTCCACCCATATTTGGGAAGAAAACGCACAAGCTGACAATATCAGCAAAGCTGAAAAAGCGAACATCGGGATCGTACACGCCGAATATGGATTATGTGAAACAGGCGGGATTGTGCTATTTTCCAGCAAAGATTGCGGACGTTCAGTGAGTCTATTGCCAGAGAAATCCATTGTGGTTGTGCGTAAAAGCCAAATTATTCCACGCGTGGCGCAATTGGCAAAAGCCTTGCATGACAAAGCCCAACAAGGCGAACGTATGCCATCTTGTATCAATATTATCGCGGGCCCAAGCTCGACTGCAGATATTGAATTAATCAAGGTGGTGGGTGTGCATGGCCCTGTCGCCCAAATTTATCTCGTGATTGACGATCTGTAAAACTTTCTAAAATTTGACCGCACTTTTGCCAGAATAGGAAAAGTGCGGTTTTTTATTGGCGAATTTTCGTCTAGAATAGCTGAAACAAACGAGGAACGGCTATGCAAACTTCTCTTCAAAAATACTACGATTATCTGCGCATTGAACGCCAACTCAGCCGATACACACTGGCGGCTTATCAACGCCAATTAACTGCGGTGGTGGATATTTTACAGCGTAATGACATTCCCACTTGGCAGTTGGTGTCCCCGAGTGTTGTGCGTTTTATTGTGGCAGAAAGCCGTAAATCAGGGTTGCATGAAAAAAGCCTTGCCTTGCGTTTATCCGCATTGCGTCAATTTTTTGCTTATTTAGTGGTGCAAGGCGAACTGAAAGTGAACCCAGCAACGGGCATTTCTGCGCCGAAACAGGGCAAACATTTGCCTAAAAATATTGATGAAGAACAGGTCAGCAAATTGCTGAATAATCACAGCAAAGAACCCATTGATATTCGCGACCGTGCAATGCTAGAGCTGATGTATAGCTCGGGTTTGCGTTTATCGGAATTGCAAGGGCTGAACCTAAATAGCGTCAATATGCGTGCCCGCGAATTACGCGTGTTGGGGAAAGGAAATAAAGAGCGGATTTTGCCCTTTGGCCATCATGCGGCGCACGCCATTCAAGATTGGCTGAAAGTGCGTCTGTTGTTTAATCCGAAAGATGATGCGCTGTTTGTGAGTTCTCTTGGAAACCGCTTAACCCACCGCTCCATTCAAAAACGTATGGAAATTTGGGGCATTAAACAGGGACTAAATGCCCATTTAAATCCGCATAAACTGCGCCACAGCTTTGCCACCCATATGTTGGAAGCCAGCAAAGATTTGCGTGCGGTGCAAGAATTATTGGGACATAGCAATCTTGCCACCACGCAAATTTATACCCATTTGAATTTCCAGCATTTGGCGGAAGTGTATGATCAAGCGCACCCACGCGCTAAACGAAATAAATAGGGGAAATTTTATGAAATTTTACCGCACTTTAACCCCATTTAAGCTGATGAGCTTTGATCTTGACGATACGCTGTATGACAACAGCCAAGTCATTCAAGATGCAGAAGATCAGTTTATTCGCCACTTTGTTGAAATCACAGGAATTTCGCTGAGCCGTGAAGAATGGCAAAACTGGTGTATGAAAATTTCGGCACAAAATCCTATTTTATGTGAAGACGTCACACGCCGACGCCAAGAAGCGGTGCATCAATTTCTACAAAATCATCACAAAAGTGCGGTGGAAATTGAACAAATTTGGCAGCAGCTGTTAGCGCATTTCCTTGACTGGCGCCACAAAATAGCCATTTCAGCAGAAACTCGCGAAATTCTCACCGCACTTAAACGCCGCTACCCGCTCGTTGCCATTACAAATGGCAATGTTGATCCTAAGCGGATTGGTTTGCATTTTGACTTAACCTTAACAGGCGGCGTGCAAGGTCGAGCCAAGCCTCATGCTGATTTATTTCAGCAAACTGCGGCAAAATTTCACCTAAAACCACAGGAAATTTTACACGTTGGCGATAATTTAGTCACCGATGTTCAAGGTGCAATTCAAGCTGGCTGCCAAGCGGCGTGGCTTAATTTATCAAATAAAACGCTTGCGCAATGCCCAGAAGCAACCTTATTGCCGACCCTAGAAATTCATCAACTAAAACAATTACTTTCGCTATAAATAACGGCTAAGTTCGATCAAATTGCCGTCTGGATCACGCAAATAAAGCGATTCAATTGGGCCGCACGCGCCCGTGCGTGGCACAATGCCACTTTCCACAGGGATATGATGTTTTTGTAAATGCTCCACCACTTCCGTTAAGGGATTTTCCACAATAAAACACAAATCCGCGCTGCCTAATGTCGGATTTTTCGCATGGGGCGCAATTTCTTTCCCCTGTAAATGCAAATTTATTTTTGATTTACCAAAAACTAGTGCAGTACGGTTTTCGCCAAACCTTACCACGTCAAATTCTAAAATATCAGCATAAAATGCTACGGTTTTATCAATATCCGATATTGTTAACACAAAATGATCTAAATTTGATACCTTTATCATCACAGCAACCTTATTTTATATATTGACATTCTTTCTAAATAAGTCATTATTGAACCAATCTTTACCACATTATTATTCACCTAAGGAACACAATATGATGCGAACACTCAAACATCTCAGCCATTATTTAACCAAATTTACCTCACTTTTTATTATTCTTACCGCCATTGTGACCTTTTATGTGCCCTCTGCATTTACATGGGTTAAAGGCGATGCGCAAGTGGTAGTACTCGGGGTGATTATGCTTTCGATGGGAATGACGCTTGGGATCAAAGATTATAAAATTCTCGCACAGCGTCCGCTCGATATTATCATTGGTGCAATTGTACAATACACCATTATGCCGTTCATTGCGATTTCTATTGCAAAAGGCTTTGATCTCTCGCCTGGTCTCACACTTGGTTTGGTGTTGGTCGGCTGCTGCCCTGGTGGCGTGTCATCTAATATTATGAGTTTCTTATGCAAAGGCGATGTAGCATTTTCAGTGGGAATGACCACAGTTTCCACCATTATTGCGCCGGTGATGACGCCATTGTTGATTAGCTATTTAGTGGGCGAAACCATTGATATGGACGGTTGGGCAATGTTCAAATTTATGTTGTTGGTAACGATTTTGCCTGTTGCCTTAGGATCGCTTTTCAATATTTTTTGCCATAAACAAAAATGGTTTCACGATGTACAAAGCACAATGCCCGGCGTAGCCGTGGTGGGGTTTGCTTGTATCGTAGGTGGCGTGGTTGCTGTTCATGGCACAAAATTCTTAGAATCAGGCTTGATTATCTTTGTCTGCATCGTTTTCCATAACTGCATTGGTTATTTGCTTGGCTATTTATCTGGCAAATTATTTGGTATGAGCACAGAGAAAAAACGCACCTTGTCTATTGAAGTGGGCGTACAAAATGCAGGGCTTGCCACAGGATTAAGTTCAAAATTCTTCCCAACCAGTGCTGAAGCGGCGATTGCCAGTGCGGTATCTTGCGTATGGCATTCTATTTCAGGCACGATCTTAGCGAACGGTTTCCTTTGGTGGGATAAAAAACAAGGTAAAACAGTTGCAATGATGCAGTCAGTCAAATAAAGCGCCCAATCAAATATAACTCGAACATAAAATCAATCATAAAAAAGTGCGGTCAAAAAACATTTTATTTTTTGACCGCACTTTCGTTAAGAATGTCTTTATTTCCTTTAGCCTAGCCGTAAACTAGGCTAATCAAGCAATGATGAATTATTTTTCGCCTTGTTTTTCAAATACTGACAGATATAAAGCGAAACAGCGCATGATTAACGGCGTCCAAACATTCCGCCTAAACCGCCCATTCCGCCCATCATTCCTTTCATACCACGCATCATTTTTGCCATGCCACCACTGCGCATTTTCTTCATCATACGTTGCATTTCGCCAAATTGTTTCAGCAATTTGTTAACATCTTGAACTTGAGTACCCGAGCCCAATGCGATACGGCGGCGGCGTGAACCTTTGATAATATCGGGATTAGCACGTTCTTTTAGCGTCATGGAATTAATAATGGCTTCCATTTTCACGAACATTTTGTCATCCACTTGATTTTTCACATGGTCAGGCAAATTTTTGGCTCCCGGCAATTTATCAAGCATTGACATCATGCCGCCCATTTTTTTCATTTCGACCAATTGTTCACGGAAATCATCAAGGGTAAATAGATCGCCTTTTTTAAATTTCTGCGCCATTTTTTCCGCTTTTTCTTGGTCAACGGAACGCTGTAAATCTTCAATTAATGATAATACATCGCCCATGCCAAGAATGCGCGATGCCACGCGATCTGGGTGGAACGGCTCTAATGCCTCTGTTTTTTCCCCTACCCCTAAGAATTTAATCGGTTTGCCTGTAATTTGGCGAATAGAAAGCGCAGCACCGCCTCGTGCATCACCATCGACTTTCGTCAAAATCACCCCTGTCAATGGTAAGGCTTCGTTAAAGGCTTTGGCAGTATTGGCGGCATCTTGCCCCGTCATCGCATCCACGGTGAACAAGGTTTCAATCGGGTTTAGCACGGCATGGATTTGTTTAATTTCATCCATCATTTCGCCATCAACGTGCAAACGCCCTGCGGTATCCACGATTAACACATCGTAGAATTTCAGTTTCGCATCGGCGAGAGCCGCTTTAGCGATTTCAACAGGATTTTGTTTGACATCTGACGGGAAAAAATCTGCGCCCACAGTTTGAGCCAAGGTTTCCAATTGTTTAATCGCCGCTGGGCGGTACACATCGGCAGACACTACAAGCACTTTTTTCTTGTGGCGTTCTTTTAAGAATTTAGCAAGTTTTCCCACGCTAGTGGTTTTCCCTGCCCCTTGTAAACCCGCCATTAAAATCACGGCTGGCGGTTGGGTAGCAAGATTTAAACTTTCATTGCTTTCCCCCATGGCACTTTCAAGTTCTTTTTGTACAATTTTTAAGAACTCTTGCCCTGGCGTTAAACTTTTATTAACTTCTTCGCCTAAAGCGCTTTCTTTCACTTTATTGATGAATTCACGCACCACAGGTAGGGCAACGTCTGCCTCTAGCAATGCCATGCGCACTTCACGCAGCGTTTCTTTAATATTATCTTCGGTTAAACGCCCTTTTCCTGTGATATTGCGCAAGGTTTTCGACAAGCGATCAGATAGATTTTCAAACATATTTTCTCTCATTTCTAAACTGAAAAATTGTGCCGATTATACCTGAATTCTTCCCCTATTTGAATTTTTAACTTAGAATAGCCGTTAATTACAGGAATGAAGGAAAAAGAATGTCATACGCCATTTTTTCAATGATTTGTTATTGCGTGAGCATTTTGCTGATTGCCCCAACATTAGCACGGGGGAAAACGGCAACAACCAATAAAATGTTCGTATTATTGACCGCACTTGCAGGGATGATTTTGCATTATTTAAGCCTGCATTATTGGCAAGACACCACGCCAAATGGGACGACAATGACCTTGCTGGAAGTCAGTTCATTATTGAGTTTAGTCATTGCTATTTTGGCAACCATTCCGCTGTGTTTGAAAGTACGCACAATCTCATTTTTATTACCTATCGCGTATAGCGCAGCTATCATTAATTTGATTATGGCTGAATTTATTCCAAGCCAAATGGTGCAGCTACATCAACACGTTTTTGCCCATATTGTCCTTTCAATGGTGGCATATTCTGTTTGTTTTATCGCGATGTTGTACAGCATTCAAATTGTCTGGCTTGATCGCAATCTGAAACAGAAAAAAATTATGCCATCTGCGGATATTCCGCCATTAATGCTGGTTGAACGCCATTTTTTCCGTGTGCTATTAAGTGGAGAAATTTTGCTCACCATTACTCTGATTTCTGGCGCATTCTATTTGGCGGAAGCCTTTGAACCAACCAATATCCATAAAGCATTATTTTCATTCTTTGCTTGGATTGTATTTGGGGTATTGCTCTTTGGACATTGGAAATGGCACTGGCGTGGAAAAAGAATGATCATTTTTACCATTTCAGGTATCATTCTGCTCACAATTGCTTATTTTGGCAGCAAAATTCTTTAATTCTTCGGTGGACAATCTCACTGAGAACGAAACAAAATTATGGCGAGTTGGCACAAGGTGCGACAAACGCACCAAATGCCAACTTTTTTACTCACTAACGAAAGGATCCTATTTTGGACAGTATTCCCCTTAGTACGTTATTTATTTCTCTTGCTATCTGTTTAGTACTTTCCGCCTATTTCTCAGGCTCTGAAACTGGTTTACTCTCAGCAAACCGATATCGTATGCGCCATCTCGCTGAAAAAGGCAACAGCGGCGCACGCAAAGCGGAAAATTTATTGAAAAAAACCGATAAATTACTCAGTCTTATCCTTATCTGCAACAACCTTGTCAACATTAGTGCATCAGCTATTGCCACCATTATTGGGATGCGTTTATATGGCGATGCTGGCGTGGCGATTGCCACTGGCGCACTCACCTTCCTAATGCTGGTGTTCTCAGAAATTTATCCTAAAACTGTCGCCGCCCTTTACTCCGAAAAAGTGGCTTTTTTCTCTAGCCATATTTTGGCTTTATTGATGAAAATATTCTCGCCATTAGTGTTTTTTATGAATATCATCATCAAAGGGCTGATTCAAATCACAGGGCTAAAAACAGAAGCAAAAGCCAACCATTTAAGCACGGAAGAATTACGCTCTATTGTGCATGAAAGCGGTAAATTTATCCCCACAGCACACCAAGAAATGCTACTTTCTATTTTAGATTTAGCAGAAGTCACCGTGGACGATATTATGGTGCCACGCAATGATATTTCGGGCATTGATATTGATGATGATTGGAAAGCCATTATGCGCCAATTAAATCATTCCGCGCACGGGCGTGTGTTGCTTTATAAAGATAACCTTGATGAAAAAGTATTAGGTTTTTTGCGTGTGCGCGAAGCCTATCGTTTAATGTTGGATAAAAATGAATTTACCAAAGAAACCTTAATTCGCGCGGTAGATGAGATTTATTTTATCCCTGAAGGCACGCCACTCACCGCACAATTAGTCAACTTCCGCAACAATAAAGAACGCATTGGTTTAGTGGTGGATGAATATGGCGACATCAAAGGTTTAGTCACGTTAGAAGATATTCTAGAAGAAATTGTAGGGGAATTTACCACTTCTACCGCCCCATCCATTGAAGAAGAAGTCGTGCCGCAATCCGATGGTTCTATCATCATTGATGGCGCAACCAATATTCGTGATATTAACAAATTATTCGATTGGAATTTAGACACCGAAGATGCCCGCACATTCAACGGCTTGATTTTGGAATATCTCGAAGAAATTCCCGAAGAAGGCAAAGAATTTGAAATCGATGGTTTAAAAGTCACCATTTTAGAAGTGGCTGACAACATGGTAAAACAAGCCAAAGTCGTCAAACTTTAAAATTTTGGCAAAATTGACCGCACTTTTGACGAATGATCAGCCTCAAAAATCCTAGACACTAGAGTGTTAAATATTGAACGCTGTATTGCACAGGACTCAAGTTGTTTAAAGTGCGGTTGTTTTTGCAGTGTTAGATTTAATTGGATAATTAAGGGTTGAACTAGATTAGCCTTAAACGAATTAAAAATAGTCGTAAAAGTGTTATGTTTATGCCACAGTGTAGGCTACCAATTTTAATCTTAAAGTGCGGTCAAATTTGGCTGTATTTTTCAAATCATCTATCCAATAAAAAAGCTAGAAATCATCTAGCTTTTTTATTGCTTGTAAACCTTATTCTAAGTTTGTGCCTTTCAGCTCGGGAATAAGGAAGATCGTGGCTAGCATGTCTAAAACATAAATCAGCGCCAAAAAGGCGATGGCGATTTGGAATGAGTAAATTGAAACAATCGCCCCAACGACAACAGGCCCGAAGCCGCCGACAGCTCGTCCAAGGTTAAATAGCACGTTTTGCGTGGTAGCGCGCGCTTCTGTTGGGTAGGCTTCTGACATCAGCGCGCCGTATCCGCCCATCATACCATTCACGAATGCGCCAAGTGCAGCGCCTGCAAATAACATTGCTGTCGGATCGGTTAATTGCGAGTAAACAATAATGCTGATGACTGCGCCTGCTTGGAAAATTAAGAAACTTGGTTTACGCCCTAACTTGTCAGCAAGTCGTCCGAAAATCCAAATACCTGCCATCATGCCAAAGATGGTTACCGCAGTCCAAAGCCCTGATTTTGTTAAACTGAAGCCAAATTGTTTAGAAAGGAAATTTGGCAGCCAAATCATAATGCCGTAGTAACCAAAATTTTGTACTGAGGTTAATACCACAATCCCCGCGCTCACTTTGGCAGTTTTGCTGTCTTTCACCAATAATTTGAATGATGATTGGGCGGGCTTTTCTTGCTCTTGTTTACGGATAAAAATTTCTGGTTCATGCAAGCGGGCGCGCAGATACCAAGCGATGAATGCAGGGAAGATTCCTACTAAAAACATACCTCGCCAGCCAATCACGGGCAATAATAGTGGAGTTAGCAATGCTGCCGCTAACACCCCAACTTGCCAGCCTAGCGCAACATAAGAGGAAGCTTTGGCACGATGGCGCGCGGGCCACGCTTCAGCGGCTAATGCCATACCAATACCAAATTCGCCGCCAAGGCCAACGCCTGCAATGGTACGATAAATCAGCAAATCCCAATAGCCTTGCGCCAACGCGCATAATCCTGTAAACACCGCAAATAAGACAATTGTCCAGGTCAGTACACGAACGCGTCCATATTTGTCGCTAAGTGCGCCAAAGATAATGCCACCAGCGACAGCGCCTATCAGTGTCCAAGTCACTAACGAGCCACCTTGCGCAGGCGTTAAAGCTAAATCTGCAGAAATTGCGCTGAGCATAAAACCCAGAATAAGAAGATCGAAACCATCCATTGCATAGCCTACTGCAGAACCGAGTAAGGCTTTCCAGCCATAGTTATCAACGTTGTGTGTCATTTTGAGATCCTTTTGTTGCTCGCAGGCAACCTTTAAAGTTTAAGGAGAGAAATATTTCCTCACGGGGAAATTGGCGCGTAGTTTAGGGGAAAAGTGTTAAATTATCAATAAAAAACCGACAAAAAAACGACCGCACTTTTCTTGAATTTTGTGAAAAGTGCGGTCAAATTTTAAAGAATTTTTAAATTATTCTACGGTGACGGCTTTTGCCAGATTACGCGGTTGATCCACATCGGTGCCTTTGATTAACGCAATGTGATATGACAATAATTGTAATGGCACGGTGTAGAAAATTGGCGCAGTCACTTCGTCCACTTTTGGTAAGACAATCGTTTTAAAGTTATCTGCATCAGTGAAACCAGCATCGCTATCTGCGAACACATATAATTGGCCGCCGCGTGCGCGCACTTCTTCGATATTAGATTTCACTTTTTCTAACAAGTCATTTTCTGGTGCCACAACCACCACTGGCATTTCGCTATCAATTAACGCCAATGGACCGTGTTTTAATTCGCCTGCCGCATAGGCTTCTGCGTGAATGTATGAAATTTCTTTTAATTTCAATGCAGATTCCATGGCGATTGGATAATATTCGCCACGGCCTAAGAATAAAGTATGATGTTTTTCTGCAAAATCTTCAGACAATTTTTCAATTTGTTTATCGAACACCAATGCACTTTCAATTTGCGCCGGTAAGCGTTGTAACGATTGAATAATGTGATGTTCTTGTTCATCGGTTAAATTGCCTTTTAAGCGGCCGATTGCGGCATTTAACAGCAACATACAGGTTAATTGTGTGGTAAATGCTTTTGTGGAAGCCACGCCGATCTCCACGCCTGCTCTTGTCATGAAAGCAAAATCAGATTCACGCACTAATGATGAACTTGCTACGTTACAAATCGTCATTGCTGACATATAGCCTGATTCTTTCGCAAGGCGAAGTGCGGCTAAAGTATCCGCGGTTTCCCCTGATTGTGAAAGGGTGATCAATAAGCTGTTCGGACGGGTAACAAATTTACGGTAGCGGAATTCTGAAGCAATTTCCACATCGCAGCTCACGCCTGCAATGGCTTCAAACCAGTAACGTGCTACCATACCTGCATTGTATGATGTACCACAGGCAACGATTTGAACATGCTCTACTTTGCTTAAAATTTCTGCGGCATTTGGCGCAATCGCATCAATATTTACACGACCATCTTTGATACGTCCATCTAAGGTATTCATAATCGCAACTGGCTGTTCAAAGATTTCTTTTTGCATATAGTGACGATATTGCCCTTTGTCCGCGGCATCATTTTCATAGTTGCCTTCGTGAATTTCACGCTCTACTTTGTTACCTGTGCGATCATAAATATCCACAGTTGTGCGTGTAATTTCGGCCACATCGCCTTCTTCTAAATAAGCAAAACGGCGTGTCACACTTAATAATGCCAATGGGTCAGACGCTAAGAAATTCTCACCGATACCATAGCCGATTACCAATGGTGAACCAGAACGGGCCACAATTAAGCGTTCAGGATCTTCTTCGTTCATCACCACCGTGCCGTATGCGCCACGCAATTGCACAACCGTTTTTTGCACGGCTTCTAATAAGCTTTTTGCGCTACGAAATTCCCATTCAACTAAGTGAGCAATAACTTCTGTATCGGTTTGCGATTGGAATACATATCCACGTTCTTGCAAAACCACTTTCAATTCTTCGTAGTTTTCAATAATACCATTATGCACCACTGCAATTTTGCCTGAACGATGCGGGTGAGCATTGGTTTCTGAGGGTTCACCGTGAGTCGCCCAACGTGTGTGTGCAATGCCAGTGCCACCTAATAATGGATTGGCTTCTAAGGCTTCATCTAAAGCCTTTACTTTACCGACACGGCGCACAATTTGCATATGTTTATCTTGACCAAGCACGGCAACGCCTGCTGAATCATAACCACGATATTCTAAACGGTGTAAACCGTCCACCAAGATTGCTGCCACATTACGTTCTGCTACTGCACCAACGATTCCGCACATAGTTTGTTTCCTTATATATAGGGCGCGGTTAACGCACCGTTTAATGTTAAAACCTTATTTCGACACGCCTTAAATTTAATGAAAGGCACTGCCATATCCTGCTTGAATGACTAAATAAATAGCCAAATAAGCGCATTAAATATTTCATTTTATTTTGCAATGATGACTTCAACATTTTGTTGTTCAATCATTGCTTTGTGTTCTGCTGACAACAAATAATCGGTAATCAATACATCAATCTGCTGCCAATTTAATTCTAAGTTAGGCATTTTTCGCCCAATTTTTTGGCTTTCCACCATCACGATCACTTCGCGGCTAACTTCCGCCATCACTTGGCTAAGACCAATCAATTCATTAAATGTCGTGGTTCCACGCTCTAAATCTACGCCATCAGCGCCAATAAAAAGCTGGTCAAAATCATAAGAACGTAACACTTGCTCAGCGACTTTGCCCTGGAAAGATTCAGAACGGGTATCCCAAGTGCCACCAGTCATTAACAGCGTGGGTTCATTTTCTAAAGATCTCAATTCGGTTGCCACTGATAAGGAATTCGTCATCACCACCAATCCCTGCTTACGATTTAACTGCTTAATTAACGCTGCAGTCGTGCTACCACTATCAACAATAATACGATTATGATCGCGAATGCGTTCTGCCGCAGCCTTGGCTATGACCATCTTTCGTTCCGAAAGTTCATCTTGTTCATCTTCGATAATGTCTTGCGGCATTAAAATTGCCCCACCATAGCGACGTAGTAAAAATCCACTTGCTTCAAGTGCGGTCAAATCTTTACGAATTGTTACTTCTGACGTATCAAAAAGTTGTACAAGCTGATCAACGCTCACTTCACCTTGTTCTTGCAACAGTTGCATAATATGATGACGACGCTGTTGCGTGTTTCGCTGATTTAAGTTTCGTTTCATTAACAAAGCTCACATTTAAGTTTCGGTTCGGAATTATAATAATTTAAACCGAAAAGTAAATAAAATTTATGTATCTTTATACTAATGCTATGATTTGAAGATAATAAAAAACCCCACTATGTTCATAGCAGGGTTTTAGAATTCGAAAAATTAAATTATGCGTTTACGGCATCTTTTAATGCTTTACCCGCAACGAATGCAGGTGCTTTTGATGCAGCGATTTTGATTTCTGCGCCAGTTTGTGGGTTACGACCTGTACGTGCTTTACGTGCGTTTACTTTGAATGTACCAAAGCCGATTAATTGCACAGCGTCACCTTTTGTCAAGCTTGCTGAAATTGCATCTAAAGTTGCTTCTAATGCTGCTTTAGCATCTTTCTTCGTTAAACCAGCTTGGCTTGCGATAGCGTCGATTAAATCCGTTTTATTCATAATAAAATTACCTATTGTTTTTTGATTTAAAAGTTGTTTTAAGTGTGCTTGGAATAAAGCCTGTACACATTGTACTGTCAAACAGCATGGTAAGGATAATCCAAGTTCAGAGTTTAGCCAAGTGCTAAAACTGCAAATTTTTGTAAATTTTGTGACATTGTTCACAAATTAGTCAATTTCCACACCGATATTAGAGATTCCAGCGGTTCGCAGTTCAGCTTTAAGATCTAAAATAGGATCAATATCCCGTTCTTCATACTCATTCAAAGTACGATAAATTTGCCATTGCACATCTAATTCTTCTTGAATTTCCACCGCACTTTTAAGATCAGTTTCACTCAATTCACGTTCTTGTTCACTTTCCAAGAGCGTGGCGATAGTTTGCATAGAAATTTGGCTAATTTTTATCGCTTGCTCCAGTGTTTCGCCAGCAATAATGGCATGCAATAATTCCGACAAAGCTTCACAAGCATCTAATGCGGGCACGACACCAAAGAAAGTATATTCGTTGACATCGGGAATAATGTTTTCTAGCTTTTCTAGCTGAGTTTCAAAATTGATCTTTGCCCCTTTCACCGTCAAATATTCCCACACTAAATTAAGAATATTCTGATAAATTTTGGCGTTTTCAGGCTGTTCAGCCACTTGGCAAAACAGGCGATAATTGGGATACATACGCTCACATAGGCACGCCATAAAAGTTAAATTTTGCCAAGTTTCAAAACGCTCAAGGCGTTTGTGGATGGGATTTCGCATTATTGCTCCTTAAAAAACGGTTGCGCGTAAACGCTTATTCAAAAGGGATAATTCAGTAAACTTCGCAACCGTTTCGCATTATTTATGATAGGCTTTTGAATATTCGTGAATAGCATCAACGAAAACTTTCGGGCTTTCCACGGGCACATCTTGATGAATGCCATGCCCCAAATTGAATACATGACCAGAACCTGCGCCAAAATCTGCCAAAATTGACCGCACTTCTTGTTGAATACGCTCTGGTTGCGCATACAATATTGAAGGATCCATATTACCTTGCAAGGCAACTTTATGCCCGATTTGGGCTTTCGCCGTGGCTAAATTCACGGTCCAATCTAATCCCACCGCATCGCAGCCAGTATTTGCGATTTGTTCCAACCACAAACCGCCCCCTTTGGTAAATAGGGTAACGGGGACTTTGCGCCCTTCGTTTTCACGAATCAAGCCATCCACGATTTTATGCATATATTGCAATGAAAAATCAAGATAATCACGATGAGCCAATACGCCGCCCCAAGTGTCGAAAATCATCACCGCTTGCGCACCCGCTTTAATTTGAGCGTTTAAATACAAAATCACGGCATCGGCAACTTTGTCTAACAATGTGTGTAAGAGTTGCGGCTCGGCATACATCATTTTTTTAATTTTAGTGAACGCCTTGCTAGAACCGCCTTCCACCATATAAGTGGCTAGCGTCCAAGGGCTGCCAGAAAAACCAATTAACGGCACTTCCCCTTTTAATTCACGGCGAATGGTGCGTACCGCATTCATCACATATTGTAATTCTTGTTCAGGATCAGGAATTGGCAAATTTTTGACCGCACTTAGGCTTTCCACAGGGCGTTCAAATTTCGGGCCTTCGCCTGCACCAAAACTTAACCCCAATCCCATCGCATCTGGCACGGTTAAAATATCGGAAAATAAAATCGCCGCATCTAAATCGTAACGACGCAAAGGCTGAAGTGTCACTTCGCAGGCAAGATCTGCATTGCGACAAAGCGACATAAAATCGCCAGCTTGCGCGCGTGTTGCTTTATATTCTGGCAAATAACGCCCCGCTTGACGCATCATCCATACGGGCGTCATATCCACGGGTTCTCGCAATAACGCTCGAAGATAACGATCATTTTTTAATTGGCTCATTTATTTATCCTTAAAATTATTCAGATTATTATTTTTAAAAATAACGCATTTTATCTAAAAAATTGACCGCACTTTTACGGTCAAAATCACGATCAAAGTGCGGTCATTATAAAGAGAATTTTGCTATTTGTCTGCAAGACGGCACAATTCTAAGGTTGCCTTAATCAATTTCAACGCAATCGTGCCTTCTGGGGGCAACTCTGGCATTTCATCATCATAGCGAAACCATTTGGCATCATGAATTTCTGTTTCTTGCAACACAATCTCGCCGCTGTCATAATCCGCTAAAAATCCCACCATTTGCGAATTCGGGAATGCCCAAGGTTGGCTGCCAAAATAACGGATGTTTTTGACTTTAATGCCTGTTTCTTCAAACACTTCGCGCTCCACCGTTTGCTCAAAGGTTTCGCCCACTTCCACAAAACCTGCCAAGGTAGTGTAAATGCCACCACGTCCGTCTGGCGTAGCGTGGCGCAGATGATTGGCTAATAAAATTTCAGTGCCACGGCGCACAGCGACAATAATTGACGGGCAAATGACAGGGTATGCACGATAGCCACATTGCGCATTTTGGCATTGCATTGCCCATTCTTCCTTTGCCATTTTCATAGAATGCCCGCATTTTCCGCAAAATTGATGGGTTTTCACAAAATGATTCAATTCTACGCCACGATTGAGCAAATAAAATTTCGTGGCGGGTAAACATAATAAAGCGCGCAAGGGCGTCCATTCACGCACTTCTGCGCTCTCTTCTTGCACCACAAACAAAGGTTCGTTATCCCATTTTCCTATGTGCAAGGCTTGGCGTTCTGTTAATCCAAATTCTTGAGCGCGACCAAAGGGTAAATTGCCATCAGGAAAATAAATATTGCTGCCTTGTGAAATAAGCCAATAGCCGCATGTATCGGGTGAAACGGAATGCATAAAAACTCCTTCAAAATTGACCGCACTTTTTGTATTTTGCTTGCGGCATTATAGCGGATTTTCACTTTTTTCTAAAAGCCGCAATTTCTTCATAGTATTCACATTAAAAAAATATTATAATTGTTAAAATTTTGTTGAATTATTATTTTAAACTTTAATTAAAGGACACTTTATGAAAAACATCGTAATTGTCGGTGGTGGTGCAGGCGGTTTAGAACTCGCCACTTTTCTAGGCAAAAAACTCGGGCGTAAACAACGTGCTCACGTAACGCTCATTGACCGCAACCAAACCCACTTATGGAAACCGTTATTACATGAAGTTGCCACGGGTGTGCTTGATGCAGAAACTGACGCAGTGAGCTATCGCGCCCATGCTCATAACCACGGATTCCACTTTGAGCAAGGCTCGATCACTCGTATTGATCGCACCAATAAATATGTGGAACTCGCTCCAGTTGTCGGGCTAGAAGGCAAACCAATCGTTATTGCGCGCCGTATTCCCTATGATTATTTAGTCATCGCTATTGGTAGCCGTTCTAACGATTTCAACACCAAAGGCGTGAAAGAAAATTGTATTTTCTTAGACTCGCCAGACCAAGCCTTGCGTTTCCAACATCGTATGTTGGAACTTTTCCTCACCTTTGCGGAAAACAATGCTCTTGCAGAAATTGGCGAAGACGACAGCCAACAAAAATTAGTTCAAGAAGATAAAGTTAATATTGCCATTGTTGGCGGTGGGGCGACAGGTGTGGAACTTTCTGCAGAATTGTTTAACGCCGCACAACATTTATCTTCATACGGCTACGGTAAAATCCGAGACGGTCATTTAAACGTTACCTTAATTGAAGCGGGCGAGCGTTTATTACCTGCATTGCCTGAACGTATTTCATCTTCTGTGCACGCCGAATTGGAAGAATTAGGCGTTGATGTGAAAACCCATACGATGATCACTGAAGCCACCACCAATAGCCTGATTACCAAAGATGGCACAGAAATTAAAGCCGATTTAATGGTGTGGGCGGCTGGGATTTGTGTTTCGCCGATCACGCAACAATTCGATGGCTTGGAACTCAATCGCATTAACCAAATCTGCATTAAAGACACCTTGCAAACTACCGTTGATGACAGCATTTTTGCCATTGGCGACTGTGCATTCTTGTTACAAAAAAATGGCATGCCAGTGCCACCGCGTGGACAAGCGGCAAACCAAATGGCAACCATTTGCGGACAAAATATTGTGGCATTATTTGATAATAAACCATTGAAAGACTTCACATATTTTGACAAAGGCTCATTGGTGTCATTATCGAAATTTACTGCATTGGGAAGCATCACCACCGGCAAGAAAACCTCAATGACCATTGAAGGAAAACTCGCCCGCGTTGCTTATATTTCGCTCTATCGCTTGCACCAGCAAAAATTACACGGCTGTTTTAAAACAGGGTTAATTATTTTAATCGGCCGTTTAAATCGCTTTATTCGTCCATCATTAAAGTTGTATTAGTGTAAAGCTTGACGAAACCTACATTCGGGCGTATTATTCGCCCGATTTTATTACCAGAAGGACACACACTTGGACAGTCACAGTCGATACCGACTTAATCTTTTATTTTAACTGTCGCCCGTCTTTTGACTTATCGGCGACACGTTCGCGGATAAGCTCTTCCGCCTTAATTGGTATCCAAAAACACACGCTAATTTATACCTAATCGCAATCGGATTAGTTATAACGCTATCGCAGTTAGCAAGCAAGCCATCAACAAAAAACCGCGTTTTTTGACCGCACTTTGGCTGAGCGTGTTTGTTCATTTTGTTTGTTCATACCACCTCTCAAACGGAGTATGAAACAATGATTAATGCATTTGCCCTTGAAAATGCCCGTTTAACTCGTCTTGAAGAAGAAGGCGCTGAACTCAATAACGCCATTTGGCTTGATTTAATTGAGCCAACCGAAGACGAGCGTAACGAGCTACAAGAAAGCTTAGGCCAAAGCCTTGCCTCATTTTTAGAATTAGAAGACATCGAAGCATCTGCGCGTTTTTTCGAAGACGAAGACGGTTTGCACTTGCACTCATTCTTCTATTGCGAAGATGAAAACGATTATGCCGATTTGGCTTCTGTGGCGTTTACCATTCGTGACGGCCGCTTGTTCACCTTGCGTGATCGCGAATTGCCGGCGTTCCGCTTGTATCGAATGCGTTCGCGTTATCAGCGCTTAGATGAATGTAATGTTTATGAAGTATTGTTAGATTTATTTGAAACCAAAATTGAGCAACTTGCTGATGTGATTGAAACGGGTTATTCCGAGCTAGAACAATTAAGCCGTGTTATTTTAGACGGCAAACAAGGCGAAGCCTTTAATGATGCGCTGAGTACATTAACAGAGCAAGAAGATAACAGCTCAAAAGTGCGGATGTGCTTAATGGATACGCAACGCGCCTTAAGTTTTTTGGTGCGTAAAACGCGCTTGCCGACCAATCAGTTGGAACAAGCCCGCGAGATTTTACGCGATATTGAATCCTTGCAGCCGCATAATGAATCGCTATTCCAAAAAGTGAATTTCTTAATGCAAGCAGCGATGGGTTATATCAATATTGAACAGAATAAAATCATGAAATTCTTCTCCGTTGTATCTGTGATGTTTCTGCCAGCAACGCTGGTTGCATCCACATACGGAATGAACTTTGACTTTATGCCTGAGCTCCATTTTAAATACGGCTATCCAATGGCAATCGGCTTAATGATTGTTGCCGCATTGACGCCTTATATTTACTTTAAACGTAAAGGTTGGTTATAGTTATCAACCCAAAGTGCGGTCAAAATCATCGAATTTTCACCGCACTTTACTTGAATTTGCTGTAAAATCCCCCATCTAAATGTCAATTTTCTCACACAAGGAATATTATGACAGGCTTTAATTCTCTCCAATATTTGGTTTTCACTATCATCAACCTTTACTGCATGCTTGTTATGCTGCGTATGTGGCTGCAATACAGCAAGGCAGATTTCTATAATCAAATTTCACAAGCGGTGGTAAAACTCACTGATCCTGTGCTCGTGCCTTTGCGAAAAACCTTTAAACCCGTGAAAGGCGTTGATATTGCCTCGCTCATTTTTGTATTTGTGTTAGGAATGGTTAAAGTACCATTGATGTGGATTCTTGCGGGCGAATGGACATTTGAAGCCATCACCTCTAACCTTTTCCAAATTGTGATCATTGGTGGCTTAACCATTGTGAGCAGTTTCGGACAAATGATTTTATATGTGATTTTTATCGGCGCTATTCTAAGTTGGTTTCGCCGTGGCAACGATCCATTAAGTTATTTGCTTTATCAATTGGGCGAACCGTTGCTCAGCCCTATTCGCCGTATCTTGCCCAAAACGGGTATGATCGATTTCTCGCCTATGATTCTGGCATTCGCGCTATTTTGGCTAAACCGCGTGATGTACGATATTTTTGCCCATCTTTGGGTGTGGGCATAAGTGCGGTCAATTTTTGAGAATTTTTATGGCGGCAGTCGAACAAAACAGTGAAGGGATTCGCTTACGCATTTTCTTGCAACCCAAAGCCAGCAAAGATGCATTCGTGGGCTTGCACGATGACGAACTAAAAATCACGATCACTGCACCGCCCATTGACGGTGCGGCAAATGCGCATTTACTCAAATATCTCAGTAAAGCGTTTAAAGTGCCGAAAAGTCGCATTATATTAGAAAAAGGCGAACTCAATCTCCATAAGCAGATTTTTATTCCTGCGCCGCAAATCATACCGCAAGAAATCGCCCATTTGCTTTCATAAAAATGAATAAACGCCGATGCAATGATTATGTAAAACACCGTAGGCGGTAAATTTATTCCACATTCGTTCTATAAAAAATGCCCTTTTGCTTAAAAGGGCATTTTCTTTGATTTGCTAAAACGGCGAATTTCAATTCGAGTATTTCAGTCGATTACCACACCAACTCAAACACCGCTTTTTTCGGATTCACTTTAAAGCCTTCCATTTCTAAAATATGGCGTTGTTGCATATCTTGCTCCACCGTTAAACGAGTGGATTGAGTGAAAGCCACGAACTCTTTCGCCTTTTCAATCAAGGCTTTATAAATTTCATTTTGGTATTTTTCTTCGCGCACAAAAATATCAGTGAGCTGCCAATAGCGCTGTAATTGTAAAGAAGAAAGACGAGGATAAAGTTGAATAAAGCCGACTGCTCGGTCGTATTCATCTACCGCGATAAAAAAAATGCTTTCGCCAAAACGGATACGATTATTAAGAAAGGTTAAAGTGCGGTCAGGATTCTCTGACATTCCATGGGCTACACGATATTCTTCGAATAACGGTAACAGCACCGCTATGTTCCATTGTTCAGCTTTGAAAATACGCATAATTCATTCACTTAGGTTCGTGATCTGCTTATATTTCATAGGCAGATGCTATAATTGATTAAAAAATATCAAAAATATACAGTGAATTGTACCTGCTAAACATAAAATAATCATCACTTAGATCAAAAAAATAGTGAAAAAAGGCTAAAACACCAATGAAAATTTGGTATATTAAGCCCCGTTATTTTATTTAATTATGGAGAAACAAAATGGCAGCTCGTAAACCATTAGTCATGGGTAACTGGAAATTAAACGGTAGCAAAGCGTTTACAAAAGAATTAATTGCAGGCTTAAAAGCGGAACTTTCAGGTGTTGAAGGTTGTGATGTGGCAATCGCGCCACCAGTGATGTATCTTGCGGAAGCAGAAACCGCAATCAAAGGCAGCCAAATTGCCTTAGGTTCACAAAATGTGGACGTTAATGTGCAAGGCGCATTCACTGGCGACATTTCAACCGCTATGTTAAAAGATTTTGGTGCGAAATACATCATTATCGGCCACTCAGAACGCCGCACTTATCACAAAGAAAGCGATGAATTTATTGCGAAAAAATTCGCTGCATTAAAAGAAGCAGGTTTAGTGCCAGTATTATGTATTGGTGAATCTGAAGCAGAAAATGAAGCAGGCAAAACAGAAGAAGTTTGCACGCGTCAAATTGATGCCGTAATTAACGCATTGGGCGTAGAAGCCTTTAACGGTGCGGTTATCGCATACGAACCAATCTGGGCAATCGGCACAGGCAAATCAGCGACTCCAGCGCAAGCGCAAGCAGTTCACGCCTTTATTCGTGGCCATATCGCAGCAAAATCACAAGCAGTGGCGGATCAAGTGATTATCCAATACGGCGGTTCTGTGAATGATGCGAATGCCGCAGAATTATTCACACAACCAGATATTGACGGTGCATTAGTTGGTGGCGCTTCACTTAAAGCCCCAGCATTTGCGGTTATCGTAAAAGCAGCAGCGAAAGCAAAAGCTTAATTTTAATAGAAAAATCTCTTCAAAGTGCGGTTAAATTTGACCGCACTTTTTTTATCTTTATACTATTCCTAATTTTTTCTAGTTTTGAATTCCAATGCGTCATATTTACACGATTCTGATGTATTTTTTACAGCCATTTATCTTGCTGTTTATGTTATTTCGTAGTCTGAAAGCACCGAACTATCGTGCTCGTCTGGCTGAACGTTATGGCTTTTATGGAAACCACCCTGCCCCCAAACCGCAAGGCGTATTAGTGCACGCCGCATCAGTGGGGGAAGTAATCGCTGCCACGCCCTTGATTAAACGCATCCAATCGGAATTTCCCACCTTAGCCATCACCGTCACAACCATGACGCCAACTGGCTCAGAACGGGTAAAATCTGCCTTTGGCGATAAAGTTACTCACGTTTATCTGCCCTATGATTTACCTTGTGCAATGCGCCAATTTATTCGTTTTATCCAGCCTAAAGCCTGTATTGTGATTGAAACCGAGCTATGGGCGAATCTAATCCATGAATTACATCAGCAAAACATTCCCTTTATCATCGCCAATGCGCGCTTGTCCGAACGTTCCGCAAAACGCTATGGTAAGTTTAAGAATCATTTGAAAGAAATGCTCAGTGAAATCAGTTTAATCGCCCCGCAAGATGCGTTTAGCGGTGAGCGTTATCAGCAAATTGGTTATCAAGGCGATCTTCAGCTCACGGGGAATATTAAATATGATCTGCATATTAGCGATGACTTAATGCAGAAAATCAATCAGTTAAAAACGGAAATCGGAACTCGCCCAATTTGGATTGCCGCCAGCACACACGCAGGCGAAGAAGAAATTATCTTGCAAGCCCACCGCACTTTATTGCAACAATTTCCGCATTTATTGCTGATTTTGGTGCCGCGTCATCCTGAACATTTTAATGTTGTGGCGGAATTGCTAGAAAAAAATGAATTGAAATATACACGCCGTTCACAAGGCTTAATCCCCACAGCGAACACGTCCGTCCTGCTCGGCGATACAATGGGCGAGCTTATGCTGATGTACGGCGTGGCAGACGTTGCCTTTGTGGGCGGCAGTTTAATTAAACGTGGCGGGCACAATCCATTGGAACCGCTCGCCTTTAAATGCCCTGTCATCAGCGGCAAATATACCTTTAATTTCCCTGAAGTTTTCGCCAAACTCAAACAGGTGAACGGCGTCATTGAAATTGAAGAAAATTCGACCGCACTTTCGCAAGCGGTTAGCCAATGTCTTAGCGATAGTGCATTCAGCGCACAGCTCGGCGAGGCAGGCTTTAACGTATTAATGGAAAATCGTGGCGCATTACAACGTTTAATGCACTTATTAAAACCTTATTTAGAGTAATCACAATGACCACAGTCATCTATCCCGGCACCTTTGATCCCATCACTTATGGGCATTTAGATATTATCGAACGCAGCGCAAAATTATTCAGCCAAGTTATCGTTGCCGTTGCGGCAAGCCCAAGCAAAAAGCCGCTGTTTGAGTTGGAAGAACGGGTGCAGCTCGTCGAGCAATCTTGCGCCCATTTAGCCAATGTTAGCGTAATGGGATTTTCAGATTTATTAGCCAATGTAGTGAATCAACTAAACATTACGGCAATTATTCGTGGTATGCGCACCACCATGGATTTTGAATACGAGTTACAGTTGGCGCATTTGAATCGCGCGCTCACCCAAGGGGTAGAAAGTTTATTTTTGCCGTCCACGGAAAAGTGGTCTTATGTTTCATCCACTATCGTGCGCGAAATTTTCTTGCATGGCGGCGATGTCAGCCACTTCGTGCCAGCGCCAGTGTGTGCGGCATTAGAAGCGAAGAAATAAGAGCGTAAAATATTGGTGTGTCGCCCTAATCTTTTATTTAAACTCTTGATGACAAGTTATCGCTTGGGTATTAATGATTAGGGCATATTCAAATTAAGCATTTGCTTTTATGGCAAGGCTATAAATGATGTTTAAAAATCAAACGAAAAACGCTTAGATTAGGATTAAACATCGCCATTATAACCCGCACATAACCAATGCCATTGCTGCTCGCTGAACAAAATGCCCATTCGCTCTACTTCCTTTAAGAAAGAACGATGCAAGCGGGCAAGGTTATCCGCTTTCCAATCATTTCCAGATTTTTCACCGCACTTATCGAAATCTAACAACCACACTTTCTGTTCATTGCCGAGCTGCTGAACTAAAATATTATGGGCATTGAGATCTGTATGACAAATGCCCAAATCGTGCATTTTGCGGATCATCTTGCCCATTTCCTGCCATAAGGGTTGCGTTAATTGTTCTGTTTGTAAAAGTGCGGTCAAATCTCGTGCATTTTCTACTTTTTCTGTCAAAATGTCCGCACGATAACAGCATAATCCTGTTTTTTCCACCTTAGCCGCAATGGGTTTTGGCACATTCAATCCTGCTTGATGCAAACGTGCCAACAGATAAAGCTCGGCGAAACTGCGCGTATTTTCCAGCGATGAAAACCAATAACGATCCCGATTTATTTTTCCGTATAAACCGCCACGATAATAATGGCGCAACGCCGTATTCACGCCAAAGAGATCTTCAGAATGCACAAACCATGTGGTGCCACGCCCTTTAGCAGAACCCAGAATACGCTGTTTTTCCTGCCAGAACTCGGGCGAAAAAAAACGCTGCTGATCGGCTTTCGGCGCGTCAAAATTGAACAGGTAAAAACAATTTTTCTCTTGTATTTCAAGCATTTTTCATATCCTTTCTAGCGTACAGGCGCATTCTACTCTAAAATAACGGCAATTCGCAAAATTAGGAAGAAAAAATGACGCCCTTATTTACTGCTCAACGACCCCCGAAATCCCTTTGCATTCTGCGTTTATCCGCTATTGGCGATGTCACTCACGCCCTTGCCGTTGTGCAAGAAATTCAGCGTTTTTATCCTGAATGCAAAATCACTTGGATTGTGGGCAAGGCGGAATATGCTTTGTTGTCAGCGGTAACCGACTTAAATCTGCTCGCCTATGATAAAAAAGCAGGTTGGAAAGGGATGTTTGCCTTGTGGAAATGCCTTGCCAATCAACATTTTGATGCTTTGCTCAATATGCAAACGGCGATCCGTGCGTCAGTGTTGTCTTTGGGCATTAAAGCCACATATAAAATTGGCTTTGGGGAAAAACGTTGTCGTGAAGGGCAGGCTTGGTTTGTGAATCAACGTGTGCAAGATCCTGAAAACCTGCATGTTATGCGCGGATTTATGGCATTTGCAGAAAAAATTGGTGTGCCTGCGTTTACGCCTAAATGGGCGCTTAAACTGCCTGAACAGGTTCCGCAGAAATTTAATTTACCCGACCAATACATCGTCATTTCCCCTTGTTCCAGTAAAGCAGAAAAAGATTGGCTAGTAGAGCGTTATGCAGAAACCGCCAATGCACTCAATCAGCTCGGCTTTGCGGTGGTAATTTGCGGCTCGCCAGCAGAACGCGAAATGGAAATTTGTCGAAAAATCACCGCACTTTGCCATTTTGATGCGATCAATCTCTGCGGAAAAACGGCTTTAAATGAACTTTGTGCGCTGATCAAAAATGCCCAATTGGTTATCGCGCCAGACAGTGGCCCGGCGCATATCGCCACGATGGTTGGCACGCCAGTGATTGGGCTTTATGCTTATCACAACCCTTGGCGCACGGGCCCCTATAACAATCTGCAAAATGTGATTTCTGTTTATGAACAAAATGCGCAACAAGAATTCGGCAAACCGTCAACAGAGTTGCCTTGGGCGACGAAACTCAAAGGCAAAAATCTGATGGCGCAGATTAGCGTTGATGCGGTGCTTGCTGAAGCCAAGAAAATCTTAGCAAAATAATCCCAAAATTGACCGCACTTATGCGCGGCGATTTCATTTAGACACAACACTGTCATTTACGCACGAGCTTTCACTTAGGCACCGCGCTTGCATTAAAATTCGGCTTGGCGCGCAAAAGTGAGGCGTTCTTTGCTGATAGGGTGTGTGATCGTCAAACCTTCCGCGTGCAAGCATAAACGTGGGGACATCGCTTTCGCTTGAGGGTGAGAATAAAATTTGTCGCCTAAAATCGGATGCCCTAACGCTAGCATATGCAGGCGAAGTTGGTGTGAACGCCCTGTAATCGGGGTGAGTTTAACCCTTGTGCTGTTATTCGGCAAACGCGCTAACACTTCATATTCGGTCACCGCACGCTTGCCAACAATATAATCAATCCGCTGGCGCGGGCGATTTTCCCAATCGCAAATCAGCGGCATATTCACTACGCCACGATCATTTTGCAACCACCCCCATACCAGCGCTTCATAATGCTTTTCCGTTTCACGCTCACGAAATTGGCGTTTCAATTCGCTATCCGCGGCTTTACTCATTGCAAACAATAAAATACCGCTCGTTGCCATATCTAGGCGGTGGGCAGGCTCGCAAAATCCGTATTTTTCTTTTACACGGCTCATCGCACTGTCATAATATTGCGGCTGATTGCCCGGCACAGAAAGCAAACCGCTCGGCTTGTTTACAACTAAAAGATGATTATCGTGATAAACCACGTCAAGATAGGGGTCTAACGGTGGGTGGTATTCAATCAGTGCCATAATTCAAAAACCTTCCATAAAAAAACTGGGGCGTAGTTTATACGAACCCCAGTTTTTTTGCATTAATTTCCGCATAGATTGCAGTGTGCGATGTGAGCGGTACGGCTTATTTCGGCGGCGATTTTTTGCGAATAAAAAAGGAATTAAGCATGGTTGGTAACGATCAATCTCAAGCTGTCTAGTCGCCAAGTGGCTTTATCCAACTCAATTTGCGATTGCTCCGCAATCTGCTCCAATGCATCAATTTCATCTTGGCGGATATTTTTATTCACGGTTTTTAAGGCATTTAAACGCGCTAATTCATCGCCTAAGGTTTGGCTGGCTTGCCACTTCGCTCGCTCTATCACGTGGCTTGCTTGCTCTGCAATTTTGCTGTCCGCCGTTTTCAATAATTTCTCAATATTTGACCGCACTTTCTTCACAATTTGGTTAGCTAAGGCTTTACCCATTGGCTTTAACTGTTTTTCGAGAATGTTAAACGGAACGTTATTGGCTAGATTATTGCCTTTCACATCGAGCAATAAGCGTACTGGCGTCGGTGGCAGGAAGCGGTTAAGCTGCAAGCCTTTTGGCGATTGGCTTTCCACCACATAAACCAATTCCAATAGCAATGTACCAGCAGGCAGATTTTTGTTCACCAACATACAAGCCGCAGTTTTGCCAATATCGTTTGAAAGCACCAAATCAATGCCGTTACGCACCATTGGATGATCCCAAGTTAAGAATTCAACATCTTCACGCGCCAGCGCAATGTCGCGGTCGAAAGTCACAGTGACGCCCTCTTCTTTTAAGCCTGGGAAATCAGGCACAAGCATGGTGCCTGTGGGGGAAATAACAATAGAACGCTCGCCTAAATCCTCTTGTTCCACACCGATAATATCAAACAGCTTCAAAGTGAAATTCACTAAATTGATTTCTGCGTCTTCATCGGCAATATCTCGCGCTAAACGCTGGGCTTGATCGCCGCCATTTGAGTTGAGTTCTAACAAACGATCGCGCCCATTTTCCAACTCGGCTTTGAGCTGCTCACGCTGCTTGGCGGTGTCTTTTAAGAAATCGTCAAAGCCCTCAAGTGCAGTCGGATTTTGTAAAAAATTTTGCAATTTTTGACCGCACTTGGTGAACAAAGCCATTCCCATTGGGCAGGTTTCTTCAAAGGCATTTAAACCTTGATGATACCAATCCGCCAATACAGTTTGTGGCGTTTGGCTGAAACATGGCACATGAATTTGAATATCGCGGCTTTGCCCAATGCGGTCTAAACGCCCGATACATTGCTCTAATAAATCAGGGTTATCTGGCAAATTAAACAGCACCAAATTTGCGGCGAATTGGAAATTGCGCCCTTCCGAACCAATGCTCGAACTCAGCAACACCTGCGCGCCTTGTTCGCTGTTGGCGAAATAAGCCGCCGCACGATCTCGTTCGATGATAGACATTTTTTCGTGGAACACCGCGGCCCTGATCCCTTCTTTTTCACGCAACGCCTGTTCTAGCTGAATGGCGGTGGCGGCATGGCGACAAATCACCAATACTTTTTCATCTCGATGATTTTTTAAGAAAGTAGTGAGCCATTGCAAACGTGGATCAAATTCCCACCACTTAGTGTCAGGATTGAGCTTTTGGAAGACCTGTTTTGGGTAAAATAAATCCTGCGGTTGGCTTTCGCCCAATAAATTCAACACTTTTAACGCGTTGGCATATTGGCTTGGCATATCAAGGCGCACTTCATGATAAACACGGTGCGGAAAGCTTTTTACCCCTTGACGAGTATTGCGGAATAACACGCGGCTTGTGCCATGACGGTCAATCAGATTGTTAATCAATGCTTGGCGAGCGTTATTTTTTTCCACCGCATTAGTCGTTTGCAGAGCTTTCAGCAAGGGTTCTACATCTTGTTCTTCCAGCAAATCAGAAATTGCCGTTTTTTCCACCGCACTTAAGGGCTTATCCGCCACTAAGGTCTGCACCGCATCGGCAACAGGGCGATAATTTTGCTGTTCGGCAAGGAAACTGTGGTAATCATAAAAACGATTTGCATCTAGCAATTTTAAACGGGCAAAATGGCTTTCTTGCCCTAATTGCTCAGGGGTTGCGGTGAGCAATAGCACAGATGGTATACGCTGCGCCAAGCGTTCCACTAATAAATATTCACGGCTAGCAGAATCAGGCGACCAAGCTAAATGATGCGCTTCGTCCACAATTAGCATATCAAATTGCCCGTTGAGCGCTTGCTCTCCACGTTGCGGATGAGTAATCAGCCAATCAAGGGAGCAAATAATCAAGTTTTCGCTTTCAAAAGGATTGCTGGCTGCGCGCTCTTCTGTTTCCGCAAAATCGGCTGCACGTTCTTCATCAAACAAAGAAAAATGCAGATTAAAACGGCGCAGCATTTCCACTAACCATTGATGCTGCAAGGTTTCTGGCACAATAATCAAAACCCGATCCGCGCGCCCTGCAAAGATTTGCTGTTGCAAGATCATCCCCGCTTCGATGGTTTTGCCCAATCCCACTTCATCTGCCAGCAAAACTCGTGGGTGAATGCGTCGCCCCACCTCATAGGCAATGTGCAATTGGTGGGGAATTAAGCCCGCGCGAATCCCACGCAAGCCGCGTAATGGCGATTGGAATTGGGCTTGCTGATGTTGTAACGCTTGATAGCGCAAAGCAAAGCGGTCACTGCGATCAATTTGCGCCATAAATAAACGATCTTGTGGCTTGCTAAAGCTAATTTGATGTGCCAGTTCCCACTCTTTTATCACCGCTTCTTCGCCGTTATCAAGGCGTTTCACCAAATAAAGTGCGGTCAAATTATTCAACATAATATCGATCACTTCAGCTTGCCAGCCATCGACGTGTTTAACGCTGTCCCCTTTGTTAAATAAAACTCGCGTCAAAGGCGCGGTTGCTACGGCGTAAATACGCTCCTCATCTGCTGCGGGAAAAGCTATTTGCACGGTGCGGTTGGTGACTTCTGTAATCACACCTAACCCTAATTCATTTTCACTTTCGCTGAGCCAGCGTTGTCCTACCACAAACATCGTTTATTCCTATTCATCATTCAAAAATTGATTTATTCTATAAATTTCTAGTCGCAAAATCTATGTATCAAATATTTTACAAATATAAAACAGTTTTATTTCATATCGTATTAAATGTAATTTATGCTTGACTAATATAAAGTGCGGTGCAAAAATCGTGCGAAATTGACATAAATAAGGATCAACAATGACGCTCACTATAAAACTTAAAGATGAATTCTTCGGTGGCTGGACAAAATTTGAAGCCACTTGGCTTATTTTATTTCTGGCGATTCAGCTCGCTATTTTCGCCATTCAGCCAGACGGTTGGATTGCCAGCATTGCTTCGATAACAGGGATTTTATGCGTAGTCTTTGTCGGAAAAGGGAAAATCAGTAACTATTTTTTTGGTTTGATTAGTGTTTCGCTCTACGCCTATACTTCTTACACCTACCAATTATACGGGGAAATGCATCTGAATTTATTTGTTTATGTGCCAGTGCAATTTATTGGTTTCTATGTTTGGCGCAAACATATGACGTCAGAAAACACGGTGAATCACGCAGGGGTTGAAGAAGTTATCGCAAAAGCGTTGAGCGCAAAACAATGGGCAATGGTCATCGCCATTATGGCAATCGGCACCTATGCTTATAGTTTATGGCTCACCCATTTAGAAAGTGCGTTGCCGCAATTAGACGGAGCAACAGTAGTGATTTCTTTAGTGGCGCAAGTGTTAATGATCTTACGCTATCGTGAACAATGGGCGTTATGGATTATCGTCAATCTTCTCACTATCGCGCTGTGGGCGGCAATGTATTTCAAAACTGGCGATACGAGCTTGCCATTATTAGTGATGTATATGATGTATTTATGTAATTCAATTTACGGTTATTACAACTGGACGCAGTTAGTGAAACAACATCAAGGGCAATAATTTCAACAAAATTGACCGCACTTTGATTTATAACGCTCAAAGTGCGGTCGATTTTTTTAAAGTTTTAACCAAACACATGGTGTTCATACAAAACATGCACACCAATCGCAATTAACATTAAACCGCCCAGCAATTCGGCTTGCTGACGAATTTTTCTACCGAGCCAATGCCCAGCTTTCACCCCGATAATACAGAGAATCGCTGTTGTCGCGCCAATAATAGCCACGCTCTCGCCAATGTTCACCTGCAGAAATGCAAAGGAAATGCCCATCGCAAGGGCATCAATACTGGTGGCAATGCCTAAGGTCAGCAAATGCTTGAGAGTAAAATCCGTGAGATCTTCTTCATCATTATCTTCGCTCAAGGCTTCGCGAATCATATTAATGCCAATCAGCCCGAGCAATGCAAATGCGATCCAATGGTCAATTTCGCGAGTAAACTGGCTGAAATGAGAACCGATGTAATAGCCAAGCAATGGCATTAAGGCTTGAAATAGCCCAAAACATAAGGCGATGCGTAAGGCAAATTTCCAACTAAATTCAATTAAACATAGACCTTTTGCCACTGCCACCGCAAAAGCATCCATCGACAGCCCAAAGGCAATCGCCCACAAGGTATAATAAGACATAAAAATATTTCAAAATTCAGAAAGCTCGTATTATACGCAGAAGATAGGCATTGTGCTTGTAAATAGATCAAGGAAATAGAAAAATCTTCTTTATGTTTTATGGATACGCAAAAAGTGCGGTCAGTTTTTTGAAAATATTTGAATGCGTTTAAAACTATATTGTTGGGAATATGTACCAAACAAAAAACAGCCAACACAATGCTGGCTGTTTATCAGAAAATGAATGATTTATCGCTTAAGCAATGATTATGTGCGCAATGGTATAGCCCACTAAACAAGCGGTAATTACCCCGATTAAACCCGGCACCATGAAACTGTGGTTAAAGTAGTATTTACCAATTTTTGTGGTACCTGTTACGTCAAAGTTCACCGTAGCAATATCTGATGGATAGTTAGGAATGAAGAAATATGCATAAGTGGCTGGAATTAAACCAATTAATACTGGCGCTGGTAAACCTAACTGAATCCCCACTGGCAACATCATTACCGCGGTTGCAGCTTGGCTATTAATAACCACAGATACCGCGAATAAGGCAAACGCAAATGTCCAAGGATATTCTTCTACCATTGTGGTTACAGCCGCTTTGAACTCTGGCATTGCGTATGAGAAGTAAGTATCACTCATCCATGCGATACCGAAAATTGCAATACAAGCGACCATACCAGATTTAAACACCACGCCATTTGGCACAGTTTGTGGGTTAGTTTTGGTTGCAATTAAGATAATACCACCGAAGCAGAGCATCATCATTTGAATGATGTATGACATTGAAATTGGTTTGACTGGTTTGTCGCCCACTGGCACGCCAACAGTGCGGATTTCAGGCAACATTGCGATAACCACCACTGTAATAAGTGATAACACAAATAGCCATACGGCAAGTTTCGCTGATTTTGGTAATTCGGTATCTAACGAAGTGGATGTGGTATTTAAAATGCGTTCACGCCAAACAGGATCTTGTAAACGGCGTTGATATTCTGGATCATCTTCCAATTCTTTACCACGTCTTAAGCTATAAAGCGCCATAGCAATGGTACCGATAAATGTCGCAGGCACAGTCACTGAAATAATATTTAATAATGTGATGTGTTCATAACCTGGCATTTTGGTGATTTGGGTGAGATAGTAAGCAATGGCAGCAGAAAGTGGACTTGATGTAATCGCTAATTGAGAGGCTACGGACGACACTGCCATTGGGCGTTCTGGACGAATTTTATTTTTTAATGCAACATCACCAATGATTGGCATGACAGAATAAACTGAGTGCCCTGTTCCCAACATAAATGTCATGATGTAAGTCACGATAGGTCCAAGAATGGTTACACGTTTTGGATTGCTGCGTAAAATACGTTCTGCAATTTGTAGCATATATTTAAGACCGCCAGCGGCTTCAAGGATAGAAGCACAGGTTACCACCGCAAGAATAACAAGCATAACGTCAATTGGTGCTTTACCAAGTGGCATACGAAGTACAAAGACTTCAATTGCAAGCCCGATTCCTGAGATCACGCCAAGACCGATACCGCCAAAACGGCTACCAGTATAGAGCATTAATAATAGAAATAAAAATTCTAAATAAAGCATAAATATCACCATTAAGAGTTAATAATAAAAACTATGGCAATCATACTGTAACAACGAATTTGCACAATATTTTTATGAAAATTTACAAAAGAATTTAATAAAAGTTTATTTTGGATCAAAAAATTGCGCTGAAATGATTTTTCATTTGTTTCAGGACAGAAAAGTGCGGTCAAAAAAGCTAATTTTTTTCGGGTGCTAACGGCAATGATAAGGTTTTGGTGTGAGAAAATGCTTGGTTAAGAAAGGAATATTGAACGGGTATTAGCCAAAAAATTAGGCGGTTATGAAAACCGCCCAACTAAGAATTATTGATGATTTTGTACGTAATCAATCGCTGATTGAACTGTAGTAATTTTTTCAGCATCTTCATCTGGAATTTCGATGTCGAATTCTTCTTCTAAAGCCATTACTAATTCAACTGTGTCTAAAGAGTCTGCACCTAAATCTTCGATGAATGAAGCTTCAGATTTTACTTCTTCTTCTTTAACACCTAATTGTTCAACAATGATTTTTTTTACGCGTTCTTCAATGCTCATTTTTGTTTCCTTTATAGTTCTCGCAAAATGCGATTGGGTATATAGTGTATGTATTTTTTCTGAAGTTGCAAGCCATTTTTTTGAATGGTCAAACCACAATTTTTGGCAGAACGACGAGAAAAATGAAAGACTAATATATAACTCGCGTTACACAACCGCTACGGATTTTAACAAATCCCGATCACTTTGGCTAGATTGGGATCCGTATTTTTGGCTTATGCCATGTATAAACCGCCGTTTACGTGCAAAGTTGTGCCTGTAATATAGCCTGCATCTTCAGAGGCTAAGAAAGCTACCGCTTTTGCAATGTCTTTTGGCTCACCGAGATGACCTGCTGGCACATTAGCTAAAATCCCAGCTTTTTGCTCATCAGTTAAGACTTCTGTCATATCCGTTGCGATAAAACCAGGGGCAACCACATTTACTGTAATCCCACGGGAAGCCACTTCTTTTGCCAAGCCTTTGCTAAAACCAATTAAGCCTGCTTTTGCTGCGCAATAGTTTGATTGCCCTGGATTACCGCTTGAACCGACCACCGAACCGATAGTAATAATGCGACCAAAGCGTTTTTTCATCATTGAACGTAACATCGCTTTTGATAAGCGGTAAACTGATGTTAAATTGGTTTGCATAATATCGAACCATTCGTCATCTTTCATACGCATTAATAAGTTGTCGCGAGTGATACCAGCGTTATTCACCAAAATATCAATGTCGCCATGTTCTTTTTTGATTTGCTCTAACACACTTTCAATGGATTCTTGCTCCGCAACATTGAGTACAAGCCCTTTGCCTTTTTCGGCTAAATAAGCCGAAATGGTTTCTGCGCCTTTTTCTGAAGTGGCAGTGCCAATAACAAATGCACCTTTAGCCGCTAATTCTTCTGCTATGGCTTTACCAATGCCGCGCGTTGCGCCTGTCACTAATGCGATTTTACCTTGCATATTTTCTTCCTTTTGTGATGGATGCTGTTTAATACAACATTCCGTAATTAAATTGGGCTGAACTTGTTGACATACCTGTCGAAAATTAAGTGCCGAAATTTAAGAATTTCCCACTAAAACTTTAACAAATTCGACCGCACTTTAAAATTATGCCAATAATTCTTTTACTGCGTCTAATGATTTCACATCATTCACAGCTTGTGATGAAAGCTCTTTCACAATGCGACCAGTTAACCCTGTTAATACTTTGCCGGGGCCAATTTCCACCAAGGCTTCAACACCATTTGCTGACATTTTTTCCACGGTTTCAGTCCAACGAACAGGGCTATAAAGTTGACGAACCAATGCGCTACGAATTGCCGCCGCATCAGTTTCTGTTTTGACATCCACATTGTTAATCACTGCTGCAGCAGGGGTTTTTACCGCTACGCTTTCTAAAGAAACCGCTAGTTGATCGGCGGCAGGTTTCATTAACGCACAATGTGAAGGCACGCTTACGGCTAATGGTAATGCACGTTTTGCCCCCGCTGATTTACATAATTCTCCTGCTTTTTCCGCAGCGGCTTTGGTTCCTGCAATCACAACTTGTCCTGGTGAATTAAAGTTTACAGCAGACACCACTTCTCCAGTTTCTGCCGCCGCTGTTGCACAAGCCTCAATAATTGCGGCATTGTCTAAACCAATAATCGCATACATTGCGCCTGTGCCTTCAGGCACCGCTTGTTGCATTAATTTTCCGCGTAATTCCACCAACTTAATGGCATCTTGGAAATCAATAACGCCAGCACAAACTAAGGCTGAATATTCGCCTAAACTATGGCCTGCCATCACTTCTGGTTTTAATTCTGGATATTGTTGTTGCCATACGCGATAAATCGCCACAGACGCTGCTAAAAGTGCGGGCTGCGTTTGCCAAGTTTTATTCAACTCTTCCGCAGGACCTTGTTGCACCAACGCCCATAAATCATAGCCTAAAACCTCTGAGGCTTGTTGGAAAGTCTCGGTGACAATAGGGAATTGTTCCGCAAGTTCTGCTAACATGCCGACGGCTTGTGAACCTTGACCCGGAAAAACCATTGCAAATTTTTTCATTTTTATTCCTTCTTAATGATGAAAAGGGTGCGTGAAGACGCACCTTTAAAACTTTTTGAAATCTGACCGCACTTATTAGAACCGAACAAGCGCTGAACCCCAAGTCCAACCACCGCCAAATGCTTCTAAAAGCAACAGCTGACCACGTTGAATACGCCTATCACGCACGGCTTCATCCAAAGCAACGGGCACAGTCGCGGCACTATTATTACCATATTTTTCTACGGTTAAAACCACTTGCGACATATCCATATCTAATTTTTTCGCGGTGGCAGCGATAATACGGATATTGGCCTGATGCGGTACTAACCAGTCTAAATCAGATTTCTGTAAATTATTTTTCTCAAGGGTTTCTTCAACGACACCTGAAAGTTGCCCCACGGCTAATTTGAATGTGGCGTTACCCTGCATTGAAATATAACCTGAATGGCTATCACCACGCTGAGCTTGCGGCAACACTAACATACTATCCATATCCGCTGATGCGTGTAAATGTGTGGAGATCACGCCTTGCTGTTCACTGGCTTCTAAAATCACTGCGCCTGCGCCGTCGCCAAATAACACCACTGTGCTACGATCGGTTTCATCTAAATGACGAGAATTGAGATCAGAACCGATCACAAGGGCTTTTTTAACTTGTCCATTACGCACAAATTGATCAGCAACAGAAAGGGCATAAACAAAGCCTGTACAAGCCGCTGCAACATCAAAAGAAATGGCATTTTTGATGCCTAATACCCCTTGAATTTGGCAAGCTGCACTTGGATAAGCGTGAGAATTGGTTGTGGTCCCTACAACAATTAAATCAATGTCTTGCGGATCAATTTGCGCCATTTCTAAAGCATTTTTTGCGGCAATCGCCCCCATGCTAGCAACGGTTTCATCAGCGGCAGCAATACGGCGTTCTTTCATACCTGAACGCGTATAAATCCATTCATCTGATGTATCAACCATTTTCTCTAAATCTGCATTTGAGCGAATTTGGCTGGGTAAATAACTCCCTGTCGCTAAAATTCTGCTATTCATAATGTTCTCGTTTATAAATCTTTAAATGTTTAATTAATATTTACTTAGCCCGTCTAATATTTTTTGAGGAATTTGTTGACGAGCCTGAAATGCCGCATCTTTAATCGCATTGGCAAAGGCATCTACATTTGCACTGCCATGACTTTTTACCACCACCGCAGTTAAACCAATTAAAGAAGCGCCATTATATTGATCTGGATTAATGCTTTTTAAACGTTGATAACTATCTTTAAACAACGCTTTCATTACATAAGCAAACAAAGGTTTCAATAGATGGTTACGGGATTTGCCTTTTAGCAAAGCAATCACATTGGTTGCTGCCCCTTCTAAACTCTTTAATGCCACATTACCTGCAAAACCATCACTGACAATGACATCCGCCTTGCCATTAAGCAAGTAATTGCCTTCAATAAACCCCACATAATTGAGTGCGCTGTCCTTGGCTAACAATTCTGAAGCATCACGAATAGACTTATGGCCTTTAATCTCTTCTACACCAATATTGAGCAATGCAACCCGCGGAAATACTAAGTTTAGCCGATTTTCTGCAAAAATGGCACCCATTAGCGCAAATTGATAGAGATTTTCAGCACTACATTCAAGGTTTGCTCCCAAATCTAACATGACGGAATTTCCGCCCTCTATCATTGGCAATAATGAAATTAAAGCGGGACGTTGAATGCCTTTTAGCGGTTGCAAAATAACCTTCGCCAGCCCCATTAATGCCCCAGTATTCCCTGCGCTCACACAGCCTTGCGCATGACCTTTTTGTACAGCTTCAATAGCCAAACGCATAGACGTTCCCTTGCTATGGCGTAAAGCATCTGTAAAAGACTGATCATTGGCAATGACGCGTGAACAATGATGAATTTCTAGCCGATCACGTAAATTGGCTGGATATTGTTTGAAGAGAATATCAAGTTCAGACTGAATTTGCTGGCTATCGCCAAACAATAACAAAGATAGCGTAGGATCTTGTTCCAACACTTTGAGGGATGCGGGGATAGTAATACGGGGACCAATGTCCCCGCCCATCACATCTAACGCAAGGGTTAGACGGTTCAAGTGAATACCTTATAAAAGGAATTACTTGTTGATTACTTTACGACCACGATAGTAACCGTCAGCAGTTACGTGGTGACGTAAGTGAGTTTCGCCACTTGTTTTATCTACAGATACTGCAGCAGTAGTTAACGCATCATGTGAACGACGCATATCACGACGTGAACGAGATTTTTTATTTTGTTGAACAGCCATTGGCTATACTCCTAAATTTACTTTTGCTTTAAATTAGCTAATACAGCGAACGGGTTTGGTTTTTTCGCCAATTCTTCAGGCAATTCGCCAAAAACCTGTTCGTGCGCGGACACTTCACAGTGTTCAGATGAATGCATTGGCACAATAGGCAGCGCGAGCATAAACTCATCTTCTACCGTACCAATTAAATCTATTTCCCCGAATTCATTGAATTCAATCGGTTCATAAATCTCTGGCAACTCATCAATCTTATCTAAATTAGCCACTGGACTGTAAGCAAATTCACATTCCAAGGTTTGGCTGAAAGTTTCACCACAGCGTTGACATTCTAATTCAACATCAACTTGCGCCTTCCCTTTCATCACCACTAATTTTTGTGGATCAATGAAAAACGATAACGTCACCTGTGCATCGCTGAGCACTCTTACTACTGACGCAGACAAACGCTCAAGTTGATCAATGGCATAATAGCCATCATAATCTAATCGTCGTTGAGCATCTTTAACTGGGTCAACAGTTAGGGGTAGTTTTACCTTTTGCATAGGGCGTGCATATTACCTTTTGAGAAGCCATTAGTCAAAGGAAATTATTATTTTTTATGCGAAAAACACGATAATTTCGCAAATTTATTTCACCTTGATCTCATCCAAACAATCAAATTTTGTGGTGGGAAAATGGGTTGCTAAATATTGGCGTAAATACTGCTGTGTTTCCTGCTCAATAATAGAATCAATTTTCGGATATTGGTTATAAATCACGGTATGTACGGGAATTTTCCGATGCTGACAGACTTCAAGGCTCAGCAAAGTATGATTAATGCTGCCAAGCTTGCCCGAAGTCACTAAAATAATCGGATAGCCCTGTTTTTGCACATAATCTAAGGTGGTTTGCTGTTGATTGTAAGGCACTAATAATCCCCCCGCGCCTTCCAACAACACATAATCATATTTTTGTTGCAAAAGTGCGGTCGATTTTTCAATCGTTTCTGGCAAAATCTGGCGTTGCTCTAACTTGGCTGACAAGTGTGGCGAGCAGGGATAGGCAAAGATATAAGGCGAGGTGATGCCCTGTTCATCTTCTGGTTGCAGTGGAATTTCTTGAATCTGACGGTGTACTAATAAATCCTCGGCGATCCCTTCACAACCTGTTTGGATCATTTTTTGCGTAATCACCAAATGCCCTTGCGTCATTAATTTTTTGGCATACCAGCCTGTTGCAATGGTTTTGCCCACATCGGTATCAATGCCCGAAATAAAAATTACTTGTCCCATATTATTTTCTCTTTGCTAAAGCTAAAATCGGCGTATAAGTTAAATGCACGTTACCCGCCAAAGTGCGGTAATTTTTCATATAATTTTGATAAAACTGCTGCAATTTCCCTTTTGTCCACATTTGTTGATTGGTCGCCGTTACCCCAGTTTGCTTTAAATGTTGTAAAACTTCCCGTGGCTGCTCAAATTCCAAGATCATTTTCTCTGCTGACAAATGCAAGATCTCAAATTGTGGCGCCAACCATTGTTGCCATTGCGCCAAACTAGGATAATCTAAGCCAATGCCCGTTAACTGTTTGATTTCATATAAATTATCAGAATCAAAGGTGCTAAATACCAGCAACCCTTGCGGTTTTAATTGGGCGGCACAACGTTCAATAAATTGCTGTTTTTGATTAAACCATTGCACAGTTGAAGCGGTTGCAATCAGATCATAAGCTTGATCGCAGCGTAATTGTTCTGCATCGCCTTGTTGGAAATGAAAATGTTCTGCGGGCAAAATCTGCTGCAACCAATGCTGGTTATCACATAAATCATTCAGTTCCCAATGGTCAATGTTTAGGCTCTTCGCTAATTCACGGGTGAAAATGCCCGTGCCGCAGCCAATTTCAAGGCAATGCTCAAAATCGGTACGCTGTTGCGCCACAAGTGAGGTCAATTTTTTAGCAATTTTATATTGCACAATCGCTTGTTGATCATAGCTATTTCTTGCCGCACTAAAACATCTCTGAACCTGCGATAAACGGGTCATACAGTCCTAGGCTCCCATAATTCAGCCCAAGTTGACATTGCGGGAAACAGATAATGAGCGCCTGCTATTTTGCTTATATGGACGGCTGGCGAATGTCGCTGCCAATAGGCGAACTGATTTTGTGCGGGGAAAATACGATCTTGTTCCGCAATCACGGCATCTGTCCACAAAATTGATTGTGGCTTTTGAGTTTGAATCATCTCGTAAAGTGCGGTCAATTCTGCATGAATTTCTGCAAATTCTCTAGGCTCAGCTAATTGCTGATAAATCGCGAAATTTCGTTTATCGCCACAGATTCGGCGTTCAAATTTCACGCGGCTTTCTTCGGTTAAACCTTCTAATGTTCCCTTAAAAATTTCACAAGAAATGCCAAATTGATCGTGACAAGGCAGACCTGTGCCATTAATCGCCGTGGCTGAACTTAATGGAATGTTTTGCATCACTTGATCGGCAACCCACACGCCCATCGACCAAGCCACCACGCGAATCTGCTGATAAGGCGAAAAATCAAAATCCAAATGCAGATTTTGATAATCATAGCAAATCAATAAGTCATAATCTTGTGGCAAATCGAGATGTGCCACCGCAGAAATAGGGGTTCCCCACCCTGCAAAATAGACAATGAGATTGGGCTGTTTTTGTGGCTGAGTCGTCATTAACTGCGTTTTCATTTTATCTCCCTACGCAGACAATCGATAAATTGTTCGAGTTCTTCAGCGGTCATATCTGCCGTGAGCGACAAACGAATGCGGGAAGTGCCTTTGGGAACTGTTGGCGGTCGGATTGGCAAGCAGTAATACCCCTGTTGTTGCAAATGTTGCGCCGTTTTCACGGTGAGATGATTATCGCCTAAAATATAAGGCACGATGTGCGTGCTGCTTGGCATTTCGCATTGCATATCCACTAAAGCTTGGCGCAAATGTTGGCTTAATTGCGCCAAATGCTGACGGGGCTGGGTTAATGCATGTAATTGATCAAATAAAAAATAGCTCCAGGCCACGTTAAAAGGTGGCAGTGCAGTAGAGAAAATCAGTGGTCGCATTTTGTTCACTAAATAATCCCGTATCACTTGTTCGCAAACCAAATACGCCCCCATCGATGCCAAGGCTTTGCCAAAAGTTCCCACTAGAAAATCAATGTCCGCTATGCAGCCTAATTGTTCGGCTAAGCCCAATCCTGTTTCGCCTAACACGCCGATTGCGTGGGCTTCGTCAACGTATAGCATGACATTATCAAATTGGCATTTAAAGGCAATTAATGCGGATAAATCGGCGCAATCGCCGTCCATACTAAACACGCTTTCCGTCACAATAATAATGCGTTCAAAAGTGCGGTGCTTTTTCGCCAAAATATCCGCCAAATGCTGCATATCATTATGGCGATAACGCACAAATTCCGCCTCGCTTAAGCGAATGCCATCAATCAAACTCGCATGCACCAGTTTATCTGCCACAATTAATGTTTTTTTATTGGCAACAGCGGGGAGAATGCCAATATTTGCATGATAGCCACTATTAAATAGCAACGCCGCCTGACGCTGAAAACGCTGGGCTAAAAGCTGCTCAAATTGGCTATAAATCTCAAAAGATCCCGTCAGCAAGCGTGAAGAGGAAGAAGTAAAGTGCGGTAAATTTTCTGCAAATTTTTGTAAAAATTGTTGCTGTAACAAGTCGTTACTCGCCAGTCCTAAATAATCATTAGAGGACATATTCAACATTTTTCGCCCATCACGCACGATCCATTTTCCTTGATGCTGCAAATGGGGAATTTGGCGGAATTGTCCCTGCTGTTGTAATTGTTCGAGGGTTTCGGTAAAAAACTTAAGCGTCATATTCTTCCTTGATAGCTTCGATAACTCCTTGAGTTAATTGGCTAAGTTGGTGAGATTCAATGATAAATGGCGGCATAAGATAGATCAAACGCCCAAAAGGACGCAGCCAAATGCCTTTTTCCACAAAGCGCGGTTGTAAGCTGGCAAGATTCACAGGCTGATGCATTTCTAGCACGCCAATCGCCCCTAAAACTCGCACTTCTTTGACCGCACTTAATTGGGTTGCGGGTTGTAATTCTTGTTTTAATTGTTGTTCAATTTGTTGAATTTTCTGTTGCCACGGGCTTTCCAATAACAGATCAATGCTCTCACAGGCGATAGCGCAAGCCAGCGGATTTGCCATAAAAGTAGGCCCATGCATAAAACATTTGGCTTCGCCTTGACAAATCGTTTGCGCCACATGGGCATTGGTGATTGTGGCTGAAAGCGTTAAATAACCACCAGTTAAGGCTTTTCCAAGGCAGATAATATCAGGGGTTATCCCTGCGTGTTCTAAGGCAAATAACTTGCCTGTTCGCCCAAAGCCTGTGGCGATTTCATCGAAAATGAGCAAAACGCCATATTGTTGGCAGAGCTGTTGTGCTTTGACTAAATATTGGGGCGAGTAAAAATACATTCCCCCTGCACCTTGCACAACGGGCTCTAAAATTAGCCCTGCGATTTCGTGATGTTTTTGCGCTAGCAAATCGGCTAAGGGTTGAATGGCGTCATCTTGCCATGGTTGCTCAAATTTTACAGAAGGTTGCGGCAAAAAATATTGCACAGGCAAACTGCCGTGGAACAGGCTGTGCATTCCTGTATCAGGATCGCAAACTGACATCGCATGCCAAGTGTCGCCGTGATAGCCCGCACGAATCGTTGCAAATTTGCAGCGTTCTGGTTTGCCGATGGCATGTTGATATTGCACCGCCATTTTCATCGCCACTTCCACCGCCACCGATCCGCTATCAGCGAAAAAAACTTTATCCAATCCTGCGGGCAAAAGTGCGGTCAATTTTTCAGCTAATTTTACCGCAGGATCATGAGTGAAGCCACCAAACATAATGTGGCTCATTTTGCTCAGCTGTGCTGAAGCCGCCGCATTCAAACGTGGATGATTATAGCCATGCAATGCTGCCCACCAAGAGGACATGCCGTCAATTAGTTGCTGCCCGTTTTTCAGGGTGATTACCACGCCATCGGCGCGTTCCACCGCATACATCGGCATACAGGAATCCATAGCGGAATAAGGATGCCAAATATGCTGTTTATCAAAGGCTAACAACTGCTGTTCATTCATAATAATTGCACCACGCAAATAAATTGTTATAATCGCTCGTCATTCTAACAAAAAGGGCGAAATGCCAAAAGGATAAATTTTTGATGAATTTATTAGAAAAAACCTTAACTTTAAGCTACTGGCAGCGTGTGAAAATTGCGTTTCAATATGTGATGCCGCAAAAATACCTCACCCAAGCTGCGGGCTGGTTGGCGAAACAAAAATGGGGCGCGGTTACCCATTTTATTATCAAACTATTTGCCAAAAAATACGGCATTGATATGAGTGAAGCGGCAAAAGAAAACTTTAGCGATTATGCTTCTTTTAACGAGTTTTTTATTCGTCAGCTCAAGGACGGTGCGCGAAAAATTGATGAAAATCCGACCGCACTTTGCATGCCCGCAGACGGCAAAATCAGCCAATGTGGACACATTGATGACGAAACCCTATTGCAAGCCAAAGGCCATGCCTTTAATTTAGGCGATTTATTAGCGGGCGATGAAGAATTAACTGCACTCTTTAAAAATGGGGAATTCGCCACCACTTATCTTTCACCGCGTGATTATCATCGTGTGCATATACCTTGTGATGCAACCTTGCGTAAAATGATTTATGTGCCTGGGGATTTATTCTCGGTGAATCCATTTTTGAACGAGCACGTGCCAAATCTGTTGGCGCGCAATGAGCGTGTAATCTGCGTTTTTGATACTGAATTTGGCAAAATGGTGCAAATTTTAGTGGGGGCGACGATCACAGCGAGTATTCGCACCGTTTGGACGGGCATCATCAATCCACCGCGTCCAAACCAAGTGAAAACTTGGGATTACGATGAAAGCGCGGTCAAATTAGTGAAAGGTCAGGAAATGGGCGCGTTCCAATTGGGCTCAACCGTGATTAATTTGTTCCAACAAGATCGTGTCAAACTTGCTGAGCATTTAGCGGTCGATACCGTCACGCGCGTGGGTGAAACCTTAGCGTACAAGAAATAATTTATAAACAAGAAAGGAAAAACAATGTCAATTTTTGATTCAGTAAAATTAGAAAGCACAGCTGAAAAAGGCGGCTACGGTGTGGGCTTACAAATTGGTCAACAGCTTGCAGATAGCGGTTTAAAAGTTTCTGCTGAAGCGGTTGCAAAAGGGATTTATGATGTATTAAATCAAAATCCACCAGCAATTGACTTGAATGCGGTTTCTGGCGCATTACAGCAATTGCAACAAGAAGCGCAGGAAGCGGCTCAAGCAAAATTTAAAGAAATTGAAGAGCGAGGTCGCGCATTCTTAGTAGAAAACGCGAAAAAAGACGGCGTAAAAGTGACTGAAACAGGACTTCAATATGAAGTATTAAGTGAAGGCACTGGCGCAAAACCAAGCCGTAACGATACCGTTCGCGTACATTACACAGGAACATTAACAGACGGCACCACGTTCGACAGCTCTGTGGCGCGTGGCACACCAGCAGAATTCCCAGTGGGAGGCGTTATCGCAGGTTGGACAGAAGCATTGCAATTAATGCCTGTGGGTTCAAAATGGCGTTTAACCATTCCACACAACTTGGCTTATGGCGAACGTGGCGCAGGCGTATCAATCCCGCCGTTTAGCGTATTAGTGTTTGAAGTGGAATTATTAGATATTCTTTAATCTCAACGAGAGACATTTAATCTGAAAAGTGCGGTCAAAAATTTCGGTATTATGTAGCAGTTGCACAAAGACCAAAATTTAAACAAAACCGTACAAAAATGCCCTTATTTCGATAAGGGCATTATTTTTACTATAATTGTATTTTGCAGAATTTTACTTATTTTTCCATTACTCACTTTTCCGTTTTCTTCTAAACAGTCTTTCTCGTTGCTCCTCTAGCAGCATTTGTTCCATCATTGCAGGGTAAGCCTGTTCGCAGAGAGCAACGTATTCAGGTTGGGTAAGGTGTTCTCTAATCTTTGTCGGGCAACGTAGATAGATTTTATCTTCTGCAAAACTACTAATAATAGAAAGCATCTGATAAGGTTTCCCATCTTCGGTTTCAAACACTTCATCGGTAAATTGCATTTCAAATATCGCCACGACTACCTGATTATTAGCGATTTCATAGGCTCCATAAAATATCAATGGATTACGGGGTAAAGTACTGACTTCTTTCGCAAGATCTCGCAAATTGTGATAGAACAACAGATAGGCATCATCTTTTACGTTTGAATACATCTGAGCCAGTTCACGCATAAAAGTTTTGAAGGTTTCATAGTCCATCTTTTTTAAATCCACGTTAAGTGGCGTGTGTGTCATGGTTCCCATCATTGTTCCTTATGTTGTTTTAAATTATTTAGGCTACGGCTAAATATTGGTTATCGTTTGAGGCTTCCAAACATAAACTTTCCAATCCGAATTTTGCCACAGGTTTCTTATTTCCCTGCCAGTAGCCAGTTAAATCTCGTGAAGGTCTGGCTTTCAAACAGCGTTTTAGTACGTTGTCGAATTTGTCTTTATCTGACTGGTGACGAAAATCCTCACGCCATGCAGTTTCATTCGCATAGTGCATCATGTAATTATTTCCCATCTTATGATACACACCCATAATCATTCTTCTAAATCTTGCAAAGAAGGATTCTGCTAGGTTATTGGTGGTGCCATCAATCGAGCAATATTCTTGTGAATGATTTACACGACATAAGTCATAGTGAAATGCCAAGCCATCATAAGCAGGATTTTCATCAGCGCAAATTGTAGATTTTGGTGCGACTAAGCGATGCGTTAAAGCAAACATATCATCAGCATTTTCCTCTTTAACTAACGCAACGAGTGTGCGGTCGGCTCCTTTTATTATTTCCTGATTTGCAGCTTGTTGTCGGAAAACCATAACGCAGGATTTATCTTTACGTTGGTGACATCTCTTACGTCTATCAATTCGCTTATGTTTAAAATTTTTTGGGCGAAGATAGTTATTCACATAACAACCATCAATATGAATAATGCCCGTGAGTGGTGTGTAATCTTGCGTTTTTTCGACTGCTTCACGAAATTTATGTAGTAATGCCCATGACGTTTTATATTGCACGCCAATATGACGAGATAAGTTAAGCGCAGAAATCCCTTTACTATTGATAGTGAAATAATAAACCGCTAACAGTAGCTTTCTTAGGGAAAGTTTGGTGTGCTGAAAAATCGTGCCGCTTTTTACAGAAAAACGATGTTGGCAATGTTTGCACTGCCATTGCTTACGCGAAGAAATGAAATAGGCTTTATGCTCAACCTGACAACGAGGACATTGAACAGTATGAAAACAATGAGAATTTCCCCAACGAGCATTTTTAAGAAGGATGAGTATTTCGGTATCAGATAAATCGTAAATAGCGAACGCAGAGAGATTGCGAAGTGCAGAAAGTAAAAGTGGTGATGTTTTCTTGTTGTTTTTCATTTTTTCGTTCAACGTGCATAATCAACTTTCAACTTATTGTTTTGTAGCTAATAAGTCATGTTTCTCTTGCTAAATTGGTTGAACGAATTAAATATGAAAAAAGCAAACGAGAAGATTTGCCTAAAGTGGGAAGTATTTTAGATCGAAGTTTGATCGATTTGCAAGAAAAAAGCAACCCTTTTCAAGGTTGCTTATGTGTATAGAAAGTTATTCTTTATAAGATAGATAAAATATCATTATTCATTTTATATTTTATTTGTTTTAACTCATCCATTGCTTTCTTATATTTTTCCATATGTGATATAACATAGGAATTTTGAATATCGATAGGGATATATTCAATAAGATATTCGGATAAAGATGTCTTATCTATTGTTAATTTTGATGTTCCATCAGCTAGGTTAGATACGATAGTTTCTCTTATTGCAGAAAAGTAAATATTATAAAATTCCATATTTATAGGATACTTTTCATTATTCTTTGATGTTAGGATATAGCAAAGGTTGCTTGCAATAAATTTTCCATTAATATAATGAGTTCTACCTAACGATCAACCTGCTTTTGCTGCATAAACAATAGTTTCACAATCATGAGTATATTCATCATGTTTTTTCCATTCTTCCGATGCGGTTATAAAATCAAATTCACCACTATCATTAGCATCACTACTAGCTAAATTACCATCATTAACATAAAAAAGATCGCTTAATTTAAGTAGTGGATAGGTGCTGTTTCGTTCATTTTGGTATCCATTTGGATTCAATATATTTTTTTCATATATTTTTCTTTTTTCGCATAATCCTTTTGTTTCCTTGAAATCACTTATATGATCTAAAATTTCACTCTCAATATCATTCCAACGGTTATTCTTATCTATTCTACCTTTATGTTGGATACTTACAAATCTATCATCAGCTAAGTTATAAAATAAGACATTATCATTTTCATGATGTGGTGTTTTTGTAAAGCCAAAGATAGATGTATTAACAGTTCTCTTTTGTTCTGAAAAAAGATTCATTGGCATTTTTATTACAAAATAAAGTTTTGCTATCTTTAGAATATCTTTTAATAATCCATCCTTATTCTTATTTAAAGTTGGGGTCGGCATTATTATAATAAGTTTTCCGTTTTGTTCGATAAACTTTAAAGCTTGTAATGTAAATTTTATTGATTGATTTTTCTCATAAGGGGGGTTAATAATACATTTAGTAGGCTTTAAACTTTTAATATAATCAAAAAGCACAGAATCATAATTATTCGCGACTTGGCTATTATTATCTAACAAACTAGATCTGAATAATAAATTAGATCTACCATCGCCATGTAAAAACATATTTGAGCAAGCAAGCGAAAATAACACAGAGTCAAGTTCAAATCCTATAAGTTGCTTTTCTTTTATATTTTTTATTTTATCATCATTATCTTGGGCTAAGTTAATTAGCTTTTTCATTGCTTCCATTAAGAAGCCACCTGTTCCCATACAAGTATCAATTATTACATCATCAACATTCAGTCTAGCTAATTTTATCATTAGTTCTTTAATATGATCTGGGGTAAGAATAATATTTTTGCTTTCTGCACTTCCAGCTCTTGAAAGAAAAATTTTATAAGCTTTCCCTAAAAGATCCTGTTTTTCATCTAATAGATATGATGTATATATTTTACTTTCTATTTTCTTAATTATATTCTTATACTCTATTAATCCAAAATCAATTTTTTTAATAAAAGAAAACTTATCCTCCCAACTGTATTCCTTAGATAAAGAATTTATTTTTGATTCTAATTGTATGTTTATAGCTTTAACAATCGCAGCATTTAAGTGATGAGCTTGTAATAGCGTTATCTTTATTTTAGCACATTCTTGTTCTGTTGGTTTTTGTATCGATTTATATGTATTTCTAAATGTGGGATTAGTTAGAACAATCATTAATCCAGAAAAGAATAAACTTCTTTCTGTTTCTCTAATGTTTCCAGAGTGGAATGTTTCATTTAAGGACTTAATTACTGTAATAAGCTCATCATCAGTTATAACCTCACCATATTTATGTTTTATAAATTTTTTATGAAGTGAATCTATACTTATTAAAGAATCTTTTACTTTTAATGTGAATATTTCATTCTTATCATAAAGCTTATAAAAATAAGTTACTTTTAACTGTTCTATTGATTGACCTGAAATTGCAATGCCAATAATATCTACATCTATGTTGTTTTCCAGCATATAGAACTTAACTTCATTTTCTGCATCAGAGTGTTTCGTAGATTTAGCTTCAACGACAATGCAATATTCATCTAAATCTTTAAAAAAATCAGGATAACCAACTTCTCCAGTATTATTCTTAGATTTAAATCCATATTCATTTGGAATTGCAGATTTTTCAATAAAATTTTCTTTAGAATAAAATTCTCTAAATATATTTTCAGTAATGGATTCGCTTACTTTTGTACTGCTTCTAGACATTAACAACCTCCCAAAATAAATTTGCAAGGTTGATATTTAGATAATAAGCTATTTGTAGGCTTGTAGGCTTGTAGGCTTGTAGGCTTGTAGGCTTGTAGGCTTGTAGGCTTGTAGGCTTGTAGGCTTGTAGGCTTGTAGGCTTGTAGGGACATTTTTTGTTCCTTATTGAGTTAATGTCAAGTTAAATATTTATTGTTTTTCTGATATTTCTTTAAAAGAAATAGCAAAGGCATCCTTTAAATTTTCAGGCATAGTACGATAGTCTGCAATCAGCTTTTCTTCTTGCTCTGAGATAGTATTTTTTGGCGTTACAGCTTGAAACATCTCACCTTCACCGCTAACGAGCCAATTTAAATTCACCCCTGCTTTAGCGATCCCAGCCATCCCTTCCGCATTAGGTTCTCGTTCGCCACCGATGTAACCTTGCATCGTGCGATAGGCTATTCCTGTTTGTTCTGCGAAGTCTGTAATTTTCCAATTTTTAGCTTCACAAACTTGTCTTAATCTTTCTGATATACACATTTGAGCGTTCCATTTTCAATTTACAATTGACAAATTACGCAAATGAGCGTATATTTGTTTTGAATTCAAACGCATTTTATCACGTTTGAGCATATTTAAAATCTCTATTAACATAAATTTTAAACAAGACGATGACCCAGCATTTCTTACTTTCTAGCAAAGCTCGCACGCTTTCTTCTTACGAGATTGCACAACTCTCGGAAGAAGATGCGTATGATTTGCTTTGTGAATTAAGATGGGGTGGAAAAGAATTTATCACTTGTCCTAAATGTGGGGTGCAACATAAGCCTTATTATATTTCTACACGTAAACAATGGCGCTGCAAACATTGTAATCATACTTTCAGTGTCACTTCTGGCACCATTTTTGCCAATCGCAAGAAACCAATTAAGGTTTATCTCTATGCTTTAATGGAATGGGTAAATGCCGTCAAAGGCTTATCTTCCCTTCAATTAGCACGTAATGCAAAACTTAATCCTCGCACGGCATTTGTTTTATCGCATAAATTCCGTAAAGCATTACTGGAAAGTCGTGATATGAAACCATTGTCAGGTATAGTGGATATGGACGGCACTTATATTCATCCTGCACCACGTAAAGCAAATAAGAAAGCTGACCGCATTGACTATCGTTTAAAGGAAAATCAGAATCCTGATAAACGTTGTGTCATGGTTGCACGTGAGCATTATTCGCCAGAAGAAAAAGCCAGTAATGCGCTGCATTGTGGAGCAAAACGCTCTCACGTTTTTGTGGCACATACAGAATCGCAATCAGTAGTGAAAAGTTTTGCTGAAAAATTCATTAAACCTAATACGCAAATCAATACCGATGAAAGTACGGCTTATGATGTCTTGTTGCCCTACTATGATTTGAGAACGGTAAACCATAAGGAAGAATATCGTAGCGACTTAGGTGTAACAAACAATCAAGCAGAAAGTTTGTTCAGTCGTTTTAAACGTATGTACTACGGACAAGTTCACCGAATTAGTAATGAATACCTGCTTAACTATGCTAATGAAATTGCGTACCGTGAGGACAATCGCCGTACCTCAAATAAAGCGCAGTTTATTGATGTATTAAGTCGATGTTTGAAAACCACCAACGATAACAATGAATGGTGCGGTTATTGGCAACGAAAAATTATTCATCAAGAAGTGATTTGGCAGTAGATATATGGCATACAACCTAGATAAGAAGCTCAAAGAATTTGAGTTTGAACGTAAACAGGTATTACATCATCTAGCCTTACTTGATGCGAACATTGCCACATTAAAACGTGCTATTGAGCTTACTCAACAGGAAAGTGATGTAGCCCTTTATAATACGGATAACTTTGTGTACCGTTCCAAATATAAGCTCTTTAAAGGGAAAATTCGTAAATACATCGTACAAATGATGCGAGAAGCACCCAATAAAGCCTTTACAATTGCAGAACTCACGCAGCGCATTTTCGATATTGAACAAAATCCTGATACACCGTCTGAAAAGCATCTTGATTCCGTTCGTAAACAACTGAATGAGTTTTATAAAAGGGAATGGATTAATAGAGTTCAAATTAGTCGAAATGAGGTTCACTGGCAATGGAAACAAAAATAGCGGTATCTTTACCGCTATTTTTGATAGTATTAATCTAGGTTATATAAAGTATTTAAGAAAGCAACCTTTATTTTGTTGTTTTTGTGTGCAAAATCGAAGATAATGACTAGATAATTTTACTTGATATTATTATGTAATTAGTTGCAATATATAATGTGTGATAGAAATCAATTCAAGGATCTAAATTTAGACCGAGAGCAATTAGAAAGCTGTTTAAGGCAATTTTGTCAGTCTAGACAAGCTACACCAGAGTTAGTAGATAATGAATCATCATCAAAAATTATTTATAAAATCATTAAAGCAGGTATCGAGCCAGCTCGCATAGTTTTTCATCTAAAAACTAATGGAACGACGACTATTCAAGTCACTGAAGGTAAGAATAAAGAGTTAAATATAGAAGTTGCTGAATATATTAGATTACATTTATGTCAAAATGAAATATCTAGTCTAAATATGTCTATTTCAGGTATTAATGATAGCATCATTGATTTAATATTAGATGAGATAGAGTCTATTAGAGAAAAAAACGATGTTATAGTTGAGTCAAAACAAATAGATGGCGGTACGTTATACCAATTAAAATCCTTAACATTTAACGATCAACTTAATATTTCTTTTTATCCATCAAAGAATCGATTACTAATTCAGGGTAGACCTTTGTCTTGCTATAAAATAGTAGCTTATGCTCTTTCTACGGAAATAGATACTGATACTCTAGCTAAAATTCTTTATAAAAAAGATGAACTCGATAAAGTTATAGTAAGAACAGAAATTTCTGAAGATTTACTAAGAATTAAGTTATGTAAATCATACGATAAGTTACCAGACCTGATTAGAAATCTTCTAGTATCAAGCTATTGTGTTAAGGCTGCCTCGCCCCACTTACTTGAATATTCAATGCTTACATATTGTGAATTAAAAGCTTTAGAAGGTGTCATCAAAGCAAAATTTCTTGAAAATGGAATAGTGGAAATACCAAATAATATTGGAGAATTATTTAACTGTACAGCTACCCCTATTACTTTAAATACAGATATTTTAATTAAGCATGCTAAGTTAAATGGTATACGCTCAAGTCTTGAACAAGCTTATACTTATTATAGACAGCGGAGGCATTCTTTATTTCACATGGAGGGATTTACTGAGGCAACTGCCAAAGTAAATTCATTGCAGGAAGCGTTAAATATAGGCGATAAAGTTTATAATAAAATAGAGGTAATTCTACCTCTATTTCTTCATTCTTACTCAAGAGGTTTTAATCGCCATTCAGAACGCCTGAAAAATCTTCGCTTTAGTGTCCGTTTATGTAATTCAACTTCTTTCCGTTCAATAATTCCTTTCTTATACAGTTCTTTCAATACCCGAGCAACAGCTAATTTATGTTCTATTTGGGGTAGAGGATAATTTTTGCCAGTGTCTAATTCCAACGCCGCCTCTGTAATAAAGTATAATGTTTTCCAACTATCACTTTGCTTTAATACTCTTGCAACCAACAATTGAAGATTTTGCTTAAACAATCGAGGTTTTATTAGCCTTGAAACATTGAATTGTGTTTTGATTTGCCTTAAATCGAAATTGGGTTCAATGTATATCAAGGTATTCTCAAAACAAAGTATTTTATCCTCTAAATCTGATTTCTGTTGGTTTAACTGATCAAGTTGATGTTCAAGAATTGCTTTTTCTTTATAGCTACTTTCGATTAATTTGGTAAGTTGAGAAATAAGGTGGGATTCTGCCATAATAAAAATCTCCATTGAGTTAAATTTTCAATGGAGATTTTAGTATTTTCAAGCGGTTAGGTCTTTGTGCAACTGCTACATAATACCGAAAAATTTGTTATTTTTTGACCGCACTTTTTGTCTATTAATAAAGTGCGTTGAATGGTTTTCCCTAAACGCTCGCTATTTTTTCACGATCATATCATCACGATGCACGGCAACTGCGCCATATTCGTAACCGAGAATGCTTTCAATATCGGTGGATTTTTTGCCTTTGATGCGCGCTAAGGCATCGCTATTATAACGTGGCATACCGAGCGCAATTTGGCTCCCGTCTTGGCTGCAGATTTTAACCACTTCACCACGCGAGAAACGCCCTTCCACCGCAATAATCCCTGCGGGCAATAATGATTTATGTTGCACTGTAATCGCATTAACCGCGCCATCATCTACAATTAAGACACCCGCAGAAGGGGCGGCAAACAACCATTGTTTACGGCTTTCTAAATGAGCAGAAGGCACTGTAAATTTTGTGCCAATACTTTCGCCGTGGGCAAGATCAAAAATCACATTCAGGCGATCACCTGGGGCAATGATGGTTTCCACGCCAGAACGTGTCGCCACATCAGCGGCGTTAATTTTGGTGGACATTCCGCCCGTGCCTAAATTCGTGCCACTTCCCCCTGCAATAGAACGGATATGATCGGTGATTTGCTCCACCACTGGAATTAATTTTGCGGCAGGATTTTTGCGTGGGTCGCTATCAAATAAACCCTGTTGATCCGTGAGCAAATAAAGCTGGTCCGCTTGCACCAAAATCGCCGCCAGCGCAGACAAATTATCATTGTCGCCCACCTTAATTTCAGCGGTGGCAACGGCATCATTTTCATTAATCACGGGAATAATTCGGTTATCCAGCAACGCCTGCAAGGTATCTCTAGCGTTTAAAAAGCGTTCGCGATCTTCAATATCCGCACGCGTTAATAAAATTTGCCCAATGCGAATATCATAGACATCAAATAACTTTTCCCAGGTTTGAATCAATTGGCTTTGCCCAACGGCTGCAAGCATTTGTTTGGAGGCAATCGTGGGCGGCAGTTGGGGATGCCCTAAATAATTGCGCCCTGCCGCCATTGCGCCAGAAGTCACAATTACCATGCGAAAACCTGCATTATGCAAATCGGTGATTTGTTTCACAATTGAAATCATATGCGCACGATTGAGCTTTGGCGTGCCTTGCGTTAAGGTGCTGGTTCCAAACTTCACCACGATAGTTTTTGGGGTTTCGGTGGTTTTCTGGGGTTCAGAGGTTTTATGCTGATTATCCATCATATTCTGCCTAAAAATTCATTAAAAGTGCGGTTAAATTAGCATTAAATTTTATAAAAATCACGACAAATTTCGACCGCACTTTGCACTTGCCTTGATCTACCTAAGAATAGTCATATAATGACAGCAGTTGAATTTTTCCGAGAGCAAAATATGTCAGAAGAATTACAAGTTGCCACACCAGAGCAGCGCGAAATCACTCGATTATGTGTGCAAGCGGCAACCTTGCAAATGCAACACGGATTGGAAAGCGCGCAGGTTGCGCAAATGACGATGCGCCTTGGGGTGGCATTAGGTATGGATAGCGTGGAATGCGCGCTCACGCCGAATGCGGTCATCGTTACCACTCGCATAAATGGGCATTGTTTAACCACTTCGCGCACCGTGGCGGATAAAGGCTTAAATATGCACGTGATCACTGAAGTGCAGCATATTATTATCGCGGCGGAACACCATATTATCACCACTGAAATGGTGCATAAACGCCTTGAACGGATTAAACCCTTTAAATATAACCGCTGGCTCGTAGTTTTTATGATTGGCTTGTCTTGTGCCAGTTTTGCCCATTTGGCAGGGGGAAATTGGACAATATTTGCCATTACCTTTTTGGCTTCCGCTATCGGTATGTTCGTGCGCCAAGAATTTATCCGCTACCATTTTAATCCCCTTATTGTGTTTGCCACCACCGCCTTTGTTACCACCTTGGTTTCGGGTTTAGCGCTTAAATTTAATCTTGGCAATAATCCGCAAATTGCCTTGGCTTCCAGCGTATTATTGTTGGTCCCTGGTTTTCCTTTGGTCAATTCCTTGGCAGATATTCTTAAAGGCTATCTGAATATGGGCATCGCGCGTTGGACATTAGCCACCGTACTCACCTTTGGCGCTTGTATGGGAATTGTCTTTGCCTTAAACGTGTTAGACATTTCACAATGGGGAAATTAAGATGGAATTGTTGCTATTACTGCTCGATGATATGTTTTTCGCTGCCATTCCTGCCGTTGGCTTTGCCTTGATTTTCAATGTGCCACCACGCGCCTTGATTTATTGTGCGATTTTAGGGGCGGTTGGGCATAGTTTCCGCACATTACTGCTGCATTTTGGCGCGCCATTAGTGCTTTCCACCTTTTTCGCTTCGGGGTTAATTGGCTTTATTGGTGTGCAAATCGCACAACGCTATTTGGCCCACCCCAAAGTATTCACCGTGGCAGCGATTATTCCGATGATCCCTGGCATTTACGCCTATAAAGCGATGATCGCCATTGTACAAATTAATTATTACGGCTCATCTAACGAGTTATTTCATCAAATGACCGATAATTTTGTGAAAACAGGATTTTTACTCGGCGCATTAGTATTTGGACTTGCGTTGCCACGTCTGCTATTCTACCGCCAAAAACCCGTCGTTTAGGGCTTGGACGGTTCATTCAGCAGTGAGATTTTTCGTAAATAACCGCCTGCCATAATAAGGAATACAAATGACCTTTAGTTTAATTGTTGCGATGACAAAAAATCACGTTATCGGCAAAGATAATCAAATGCCTTGGCATCTTCCCGCCGATCTCGCTTGGTTTCGTCAAAATACCACTGGAAAACCCGTTATTATGGGGCGCAAAACCTTTGAAAGTATTGGGCGCCCTTTGCCGAAGCGCACCAATATTGTGCTTTCTCGCCAGCCTTTTGCACACGATGGGGTCATTTGGAAAAACAGTCTGGAAAGTGCGGTCGATTTTGTGAAAGATTCTGAAGAAATTTTATTGATTGGCGGCGGGGAACTCTTTAAGCAATATTTGCCTCAGGCTGATAAACTTTATCTCACTCAAATCCAAGCAGAAATTGAGGGCGATACCTTTTTCCCCGAGTTAAATTGGAATGAATGGCGCATTGAATTTGAGCAAACACGCCCTGCCGATAGCGAGAACCCTTATGATTTAAGGTTTTTAATTTTAGTGAGAAAATAGTCGGTGATCAGTCAGTTATAAAAATGGACGCTAATGGCGTCCATTGCTTTATTTAATGGTTCGATAGGTTAAAAAATAATAACACGCCACGGCAGCAAAGGTGCAGGCTGCCATTGTGTAAAGCATTGGTGCGGCGGTATCCATTTTCATTAACGCAACCAAAGAGCCCACTGTCGCCCCTAAAACAAAACGCACGCTGCCAGCAATGGAATTTGCCGTGCCTGCCATGCTTGGGAATTTTTCTAAAATAGATGCCATCGCATTAGAAGAAATCAAGGAATTTTGCCCAACGAAGAAAGCAACGCCAATGGCCATACTCCAAAATCCGAAGTCGAAAAGTGCGGTCAAAACTAGCCAAATTCCCGCAATAAATTGAACGGTTAAGCCCAGTTGCAACATTCGTTCCGAACCCACTTTATGCACTAAGCGACCATTTAACACAGAACCCAAGGTCATAATGCCAATATTCAACATAAAGAAATAACCAAAATGCTCAGGGGCAATGCCGTATAAACCGATATACACAATCGAACCCGAAGTGATAAAAGCAAACAGTCCACCAAAGCCAAAACCAGAAGAAAACATATAGCCAAGCACTTCTTTTTGTTTCCATAAACTGGCGAAATTGCGCCCAATGGTCGTCAAGCGCAACGGAATGCGATTTTCTGCTTTATGGGTTTCAGGAATAGTGAAATAGAATAAAAATAGACTAAAAACGCCCATCACGCCGATCACATAAAAAATCGCGTGCCAATGCCAATATTTTACAATCTGCCCACCGATAATCGGTGCCACCAATGGTGCGATCATAAAGACTAAGGTAATCATAGACATCATGCGCGATAATTCATTTTTATCGAACAAATCTCGCAATAATGCGCCCACGAGTACCACTGGCGCAGAGCCAAAGAAGCCTTGCACAAAGCGAAGTGCGGTGAAATTTTCGATAGAATTAATATGGGTTAGGGTAAATGACACCACCGCGCCAACCGTAACACCAAGTAAAATGATCGGTTTACGTCCATAGCTGTCGCCCACAGGGCCCCAAAATAACTGTCCTGCCGCCATACCAAAAGTAAAAAAGGTTAAAGTGAATTGCACCTGTTCTGGGCTCACGGCAAGATCTTGCGCAATATTCAAAAATGAGGGCAAATACATATCCACCCCTAAAGGCGGCAACATAGAAAGAATGCCCAGAGTGAGCACAAAAATCGCGCTCGCTTTATATTCTGTTTTTATTGCAACGTTATTACTCATAGAAAACTCTCAATTTCCGCTTGCGTCAGTGGGCGGTATTCGCCTTCTTGCAGTTGCTCATCTAACACCACGCCACCAATGCGCCAACGATGTAATCCCACCACTTTATTGCCTAAAGCGGCAAACATGCGTTTTACTTGATGATAACGCCCTTCGCTGATCGTGAGATTGACGTTGTAATCATCAATAATTTCAAGGCTAGCAGATTTGGTAGGGTCTTTCTCGCCACGTAATAAAATCCCTTGCTCGCAAGCGGTTTGATAATGGCTTTCAACAGGATCCGCTAAGGTCACTAAATAGGTTTTCTCGCAATGATGTTTAGGCGAAGTGACACGGTGCGACCATTGTCCATCATCGGTCAATAAAATTAACCCCGTGGTATCTACATCTAAACGCCCCGCCGAATGCAGTTTGCCTGCTAATGGATAATCAAAGAATTGGTACACCGTTGGATAATCGCCATCATCGTGCGAACACACATAGCCTTGCGGTTTATACAACATAAAATATTGGGGGCCATCTAGCCATTGTAATGGCTCGCCTTCGAATAAAATTTCATCTTCAGCAGATACTTTAACTGAGCCTGATTTTTCAATTTTACCGTTAATTTCCACCGCACCTTGGCGCAATATTTTTGTGGCTTGGGAACGGGTAAGCCCTGTTTGTTCGGCTAAAAATTTATCTAAACGCATAATTTTCTCAATGGGAAAAACATATCGCCATTCTACCCTATTTCTGCCTATTGCCCCAAATAAATCCCAAACTCGCCCAGACCCGCCCAAACTTAGTGCGGTCAAATTTCTTGCTAGTTTGTAAATTTTTTGTGAAATAAAATCGAAGGGAAGATTTTTTTCTTGATTTTTAGGCGTATAATGCCTGAGATTTAGATAAAAAATAGTCATATCCACTCACAGATAAAAAGGAAGAAATATGTCAGATTTACGTCAAGCTGCCTTAGATTTCCACGAATTTCCAAAACCAGGAAAAATTGAAGTCACCCCAACCAAATCTCTTGCCACCCAACGCGATCTCGCCTTAGCTTATTCACCGGGCGTGGCAGAGCCTTGTCTTGCTATTCAAGCGGATCCTGCTGCTGCCTATCGCTATACCGCTCGCGGCAATTTAGTCGCTGTTATTTCAAATGGTTCAGCGGTGCTTGGCTTAGGAAATATCGGTGCATTGGCAGGCAAACCTGTTATGGAAGGAAAAGGCGTTTTATTCAAAAAATTTGCTGGCGTTGATGTGTTTGACATTGAAATTGACGAAAAAGATCCTGAAAAATTTGTTGAAATTGTCGCCGCACTTGAATCAACTTTTGGTGGCATTAACTTAGAAGATATTAAAGCGCCTGAATGTTTTTATATCGAACAAAAACTACGCGAACGCATGAATATTCCCGTATTCCATGATGACCAACACGGTACGGCAATCATTAGTTCAGCGGCAGTGTTAAATGGCTTACGCATCATCGGTAAAAAAATTGATGAAGTGAAATTAGTGGCTTCGGGTGCGGGTGCAGCATCTATCGCTTGTTTAAACCTATTGGTCTCTTTGGGAATGAAAGCTGAAAACATCACCGTGTGCGACTCGAAAGGTGTCATTTACCAAGGCCGTGATCAGAACATGGACGAAACCAAAAAACTCTATGCGCAGAAAGACACAGGCGCTCGTTCATTGGCAGATGTGATTCCTGATGCCGATATCTTCTTAGGCTGTTCTGCTGCTGGCGCACTCACACAAGAAATGGTGCGCAGCATGGGCCCAAATCCATTAATTCTCGCCTTAGCCAATCCAAACCCAGAAATTACACCACCAGAAGCAAAAGCGGTACGCCCTGATGCCATTGTGTGTACAGGTCGTTCAGACTTCCCAAATCAAGTGAATAATGTGCTTTGTTTCCCATTCATTTTTCGTGGTGCGTTAGATGTTGGCGCAACTACAATCAATGAAGAAATGAAAATGGCAGCCGTGCATGCTATCGCTGATCTTGCCTTAGAAGAGCAAAATGAAGTTGTTACTTCAGCTTATGGCGGCGGTGAAGTGTCATTTGGCCCAGAATACATCATTCCAAAACCATTTGATCCGCGTTTAATTGTGCGCATTGCGCCAGCGGTAGCAAAAGCCGCAATGGAAAGTGGCGTGGCAACTCGTCCAATTACAGATTGGAACGCTTATATCGAGAAACTAACACAATTTGTTTATAAAACTAGCTTGTTTATGAAACCCGTGTTTGACCAAGCTAAACTCAACAAAAAACGCGTTTTATTAACCGATGGCGAAGAATCTCGCGTACTTTATGCGACACAAGAAATTGTCACTCAAGGCATTGCTTTCCCTGTGTTAGTGGGCCGTGTGGATATGATCGAGCAACAAATCAGAAAATTAGGTTTGAAACTCGAAAACGGCAAAGATTTTGAGATCATTAACACCGATAATGAAAAAATCTACAACGAATGTTGGTCGCTTTATCACAGTAAACAAAAACGCCACGGCGTGACCGAAGCAATGGCAAAACGCCGTATGTTAACCAACTCTATTGCGATTGGTTCCGCCTTATTAGAATTAGGCTATGCTGATGCAATGGTTGGTGGTATCGTGGGCACGTTCGCCGCAAACTTAGCGATTGTGAAAGAAGTGATTGGCGTGCAAGATAATGTCAAAGTGCCTGCCACAGTAAACGGTTTAGTGATGCCAAGTGGCAACCTGTTCATTACAGATACCTATGTAAACCAAGATCCAAGTGCAGAAGAATTAGCGGAAATCACCTTAATGGCAGCGCAAGAAGTACGCCGTTTTGGGATTGAGCCTCAAGTGGCGCTGGTTTCGCACTCTAACTACGGCACATTCAACACGCCAAGTGCGATCAAAATGCGCCAAGTTTTAGAATTAGTTCGCGCCCAAAATCCAAGTCTTGCGATTGACGGTGAAATGCACGTAGATACCGCATTATTGCCAAAAGTGCGTGAAGAATTAATGCCTGACAGCCCATTGAAAGGCGTGGCTAATTTATTGGTAATGCCAAATATGGAAGCGGCGCGCATTAGCTTGAACTTGCTACAAGGCACAGCGCAGCCAATCACCATTGGGCCTATCTTAATGGGAATGAATAAACCTGCGCATATTATTACTTCCGCTGCATCCGTTCGCCGTATTATTAATATGGTTGCACTCGCTGCTGTGAAAGCGCAAGGTTAATTCACATTATTAACAATAAAAACAAAAGGTGGGTTTTAAAGCCCACCTTTTTTATTGCCGTTATTATCACTATTTCGATTTTAAATAAGCCAATACCACATCGGCGTGTTCACTGGTTTTAAATTTATCGAAAACCTGCTCCACAACGCCTGTTTCATCAATTAAAAAACTCACTCGATGAATGCCGTCATACACTTTGCCCATAAATTTTTTCTCACCCCAAATGCCAAATTGTTCGGCGACTTGATGATCTTCATCAGACAACAAGGTGAAATTTAACGCTTTCTTCTCTTCAAAATTCGCTAATTTTTTAGGGGAATCAGGACTAATCCCGAGTATTACCGTATTCAATGCTTCAAACTCAGCTTTGACATCTCGCAGCCCGCAAGCCTGTGTGGTACAACCCGGCGTAAGCGCTTTAGGATAAAAATAAACTAAGACTTTTTGACCTTTAAAATCCGTAAGCGAAACAGGATTGCCTTGTTGGTTTAATAAAGTAAAGTGCGGTGCATTTTCACCAATTTTTAATGGATTAATCATAAAAAGTTCCTATCACATTGTTATTTTTTCGTAGAAAGCACAAAAAAGTGCTTGCAAAACCCCGATATTTTAGCAATCCTTAGAGCTAATTCATATTAATAATTCTGTGAGGTTTTTATGTCTGCAAATACACCATTATTTTACGGCAGTATCACCGCCATGATTACACCAATGGATATCCATGGTGAAGTTGATTATGACGAACTCAAAAAATTAGTGGAATTCCACGTTGCTTCAGGCACCAATGCTATCGTTGCGGTGGGAACAACCGGTGAATCAGCAACCTTAAGCATTGATGAAAATGTGAAGGTGATCTTAAAAACCGTTGAATTTGCAGCGGGTAGAATCCCCGTTATCGCAGGCACAGGCGCCAACGCCACCAGCGAAGCCATTACAATGACAAAACAATTACAAGGTAGTGGCGTAGCAGGTTGTCTCAGCGTTGTTCCATACTACAATAAACCAACTCAAGAAGGAATGTATCAACATTTCAAAGCTATTGCTGAATGTACTGATCTTCCGCAAATTCTTTATAACGTTCCCGGTCGTACGGGTTCTGATATGAAACCTGAAACCGTGGGGCGTTTAGCCAAAATTCCAAATATTGTAGGGATCAAAGAAGCCACGGGCGATGTAAGCCGCGTGAAAGCTATTAAAGAATGTGCGGGCGAAGATTTCATTTTCTTAAGTGGCGATGATGCAACAGGTTTAGAAAGTATGAAATTAGGCGGTCAAGGTGTAATTTCTGTCACCAATAACTTAGCGGCTGCAGATATGGCAAAAATGTGTAAATTCGCCCTTGAAGGCAACTTTGCTGAAGCCGAAAAAATCAATGAACGCTTAAATGCTTTGCACCATGATTTATTCATTGAAGGCAATCCAATTCCAGTGAAATGGGCGGCGTATAAATTAGGATTAATTAAAGCGCCTGTGTTGCGTTTGCCACTCACCACTCTGAGTGAGCAATCACAGCCCAAAGTATTAGAAGCATTGAAAATTGCCGGCTTGATCTAATGCATTTTTAATCGCTGATTCTCCTTGATGAAGTCCACGCCAATGCGTGGACTTTGTTATTGTTATGCGTTAAACTTTCTGCAATATTTCTTGTCAGATTAGACGCTCCATAAGGATATTAAGGAAAATTTTATGAAAAAATTGGTACTTGCTGTTACGGCGCTAGCAACGCTTGCTGCTTGTTCTAGCCCAGAAAGCCGCCGTTTAGCCAATGATAGCTACTCTAAACACGCCGCAGACACAATCAAATTCGCCACACTAGACACCGCAGGTTTAACCATTATTGGTGCAGAAAACACCTATCAATTGCCAACAGAAAATGTCAAAAAAGGCGAGGCAATGGATATTCGTCCGCCATCAAAACCAATGGCAATTATTCAAAATTCAGTGGCTCAATTTGATGGTAACCGCGCTTCAATCGTTTATCCCGCAGAGCGTCAATCTATTTACAACATTCAACAAGTTCAGCGTTTATTAACAGAAAAAGGCATTGCTTTCAAAGCTAATGGAAACCAAGTGCAAACTGAATGGACGCACTCTGATCGCCATGATGATGCAGGCAATGTTCAAGTTCGTTACATTATTGAAGAACTGGGCAATCAGCAAGCCAATGCCTTAGTGGTTGCAGTTTCTGATATGAAACGTGATGACATCGTCACCACGCCAACCACCAAAGAAAAAGAATTATATGCGTCAGATTTATTAAATCAATTGGTTGGCGAGCTCAATACTGCTTATCGCACACAGCAACAACAAACCGCGTTGCCAACTAACACGGGGCCAATCCAAGCGGCAATTATTAATGACGTTAATAATCAAACTGCGCTTGCAATGACTTCAAACTTCAATCAGTCTTGGACAAAATTAGGCAATGTCTTACCTGAATTAGGTTTTGAGATTACCGAAGAAACCGTAGGGCGCGGCTATCGTTCGTTGAAATACAAAGCGTTAGATGCGACTAGCTGGGCGCGTTTTGGCACCACTCAGCCTGAATTAGAAGATGGGGAATATAGCATGCAATTAAGTGCCTATGGCAACCAAAGTGCAGTGGTTATTTCCAATAAAGACAAAGAAGCCCTTTCTGGTGAGTCAGCGACAGCGGTTTATCAAGCCTTAATGAATTTAATCACCAAATAATTCGCTCATCATAAAAATAACTCATCAGCGAAATTTCTCATCATAAAAAGCTCGTCATCACGAGCTTTTTTTCTAGAAATTCAAATAGAAATCTTGCGTCAACTGCCTAAATTCAGCGGTGTATTGATTATGTTCATCATAAATCACCAATTCAGTATGCTCACATTCTTGCTTTTCGCGAGCAAAGCTGAGCAGTATTCGCTGTGGAGCCTTCCCTAATTTTGTCACCACATCACAACGGCGAATGCAAAAAAGTGCGGTCAAATTTAGCAAATTTTCGCCTTGTGCAAAAGGCAGCACAAAATGTATTGTGCCATTTGGGGCTAAACATTGTTCAGCGTGAAGCAACCAATCTAAATGGCTAAGCAATGCGGTATAACGCGCAGTGTTTCGTGCATCAGAAATACAATCGACCCCTTGCGGAAAATAAGGCGGGTTTGCCACAATCACATCAAAAAGTTGGCCATTTTGACCGCACTTTTTAGCAAATAACGCAATATCCTGTTGCACAATTTGCACTCGTTCAGCCCAAGGGGAATTTTTCACATTTTCACAGGCTTGCTGAGCGGCATCGGGATCGATCTCAACGCCAACAATCTGAGTGTTCAAGGTTCGCTGCGCCAGCATCAACGCAATCAGCCCTGAGCCAGTACCTAAATCCAAGCAAGATGACGCTTGGCTCACATCTGCCCAAGCGCCGAGCAGAATGCCATCAGTGCCAACTTTCATTGCGCAGCGATCATGATTGATATGAAATTGTTTAAAACTAAAGCCTTGAGATTTCGCCATAATATTCCTAAAAGTGCGGTCAATTTTTCATAAATTTATGGCGTTATTGGCATCGCTCTGCTTGGCTTGCTTTTTCTGTTCACGGCGCATTTTGAAAAAATTTGTTAATTTTTGACCGCACTTTTCCGCCAACACGCCCGCCGTTACTTCAAGAAAATGATTCATTTTATAATCATCAAAGAAATGAAAACGAGACCCCACTGCGCCAGTTTTGTAATCATAAGCGCCAAACACTAAACGTTTAATTCGGCTATGCAAAATCGCACCAGCACACATGGTGCAAGGTTCAAGGGTGACATAAAGGGTACAATTTAGCAGGCGGTAATTGCCGATTTTGCGTGCGCCATTACGCAGGGCAACAATTTCGGCGTGGGCGGTGGGATCATTGTTCACAATAGATAAATTCCAGCCCTTGCCAATGATTTCCCCATTTTCGTCCACCAGCACTGCGCCCACAGGGATTTCGCCAAGGGATTGGGCTTTATCCGCCAATGTTAGCGCGTGCTCCATCATGCGTTCATCAAAAATAGGGTCTAATTGCATTTCTTGTTAATCTAAAAATCAGGTTTCAATGATGAAAAATTCTTTGTCGCTCTTCGCTTTATTTCTGAATAATTCTTTTAATTTGCTTAAAAAAATGCATAAGCCCATTGCGTTCAAGCAAGATAAATTAGAATTTTAAAAAAGTTTGCGTAAAAAGAAATTCTGTTCAGCAGCAAAAATATTGACGTTTAATTAATGGCTTTCTCACTTCAAGAGCAAGAAAGCCGCAAATTATACTGAAAATGGATATTTAATCGGTGGGTGGCATTCATAGCCCACCACGTTAAAATCGTCCATTGTTACCCAAGTTTCGAGGTCTTCCAGCGTTTTAATATCTGGGTTAATTTCGAGTTTTGGTGAAGGGAAAGGCTCACGTTTTAACTGCACATCGCGCATTAGTTCAAGCTGATCTTCATAAATATGCGCATTCACGATTTTGTGATATGCCGTGCCCGCTTTTTTACCCGTGATTTGAGCCATTAAGGCAAGGAACGTAAACACTTGAATTTGGTTGAAATTCAAGCCCAACGGCACATCACATGAACGCTGATAGCTGGTTAAATAAAGAGTATCGCCAAGCAGGGAAAAGGTGTGATTGTACATACAAGGACGTAAACAGCCTAAATCAAATTCGCCGGGGTTTAAAAATGTTAGGATTTCGCCGCGGTCATCAATGCCACGGGTTAGATCATTTACAATTTTACGCAATTGATCCACGGTTTCGCCATTCGGCTTGCGCCACGCGCGCCCTTGCACACCGTACACACGCCCCATATCATCCGTGCCTTTGCGCGCAGGATTGTTTAACCAAACCTGATTTTCATTGGCATTGGCATCCCACGTTTTTGTGCCTAATTGGCGGAAATCAGCGGCATTGTCATAACCACGAATATAGCCTAAAAATTCAGCAATAGCCGCTTTCCAATAGCTTTTACGCGTTGTGATGATTGGAAACTGATTGTTCGCCACATCGTAGGTTAAATCGGCATTAATGACGGTTAGGCAGCGTTTACCTGTACGCTCATTCTCCACCCAAGTGCCTTGATCTACAATTCGCTGGCATAAATCTAAATATTGGCGCATACGATAAACTCCCTAAAATTCCCTATTTTTTGACCGCACTTTGGCGTGAATAAGCCCAAAGCATAATGGCAAGACCACCAATAATCATTGGTAACGATAGCATTTGTCCGCGTGTAATTAAATCTGTTGCCGTATTCACATTATGGTCAATTTCGCGCACATATTCGATCAAGAAACGGAATACACCATAGCCAAATAAGAACAAGCCCGAAACCGCCCCCATAGGGCGTGTTTTACGAATAAACAGATTCAAAATAATGAATAAGAGCACACCTTCTAGCAACATTTCATAAAGTTGCGATGGGTGCAAGGGAACAGAACCCGTGTAGCCATAAGGGTACATTGCCCAAGGCACGGCGTTCAAATTCTCAACTGGGCGCCCCCATAATTCGTTGTTAATAAAATTGCCTAAACGCCCTAAACCTAAACCAAAGGGCACCAATGGCGCAATCAGATCAGCGGTTTGCCAGAAACTGCGTTTTTGGCGGTAAGAGGTCCATAGCATCGCCACAATTACCCCTATTAATCCGCCATGGAATGACATTCCCCCTTCCCAAATGCGGAACAGGTAAAGCGGATCTTGCACAAAACGGTCGAAGCTATAAAAGAACACATCGCCGATACGTCCGCCAAGAATGACTCCAGCAAAACAGTTATATAAAAGGCTATCGAATTGCTCTGTTGTCCACACTCCATTGGACGCGTTAGCTCGGCGTGAACCTAGCCAATAGGCAAAGCCAAAGCCTAGCAAATACATCACACCATACCAATGGAGGCTAATCGGTCCAAGGCTAAAAACAACGGGATCAATATAGGGTAAATGAATGAAATCGGTCATAGCTTTCCTAATTAGAAAATCATTTTAATGGCAATTAATAATAAAAAGACCGCAAAGGCTTTTTTCAATTGTGCCACAGGCAAACGAGAAGCCAAAATCACGCCAAATTTTGTGGTGAAAACAGAAGTTAATGTAATCCCCAATACGGCTGGCAGAAAAACATAACCTAATGAAAATGCGGGTATTTCTGCATTATGCCAACCACTCACGATATAACTCAAACAACCTGAAGCCGCCAGTAACATACCACAAAATGAAGACGAACCAATGGCTTGTCTCATTTCATAGCCACGCGCATTCAAAAATGGCACAATAAAGCTGCCGCCGCCAATGCCCGCACCACTTGATGCAATGCCAATTAAGGTGCCGCCAACAATCGCTGATTTGTTGGTGAAGGGTTTATTTCCTGTTTTAGCGCGCACGGAAAGAATCATTTTAATGGAGAGATACACCACTAACACGGCAAAAATTTTACTTGCCCATTCTTTTGGTAAATGGCTTACAAAGAAACTCGAAATATAGGTTGCCGCCATCACCACTGGGGCGAATAATTTCAGCGATGACCAATCAATGTTACCCGCTTTATAATGGTTATAAGCCGAAGCGCCGCCCGTAATAATAATAGTGGCAAAAGATGTGCCCAATGCCACCGCCATTAATAAAGAGTCTGGCACGCCCGCCATAGGCAATAAATACACCAAAATTGGCACGATGATTAAGCCACCACCAATGCCAAATAAACCTGCCAATACACCGACTAAACAGCCCACTAATAGACAGATTAAAAATAACGTCATCATTTGTATTTTTTTCCTTTTTTCTTTTTACCCTGAGGTTGATATTTATGGTAATAAGGTGTTCTTTTTGCGACAGTGCGCTGCTCTATTAGTTCGGTGAACGCGTCTTCATTACGCGTAGAATCGAAGAGAAATTGTGAAAATTCTTTCATAGCGCGACGATACACATCACGTTTAAAGGAAACCACTTGGCGCACGGGATACCAAAAACTCACCCAACGCCAGCCATCAAATTCAGGTGATTTCGTGCGGTTCATATCAATATCTTGTTCATCACAAGTTAATTCCAATAAAAACCAACGCTGTTTCTGACCGATGCAGATAGGCTTGCTGTCATAACGCAGCAAACGTTTTGGCAATTTGTAACGTAGCCACAGCTTGGAAGCATAAAGGATTTTCACATCCTTTTTGGTCAAGCCCACTTCCTCAAACAGTTCTCGATACATCGCCTGCTCGGGAGATTCACCATCGTTGATGCCCCCTTGCGGAAATTGCCAAGAATTTTGCCCGTACCTTTTTGCCCACAGCACTTGCCCTTTGCGATTGCAAATAACAATGCCAACATTAGGACGGTAGCCATCGAAATCGATCACTATCGTTCACCTTTATTATTTAGATCTAAATTTGTAACGGTGAATTATGGCACAGCGTGGGATTTTCGCAATACTCTATCTCAATTTTCCCTCTGATACGCCCTAAAAAGTGCGGTCATTTTTTCGTAAGTTTTTTCGCATTGTGGATAATTCTGTGCACAACTTGGCGATAAGCCTAGAATGAAAAAATAAATTTTGTTGCGCAACCAAAAATAGCAACGGATCTTTTCATCCAAAAATTATCTGACTAAATTTTCAACGGCAAAAATCTTGACAAATTTGACCGCACTTTTCCTTGTGCAAAATTAAATCTAAACCCACCGTTATCTCTAATTTTATCCACAGAAGTTTTATAGATTTGGCTAAATTTGTCATCAGATTGTGAGTTATTCCACTTTTTTGTGGATAAATTTGTGGTTGAATCTCCGCAAAGCAAGAATAAAAAATAAAACCAAAACCGCGAATTCAGCATTTCTTTTTTATTATCAATATGTTAAATCATTAATAAAGTACGGTGAAAATAGCGCGAGTTTTAAGGTAATAAAACTGATTAAATTTTAAACAGAAAATAGTCATTCCCAATTTCTTTTTAAATGGAAATATCTTATCTAAAAACAGTCGCAAACGATTACGTAAGTTTGTATAATAGCCTCAATTTTCAAACTCAAAAGGAAACAACCGTGAGCAAAGCATCATTAAGTTATAAAGACGCTGGCGTAGATATTAATGCTGGTAATGAATTAGTCGAGCGCATTAAACCCCATGTTAAACGCACCACTCGCCCAGAAGTGATTGGTGGTTTAGGCGGTTTTGGCGCATTGTGTGCGTTACCGAGCAAATATAAAGAGCCCGTTTTGGTTTCTGGCACGGACGGAGTGGGCACCAAATTGCGCCTTGCCATTGATTTGAAAAAACACGACACCATCGGCATTGACTTGGTGGCGATGTGTGTGAATGACTTAGTGGTGCAAGGGGCTGAACCTTTATTTTTCTTAGATTATTATGCCACGGGCAAACTAGATGTTGACGTTGCCTCTGATGTGGTGAAAGGCATTGCAGAAGGCTGCGTTCAATCAGGTTGTGCTTTAGTTGGCGGCGAAACCGCAGAAATGCCGGGAATGTACCACGCAGGCGACTACGATTTAGCGGGTTTCTGCGTTGGCGTTGTTGAAAAATCAAAAATCTTAGACGGTTCAAAAGTGGTCGCAGGCGACGCATTGATTGCGTTAGCCTCTAGTGGCCCACATTCAAACGGTTATTCATTGGTGCGTAAAGTCATTGATGTAGCAGGCGTTAATCCAGCCACAGAGCAATTAGCGGGCAAACCACTGAGTGAGCAAGTGCTTGCACCAACAAAAATCTATGTAAAATCGGTGTTAGCATTAATCGAACAAGTTGATGTGCATGCTATCGCCCACTTAACTGGCGGCGGTTTTTGGGAAAATATTCCCCGCGTGTTGCCAGATAACGTGAAAGCCGTTATTAACGAGAAAAGCTGGGAATGGCAGCCTGTATTCAAATGGTTGCAAGAAAAAGGCAATATCGACACCTATGAAATGTACCACACCTTTAACTGCGGCGTTGGTATGGTGATTGCCGTGCCACAAGCCGAAGTGGAAAAAGCACTCAAGGTATTGAAAGCAGCGGGCGAAGACGCTTGGTTAATCGGTCAAATTGAACCTTTAGCCGCTGGCGAAAAACAAGTGATTATTGGTTAATCATCATCTCTCTAAATCAAGCCCAATCAATGGATTGGGCTTTCGAGTTTTTAATATGAAAAAAATTGTTGTTCTTATCTCTGGCAATGGCGCCAATTTACAAGCGATCATCGATGCTTGCCAAGCGGGCGATATTCAAGCGGAAATTGTATCTGTCATCAGTAATAACGCCAATGCCTACGGGCTCACTCGAGCGAAAACAGCGAAAATTCCGACCGCACTTTTTGAGCGCAAAAGTTACGCTAATAATGTAGAAATGGACGAAGCTATTGCCGCGCATATTGAGCAGCTTGGCGCCGATCTCATTGTTTTGGCTGGCTATATGAAAATACTCAGCTCCGCATTCACGGCGCATTTTAGCGGCAAAATCTTAAATATTCATCCCTCTTTGTTGCCCAAATACAAAGGGCTGAATACCTATCAACAGGCATTAGATGCGGGCGAAACGGAACACGGCACCAGCGTGCATTTTGTCAACGCAGAACTCGACAGCGGCGCAGTCATACTGCAAGCGAAAGTGCCGATTTTCCCAGAAGATGAAATTAGCGATATTGAACAGCGCGTCAAAGCCCAAGAAATTCAGATTTATCCGCTGGTAATCAAATGGTTTATTGATGGGCGTTTAACCGAAATGAACGGCAAAGCCTATTTAGATGGCAAATTATTGCCCCCAAACGGCTATGCTGCCGAATAATTTTCTAAAGTGCGGTCAAATTTGCTGAAATTTTTGTTATAGTAACGCAAATTTTTGTCACCTAATGTAGGAGATGCATTGAATGGAAAAAATCATCATTGATGAAGCTCAATTTATGCGCACAATCTCGCGGATTTCTCACGAGATCATTGAAAAACACGAAACGCTCAATGATATTGTTATTGTTGGAATCAAGCGCCGTGGTGCGGAAATTGCTGAGCTGATTAAGCGTAAAATCAGTGATCTGACAGGCTCACAATTACCGTCCATTGATTTGGATATTACCTTCTATCGTGATGATTTAGAATACGCAGAACCCAATAGCCAATCGCCTGTATATAATGGCTCTAGCGATTATATTAGCGTGCAAGGCAAAACGGTGATTTTGGTGGACGATGTGTTATTCACGGGGCGCACAATTCGCGCCGCCTTAGACGCATTAGTTGATTTTGGGCGCGCGTCAAAAGTCGAACTGGTGATTTTTGTCGATCGTGGACACCGAGAATTGCCAATTCGTGCCGATTATGTGGGGAAAAATGTGCCAACTAGCCGTGCCGAAAAAGTGCAAGTGCGCACAATGAAATTTGACAGCTGCTATGAAGTGGCACTTATCTCGTAATAATGGGAACTTTTTTAATCTAATCCGTTCTAAATCCTGTAATTTTTAAGCGTTAAATGGAAATAAAAATGAAATTAAAACAACTGAAAAATATGTTATTTGTTGCAATGGGTTTACTCGCATTCGCAACGAATGTACACGCCGTGGAACAAGTGGTCGCCACAGTCGATGGCAATCCAATTTTAGAAAGCCAAGTCAGACGTGCGTTAGGCAAAAAAGCCAATACGGAAGCCAATCGCCGCGTTGCATTAGATAGCATCATTGATGATTTTCTCGTGCAAAAAGCCATTAAAGAATCTGGGGTGAAAGTGAACCCTGCGCAAGTGGATCAAATTGTGCATAATATCGCTACTCAAAATGGTTTGACCTATGGGCAACTTTTGGATGCGTTGGATTATCAAGGTATCAGCCTTGCCCAATTTAGAGCCAATATCGCTAACCAAATTATGATGGCGGAAGTGCGTAATCGTAGCATTGGTAAAAATATTAATGTGACACGCGAACAAGTGGAAGAGCTCAGCCAAAAAATGTTGCAACAGGCTAAAAGCAGCGGCAACGGAAAACCAGTCACTGCCACACAATATAAAGTCAGCCATATTTTATTGAAGTTAAATCCATTACTTAATGATACACAGGCTAAAGCCAAATTAGCACAAGTGCGCGCTGATATTCAATCGGGTAAAATTACCTTTGCTGAAGCTGCGAAAGATTATTCAAAAGATTTTCTTTCTGGGGCAAACGGCGGAGATTTAGGTTTTGCCTTCCCTGAAAATTATGTGCCAGAATTTGCGCAAATGGTGAGAACAACCAAACAAGGAACAATTTCCGCGCCATTTAAAACCGAATTCGGTTGGCATATTTTAGAAGTGACCGATACGCGTCAAGGCGATGTTACCGAAGCCGCCTATCGTCAAAAAGCCTATGAACAGTTAGTCCATCAGCAACTTCAAGAAGATGCGAAAGATTGGGTCAAAGCCCTACGCAAAGGGGCAGATATTAAAGTGCTAACTAACTAATCTATTTCTCAGTGGGCGTTTTCGCCCACTCTTTTTTATTGTTATATCGTTATTATGAGTAATTCCAAAAAACACCTAGGATACACTGCCCGCAAACGTTTTGGGCAAAACTTCTTGCATGATGACAACGTCATTCAAGGCATTGTTGCCGCGATTTATCCGCAAAAAGGGCAATATCTTATTGAAATTGGTCCTGGTCTTGGTGCATTAACCGAGCCTGTCGCCGATCAGCTAGACCGCCTTACCGTTGTCGAACTTGACCGCGATCTAGCCGAGCGTTTACGCCACCACCCATTCTTACACCAAAAACTTAATGTCATCGAAACCGATGCGATGCAATTTGATTTTGGTCAGTTATATGAAGATGAAAAACTGGCAGAGCAAGGGCAGAAATTGCGCGTATTTGGCAATTTGCCTTATAACATTTCCACCCCTTTGATTTTTCATCTGCTGAAATTCCACGATAAAATTCAAGATATGCACTTTATGTTGCAAAAAGAAGTGGTGAAACGTTTATGCGCCGCCCCGAATAGCAAAGCATACGGTCGTTTAACCATTATGACCCAATATTTTTGCCAAGTGATGCCCGTTCTTGAAGTGCCACCGACCGCTTTCAAACCCGCGCCAAAAGTCGATTCTGCGGTTGTACGTTTGATTCCACATCAAGAATTGCCACACCCAGCCAAGGATCTTTATTGGCTCAATCGTGTGACCAGCCAAGCCTTTAACCAACGCCGTAAAACATTACGCAATGCGTTATCCACATTATTTTCTGCGGAAAATCTCACTGCACTTGGCGTGGATTTGAATGCCCGCGCGGAAAATTTAACCATCGCAGATTATGTGCGTCTGGCAAATTGGCTATGCGACAATCCGCCCGCCGATGACACAAAAGATGAAATCATCGAAGACATCGCATAATATCTTGCAGCAGGGATTTTCCCTGCTCTTTTTATGAATAAAATTAGGAATCTTGAATGTCCACTTACTTTGTTGGCGATCTACACGGCTGTTTTGACGAGCTACAACTATTACTCGAGCGTGTGGCTTTTAATCCCAAACAAGACAAGCTCTATCTCACAGGCGATCTGATTGCCCGTGGTGATAAATCATTAGAATGTTTACGTTTTATCAAAAATTTGGGCAGTGCTGCGCAAACCGTGTTAGGCAATCATGATTTGCATTTGCTCTCTTGCGCTTATGGCATTAAAAAAGTCAAAACTCGCGATAATTTGACCGCACTTTTTGCCGCCCCAGACTTTGGTGAACTGGTGGAATGGTTACGCCACCAGCCTTTATTCGTGCACGATCCGCAATTAGGCTTTAGCCTTGCTCACGCAGGCATTTCGCCAGATTGGGATATTGCCACCGCACAACATTGCGCGCGAGAAGTGGAACAGATTTTGCAGCAAGGCGATTTTAAAGCCTTGCTCAGCCAAATGTATGACAGCCAGCCAGACCACTGGTCGCCTGAATTGCGTGGCATTGAACGTTTGCGTTACAGCATTAATGTTTTCACCCGTATGCGTTTTTGCTATGCGGATCATCGCCTCGATTTCGATTGTAAATCGCCCGTTGAACAGGCACCGCCTGAGCTTCACCCTTGGTTTGCGCTTAACAATCCACTTTTCAGCACAGAGAATATTCTCTTTGGGCATTGGGCAAGCCTTGTGGATTATCCAACGCCGAGCAATATTTACGCCCTTGATACGGGCTGCGCTTGGGGCAATCGTATGACCTTGCTGCGTTGGGAAGACAAACAAATATTCAGCCAAAGTGCGGTCAAAAAATCGGAAATTTCTTATGATTAACAACCAAACTTGCGATCTTTTCAAGATTCCCTATTTCCAATTTTCTCAAATGAAAAAATATTGCCCTGAGGAAATTCCCAACATCAAGGCCAATTACAAACGCGAGTGGAATAATTGGAAAGAAACGATTTTACAGGTATCGCGCCAACTTGGTTCCCCTTTTGCCGAGCCGCATATCGAAAAATGGTGCAATGGCTGGCAGGTGCGAGCGCATTTTTTTGCCTATTTTGAGTATGAATTTAACCGCAATTCTGCAGCGATTTTATCCGTGATTTTGAATCGCCGCCGTCTGCAAATTTGCCTAGATTGGCATTGTTATCGTGCCGACCGTTCGCAAATTAATCTTCAACAATATAATCAATGGCTTGATAATTTCGATTTTGCACGCTTTGCCGATTTCGAGCTATGGCGTGGCGATGAGAGCGAATACAATGATTTTCTCCCCGTTAAGCAACATTCAGCCGCTGATCTGTTGTTGCGTTCCGATGAAGATTTTTGGTGCATTGGTAAAAATAAAGAAAAAGCCGAGTTAGATCAGTGCAATGTGGTGCAATTTATTACGGATACTATTCGTGAATTGTTGCCTTTGTATGAAAAATGCCATCGCTAACGCAATAAATCCCCAAAGTGCGGTTAAAATTTGGAAAATTTTCCTGTATGATACGCGCACTTATCCTGCTTGCAGCTCTGAGTGTAAATATGACAAGTTTTGTTTATTTAACGCAAAGGATTTTCCATGAAAAAACTCATTTTAGCCACCGCACTTTTTGTGGCGATGTCTTCACAGGCTCAAACACTGCCTAATCCCAATACAACAACCCATACTTACGAATTCACTCAACACTATGATTTGCAAGTGCCAAAAGGTTCTTCTGGGGAAACTAAATTATGGGTGCCGTTGCCCTTTAATAACGATTATCAAACCGTCAAATCCATAGAATTTGTCGGCAATTATAAACAGGCTTACATTACAGAAAATAACCGTTATGGTGCGAGCACTTTATTTGCCACTTGGGAACCTGATGCGCAAAAACGTGATTTAGAAGTCAAATTGGTAGTCGAAACCAAAGATCGCGAGCCAATGAAACAGGGCTTATTGAAAGATTACCAAGCCCCGGGAAAAATTGAATATGGTATTGATGTTCAGCCCTATTTGAAACCGACAGCGCACATTAAAACCGATGGCATTGTGAAAAAATATGCGGATCAAATCGTTGGCAATGAAACCAATCCATTGAAAAAAGCGCAATTGATTCATCAATGGATCGTCAACAATATGGAACGTGATAATTCTGTATTAGGCTGTGGCGATGGCGATGTAGAAAAAATCTTAACCACTGGCGTATTAAAAGGAAAATGCACAGACATTAATTCCGTATTCGTTGCCTTAGCCCGTGCCGCCAATATTCCCGCGCGTGAAGTGTTCGGCATTCGTTTAGGACAAGCCGTGAAAATGGGGGAATATTCAAAAACCGCATTTGGCGGTGCAAAAGATAAAGTTGCGAACGAAAATAGCGACCAACATTGCCGTGCTGAATTCTATCTTGCGGGTTTTGGCTGGGTGCCGGTAGATTCTGCTGATGTAGCAAAATATCGTTTAGCCGAGAATAAAGCCGTAGATGACAAAGCCACTCAAGCGGTTTCGCAATATTTATTCGGCAATTGGGAAGCAAACTGGATGGGCTTTAACCATGCCCGTGATTTCACGCTGTTCCCAGCACCTGAACTTGCGCCAATCAACAATTTCGGCTATCCCTACGCAGAAGTGGGCGGCGATCCATTAAATTCATTTGATGCCAAAGAGTTTGGTTATGAGTTCATTTCAAAAGAACTCTAATGCCCGCTTTTGGACAATGTGCACCACAGCAGTTGCCGCTGCGGTGGCGTCCACCTTGTGTTGTATCGCGCCCCTGTTCTATCTTTTATTCGGTATTTCCAGTTCGTGGCTTGTCAGCTTAAACGAATATTCATTTTTACAAATACCGATGTTAATCATATCGCTAGGCGCGTTCGGCTATGGATTTTGGTTGCTCAACTTTTCCAATAAAATTATTTGCAGCAAATATTTCTCGCGCAAAACATTGCAAATTTTGTATTGGATTATGGCGATAGTGATTGGCTTTTTCTTAACTTATCCCTATGTGCTACCCTATATTTTGGAGCTGATAGAATGAAAAAAATTTTCGTTTTTTTGACCGCACTTTTCACATCAATGGCAAGCCTTGCCGCTGAACGCAACCTGACATTACACATTGAAGAAATGAACTGCCAACTGTGCGTTTATTTAGTCAATAAACAGCTTCGCAATATTGATGGTGTGATATCAACCAAAGCCAATTTCAATGACCGCTCAGTGAAAGTGATCGCAGAGGAAAAAGTGGCGGACGAACAGTTAATCGCCGCGATTGATAAACTGCATTATCATGCCACTGTGCTATACTAAAACGCGAACGCAGCTGATGCGATAATCGTCTTACCGTTTCAATCATGAATAGAGAATGCATATATTTTTGGTTTTGGTTATTTAAAGGGAAAAACTATGAAAAAATTATTCGCTTTTTTTAGCACAGGGCTTGCAGTATTACTATTAAGTGGTTGCACTGCATTGCTTTGGGAAATGAGCCCCATCGTTAAGACCCATGATAGAGAGCGTGATGATGGCATTGATACCTTAATCGCTTTTGGGCGCACGCAAGCAGATAAAGCTCCACTCCAAAAAGGACAAGTGGTGATGATGGGCGAACGTTATTGGTATGTGGTGGATAGAGATATTTCTGATTATCTACTCCCTATATTAACCATCAACTTGCCACAACCCTACACACTTACCAATAATAAAGGCAAAAGGTTGACCGAACTACCTGTCACGCGTCAGGAAAATAATCGATTTGAAAGCAATCTATGTTTGAATTATACACCCCAAAATGCTACCGAAACGGCTCAATTAACTTCACGCAAATTTGAGTTAGAAAAATTAAACAAAAGTGGTATTTATAGTCGTTGCATTACCGTAAAAGGAATGATTTATAGCAAACCAACAGGAACACAAGCTGATTACCACTTCCAAACACGCGTGCCAATTAAATTAACATTTAATGTCAAAACAACTGAGCTGAATGCAGAGGCTATCTCCGCGAATATAATGCTGACGCCGTTGACTTTAGCAATCGATCTTATATGGATACCACTATATATGATTGACTCTGCTATAAATACGAGAAGTAATTAGACAGAGCAATCTTAATTTTAGGCTCACTAATCAACTAAAAAAACCGCTAATTTCTTAGCGGTTTTATCTTTTTGTGAATGAACATTCACGTTATATTTTCACTTTTAAGCTGCACAGAAATGGTGAATCATTTTCGTTAATAGCTCTCGAGTAGGGGCGATAAATTCTGTTGATAGAAATTCATCGGGTTGATGAGCTTGTTCAATTGAACCGGGCCCTAGCACTAAGGTTGGGCAGAGTTGCTGGATATAAGGTGCTTCGGTGCAGAAATTCACTAGTTCACATTTTTCACCCAATAATTTTTCCACCACTTGCACCACTTGCGCGCTATGCTCGCATTCATAACCAGGCGTTGGTTCGTGCAAACTTCGGATGGTTAAGCGATCACCATATTGTTCAAACATGGGGGCTAATTTTTGTTGTAGCATTTCATCTAAATCTTCCAAGCACATATTCGGCAATGGGCGAATATCAAAATGCAATTCGCAACAACCACAAATGCGATTAACAGCATCGCCGCCGTGAATAGCCCCGAGATTCATCGTAGGGTATGGAATCGCAAACCCTGCATGATGATATTTTTCTTTTAATTCATTGCGCATTTGCAGCAAATAGCCTGTCGCTTCATGCATTAATTCAATGGCATTAATGCCTTTTGCAGGGTCACTTGAATGCCCCGACTTTCCGATAATCTGCAACGCTTTGCCGATGTGTCCTTTATGCGCGCGGATTGGGCGCAATTCTGTTGGTTCGCCAATAATCGCGCAATCGGGGCGAATATGTGCGTGCTGAATAAAAGTGCGGGTGCCGAGCATAGTGGTTTCTTCATCTGCCGTGGCAAGGATACGCAGCGGTTTAGTCAGTTTTGTTAAATCAATTTGTTGTAGGGCGTCCAATACAAAGGCAAAAAAACCTTTCATATCTGCCGTGCCTAAACCATAAAACTTGCCATTTTTTTCGGTGAGTTTGAAAGGATCAAATGTCCAACGCCCCGCATCAAATGGCACGGTGTCCGTATGCCCTGCCAATAACAAGCCGCCCTCGCCTTCGCCATAGGTCGCCAGTAAATTATATTTATCGTTGCTGCCTTCCACCGCGAGAATTTCAGTGTTAAACCCCAAATCCTGCAACCAAGTGGCTAATAATTCAATTAAAGTGCGGTTAGAAATATCATTATTTTTGTCAATATCGCTAATGGTTGGAATGGCGATAAGTTGGGAATACATATCAATGAATGGGGGAAGTTTTTTCATAGGGTTCACCAGCAAATAAAGGTTGATTTTTACATATTTATGCAGAATAATAGCATAACTAATCACTAAAGTGAGTTTTATTATTATACAGGATTGATTATGGCACAAAAAGCAATCGTTATCGGTGCGAGCGGATACACAGGCGCCGAATTAGCAAGAATTCTCTCTCATCATCCCGAATTTGAATTAACAGGCTTATATGTTTCTAGCCAAAGTGCGGACGCAAATAAGCCAATTTCTGCACTCTATCCCCAACTGCGTTCCATTTGTGATTTGCCATTGCAACCATTGCCTGAAGATTTAACCGCGATTGCTCAAAATGCCGATCTCGCCTTTTTCGGCACAGCCCACGAAGTGAGCCATAATCTCGCCCCAATTTTTCTAAAAAATCAATGTAAAGTGTTCGATCTTTCGGGGGCATATCGTGTCAATAGTGCGGAATTTTACACCCAATATTATGGATTTACCCACCAATTTCCTGAATTATTAAACCGCGCGGTTTACGGTTTGGCTGAATGGAATCACAAACAACTTGCCGACGCAGATTTAGTGGCTGTGGCTGGCTGTTATCCAACGGTTTCCCAATTAAGTTTAAAACCGCTTATTGAAAATAATCTGTTAGATCTCAATCAGTTGCCGATCATAAATGCCGTGAGCGGTGTGAGCGGCGCAGGGCGCAAAGCCAGTTTAACCAGTTCATTTTGTGAAGTTAGCCTCAATGCTTATGGCGTGTTTAATCATCGCCATCAACCAGAAATTTCAACCCATTTGGGCGCGGAAGTGATTTTCACCCCGCACTTAGGCAATTTTAAACGCGGTATTCTGGCAACCATTACAGCAAAATTGAATGCGGGCGTAACAGAACAGCAAATCAAGGCGGCTTATCAGCAATATTATGCAAATCGTCCGCTCGTGCGGGTCTATGAAAATGGCTTGCCGTCCATTAAAGCCGTAGAGTTTACGCCATATTGCGATATTGGTTTTGCTACAAAAAATGGACACATTATTATTGTTGGTGCAGAAGACAATCTACTCAAAGGCGCTGCCGCACAAGCCGTGCAATGTGCCAATATTCGCTATGGTTATAACGAAACATTAGGATTGATTTAATATGAGACCATTAGTCATTAAACTCGGCGGCGTGCTATTAGATACGCCAGAAGCCATGACCAACTTGCTCACAGCCCTTGGCGATTATTTTAAAAATGGCAATCGCCCACTGGTGATTGTTCATGGCGGTGGGGTTGTCGTTGATCATTTACTCAAACGCCTAAATTTACCCGTGCAGAAAAAAAACGGTTTGCGCGTTACGCCAAGCGATCAAATTGATATTATCACGGGCGCATTGGCTGGAATTGCCAACAAAACGCTCGTGGCGCAAGCGGCAAAATTCAAATTAAACCCTGTGGGTTTAAGCCTTGCCGATGGCAATATGACGGTAGCGAAAGCCTTTGATCCCGAATTAGGGCACGTTGCCAATGCACAACCTTACAAAGCAGATTTATTAGATTGCTTGCTTTCCAATGCGTTTTTACCGATCATCAGCTCTATTGCAGTGGACGAAAACGGCTTGCTGATGAATGTTAATGCCGACCAAGCTGCCACTGCCATTGCCGCTTTAATTGATGGTGATTTGGTGATGCTGTCTGATGTAAACGGTGTTTTAGACGCGAACAAACAGCTGATTTCTACCCTCAATTCCGCCCAAATTCAGCAATTAATTGAAGACAATGTGATTACAGACGGTATGATCGTGAAAGTCAATGCTGCCTTGGATGCCGCAAAAATTTTAGGGCGAGGCGTGGATATTGCTAACTGGAAATACCCTGAAAAATTGACCGCACTTTTTGCAGGCGAAATCATCGGCACCAGAATTGAACCTTAAAATAAAATCTTAATTTCAACAAAAGATCGACACCATTCCGTCAATGGTTCAACAAGATCAGCAACTGACGGAATAATAAAAAGGAAAATTATATGGCATTATGGGGCGGTCGCTTCACACAAGCGGCAGATAAACGTTTTAAAGATTTCAACGATTCACTACGTTTTGACTATCGTTTGGCGAAACAAGATATTGAAGGCTCAATCGGCTGGTCAAAAGCCTTGGTTAGCGTGAATGTATTAACTCGCGATGAACAACAACAACTCGAGCGCGCTTTAAATGAATTATTGATCGAAGTGCGGTCAAATCCGCAAGCAATTTTACAAGATGACGCGGAAGACATTCACAGCTGGGTGGAATCAAAACTGATTGATAAAGTGGGCAATTTGGGTAAAAAATTGCACACGGGGCGTTCGCGCAATGATCAGGTGGCGCTCGATATCAAAATGTGGTGTAAAGCACAAGTGCTTGAATTGCAACGCAGTGTGCGTGCATTACAAGCGAAATTGGTAGAAACCGCAGAAAATACTCAAGATGCGGTAATGCCGGGCTATACCCATTTGCAGCGAGCGCAGCCAATTTCCTTTGCCCATTGGTGTATGGCTTATGTGGAAATGTTAGAGCGCGATCACAGCCGCTTGGCGGACGCTTACCATCGTATGAATAGTTGCCCATTAGGCAGTGGTGCTTTGGCTGGCACCGCATATCCTGTGGATCGCGAACAGCTGGCGAAAGATCTAAACTTTGCCTACGCCACACGCAATAGTTTAGACAGCGTATCAGACCGCGACCATATCATTGAATTGCTTTCAACCGCTTCGCTCAGCATGGCGCATCTTTCCCGTTTTGCTGAAGATATGATTATCTTCAACAGTGGCGAAGCCGATTTTGTGGAATTATCTGATCGTGTTACTTCTGGGTCATCATTAATGCCACAGAAAAAAAATCCAGATGCTTGCGAATTAATTCGCGGCAAAGCAGGACGCGTCATTGGTTCATTAATGGGCATGCTGACCACAGTAAAAGGCTTGCCACTTGCCTACAACAAAGATATGCAAGAAGACAAAGAAGGAATTTTTGATGCTTTAGACACTTGGCATGATTGTTTGACGATGGCGGCATTTGTCTTAGAAGACATTAAAGTGAATGTGGAACGCACTCGTGAAGCCGCATTGAAAGGCTATTCAAACGCTACCGAATTGGCTGATTATTTAGTGGCGAAAGGCGTGCCATTCCGCGATTCTCACCATATTGTGGGTGAAACGGTGGTGTATGCGATTAGCGTTCATAAAGGCTTGGAAGATTTATCCGTTGAAGAATTCCGCCAATTCAGCGATGTGGTTTCTGATGACGTGTATGAAATCTTGTCGCTACAATCTTGTTTAGATAAACGTTGCGCCAAAGGCGGGGTTTCGCCAGTGCGTGTCGCAGAAGCCATTGCTGAAGCCAAAGCACGCATTCACGCATAAAATAAAGCACAAAAAATATATAAAAAAACGACCGCACTTTGAGCTTATAAATAAGTAAAGTGCGGTCGATTTTTATCTAATTTTTAGTGGTTATACATCAAGATTTGCATACAACGCATTGCTTTCAATAAAGTCGCGGCGTGGCTCAACTTCATCACCCATTAATGTAGTGAATAATTGATCGGCTTCGACCGCATCTTTAATGGTCACTTGCAACATATGGCGTGCTTCAGGATCCATTGTGGTTTCCCAAAGTTGCTCTGGGTTCATTTCACCTAACCCTTTATAACGTTGCACCGTTAAACCACGGCGAGATTGTGTCACTAACCAGTTAATCGCCTCTTCAAAGCTTTCGACTGCTTTCTTGGTTTCGCCACGTTGAACATACGCACCCTCTTCGAGTAACCCATTGATTTGATTACCTAATTTAACAATGCGTGCATATTCATTGCCGTTGGCGAAATTGTAATCCAATAAATAATCGTGATCGATACCATGAGCGCGTACGGTTAACACAATGTCATATAATTTGCGTTCATCATTGAATTGAGTGCGTAGGCTGTAATGGTTGCCGCCTGTTTCTTTAGAAGACAATTTTTCGAGTAAAGAATTTGCCCAATTTTCCACCGCACTTTGGTCGCCCAGAACTTCCGTAGTCAAGGTTGGGTGATAAAGCAATTCATTGAGTAAGGTTTCTGGATAGCGGCGATGCAAACGTGAAATCAATTTTTTCACGCCATTGAATTCCGACACTAAGCTTTCCAAGGCTAAACCGTTCATTGCTGGCGCATTTTCATTCACATATAAAGCCGCATCTTCCAAGGCAATCGCCAATTCATATTGAGTCATGCTTTCATCGTCTTTGATATATTGCTCTTGTTTGCCTTTTTTCACTTTGTACAATGGCGGTTGTGCAATATAAACATAGCCACGTTCAATAATTTCTGGCATTTGACGATAGAAGAACGTTAATAACAGCGTGCGAATGTGAGAACCGTCCACGTCCGCATCAGTCATGATGATCACTTTGTGATAACGCATTTTGTCGGGGTTATATTCATCACGACCAATACCACAGCCCAGCGCGGTAATCAGCGTTCCCACTTCTTGGGAAGATAACATTTTGTCGAAACGCGCTTTTTCTACGTTTAGGATTTTCCCTTTTAATGGCAAAATTGCTTGGTTTTTGCGGTTGCGCCCTTGTTTTGCCGATCCACCCGCAGAGTCCCCCTCCACAAGGTAGAGTTCTGAAAGGGCAGGATCGCGTTCTTGACAGTCGGCTAATTTACCAGGCAAGCCAGCAATGTCTAACACGCCTTTGCGGCGCGTCATTTCGCGAGCTTTGCGCGCGGCTTCACGGGCGCGTGCAGCTTCTACAATTTTCGTGGCAATGATTTTCGCATCGTTCGGATTTTCTTCTAAATATTCTTGCAAGCGTTCATTCATTGCGGATTCCACCGCACCTTTTACTTCCGAAGACACTAATTTATCTTTTGTTTGCGATGAGAATTTTGGATCAGGCACTTTCACTGAAATAATGGCAACGAGCCCTTCACGCGCGTCATCGCCCGAGGTATCCACTTTATCTTTTTCGCTTTTGCCTTTTTTGTTTAGCCCTGATTTATCCATATAGGCGTTTAAGGTACGCGTTAATGCACTGCGGAAACCCGCCAAATGGGTGCCGCCATCACGTTGCGGAATATTGTTGGTAAAGCAGTAAATATTTTCGTTGTAGCTGTCATTCCATTGCAATGATACTTCCACGCCAATGCCGTCTTTTTCTAAGCTGAAATAAAACGGTTTTTGGTGAATTGGGGTTTTATTTTGATTTAAGAATTCAACGAATGCTTGAATCCCGCCTTCGTAATGGAAGTGATCTTGCGAGCCGTCACGTTCATCAATTAATTTAATGGAAACGCCAGAATTCAAGAATGACAATTCGCGTAAACGTTTTTTCAAAATATCGTATTCAAAAACGGTTTTGGTGAAAATTGTTGGGCTTGGCCAAAAACGAACGCTTGTCCCTGTTTTATTGGTGTCGCCAATTACGGCGAGTGGGGCTTGCGGTTCACCAAGTCGATAAATTTGTTCATGCACATGCCCTTGGCGGCGGATAGTAAGTTGTAATTTGTCGGAAAGCGCATTCACCACAGACACACCCACGCCGTGCAATCCGCCCGATACTTTATAAGAATTATCGTCAAATTTACCACCAGCATGCAGCACGGTCATAATGACTTCCGCCGCAGAAACGCCTTCTTCAGGGTGAATATCCACAGGAATACCGCGCCCATCATCTTGCACTGATACTGAATTATCTTCATGAATGGTCACAATGATGTCTTTACAATGCCCAGCCAACGCTTCATCAATGGCGTTATCCACCACCTCAAAAACCATATGATGTAAGCCTGTGCCATCATCCGTATCACCGATATACATACCAGGACGCTTGCGCACCGCATCTAAGCCTTTTAAGACTTTAATGCTACTTGCACCATATTCTGGTTGTTGTTCTGAAGCTTGTGTGGCTGTAGTATTTTCTGACATAAAAATTCTCTATTTTGCTATGAAAAATTAGCCGAAATTATAACAGAAAATAGGCAAAAAAGCACAGTTTTATGCCGTTCAAAGTGCGGTCAGAATTTGAGAAGTTTTGCAAAAGAAAAGTCGAGCAATATGCCCGACCCTGAGAATAGATTAGCGGTAAAATTAACGATGAAGATTTACCGCACCTTGATAACCTAATTGTCGCCATGCTTCATAAACGGCAACGGCAACAGAATTGGATAAATTCATACTGCGGCTGTTTTCGGTCATTGGAATTCGGATTTTTTGCTCCATCGCTAGGCTGTCTAAAATGGACATAGGAATGCCGCGGGTTTCGGGGCCAAACATCAAATAATCCCCTAAGGCGAACTGCACATCGCTATGAGCGGGGCCGCCTTTGGTGGTCATTGCAAATAAACGTTTCGGCTGTTCAGCGGCTAAAAATTGTTCAAAAGTTTTATGGCGTTTAATTTCAGCAAACTCGTGATAATCCAAACCAGATCGGCGTAGGCGTTTGTCATCCCAAGTGAAACCAAGGGGCTCGATCAAATGCAAACGGAAACCTGTATTGGCACATAAGCGAATAATATTTCCTGTATTTTGTGGAATTTCAGGTTCATATAAAACGATATCTAACATAATTTTCTCTTTTAGAAATAGCAAAGTGCGGTCAAAATTTTGCAATTTTCGACCGCACTTTGAATGATGAACGGTATTAACGCTGAATTCTAAGCCTAAACGCTATTTTCGGCAAGCGGCGAGAATGTCTAACTCTTTGCGATATTCTTTTAAACTCGACATTTTCATATCCATTAGGCTAAACACCGAATGGAAAATATTGTCATGGGAGTAGGCATTATTGGCGTTTTGGCGCAAACAGTTTAAATCCACGGGTTTGTTTTCCGCCCATTTTTGAGAAAACCACATCACCATTGGCACCTGAGTTTGCTCTTTAGGGGCAATGGCATAAGGTGCGGCGTGCATATACATATTGCTTTCGCCTAAACTTTCACCGTGATCGGAAACATATAACATAGAGGTTTTCCACTCAGGATGGGTTTCAAGCTGGCTAATGACTTTGTCTAAGAACTGGTCGATATAAAGCACGCCGTTATCATAAGTATTCACTAGCTCGTCACGGGAGCAATGATTAATTTCTTTTGTGGTGCAATCTGGCGTGAATTGGCGCTCTTTTTCGCTATAACGCTCAAAATAGGTTGGACCGTGGCTACCAATGGTGTGCAACACAATCAGGGTGTCTTGCTTCACATTTGCTAGCAATTTTTTCAATTCGGGCAACATAATATTGTCAAGGCATTCGCCATCGTTGCAATATTCTGGCACTTGCAGATCCAAGGTATTGATCGTTGGAACACGATTGCAAACATCTTTACAGCCCGCATCATTGTCAATCCATTGCACATTCACGCCCGCATATTGCAAGGTATCCAACAGATTATCTTGGTGATCAGCTTGTGCTGCATCATAATTCGCCCGAGTTAAACTAGAAAACATACAAGGCACAGAAATGGCGGTTGCGGTGCCACAACTGCTCACATCGGTAAAATTAATTAAATTTTCACCGCGCTTTATACGGGCGGCTAAATTCGGGGTGGTTTGACGAGTGTAGCCGTTTAATCCCCAGTTTTGCGCGCGTGTTGTTTCGCCCACTACGATCACAGACACGTTCACATTGTTGTCCGTTTTTTCCATTTTGGCATCAATGCCCGTTTGCACAAAAGGCATATTTTCCATACGCGCATGCTTAATTTTGCTTATGCTCGCTGCCACAAAATTAGAAGGCACTAACAAATGCGGTAGGTATTTGTTGTTACGGAAAAATGACGCATAGTCTTGATAAAACATTGTGCCAACGGCAAAAATGAACAATGCGGAAACCAATATTGATGCTATTCGTGCGAAAAGTTCTGTCGTCCATTTTTTGTAATCCACTTTGACACATAAATATAAAATGGTTGGTAAAACACCTAAAATGAGCAACCACGCAATATATGAAAAGCTAAGCATGCGTGAGCTTTCAGCAAGGTTTGTTTGCAACACATTGGTTAGCATATCGCGGTCAAAATAGACGTTAAAAACCAGAGAGTTGTAGCTCACTGCGGCGCTAACTAATAAAAATAGCGGAATGATGATCTTGTGTAGAAAAGGAACGGATAAAATATTAAATACGATATTACAGGCGACAAACAACACCAATGGCGTGGTGAGTAAAAAGTAGTCTGTCGGCCCACTAAGCAAAAATACTTGACGGAAAAAAGCGAGATTAAGAACCAGTGTAAAATACAATGACAACAATAAATTTAATTTTATTGATGACATTTTCCAACGGGGTAAGCTTATTGACATGATAGCTCCTAAAGTGCGGTCAAAAATACGAATATTTTTTAATCGTTATAGCGGCTCAGCAAAGTAAGAGACGCTATGTATCCTAAGAGCTATTATGTATGGGGAAAATTAGTTAAGAATTAGCATTGAATGAATTTTGCAATTTGTTGAACGTTATTTTTATCATCAAACCGCGCGCAAAATTTTGGCTATCAAGTAATTGAATGTTGCCATGATAATCTTGCACAATCTGATTCGCGATAGCCAAGCCCAAGCCTGATCCTTGTTGCTCCGAGCCTAATACTCGATAAAAAGGATCAAGCACACGCTGGCGTTCTTGTTCAGGAATGCCATCGCCATTATCTTCCACAAAAATTTCCAAAATTCCGTCTTTTTCCACCGCACTTAAGTCGATTTGTGAACCCGCTGGCGTATAGCGAATTGCATTATCCACTAAGGTTTTGATTAATAAGTAAAAATCTGTTTCGTTAGCGTAAAATTCCGTTTTGCCTTCAGACACCACGCCAAGATCCTGCATTTTTTGTTCTGCAAGCGGATAAAGATCTTCAATCACTCGGCTGAAAATATTGTGCAAATTCAAAGTAGTTTTATCTTTATGATCTTTATTTTGAGTGCGGGCTAAAGAGAGAAGTTGCTCTAATAAATCACGGCTACGGCGTATGCCTTGATTCAGTTTCTGCACCTGTGATTTTGCTTCTTCCGACATTTCTTGATTGTTAAGGCGTTCGGCTTGTAAAGAAAGCGCGGTGATCGGCGTGCGCAATTCATGGGCGGCATCGGCGATAAAACGTTTTTGCTGTTCAATAAAAGCACGCGTTCGTGCTAAAAGCTGATTGATTGCCTGCACAAAACCTGTGATTTCAGTGGGAACACCTTCCAGTGGCAACGCTGTTAGATCTTGCTCTTGGCGCAACGCAAGGCTATTCGACAGTTCTTCTATCGGCGACATCGTGCGTTTTACCACCCAAAAGGTTAAACAGCCAATCAGCGGTAATAAAACTAATAATGGCATTAAACTTGCCCAAGCGGCGTGGAGCGCAAGCTCTTCTCGATATTCATTTTCTTGCATAATGACCAGAATGCCGTCTTCCCTAATCTGCAAATAACCGCGATAACTCACTTCGCCATACCATAAATTCGTGAAAATATTCCGCGGGTTTTGGTTATTCGAGAGCTTAAATGTGCCTTGCTCTTGAATAAAATTATAAAACTCATTTTCTAATTTTTCGGGCAATTGAAAATGCGGGTGCGGTTGGTTATTGGCAATCCAAGTAACAGCGATACGGTTATCATCACCTTCACTAAAACCACTGGCTAAATAAGTAGGCGAAGTGATATAGGACGCGATTTTTTTCAAGGTGCGGTCTTGCTGTTTGTAGGTTTCACGATAGGTATCATAAAAAGCGATCCCCGCCGCAATAAAGCTGATTATCGCGGTAGAAAGCAGCAAACTGGTGATTAATTTTGCCCGAATGGATTTAAACATTATGCTCTCCTTTGGGGATCATCCAGCCCACGCCACGCACATTCTTAATTTGCTCTTTACCAATTTTTTTCCGCAAGCTGTGAATTAAAAAATCAATGGCATTGCTTTCCACTTCTTCGCCCCAAGCATAAATTTTATCTTCTAAATCCGCACGGGATAAAATCATGCCCGCACGCGTCATTAAAGCCTGCAATACGGAAAATTCTTTGTTGCTCAAGGTGATGGCGTCTGCTTGCCCTTTTACTTCCACCAAGTAGGTGGTGGGATCGAGCGTAATCGTGCCATTGGTTAATTTCGGTGAACTATGCCCGCTATGGCGGCGCAACACCGCACGCATACGCGCCTGCAATTCTGCCATATCAAAAGGCTTAACAATATAATCATCGGCACCGCCGTCCAAGCCAGAAAGACGGCTTTCTAAATCATCTCGTGCCGTCACAATTAACACTGGCGTGCTATTTTGATTTTGGCGGATATGCGCAAGCACTTTTAAGCCGTCTTGCCCCGGCAAACCAAGATCGAGCAAAACCAGATCATAAGCCTGACTCATTAAGGCTTCTTCCGCCGTTTTACCATTATTCACCCAATCCACCGCATAATGGCTGTCTTGTAAATTTGCCGAAACCGCATCAGCAATCATCCTATCATCTTCAACCAGCAAAATTCGCATTGCATTATCCTTTTCTATCCATGGTGACAAAAATAATTAAAAAAATAACCGCACTTTTGGATGAAGCGCGGTTATACATTATTATGAAAAAAACATTTTGTCATCTATCAGCTCTCGCCTTTCGATGTGAGTATAATAGACTGCCAAAATTAGCGAAAAATTAGGAACACTAATTTTTTAATTTAATTGTGCGTGTAAACCTTGCACCGAATAAACATCGCAACTATCAATGCTTTTCACACCTTCAGCAAGGGCTTCTGCCGCTGCCATCGTTGTTTGCAAGAACACACGTTGTTGTAATGCGCTACGGCGAATCGAATGACTATCGGCAACGGATTCTGGCAAGCTGCCTGTGGTGTTGATCACCATTGCGATTTCACCATTTTTGATCGCATCGACAATATTTGGGCGACCTTCACGGACTTTGTTCACCATTTGCGTTGCAATACCATTTTCACGCAAGAATTTTGCCGTGCCCATAGTGGCACATAAGCCATAACCTTGCTCTTGCAAAGCACGCGCCACAGGTAATAAACGAGCTTTATCCGCATTATCAACTGATAAGAACACTTTGCCTGTTTTCGGAATGCGTTCATTGGCGCCAAGTTGTGCTTTTAGGAAAGCTTCGGAGAATGTCATGCCAACGCCCATCACTTCGCCTGTTGAGCGCATTTCTGGCCCTAAAATCGTATCCACACCCGGGAATTTGATGAATGGGAATACGGCTTCTTTCACGCTAAAATGTGTTGGAATGATTTCACCTTGCACCGATTGTTCTTTCAAGCTAATTCCTGCCATTACACGCGCCGCAATTTTGGCTAACGGTTGGCTGGTGGCTTTACTCACAAATGGCACGGTACGGCTAGCACGCGGGTTGACTTCGAGTACATAAATCACGTCATTTTGCACAGCGAATTGCACATTCATCAAGCCCACCACATTCAATGCATACGCCATTGCTGCTGTTTGGCGGCGGATTTCATTTTGAATAGCTTGGCTCAAGGAATAAGGCGGCAATGAGCAAGCTGAATCCCCAGAGTGAATGCCCGCTTGTTCGATATGCTGCATAATGCCACCGATGATCACATCGGTACCATCGCAGATACAATCCACATCCACTTCAATCGCATTATTTAAGAAATGATCGAGCAAAATTGGGCTGTCGTTAGATACAGACACCGCTTCACGCATATATTGATTGAGTTCATCCACGTTATAAACAATCTGCATCGCACGGCCACCTAATACATAAGACGGACGAACAACCAAAGGATAGCCCACTTCTTCCGCCAATTTCACTGCTTCTTCTGCATTACGCGCGGTGCGGTTATTCGGCTGTTTTAAGCCTAAATCTTGCAAGATTTTTTGGAAACGCTCACGGTCTTCTGCCGCATCAATACTGTCTGCCGAAGTGCCTATAATATTCACGCCATTTTCGTGTAAGGCATTGGCTAATTTCAACGGTGTTTGACCGCCATAATGCACAATCACGCCCCAAGGCTGTTCTTTATGTACGATTTCTAGCACATCTTCAAGGGTTAATGGCTCAAAATATAATCGATCAGAGGTATCAAAATCCGTTGAAACGGTTTCTGGGTTGCAGTTCACCATAATGGTTTCAAAGCCACTTTCACGCAAAGCAAGGGCGGCATGCACACAACAATAGTCAAATTCAATCCCTTGTCCGATACGGTTTGGTCCGCCCCCTAAGATCATCACTTTTTTACGATCTGTTGGCTTCGCTTCACATTCTTCTTCATAGGTAGAATAGAGATAGGCAGTGTCCGATTTAAACTCGCCCGCACAAGTATCCACCCGTTTATACACAGGGTGTAAGTTTAAAATATTTCGTTTATTTCTGACCGCACTTTCCCCTGCTTTAGTGAGCTGACCGATACGTTTATCAGAGAAACCTTTGCGTTTCAAACGGCGTAATTCTGCATAATCTAGTTCATCTAAACGGCGTTTTTCAAGGGCTAACTCTTCTTGCACCAAATCTTGAATTTGAATTAAGAACCAAGGATCAATTTTTGAATAATGATGCACTTCTTCTAATGAAAAACCTGCACCGAAAGCATCTGCCACATATAAAATGCGGTTTGGACCTGGGTTGCCAAGCTCGCTACGAATTTTTTCAGGTTCTTCAGAAAGTAAATTGAAACCACAAATGCCCGTTTCTAAACCGCGCAAGGCTTTTTGTAAGCTCTCTTGGAATGTGCGTCCCATTGCCATCACTTCGCCCACAGATTTCATTTGCGTTGTTAAACGATCATCTGCTTTCGGGAATTTTTCAAAGGCAAAACGTGGCACTTTGGTCACCACATAGTCAATAGACGGCTCGAATGATGCAGGAATTAAACCGCCAGTGATGTCGTTACGCAATTCGTTAAGCGTATAACCCACCGCCAATTTAGCCGCCACTTTAGCGATTGGGAAGCCTGTGGCTTTTGACGCAAGGGCAGAAGAACGGCTCACACGCGGGTTCATTTCAATTACAATCATCTCGCCATTGGCTGGATTAATCGCGAATTGCACGTTAGAACCGCCAGTATCCACGCCAATTTCACGCAACACCGCAAGGCTGGCATTACGCATAATCTGATATTCTTTATCGGTAAGGGTTTGAGCTGGGGCAACGGTAATAGAATCCCCCGTATGCACGCCCATCGGGTCGAAGTTTTCAATGGAGCAAACGATAATACAGTTATCCGCTTTATCGCGTACCACTTCCATTTCATATTCTTTCCAACCGAGAACAGATTGTTCGATCAATAATTCGTGAGTTGGTGACGCTTCAAAACCACGTTCACAAATCGCTTGGAATTCATCACGGTTATAAGCAATACCGCCGCCCGAACCGCCCATTGTGAAAGACGGGCGAATTAAGGTTGGGAAACCCACTTCCGCCTGTGCAGCCCAAGCTTCATCAAAACTGTGGCAAACAAAAGATTTTGGTGTATTTAAGCCAATCTTCGCCATCGCATCTTTAAAACGACCGCGATCTTCCGCTTTATCAATGGCATCTTCAGTAGCACCAATCAGCTCCACGCCATATTTTTTCAACACGCCATTTTTTGATAAATCCAGCGCACAGTTTAATGCGGTTTGCCCCCCCATTGTAGGAAGAATGGCATCTGGGCGTTCTTTCTCAATAATTTTTTCAACGCTTTGCCATTGAATTGGCTCAATATAAGTGACGTCCGCCATATTCGGATCGGTCATAATGGTCGCTGGGTTTGAATTGACCAACACCACTTTATAACCTTCTTCACGCAAGGCTTTACACGCCTGCGCCCCCGAATAGTCAAATTCACACGCCTGCCCAATCACAATCGGACCCGCGCCGATAATTAAAATAGTGTTTATATCTGTACGTTTTGGCATTATTCTTTCTCTCTATTCATTAAAATCTTACTGTTATTTCTGCCTTTCATAGCGTTTATTTTTGTTGTGCTAACGCTGTCATAAACTTATCAAACAAATAGGCGACATCATTCGGTCCTGGGCTTGCTTCTGGGTGACCTTGGAATGAAAATGCCACTTGGTCTGTGAGTTCAATACCCTGCACTGAACCATCGAATAAAGAGCGGTGAGTAATTTTTACATTTTTTGGCAAGCTGTGTTCGTCCACTTCAAAGCCGTGGTTTTGGCTGGTGATAAACACTTTTTGTGTGTCTAAATCTTGCACGGGGTGATTGGCACCGTGATGTCCGAATGGCATTTTTTTTGTTTTGCCGCCAACGGCTAATCCGAGTAATTGATGCCCTAAGCAAATGCCAAATACCGGTTTCTTCGTGGCTAAAATTTCTTGAATTGCGGTAATCGCATAATCACAAGGTTCTGGATCGCCCGGGCCATTAGACAAGAAAACGCCGTCTGGATTTAATGCTAGCGCGTCTTTTGCTGGCGTTTTTGCTGGCACCACGGTGATTTTGCAACCACGTTCAGCAAGCATACGTAAGATATTATGTTTTACCCCAAAATCGTAGGCGACAATGTAATATTTTTGTTCTGGTTGTGGATTATAGCCTTTGCCTAATTCCCACTCCCCTTGTGTCCACTCATAAGGCGCTTGACAGGTTACTTCTTGCGCTAAATCTTTCCCTGCCATAGAACCAAAACTTAAGGCGAGTTCTAAAGCTTTTTTCTCATCAACTTCGCCTGTCATAATGCAACCTGCCATGGCACCTTTATCACGCAAATGACGCGTTAAACGGCGAGTGTCGATATCCGCAATGGCAACCACATTATTTTCTTTTAAATAGTCAGGAAGACTTTGGTTTGCACGGAAATTGCTATGAATTAACGGAAGATCACGAATAATTAAGCCCGCGGCATAGACGCCTTTGCTTTCAAGATCTTCAGGGTTTGCCCCAGTGTTGCCGATATGTGGATAAGTGAGTGTGACGATTTGTCGGAAATAAGAAGGGTCGGTAAGAATTTCTTGATACCCCGTCATTGAGGTATTAAAAACGACTTCTCCAATCGCGGAGCCTGCTGCCCCAATGGATGTGCCGTGGAAAACACTGCCGTCAGCCAATACTAAAATTGCTGGTTCAGACATAGAATATCTCCTATAAATTGTTATTCGGTCGAACACTTGCGAATGTTCATTAACCACAAATTTTGTCAAAAAATCACCGCACTTTTAGGCAAGTTTAGAACGCTGATGCATCACATTGACAAAATTCGCTCATTAATTTCGCTTTAATAGCCAAATTTCAGCTATTCTAAAGGACAATGAATGTGGTTTCAAGCAAATTCGCAAAGGTTAATGTGATTATTTATGCTGTAATATTGCATAAAAATTCACTTTATTCAACTTAATATTCAATCTAATTTCCACTGCACGCATTTTATTTGTCGTTTTCGGGCAACTCATTTACAATGCATTTAATTTATCCAACATAGGGATGTTATAAATGAAAAAAACACCATTATTTGTGACCGCACTTTTCAGCTCAGTTATGCTGACAGGCTGTGCTGGAACAATAGATCCTGTTACTGGCGAACGTTCAGATCCATTACAAGGATTTAACCGCACGATGTGGGATTTTAACTATAAAGTATTGGATCCTTATTTGCTAAAACCTGCTGCAAAAGGCTGGGACGCGCTCCCTTCTCCATTAACCAAAGGGCTATCTAACGTGGCGAATAACCTTGATGAGCCCGTGAGTTTCATCAACCGTTTATGGGAAGGCGAAGGACAAAAAGCGATGGTGCATTTAAATCGCTTCATTATTAACTCCACTTTTGGTTTAGGTGGTTTAATCGACTGGGCAAGTTATAGCGATCCGCTTAAAATTGAAAATCAACGCACTTTCGGCGATACCTTGGGCAGTTATGGCGTGAAACCGGGTACTTATTTAGTCTTGCCTGTATATAATGCGACAACCCCGCGTGAATTAACGGGTGCAGCGGTGGATACTGCCTATACTTATCCTTTCTGGGATTGGGTTGGCGGACCTTGGTCGCTCGTGAAATATGGGGTGCAAGCTGTTGATAAACGAGCCAAAGCCATGAGCCAAGAAGCACTGTTAAATCAAGCAACGGATCCGTATATCACATTCCGCGAAGCTTATTACCAAAATTTAGAATATCGCGCCACTGACGGCAAGATCAAAGCCAAAGATTCAGGGCTTTCACAAGAAGATTTAAATAGTATTGACTAGGAGAAAATTTCCATGGAAATGACAACAATTCAACGTTTGATATTAGCGAATCAATATAAACTTTTGGGCTTGTTAGAGCCTGATAATGCCAAAGCTTATCAACGGGCAGAAGCCATTGTGAGAGGCGGATTTGAACTTGAGCTGAAAGAACTCAGCCATGATTTCAGTGAAGTGACAGAGCAAGAATGTCAAATTGTGCTTGATACGCTTGAAATGTATAAAGCATTGCACGTGTCTTACAACAACTTAGCGGACAAATCGGCAATCACGCCACTTCGCTTGCAATTTGTGGGTTATTGTGCGGTTCGCGAGAAAAAATATTTGAACTATTTACGTTTTATTTCGGGCGTAGAAGGCAAATATCAAGAATTTATGCAATGCGAACACGGCTGCGATTCGCAAACTCCAATGTGGGATAAATACAGCAAAATGCTTGATGTATGGCACGCTTGCCCACACGGTTATCGTTTAAGTATGCAAGAAATTCAAAATATTCTTAATGCCTAATCCTAAAGTGCGGTCAAAAATTTGCAAAATTCTGACCGCACTTTTGCATTAAAGGGAAAGGGAGCATTTATGTCAAACCCAAATCTTCGCCAATTCATTCTTGATTACGTCGATCGCCACTACAATACCGCTCCTGAATATTTATGGAAACGTGATCCTAATTACGCGGTTTTGCGCCACCAAGATAACCGCAAATGGTATGCCATTATTATGGATATACCGCGCTCAAGTTTGGGGTTGCAAGGCGAAGGGCGCATAGATGCGATCAATCTCAAATGCCCCACTGAAATGGTGGACGATTTCTTGCAGCAAAAAGGCTTTTTGCCTGCTTACCATATGAATAAAGCGAACTGGATTACCGTATTATTAGACGGCAGTGTTGACCAAGAAACGCTGTTGTTTTTAATTAACAGCAGTTTTGATATCACGGCAACTCGCCAGACTAAACAAGCGTTGCAAATTGATACGCAAACAGAATGGATTGTGCCAGCCAATCCTAAATATTATGATGTGGAAAAAGAACTGCGCGAAAACGGCATAATCCTTTGGAAACAAAGCAATAATGTTGCCGTGGATGATATTGTTTATATTTATGTCACCGCGCCCACTGCTGCGATTCGTTATCAATGTTTGGTGCTTGAAGCCAATATTCCCCACCGCTCGAAACATAAAGATTTACGCGTTGATCGGGTTATGCGCATTCAATGTCTAAAAGAATTTTCCCCTACTCAACTTTCGCGCGACCTATTGCGTCAATTCGGCATTACCGCTGTTCGCGGGCCACGCCGTATGCCAAAAGCATTAAGCGATGAAATTGCTAGCTGGAAATAGCTTATCGCTAAAATAAACGTTCAGATAGCGAGCGATATAAAAAGCATCTTCAGCAAAAAGTGCGGTCAATTTTCGCAAAATTTTTAGCCTTAGGCTAAATCATCGACAAAAATAATGGGCAACCACTTCTGTGATTACCCATTCTTTTATTTATGTTGATTTGCGATTAACGACGTGGAAGATAGCGTGTTGGATCCACTGATTTTCCTTGATAGCGAATTTCAAAGTGAAGTTTTGTACTTGTTGTACCGGTGCTACCCATTTTCCCAATTTGCTGACCCGCTCGCACTTCTTGTTGATCGCTCACCGAAATGCTGTCGTTATGCGCATAAGCACTTAAGAAATTATTGTCATGTTTGATGATGATTAAGTTGCCATAACCACGCAATGCATTGCCGGCATAAACAACTCGACCAGGTGCTGCTGCATAAATTGGCTGCCCTTTTGAGCCACTAATGTCGATACCTTTGTTACCACCATCAACACTGGAGAAGCCTTGCACGACTTTACCTGTCGTTGGCCATTGCCATTTTAAGTTAGACGCAGGTGCCACAGTTTGGCTTGTCGAGCTCGAATAACTTGGTGTACTCGCCGTTGTAGCTACTGTGGCTGCTGTCGCCGCTGTCCCTACGCCAGCCACAACACCACCCGCAACAGGGGCAGCAACAGTTGATGATGATCCCACACCAGCTTTTACAGGGCCTGTAACCGTGCCATCAGAACCATATTGTGTGCCATTTGCCGCTTGAGTATAGGTGACTTGTGGCTGTACAGGAACCGTCACTTCAGTACATTGTTGTTCTGTGGTTACCGCAGCTGAACCATTAGATACTTTTAACGTTTGTCCCACTTTCAACGTGTAAGGTTCGCTCATGCCGTTCAATGACGCTAACTCTTTAACATCAATTCCTGCGATATAAGCGATTAAGAACATTGTGTCACCTTTTTTCACCGTATATTCGTTAGCTTTGTAAAAACCTTTATCAATTTTGGCATAATCAGGCGCATTCGTTTGTGTATTACGCGGGATCTCTACGCTTTGGCTTTGATTAGTGCTAGCCGCTTTCGTTTTTTGTACGGTTTTACAAACCGTTTTCGTGGTTGTAGTTGGTGCAGCTGGGGCAGGTTGAGTTTGCTGCTGATTGGATTGAGATTGTTGATTAACAGCCGTGGTATTAGCCATTGTCCCCACTTGATTAGCAACAGGTTGGTTCACGACCGGTGCATTCATTCCCGCTGGCATGGCGCTTGGTTGCACCTGCGGCTCCCATGAACCCGTTGTAGTTGGAGTTTCAATCGGTTGAATAGGTTGCGAAGATAACGTGCCATCAACACTATCCACAGGCGCTGGCGTTGAAGAGGTACAGCCTGCTAATACAGCGGCGGCAATAGGCAATAATAAAAATGTCTTTTTCATTGTATTCTCACTAAATCACTTATTTCATATTTGCAGGCATACTGCTTTGTTCTACTTCAGGCATAAAAGTTCCCCCTTCCACAGCGCCAGTTCCAGCGACGGGTTGCATAATTCCATTTGGCAATGCATCAGGGTCAACAGGCTCTGGTGAAGAACAAGCAGCTAACATTGCTGTTATAGACAACAAAAAAGCCAATTTTTTCATTTTATATTCCTTAAAATTTCCCAAAATTTTTAACGAAGAATCAAGTAAGCAATGACAGCCAAAAGCACGACTGACCATCCAATCACTTCAATAGAACAACTTGCACAATATAGTTTAGCTACAAATTCTTGTCATCCCTGCCAGCTAATTTTATAAGCAAATTTGACCGCACTTTGGGGCTAGTTATTAAGCAATAACCTTAGTCCATATCATCAGACATATTTTGTTCTACTTCAGGCGCTGCAGTATTTTCATCCACACCTTCTTCATCTTGCTCTTCTATTGCTTTAGTTTCTGCCGTAGTTTCCGCCTTGGCTCCGTTTGTTGATTGAACAACTTCATTAGACGATGATTTTGGTGCAACTGATTCAGATGAAGAACAAGCGGCTAACATTGCTGTTATAGATAATAAAAAAACTAATTTTTTCATTTTGTATCCTTAATATTTTCAGAAAATTTTTCTAACGAAGAATCAAATAGGCAATGATAGCCAAAAGCACGACTGACCATCCAATCACTTCAATAGAACGACGTAGTTTGGCGGCAAATTTTTCACCACCCCAAGCAGCCAATCTTGCGAGCAATAAAAACCGAGCTGCTCGCGAAATAAACGCTGTTGCTACAAAGGGCAAAAATGCCATTTGCATCACACCTGCTGCAATGGTAAAGACTTTATAGGGAATTGGTGAAAAACCTGCGACAAAAACCACAAGTACGCCCCATTGTTCAAACCAAGAAATCGCTTTATCCCAATGGGCTTGATAACCGAATTTAACAATATATTCTTGAACTAAATCAAAGGCATAATAACCGATAGAATAGCCGATCATGCCACCGAGCACGGAAGCAATTGCCGTAATTAAAGCAAATTTGACCGCACTTTTAGGCTTTGACATCGCCATAGGAATCAGCATGATATCAGGCGGAATAGGGAAAAAAATCGCCTCAATAAAACTGAGAAAACTCAGCCAATAGGTTGCGAAACGATGTTTCGACCACGCCATAGTTTTATCATACATTGCACCAAAAATTTTCACGCGATTCCTTTTTATCCTTGTTCAAAATAGGCGCTGTATTATTCACCTTCTAGCCAGTTTTGTAAAGCCTGAAGTGAATGATGTGCGGTTAAATCTGGTGTAATGGGTGTAATAGCGACATAACCCTGTTTAACCGCATAAAAATCCGTGCCTACACCATTATCTTCTGGCAAGCCAGCTGGGCCGATCCAGTAAATATTTTCGCCACGGGGATCTTGCTGTTTAATCACTTCTGCAGCAGACTCGCGCGCGCCCAAACGGCATACTTTTATGCCACGAATTTCATCCAAAGGTAAATCTGGCACATTGATATTAATAATTTCATGGCTGCCTAGCATTTCGCCATGTAATTTGGGGATCAAATCGCAAGCAATTTTCGCCGCACTTTCATAATGTTGACGCCCATCAAGAGAGATGGCAATGGAAGGCAGCCCCAAATGGCGCCCTTCAAAGGCGGCGGCCACGGTCCCCGAATAAAGGGTATCATCCCCTAAATTTGCCCCTGCATTAATGCCTGACACCACCAAATCAATTTTTCCAGTGAGAAAACCGTTTAACGCAAGATGAACACAATCCGCAGGGGTGCCATTAATGCAATAATCCCCATTATCCAAACGGCGTGGGCGCAATGGTTCGACTAAAGTGAGTGAGCTAGAAGCCGCACTGCGGTTGCGATCGGGCGCCACAATAATCACATTGGCAAACTTACGCAAATGTGCGGCTAAAGTCTGAATTCCCTCGGCGTGATAACCATCATCATTAGATAAAAGTATATTCATTTTTCCCTTCCATTTTCTTAAATTTATGAACAATATAAATTGTATTTTCCGCGCAAAGACGGGCTTTAACGTCAATATTACAAATTCTCAACTTTGACCAATTCTCGCACCAATGCTGTTGCATAACTGCCCGCGGGCAAGAAAAATTTTAGCCGCAATCCATTTTCTTCAAATTGCCACTGAAAATCTTTTGCTTGCATTAATAACGCGCGGCGAGCCGCTTTAAGGCGTTCTTGTTTCATCAACGAACGCAATATGCTATGTTCCGCCACCACTTGATTTTCTAATTCACTCGCCAACTGGTCATTTTCGCCGATTAAAGGCGCGGTTAAAAAAATATCACGATTTTCTAACCGCACTTGCAATGCGGCAAGTTCATCATTTTTATCAGCCTGAAACCAACTGTGCGTGCCAGCTAACTGCAAAATATCATTGGGCATCACCTGTGTCGCCAACCCCATTTTCAAGCGTTGTGACACCACTAAATTGAACACTTCACTGCGCGCCGCAGACAAATAAAAGCTGCGCTTTTTGCGATCTTTAACTTTTATCTCGCCCTTTGCCCAACGCATAGCCTCCGTCAAATTATGGCCATCGCGCCCAAAACGTTGTTCGGTAAAATAATTCGGAAAGCCTAAATTCTTCACGATTTCTAACCGCACTTTCAGAGCATCATCTTCGCTCACTTGACGCAATAAAATCTCAAAATGATTGCCTTCAAGGCTGCCAGTGCGAATTTTGCGATGATGGCGAGTCACCGCTAAAATCTCCACGCCATCAATATGGCATTGGCTAAAATCGGGCGTTGGCTGCCCAGGCATTTGCAAGCTGAACCATTGTTCTGTCACCGCATTACGATCTTTTAAGCCCGCATAGCTCATATTACGCGCGGAAATACCACAAAACTTCGCCAACTGCTCGCCCACCCAAAGGGTATTTGCTTGCGTTTTACGCACCTTTACCGCAACAAACTCACCATCTCCTGACATTTCATAACCCAATTGTTCTTTCACAATAAAATCTTCAGGCAACGCCTTCAAAAGTGCGGTCTGTTGCGGCGGAGTTTGTAAATAAGCAAGATCTAACATTTTGTATTCCTTTAAATTTTGGGGAATTATAGCGGAAATCTCATAAAAAATCTTACAATTCTGACCGCACTTGATTGAGTTAAAAGGCTGTTTCCTGTAAACTATGCTCCCGTCTTGATACATATCATCAACTCTATTTTCTCAACCCAAACATATTTAGGTTCTTCAATATGGCTACCAATTATATTTTTGTTACAGGCGGTGTTGTTTCTTCTTTAGGGAAAGGTATCGCAGCGGCATCGCTTGCAGCATTGTTAGAAGCGCGCGGTTTAAATGTCACGATCATGAAACTTGACCCTTATATTAATGTTGACCCAGGCACAATGAGCCCAACGCAGCACGGTGAAGTATTCGTTACCCAAGACGGCGCAGAAACCGACTTAGACTTAGGGCATTATGAGCGTTTTATTCGCACCAAAATGACCAAACGCAACAATTTCACCACAGGTAAAATTTATTCTGAAGTGTTACGCAAAGAACGCCGTGGCGACTATCTTGGAGCAACAATTCAAGTTATTCCGCACATCACAAACGAAATTAAAGCCCGCGTTATTGATGGTGCGGCAGGGCATGATGTTGCGATTATTGAAGTAGGCGGCACGGTTGGTGATATTGAATCTCTGCCATTTTTAGAAGCACTGCGCCAACTCGCGGTGCAAGTAGGGCGTGAAAAAACCATTTTCATGCACTTAACATTAGTGCCATATATTCCAACGGCTGGTGAGGTGAAAACTAAACCGACACAGCATTCCGTGAAAGAATTATTATCCATCGGCATTCAGCCTGATGTATTAGTATGCCGTTCAGACCGTATGATTCCTGCCAATGAACGCTCAAAAATTGCCTTGTTCTGTAACGTGCCAGAAAAAGCCGTGATTTCACTAAAAGATGTGGATTCGATTTATCAAATCCCTGCATTGTTGCAATCACAAGGTTTGGATGAGTTTGTTTGCCAACGTTTCCATTTAGAAGCAAAACCTGCGGATCTTTCAGAATGGGAGCAAGTGCTATATCGCCAAGCCAATCCAGTTGGTGAAGTCACCATTGGTATGGTAGGGAAATATGTAGAATTACCAGACGCTTACAAATCAGTCAACGAAGCCTTAAAACATGCGGGCTTAACCAACCGCTTAAATGTGCATATTAAATATATTGATTCGCAAGATGTGGAAACCAAAGGCACAGATATTCTCAAAGGCTTAGACGGTATTCTCGTGCCAGGTGGCTTTGGCTATCGTGGCGTAGAGGGCAAAATTTTAACCGCACAATATGCCCGTGAAAACAACATTCCTTATTTAGGCATTTGTTTAGGTATGCAAATTGCCTTAATTGAATATGCGCGTAATGTCGCAGGCTTGAAACAAGCAAATTCTTCAGAATTTGACCGCACTTGTGAACAACCCGTCATCGGTTTAATCACCGAATGGCAAGATGCAGACGGCAATGTTGAGCAACGCAGTGAGAATTCGGATTTAGGCGGTACAATGCGTTTGGGCGCACAACAATGCCATCTCATCGAAGGATCAAAAGCGCGCGAATTATATGGTAAAGAAACCATTGAAGAGCGTCATCGCCATCGTTATGAAGTCAACAACCGATTATTACCACAAATTGAAGCAGCGGGTCTGAAAGTGACCGGCTTAAGTGCGGATAAAAAATTGGTCGAAATTATCGAAATTCCAAACCATCCTTGGTTCGTTGCAGCACAATTCCACCCAGAATTTACTTCGACACCGCGTGATGGGCATCCATTATTCGCGGGTTTTGTGAAAGCGGCGAAAGAAAATCAAGCTAAATCGTAAAAATAACAAAGAAAACTTGATCTTAGATCAAATAATCGTGATTTTTTACAAGACAAACGAGCGAAATACATTTACTATATCGCTCGTTTAAATACCTATTTTAGATTAACCATAGAGGAAAATAAAATGGCAAAAATCGTTAAAGTAATTGGTCGTGAAATCATCGATTCACGTGGTAACCCAACTGTTGAAGCTGAAGTTCACCTAGAAGGTGGTTTTGTCGGTTTAGCCGCTGCACCATCTGGCGCATCAACAGGTTCACGCGAAGCCTTAGAATTACGCGATGGCGACAAAGCTCGTTTCTTAGGTAAAGGCGTATTAAAAGCAGTGGGCGCTGTAAATAACGAAATCGCAAGCGCATTAGTTGGCAAAGAAGCATCAAACCAAGCTGAAATCGACCAAATCATGATCGATTTAGATGGCACAGAGAACAAATCTAAATTTGGTGCAAACGCAATCTTAGCGGTATCTTTAGCCACAGCAAAAGCCGCTGCTGCATCAAAAGGCTTACCACTTTACGCTTACATTGCAGAACTTAACGGTACTCCAGGTCAATATTCAATGCCATTGCCAATGATGAACATCATCAACGGTGGTGAGCACGCAGATAACAACGTTGATATTCAAGAATTTATGATTCAACCAGTAGGTGCTAAAACTTTACGCGAAGCTTTACGCATCGGTGCAGAAGTATTCCACAACCTTGCTAAAGTATTAAAATCTAAAGGTTTAAGCACAGCTGTGGGTGATGAAGGTGGTTTCGCACCTAACTTAGAATCAAATGCAGCCGCCCTTGCTTGTATCAAAGAAGCAGTAGAAAAAGCAGGTTATGTTTTAGGTAAAGACGTAACTCTAGCGATGGACTGCGCATCATCTGAGTTCTACAACAAAGAAAACGGTATGTATGAAATGAAAGGTGAAGGTAAATCATTCACTTCTCAAGAATTCACACATTACTTAGAAGGTTTATGCAAAGAATACCCAATCGTGTCTATCGAAGATGGTCAAGACGAATCAGACTGGGACGGTTTCGCATACCAAACTAAAGTTTTAGGTGATAAAGTTCAATTAGTCGGCGATGACTTATTCGTAACTAACACTAAAATCTTAAAAGAAGGTATCGAAAAAGGTATCGCAAACTCAATCTTAATCAAATTCAACCAAATCGGTTCATTAACTGAAACTTTAGCCGCAATTAAAATGGCTAAAGATGCAGGTTACACAGCGGTTATTTCACACCGTTCTGGCGAAACCGAAGATGCCACTATCGCAGATTTAGCGGTAGGTACTGCAGCAGGTCAAATCAAAACTGGTTCTATGAGCCGTTCTGACCGTATTGCAAAATACAACCAATTAATCCGTATCGAAGAAGCATTAGGTGACAAAGCACCATTCTTAGGTTTAAAAGCGGTTAAAGGTCAAGCGTAATCAGCACTTTGAGTTTGATTAAAACGCAATAAAATCGCACCGCACTTTGAGCAATTAAAGTGCGGTTTTTTCTATCAATATTTTCAGGTATAACGTGATGGCAGATGAGCGATTACTTCATGAACCTTGGCTGAGTTGGGCAATTCAGATTCAAGCCATTGCACAAAATGGATTAGCATATTGCGACAATGTATATGATATTGAACGCTATCAGCAACTACGCGATATTGCGGCAGAAATGTTGAGTTATAAGACTGAAATTCCAAAAGACAAGGTCAAATCCTTATTTTGTAATGAACAAGGTTATCAAACACCTAAAATAGACAGTCGAGCCGCCATTTTTAAAGATAATAAAATTCTGCTTGTTCAAGAAAACAATGGGCAATGGAGTTTACCCGGTGGCTGGGTCGATGTGACAGAAACCTTATATAGCAACACAATTAAAGAAGTTAAAGAGGAAGCAGGATTAGACGTTAAACCTCAATATTTGATCGCTATCCACGATCAACATAAACGCAATGTTCCCGCTTTCGCACACCGCGTACTCAAAACCTTTGTGATGTGTGAATTACTCGGTGGTAAATTTCAAGCGAATAGTGAAACCTTACAGTCTGCCTATTTTGGCATTGATGAGATCCCCGATATGCATAATGAAAAGAATACCAAAGAACAAGTGCTACTCTGCTTTAAAGCGCATCAAAGCTCACATTGGATCACCGAATTTGATTAGTAAAAGGAAATAATATGTTACATTTAGTTTTAGAAGATCGCCATTTAATGGGCCAAGCCAAACGCCAAGGCGCTCATTCCACAACCAATGATGATTTAGTGGTTATGTTTGAAGATGACGGCGAAACAGGCTATTTCTACGCTCTTGATTTACGTCAGCAAGAAAACCCGGTAGTCGATAGTTTATTTGTGTATAGCGCAGAGGATATCCAAAATAAGCAAGAACCCCGCCAATTACAAATTTGTTGGAACGAAGATGGCAATCAAGCCTTTTTATTAATTAATGGCTACCCACATGCCGTTTTTGATTTCGTCCGTTTAGTGGGTTACAACCACAGCAAATATCCTCCCCCTGAATTTGGGAGTATGTGGTCACACGAAGAGATTAATGATGAATTAGCGAAGAAATGGCTTAATTCATAAGCTATCCCCTATCTCAAACACAAAGTGCGGTCAAAAAATATAAAGAATTTTGACCGCACTTTTTTTACATCAAAATTTATCGCTTATAGCGCAATTATTCTTCCACTTTCGCAGGTTTCTTCGCCGTATAGTTGTAAATCACTAATACCAAGAAAATCCCGACAATCGTTGCCATAATCATATCTTTTGACATAAATTGTGCCATATTGCCTAACACAATACCCACGCCACCAAAGTCAGTGTCAGAGAATGTAGTGTTGGCGAATCCTAATGAACCCAATACTGGCAATAAGAACACTGGCAAGAAAGTGATTAATAAGCCATGCACAAATGCACCTAAAATTGCACCACGGCGACCACCTGTCGCATTACCGAACACGCCTGCGGTTGCCCCACAGAAAAAATGTGGTACAACGCCAGGTAAAATCAATACCCAGTTAAGTTGTCCTAACAATGCCAATCCCACAATACCACCAACGAAACTTGATAAAAAGCCAACTAACACGGCATTAGGTGCATAAGGGAATACGATTGGACAGTCAAGCGCTGGTTTTGCATCAGGCACCAATTTTTCTGAGAAACCAGTAAACGCTGGGACAATTTCAGCGAGGATTAAACGTACACCCGATAAGATCACATACACACCTGCAGCGAAGGTAATCGCTTGAATAGTGGCATAAACCAAATAATGTTGTCCATTACTAAAGTGAGTAGATACATATTCATTACCAGATGCGATTGCCAACACAAAGTAGATCACCATCATCGTAATAGAAATTGAGATGGAGCTGTCACGTAAGAAACTAAGATTTTTTGGCAAGTCCATATCTTCGGTAGATTTAGAGCCTTTTCCCACAAGCTGACCAATAGCGCCTGACAAAGCATAGCCAATAGAACCAAAGTGACCAAAGCCAACATCATTACTGCCCGTAATTTTTCGCATATAAACATGCACTAAAGCAGGGAAGAATGCCATAATCAAGCCCATAGTTAATGCACCAACAAATACCAGTTGTACGCCTTCAAAACCTGCTACAGTTAAAATAACCCCTATCATACAAGCCATATAGAAAGTGTGGTGACCAGTTAAGAAAATAAATTTCAAGCGGGTGAATCGTGCCACAATAATATTTGCAACCATACCAAACGCCATAATAAGTGCGGTCGCAGTGCCGTATTTTTCTAATGCCATAGAAACGATAGCTTCATTATTTGGAATAATTCCTTGTACGTTGAAAGCATGTTCAAACATACTGCCAAGTGGAGTTAATGAACTTAATAATAACGTTGCACCACCACCTAATACTAAGAAACCTAAAATGGTTTTTACTGTGCCTTTTACTACATCAGGAAACGGCTTTTTCTGCGCTAATAAGCCAACTAACGCAATCAATCCCACCAATACGGAAGGCACTTTCAAAATATCTAAGATAAAGAAAAGAATAGAGTCCATAGCTCGCTCCTATTTATTAAAGTATTCCGCAAGTTTTTCTTCAAACTCTTTGACACTGACAATATTTTTCACCACTAAAACTTTTTCCGCAGGTAAACCACTACTCCTCGCAATATCTGCTCCCATAATAAATAAATCCGCTTCATTTGCTGTGACAGACGCTAAATCCTGATGCCCAACTTCTGCTTCTTTTCCCAAGGCTTTTAATGCTTTTTTAATGTTCATTTCCATCATAAAGCTACTACCTAAGCCATGACCACAGACTGCCATAATTTTCATAATCATTTCTCCTGTATAATTAATAACGATGAACAATTTCAGCGATTTCCGCCACATTGTTTGATTGAATAATTTGTTGTACAGCATTTTCATCTGAAAGCAGATCTGCCACCGCTGACAACATTTCTAAATGCGACTCACTGTCTTTTGCAGCTAACATTAACACCAGCTGAACAGGATCATTATCTGATCCAAAATTCACCCCTTGTTTTAACACAACTAAGGACAATGCTTGTGCTTTTGAACCTTCTTCTGGACGAGAATGTGGCATCGCAATTTGTGGTGCTATCACGTAATAAGGACCAATTTCTTGATGGGTTTTGAAAATAGATTCTACATAACTAGGTTCAATCAGCGCCTCCGCCAACAAAGGTGCAGCACTACAACGCACCGCCTGTTGCCAGTCATCGACAGAATTGAGCAACTGAATGTGAGATAAAGGTAAAAATTGTTTTAACATACACACCTCTATTTTTCTGAAGTATTTTCAATGTAAACCCGAATGATAGCGTTATCAATCAGAAAATTTTAATTTTGTGATAGCGGTAACATTTTTAAGATAAAATATTTTTATTTATTGCTTTTTTATTGTAATTTTAGGCAGGTGTTGTAGGAGAGTTATGATGTCGCTATCCAATCATTCTAATCGAAACCGCCGTTCAACGGGCAAAGTGACACTCGCTGATGTAGCGCGTGAAGTAGGCACTGGCACGATGACAGTATCCCGTGCTTTACGCACGCCTGAGATGGTTTCTGCAACATTACGCAAAAAAATTCACCTTGCGGTGCAAAAACTGGGTTATGTACCAAACTCTGCAGCACGAGAACTCGCTTCCGTTTCATCCCGCAATATCGTTATCGTTACATCATCCTTAATTTCAACGGAAAATAATTTAATTCTCAATGGATTACAAAAACAACTCCAACATCTTGACGTGCAATTAATTATTCTCGTTGCAAATCAAAAAGGCTGGTTGCGGGAGCTGATTAATAATGCACCACTTGCGGTAATATTGTTAAATTTAACTTGTCCAGAAACAGAAGCGGAATGGATTCGTAATAGTGGTTTGATTTGCCTTGAAATTGGCTCGAAACAGACCGCACCTTTAGGCATTAATGTCTGTATTGATAGCCAAACTGCGGTGCAAAAGGTCGTCAATTTTTTAGTGCAAAAAGGTTATCGTGATATCGGATTGCTTTGTGCACAACAAGAACAAGCGATTTTCCAACAATATCTTGCCTGCTGGCATTCAGCCTTGCATAGCAAGCACCTTAACTCACATCAAATTTTGCATTGCTCTGAGCCTGTTTCATTCTCGGCGGGAGCAAAGCTATTCAACGAAGGCATTTCCACTTGGGGAAAAATTGATGCTTTTGTGTTTTTATCCGATCAACTCGCCTGTGGTGCATTATTTGAAGCTCACCGCCAACATATCGCCGTGCCTTATGAAGTAGCAATTATTGGCTTTGGCGATCTTGAAATCAGCCAAACCACCGCACCCTCTTTAACCACGCTCCGTATTCCCTATGCTAAACTCGGCAAAATTGCAGGAGAACAATTGGCAGAATTGCTGAAAAGCGGACAAAAAAGTACACCAAGGTACATTCAAATCGACACTGACTTTATAGCGCGTGAAAGTGCCTAACATATAAAACAATCACAAAATTGACCGCACTTTATAAAAAGGCCCTAAACAACCTTAGGGCTAAAAATAACATCTTGACTTAAAAACGATTTTCTATATTTAAGATTATTTCTGCCGCTCAAAGTGCGATCATTTTTTGCGAAATTTATACCGTTTCAGGCCAAGCATTCACTACGGCTTTGACTAAGGTTGCTAGTGGAATTGCGAAGAATACGCCCCAAAAACCCCATAATCCGCCGAAAATTAGCACGGAGACAATGATTGTCAATGGATGCAAATTGACGGCTTCGGAGAACAGGAATGGCACGAGCAGGTTGCCGTCTAAAAGTTGCAAAATGATATAGGTCGAGATGAGATACCAAAACATGGAATGATCGCCGAATTGGAATATCGCCACCAATGCCACGGGAATTGTGACTAGCACAGCACCGACATAAGGGATGAGCACCGACATTCCCACTGCGAAAGAGAGTAAAAGTGGGTAATTTAAGCCAAAAAATAAGAATGCGACATAGGTTACAACCGTCATAATCGCAATTTCTAACAATTTCCCACGGATGTAATTCGCAATTTGTTGTTGCATTTCCGCCCAAACATTTAACGCCAGTGTGCGATTTTTAGGCAAAAAACGCACAAATGAATCAATCAGCACCTGTTTATCTTTTAGCATAAAGAACATCATCAACGGCACAAGAAAGGCATAAATGCCAATCGTCACCATATTCATAATCGAACTGAGGGAAAATTTGACCGCACTTTCCCCGAAAGTCAGGATCTTTTCGCGCGTAGAGCTAAACAGGCTGTCCACCATTTGGTAGTCCACCAACTCGGGATAACTTTCTGGCAATCTCACCACCCATTCATGAAATTTGTTGAACATCGCGGGCAAATCGCTCAATAATTTTATGGTTTGATTCACCAAAGTCGGAAGAACGCCAAACGCCATTGCCAATGCCAAGGTAATAAAGCCCCCCAGAATAAAGGTTACTGCCAGCATTCGTGGCAGTTTTAATTTTTCGGTGAGAAATTTAATGGGAATTTCAAGCAGATAGGCAAGCACCACGGCGATCAGTAGTGGCGCAATTAGATCACTAAAAAAATAAATTGCCACAAAACCGAAGAATAAAATGGCGGCTAGCCCCATTGCTTGCGGATCACTAAAACGGCGTTCATACCAGCTCTTAAATAAATCAATCATTTAACTATCCTTACATAAAATTTTCTTGATTATAAGTTAAAATTTTCCTGATTTACATATATAATGTCCGCCGTTTATTCATAAGGAGCGAAACTATGGCGAAGAAAAAGCAAAATGTGCCTAGCGTTTCCAAGGCACAGGGTGCAACGACCTATCAGCATAATCGAGGCGTAATAAAAGATAATGCTATTCAAGCATTGTTGCATGATCGTCTTTTCCGACAACGCATTGAGAAAAAATTAAAAGGCAAAGGAAGTTATCAACGTAAAGCAAAACATACCAATCATTACTTTGAAAAGCCCGATTATAAAATGTCTAGTTTGAGAGATTTTATAATCGGGTTTTTCTTCACTGATTTCACGATAAATACAGCAATATAAACACAACATTAGAGGTAAATATGTCGGCAACAACAACACTTTTATATAGCAATAATTGGAATGTGCGTATTAGCGATCTAGGTGAAGAAGGCACTCATAGCCATTTTTTTGAAACGATTTATATTACGCTTGAAGCCCATGTTGACGGCGAAAATGTACAATATGAATTTACTCGAAAAGTGGAAAATGAAGTCAAAATTCACCGCACTTTTACTGATTTAAATGAATTATTTATCTTTTTAGCGGATTATTTAGATGCTGTTTCGCTCGGCAATTTAGGTGTGAAAATTGGGCAATTAGGTTTAGTGAAATAAGCGCAAAGTGCGGTCAAAAAAAGGGATGTTTTTACATCCCTTTTTAATGATTGAAGATCTTAGCTCTTAGTATTTGACTTCATGCCCATAGCTTTCTAGTAAGGCTTTGATATGTTGCATAGATTCTTTTGTTGGTGGTTTAACATCTTCTAATTTGTATTCATCGCCCAAAACCGCCCATTTGTGCGCCCCTAAACGATGATAAGGCAACAATTCGATTTTCTCGATATTTTTCATATTTTGGGTAAATTTGCCCAACATATGTAAATCTTCATCATTGTCGGTATAACCCGGCACCACTACATGGCGGATCCATGTGCGTTGGTTACGTTGCTCAAGATATTTGGCAAAATCAATCACACGTTTATTTGGCACGCCAATCAAACTTTGATGCACACGATCATTCATTTGCTTAAGATCAAGCATGACTAAATCAGTGACATCTAATAATTCATCGATAAATTCATAATGGCGCACGAAACCGTTGGTATCAAGGCAAGTGTTAATGCCTTCTGCTTTGCAAGCACGGAACCAATCACGCACAAATTCCGCTTGCAGAATGGCTTCACCGCCCGATGCAGTCACGCCGCCACCTGTCGCATTCATAAAATGGCGATAGGTCACCACTTCTTTCATCAATTCTGCTACGGTGATCTCTTTGCCGCCGTGTAAATCCCAGGTATCGCGGTTATGGCAATACAGGCATTTCATCAAACAGCCTTGTAAAAATAAAATAAATCGGATCCCTGGTCCATCTACTGTACCGCAGGATTCGTAAGAATGAAATCTTCCCACAACAGACATAAATAAATTCCTAAACGAATAAAAACTGGGGATGATTGTAACAAAAATTTAAACTATTTTCAGAAGATTTATAGAATATTTTGATACTTTTACCAATGTCTCCGATAGCAGCCCTCTTCGCACACAATTAAATCTTGCAGCTCCAAATCGAGCAGCTGTGTGAGCAAGGTCTCAACCGTTAATTGGGTCTTAGCCGCGAGTTCATCAATACTCAATAATTCGTGGCGAATGGCATTAAATAATTCAGGATGCGCAGGCTCAATATTTGGCGTGTTTGGGCTGCTAAGTGCGGTCGATTTTGGCAAAGTTTTATGGGCTGTTTCAGATGAACCGCTCGAGAAATAATAGTTTGGTAAATTTTCTACAATATCCGCCACATTCTCAACCAGCAACGCCCCTTGTTTAATTAATTTATGACAGCCTTGGCTTAGCCCATTTTGCAAGCTGCCAGGAATGGCAAACACCTCGCGATTTTGTTCTAGCGCAAGGCGCGCGGTGATAAGCGAACCGCTCCGCTCTGTGGCTTCGACCACGAGAGTGGCTAACGATAAACCGCTAATAATGCGATTTCGTCTTGGAAAATTGGCGGCGATGGGTGGTTGATCTGGTGCAAATTCTGAAACTAGCGCCCCGCCATATTCCAAAATTCGTTGCGCTAAATAGCGGTGTCGCGAAGGATAAATCTTATTCAAGCCATTGCCTAATACGGCAACCGTTTTGCCCTGCACATCGACCACGGCTTGATGGCTAAAACCGTCCACGCCGAGAGCAAGCCCACTGGTGACCACTAAACCCGCCGCCCATAACTCGCTCGCAAAATATTTTGCCCAATATTCGCCATAACTCGAGCAATAACGGCTACCCACCATCGCAATTTGGGGCTGAGATAAGGTTTCCACCTCGCCTTGCAGATAAAGAATTGTCGGTGCACTGGCAATTTGCTTGAGTAAATAAGGATACTGTGGATGAAAGCAATGCTAAATATGATTTCCGTGCCGACTTCTCCATTCTAAAATCGGCTCAATAAATTTCTGCTCAGGGCAAAACCAACGTTGAATTTGCGCAGACGTCCAACCCATTGCGCGTAACGCATCGCGATCATAATCGCACAAGGTAGAAAGAGAAATCTGAGCGAGTAAATCTTGTATTGCAGCTGCTCCTAGGCGAGGGACTTGCGATAGACGCAATAAGATCTCAAGAGAATTATCCATAAATTTGACCGCACTTTGAGTTCATACCAAATCAAATTATGTAAGTGCGGTCAAATTTTACGAGTTTTTTGAGATAGTTCTGGAATGCAGATCACAAAAATAAGGTGAAATGCACTAATTTTGCAAGGTTTGCCAAAATGCTTTGATCAAGGGCAATTCAAGGCTTTGTTTCTGCACGCAAATGCCTAGCTCGAAAGGCGCAATGGGCATATCCAAATGAAGCGATGAAACCTGCGTATGCATTGGGCTATTTTTGATCACCACATCAGGCAAAATCGCCAGTCCGCAACCGAGTGCAACCATTGGCATAATGCCTTCGTGACCAGCGACTGTTGCATAGATTTTTGGGTGTTTGATTTTCTTTTCTTTCGCCCATTGTTCAAAACGCTGACGCGCCATACCATCCACAGGCAAAATAAACGGCATTTGCTGCCAATCGATGGGGTCTTGCTGCAAAAGTTGTGTTGCGGTGCAAGCAACACGCGGGGCAATTAAAGACAGGGAAATATCATCTATGTGATGAAATGCTAACGTGTTAGGGAAATTCATCGGGCGACCCGCTAATGCAAGATCCGCCTGCTGACTTTGCACGCGCTCCACGGCTAGCGCGGCGTTGCCCGTCGTGAGCTGAATTTCCACCTTGGGATAACGTACACGAAATTTTTCCAGCACCTGCGGCAGGTGGCTATAAGCCGCGGTGACGGAACAGAATAATTTAAGTTCACCAGATAATTCTTCTGAATTTGTGCGAATTTGTTGCTTAAATTGGTGCCATTGTTGCCAATTTCGTTGGGCAAATTGCAAAAACTGTTGCCCCATTTCTGTGAGCACCACTTGGCGATTATTCCTTAAAAATAAGGGTTGTCCCAGTTCGTCTTCCATACGTTGAATTTGGCGCGAAAGGGTGGAAGGCGACATATGATGTTGCACCGCTGTTTTACTGAAATTCTGAGTTTGAGCTAGATGAATGAAAAGATTTAAATCGTTAAATTCCATAAAATTTGACCACACTTGAGATTAGAATGATTGCAGAATTTGCAATGATTAGTTTCAATAATATCAATTTATGCAACACAAAAAAAGCGTATAATCGAGCGCATAACAAGAAAGTAGTGTGCAAACACAACACAATATCAACCCTTCAAACAAAGGAAATTACAATGTCTAACTATTTTAATACATTAAACTTACGTCAAAAGCTTGACCAACTAGGTCGTTGCCGTTTTATGGAACGCAGCGAATTTGCTGATGGTTGCAACTTTTTAAAAGGCAAAAAAATCGTAATCATAGGTTGTGGTGCACAAGGTTTAAACCAAGGCTTAAATATGCGTGATAGCGGTTTAGATATTTCTTACGCATTGCGTGCAGAAGCTATCGCTGAAAAACGTGCATCATTCCAACGTGCCACAGAAAATGGTTTTAAAGTTGGTACATATCAAGAATTAGTCCCTACTGCAGATTTGGTGATTAACTTAACACCAGACAAACAACACTCTAAAGTGGTGGCGGATGTGATGCCATTAATGAAACAAGGCTCTGCATTCGGTTATTCACACGGTTTCAACATCGTTGAAGTGGGCGAACAAATTCGTAAAGATATTACAGTAGTCATGTCAGCGCCAAAATGCCCAGGTACTGAAGTTCGTGAAGAATACAAACGTGGTTTTGGTGTACCAACTTTAATCGCTGTTCACCCAGATAATGATCCGAAAGGCGAAGGTATGGCTATTGCGAAAGCTTGGGCATCAGCAACAGGCGGCGATCGCGCGGGCGTATTAGAATCTTCATTTGTCGCTGAAGTGAAATCTGACTTAATGGGAGAACAAACCATTCTTTGTGGTATGTTACAAGCGGGCTCAATTGTTTGCTACGATAAATTAGTTGCCGATGGCAAAGATCCCGCTTATGCAGGCAAATTAGTCCAATACGGTTGGGAAACTATCACAGAAGCCTTAAAACATGGTGGTATCACATTAATGATGGATCGCCTTTCAAATTCTGCCAAAATCCGTGCTTTTGAATTAGCAGAAGAAATTAAAGAACAGCTAGGTTTCTTATACTTAAAACATATGGATGATATTATCAGCGGCCACTTCTCAGCAACTATGATGGCAGACTGGGAAAACGGTGATAAAGATTTATTTAGATGGCGTGAAGAAACCAGCAAAACTGCCTTTGAAAACGCACCAAAAGCGGACGGTATCAAAATTTCTGAACAAGAATATTTCGATAATGGCGTAGTAATGGTTGCGATGGTAAAAGCGGGTGTGGAAATGGCATTCGATGTGATGGTAGCAAGTGGTATCTATGAAGAATCTGCCTACTATGAATCACTACACGAATTACCATTAATTGCAAATACCATTGCACGCAAACGCTTATATGAAATGAACGTGGTGATTTCAGATACAGCAGAATACGGCAACTATTTATTCTCAAATGTAGCAACCCCAATTCTTGCAGAAAAATTAATTCCACTTCTACAAAAAGGTGATTTAGGTGAACCAACACCAGCTGCAGAAATTGATAATGTGTATCTACGCGATATTAATGACGCAATCCGTAACCACCCAGTAGAATTAATCGGTCAAGAATTACGTGGCTATATGACAGATATGAAACGCATTTCTTCACAAGGTTAATAATTATAAATTTTAAGCCTACCTTTCGGGGTAGGCTTTTTACTTTCTAAATTAAGAAAAATCAATACAACTCACACAAGTACGGTCTATTTTTCATTAATTTTATCTGATTTAATTCTTTCTTAATACGCGAACAACATTATCGTTTAATTAAAAAAGGTTTGTATTTATTCAGAATGGAAAACTAATGTTTAACTTAGATATTAATATTATGTAAGAGTATCCTATAAAATTTCATAAAAAAATGACCGCACTTTTGAGTTCTTAAGGGATATAGCCTTAACTTATTAAACCCTCAATGATTTAAAGTTGCAATAAATCTTGCAATCTATTAGGAGGTTTGATGGTAAATACTTTTATTACGGCTGTAATTATGTGTTATTCAAGTGGATTAAATACCCAATAATTCACTTTCTATCTCTAATACGAATTATTATTAAGCTATTTTATTTATTTCAAAACTCAGTTAGGAATAGAAATGCCAGAGACAGAAATTTTAGGGGAAATGACCGCACTTTACTTAGAATGAGTAGAAGAGGGAAAGATGAAATCATATATGGAAATATCTGTAGTGCTAATGCTTAGAATATCGGTACATAAAAATAATGAATGGGATAACCTATGATTAAGAATCATCCTCTTTCATCATGCAGTTCTCATCATTCATTTCTCATCATTTATTCTCTGCCGTTTTTGCGTTTTATAACAATAACAATCCGCCCGTGAAACGGGCGGTTTTTAGGCTACCCTATAAGGGCCTAGGACTTCACATGCCCCTCAAGGGGCATGTGAAAAGACCGACAACCGCACAATAATTCTATGGCTTACCCCTTAAAGGGGTCCACATATTCCTTGTTCGATAAATTATCCTGAATCATATCTTCTTTTCCTGATTCTTGATATATTCTTCTACGACTTTTGTGTTTAAACCTACTGTACTTACATAATAACTTTTGCCCAAAAGTTTCGATTGCCATATTTATATTTTAGATTAGCATGCCTTTCGAATATCATCAGTGATGATTTCCTTTCAAATATCCCATAAAACTTGATACAGCCAATTTGGATGGGCTCCTTAGCAGCATATGAATATGATCTTTCATTGCATACGCTTCTATTATTTCTACATTTTTGTAGTTACATAACTGCCTTAATATTCCTCCTATATTTTGAATTTTGGTTGTCAGCCTTGTTCAGTATATAGCGAGGATTTTTTATTTTGCTCACCGCTTAAGCTCTTTTAATCCATACGCATAGCGTATGGTTTTTATAGGCAAACATAGTTTACCTATAACAAAAAAGCCCCAGCATTCCTGCTAGGACTTCTGCCTCTCGGCTATAATATAATACCTGGCGGTGACCTACTCTCACATGGGGAATCCCCACACTACCATCGGCGTTACGGCGTTTCACTTCTGAGTTCGGCATGGGGTCAGGT
>NZ_QENU01000001.1 GCF_003096995.1 Alitibacter langaaensis DSM 22999 | reverse complement strand
ATTAACTTTGTTCAGCACTTTAAGTTTCTGTTTTAATTTTTTTCAAAACGAATCTTACTCGTGCCCACACAGATTGTCTGATAAATTGTTAAAGAGCAAAAAAGAACGACGCACTGGATAATCTTTTCAATTTCACAACAGCGCGTCGTTGTGTGCGGCGTATTATAGGCATTTTCAAATCCTTTGCAACCCCTTTTGCTGAAATTTTTTGAAAATTTCTCAATTTTGTTTTTGAGTGATTATTTTGCAGTCAATTTGTTGAACTATTCATCTAAATTTAGCAATACTAACTCTTCAAATCCCCAACGAAATTTCAATGCTTGTAAAAATTTATTTTCAATGCTGAAATGTTTAGTACAAAAGATGAGATTTTTTGTCTCCTTTTTTGACCGCACTTTTATAGAATCCAATAAATAGGCGACACGTTTGGCAATTGCGGCACCTGGATCGACAAAATATTTAACCTGAGGTAAACAAATCTGAATTTCATCTTTGATCAGCGGGAAATGCGTGCAGCCAAGAATTACGGTGTCCAAATCCGTTTTTTTAGCCCAAATTTCTAATTCATTCTTTAATGCCAATAAATCTACTGAATCGCCTTGAATTTTATCTTGTGCGATTTCAACTAACTTAGTTGAGCCTAATTTTTCTATTTGGCAATGGGAAGCATATTTTTCAATCAGATCATTTACATAAGCACGCTTTACTGTACCTTTCGTTGCCAATAATCCAATGTGTTTGGTTTGTGAAATTTCAGCAGCTGGCTTGATAGCAGGCACGGTACCTACAATAGGAATGTCGAAATATTCACGCAATGCGGGCAGCACTACGGTACTCGCGGTATTACAAGCGATGACGATTAGATCCAGCGGATAACGCTCATTGATTTTCTTACACACAGCCAAGGTGCGTTGAATGACTAATTCTTCACTTTTTTCTGAAAAGGGGAACATTTCATTATCAAAGGCATAGAGATAATGATGGTGCGGCAATAAATCTAACACTTCATGATAAACACTGAAGCCACCAACACCAGAATCAAAAAACAGGATTGTTGCTTTCTCATTCATATTCAATCCAACTACATTAAAATTTTTAAAAATTTGACCGCACTTTATACCTATTTATTAAGCATTGCTATAAATTTCGCGATTATTCAGCCAACGTTTAATAAGATTTTCTGCGACATCGGGGTATTTTTGAATCAGTTCGCGAGCATAATGCTGCACGGTCGGAATCATTTTGCGATCACGCATTAAATTCGCAATTTTAAATTCCGCAATACCCGTTTGTTTAGTGCCAAGTACTTCACCAGGCCCACGAATTTCAAGATCCTTTTCTGAAATGACAAAACCGTCTTGACTATCTCGCAGCACTTGCAAGCGTTTTTGTGAGATTTTTCCCAACGGCGGTTTATACATTAAAACACAAAATGACGCGGTGCTGCCCCGCCCAACACGTCCACGCAATTGATGCAGCTGCGATAACCCCAAACGTTCCGTATTTTCAATAATCATTAAGCTAGCATTTGGCACATCAACCCCAACTTCAATCACGGTGGTCGCTACTAACAAATCTAATTCAGCGGCTTTAAAGCTTGCCATAATTTCTTGTTTTTCAGCAGGTTTCATGCGTCCATGCACCAATCCAATGCGTAAGTGCGGTAAGGCTTGGCGCAAATCTTCCGCCGTTGCTTCCGCCGCCTGTGCTTCTAGCACTTCACTTTCATCGATTAATGTGCAAACCCAATATACTTGCCGATTTTCATTGGTGCAAGCATGATGTACGCGCGCCACAATTTCGCTACGCCGTTCCTCTGATACCACCACGGTTTTTATCGGCGTGCGCCCAGGGGGCAATTCATCAATAATGGAAGTATCCAAATCTGCATAAACCGTCATAGCGAGGGTGCGTGGAATAGGCGTTGCAGTCATAATCAGTTGGTGCGGATAAAAGCCTGCTTTTTCCCCTTTTTCTCTAAGCATTAATCGTTGATGCACACCAAAACGGTGTTGTTCATCAATAATTACTAAAGCAAGGTTTGCAAATTCTACTTCTTCCTGAAAAAGCGCATGTGTTCCCACCACCATTTGGACTTTCGCATTTTTTATATTTTCTAACGCTGCTTGGCGAGCTTTCCCTTTTACTTTTCCAGCCAACCAGCCCACTTCAATCCCCAAAGGGGCAAACCAACGCTTGAAATTCTCGGCATGTTGTTCCGCTAAAATTTCTGTGGGCGCCATAAGTGCAACTTGTTTGCCATTATCAATCGCCATTAAGGCGGCAAGGGCGGCTACCAATGTTTTGCCCGAGCCCACATCGCCTTGCACTAAACGCATCATCGGATATTGTTGCTTTAAATCTTTTTCAATATCTTGTGTAACGCGCGCCTGTGCATTGGTCGGCTTAAAAGGCAATTGTGAGAGAAAACGCGATTTTAGATCTGTTTGATAGTGCAAAGGCAAAGCTCTGAATTGTTGCGTGCCAAGACGCACCTTTTGCATGGCAAGATTATGGGCTAATAATTCTTCAAAAATTAACCGCACTTGTGCTGGATGCTGCCCGTTTTCAAGACTTTCTAAGGAAACATCTGGCGGTGGACGGTGCAAAAATCGAATCGCTTCTTTTAGGCTAAAAGGATAGGGATTAAATTCATTCGGTAAAATTTCCGCAATTTGAATTTTATCTAGCAATGCGAGCGCTTGATCCGTGAGTTTGCGTAATGAATTCTGTTTTAATCCTTCAGTAGTGGAATAAATCGGCGTTAGGTTTTCTTCTAATTGAATAGGCTGAGTATCACGAATAATTTGATATTCGGGATGATGAATTTCCGCCATAAAACGACCGCGCTTTATCTCGCCAAAGGCTTTTACCCTTGTGCCGATTTGGAAACTATTACGCATTCCCGCATTAAAGTTAAAAAAGCGTAACATAATTTTTGATGAGCCGTCAGAAAGGCTTACCGTCAGGATTGGACGGCGACCGAATTGCACTTCGCAAGTTTGCACAACCCCTTCAATGGTTGCATATTGTTCGGGGCGAAGATGAGAAATTGGGGTGATATGCGTGCGATCTTCATAACGGATTGGCAGATGAAATAACAGATCCTGCAAATTATGAATGCCAATGCGGCTTAGTTTTTCTGAAATCGCAGCGCCCACACCAGATAAGGTTGTGAGCGGAACCGCATCTAAGAATTGAAGATTAGGCATTGATATTACGCTTCACCGAAATGACTTCAGGCAAGTTTTGAATTTTGCGCATCATTGAAGACAAATGGCGCGTATCTTTTGTTGTCGCCAGCAAAATAGCTAAGCTGCTATTTGTATCTTCTTCCGACCACACACTATGGATATTACTATGATTCGCGCTAATCGCCGCCAATAAATTACCTAATGCCGCCGCCCGTTGCATTTCAATGCGGAGTTCAACTTCAAACTCTTGTCCTTCATTTTCTACTTGCACATCAATACTTTCAGGATGATGTCGCAAAGTTAAACAGCTCGCATGATGCACAATCCAATCATTGCCCTCTGTTTTATAGGCGCGAGCTTTATCACCTGGGATCGGATGGCAGCAATTTGCATAATGGCGATTTTGCATTGGTGCTTTAAGTGCGGTCGATTCTTCTTGAGTTTTGAGTGCTTGACGAATTCTCGATTTAGCGCGCCCTGTTACCACAGAACTTAACCAAATAGCGCGCGGTTTTGCATGAGGTGACGTGACGATATCCACCGTTTGCCCAGAAACAAGAGGCTGAGTGAGTGGATAATCAGAACGATCGACAATCGCTCCAACACAGGAATCACCGACATCCGTATGCACGGCATAAGCGAAATCCACAGCCGTTGCCCCTTTTGGCAGTTCAATAATACGGCCTTTAGGAGTGAATACATAAATTTCATGGCTGAAAAGATCAGATTTCACGCTTTCAATAAATTCAAAAGAATTGCCCGCACTTTGTTGCAACTCAATGATATTTTCAAGCCAACGTTGTGCTTTGATTTGCGCAGTTGTCTGGTCGTTCTTGCCATCTTGTTTAAAGACCCAGTGAGCCGTCACGCCCATTTTGGCAATTTGATCCATTTCTTCTGTGCGAATTTGCACGGCAACAGGCACGCCTTTCGGCCCGATGGTAGCCGTGTGCAATGCTTGATAACCATTGGTTTTAGGCACGGCAATATAATCTTTAATTTGTCCCGCCCGCGGTTTATACAAACGATGAACACAACCTAAAGCACGATAGCAATCATCCACATTATGCGTAACAACCCTAAAATTATAAATATCTAAAATCGTGCGAAACTTTTGTGAATGATTTTTCAATGATTGATAAATATAAAAGGCAGGTTTTTCTCGCCCATACACACGCGCTGGAATACCCGCTTGTTCCAATGATGTTTCTAAATTTTTAAGAATTGGCTGGATCAATTCGCCCCCAGTATTTCGCGCATCATCAATGACTCGATGAATAACAACATAACGCTGTGGATGCATTGCTTGAAAGCACAGATCTTCTAATTCATTTTTGACATGTTCAATCCCTAAGCGGTGTGCCAATGGGCTATAAATCTCAAGGGTTTCTCGGGCTATGCGGCGTCGTTTATCTGGGCGTAACGCACCAAGAGTGCGCATATTATGTGTGCGGTCGGCTAATTTAATCAGAACAACGCGAATATCTTTCGTCATCGCCAAAATCATCTTGCGAAAGCTTTCTGCTTGCGCTTCTTGGCGGGTACGAAATTTTAATTTATCAAGTTTGGAAACACCTTCAACAATTTCTGCCACGCTTGAGCCAAACTCGGCGGCTAATTGTTCTTCGGTATAAGGAGTGTCTTCGATCACATCATGTAGCAAGGCTGCCATCACGGCTTCGTGATCGAGTCGCATATCTGCAATAATTGATGCTACGGCGACTGGGTGAGTAATATAGGGTTCGCCACTTGAACGATATTGCCCTTCATGGGCATCTCGAGCAACCACAAAAGCGCGTTTTACCAGCATTATTTTTTCATCAGGCAAATAACCCTGAATAATTTTATCTAAAGGGGCAAAAAGTTCCATACATACCTGCCTTCGTCAAAAAATTAGCGCATAAAATGCTTTGCGAACCCAATCACTCTTATTAGAGTGGTGCTTCTGTTAATAAAGAAACGGCTTCAATTTCTGCTTGATCTTGTGCTAACGCATCTTGGCGATCTTGTGCGTTCATAATGTCGTTATTGATTAAACCTTTTTCAATTTCACGCAATGCGATAACGGTTGGTTTATCGTTTTCTTCTGGCACCAAAGGTTCACGTTGGTTTAATTGTAATTGTCTTGCACGGCGTGCCGCTGTCAGAATTAAATCAAAGCGGTTACCAATTTGTTCAACAGCTGCTTGTACTGTTACACGAGCCATATTTTACTCCAAGTATTAATCATATTTCTAAAAAAAGGTCATCTATGATACTAAAGTGCGGTCTATTTTGCTAGTAATTCCTGAATTAATGCTTGATTTTGGCTTTCTTGATAAGAAAGCGTTAATTTTTCCGCACGCAAAATCCCTTGCAGATCGGTTAATGCTTGCTCAAAGTCGTCATTCACAATCACATAATCATATTCGTTATAGTGCGAAATTTCATTCATCGCTTTTGACATGCGCTCTGCAATGACTTCTGCACTATCTTGTCCACGTCCAATCAAACGTTTTTCCAATTCAGCCAATGAAGGCGGCAAAATAAAAATACTTTTTACGCTAGGCACTTTTTGGCGAATTTGTTGTGCGCCTTGCCAATCAATATCTAAAAACACATCGTTCCCTGCGGCAAGATTTTTTTCAATTGCAGGCAACGAAGTCCCATAATAATTGCCACCAAAGACTTTAGCGTATTCCAAAAATATGCCTTGCTCGATTAACGTTTCAAATTCTTCTACTTCAACAAAATGGTAATGCACGCCATTTTCTTCCCCTGGGCGAGGCTGGCGGGTGGTGTGAGATACCGAGACCATTATTTTATTTTGTGTTTGTTTTTCTAATAATGCTGCAATGAGTGATGATTTACCTGCACCACTTGGAGCAGACAAAATATAAAGATTACCTTGTGACATAGTATTTCCTATTAATAATGAATAGGCGTATTATGCCAAATTTTCAGGCAAAGTGCGGTCAAAATTTGCAGAGTTTTTCTAAATAATGAAATTTGAAAAATTTGACATAGATCACACAAAACTTATTTGTTATAGTTATTTTCATAGTCTGGATTGTTCTGAAAAGAAACCGTGCTATAATTGCGAGGTAGCGGCTAAGATTACCCGAAAAAGGTAGCTAAACCGTGATAATTTTGTTTAACTTTAAATATATAGGTGAAAATCTTATGGCAATTAAAATTGGTATCAATGGTTTCGGCCGTATCGGTCGTATCGTATTCCGTGCTGCACAACAACGTGATGACATCGAAGTTGTAGGTATCAACGACTTAATCGATGTTGAATACATGGCATACATGTTAAAATACGATTCAACTCATGGTCGTTTCGATGGTTCAGTTGAAGTGAAAGATGGTAACTTAGTAGTGAACGGTAAAACAATCCGTGTTACTGCTGAACGTGATCCAGCAAACTTAAACTGGGGCGCAATCGGTGTTGATATCGCAGTTGAAGCAACTGGCTTATTCTTAACAGATGAAACAGCACGTAAACACATTACTGCTGGTGCGAAAAAAGTTGTAATGACTGGTCCTTCAAAAGACGCAACTCCTATGTTCGTTCGTGGTGTTAACTTCTCAGCATACGCGGGTCAAGACATCGTGTCTAACGCATCTTGTACAACAAACTGTTTAGCACCTTTAGCGCGTGTTATCCACGAAACTTTTGGTATCAAAGATGGTTTAATGACAACCGTTCACGCAACAACAGCAACTCAAAAAACGGTAGATGGTCCATCAATGAAAGACTGGCGTGGTGGTCGCGGTGCTTCACAAAACATCATCCCTTCATCAACAGGTGCTGCAAAAGCGGTAGGTAAAGTATTACCTGCATTAAACGGCAAATTAACAGGTATGGCGTTCCGCGTTCCTACTCCAAACGTTTCTGTTGTTGACTTAACTGTAAACTTAGAAAAACCAGCTTCATACGAAGTAATCAAAGCAGCAATCAAAGATGCAGCTGAAGGTAAAACTTTCAACGGCGAATTAAAAGGCGTTTTAGGTTACACTGAAGATGCAGTAGTTTCTACAGACTTCAACGGCTGTGCATTAACTTCAATCTTCGATGCTGACGCAGGTATCGCATTAACTGATTCATTCGTTAAATTAGTATCTTGGTACGATAACGAAACTGGTTATTCAAACAAAGTATTAGACTTAGTTGCACATATCCACAACTACAAAGGTTAATTATTCCTTTCAAAATATTAAAGACCGCACCAAGTGCGGTCTTTTTTGTGCAAGTTTTATGATTTTCTCTAAGGTTCTAGCACAAACAAAAATTTAATAAAAAATAACCGCACTTTCGTGCGGTATTTATGAATAGTTTTATTTTACCACCAATGTCTATGATGATGCCCCCAACCATATCCAACACCCACGGCAATATTTGGATTTACTTTAACGCCTGAATTTTGGCGAGGTTGGTTATCACTTTGGTTTAGTGGCATTTCAACTTGCTTTGGTGTTTTCACACGTTGTTCTTTAGGCACCGTATTTCCACTATACACTTTCGCATTATAATCTTGTACCGCTTGAGTATCTAACGGCGCTTGCGGCTGATTTTGTGGTGCAGATGAACAGGCTGCTAATACACCAGCTGCGATCAATACTAAAAATTGTTTTTTCACTACTTTTTCCTCATTTACAAATCACATCTGAAAGCAATTCTTCACGCTCTTTCATATTTTTAGAAACCAATTTACGCCCTTGCTTAGATTCTTCATCTCGCACAACTTGGTCCATACTTTGATCAGAAATATTAAATACTGGCGCATATTGCATATTTTTTATGCCATCTTTAGATGACAGCGTTGCGCCAGCGATACTAACATAATAATCCTGTTTATTGCTATCTACATAATAGGTTGAAGAATCGGTTAAATCTACCCCATCATCTGAACGGTATCCGTAGCAAATGCCACCGCCCGATTTATACACGCTATGGGAATTATAATTTTCGCCAAATTGATACAATTCAAATTCAATGGTATTGGCTAATTTCTGGGTATTTGGTTGAGATGAAGCGGCGCCATCTTTAGCAATATAGCTTTTTTCAATAACGTTCGGCGAGTCATCAAAAATGGTATTAGGCTGGGATAAGCGTTCACCATTTAACTTTGTTTCATTTTCTGAAATATGGATATTAAATTCTGCAAACACGCTATAAGATGCCAAACTTAAGCCTAGACCTAATCCTATAAACGCAGGTAAAACTCTCATTAGATACCCCTATTCTTGTTCCAATTCGTATAATTCCAACGGCAAATCATCGGGATCACGGAAAAACATAAATTGTTTTCCTGTCAGCTCATCGATGCGGATTGGTTCACATTCAACGCCTTTTTCTTGCAAAAATTTCACCGCACTTTGTATATTTTGAACTTTAAATGCTAAATGACGTAAACCACAAGCTTCAGGCGCGGTTAATCGAGTTGGAGGTGATGGAAATGAAAATAACTCGATCTGACTTCCATCTTTAAATCGAAGATCGAGTTTATAACTATTCCGAGATTGGCGATAAGTTTCTGCAATAATTTCAGCCCCTAAAATCTCAGTATAAAACGTTTTAGATTTTTGATAATTAGATACAATTATAGCGATATGATGAAATCCACCAATGCCCAAAGCCATATTAATTGCCCTTATTTGCTGAAAATCCCCAAAAACTCAGTCAATTATATTGAATTTTAAAACAAAAATCTTCTTAAAGTTTAACCCATTTAGGTTATTTAGTTTGCGACTTCTCTTTTTCTTGTTCCGCCACCGCATCGCGCGCAGAACGAATAGATTTTTCAATTAATGCACGACGATCATCATCTTCAGGCATCAGTTTTAACATCATTACCCAAGTAACCGCTGCCATTTTATAATCTTCTTTTGAGAAATAATAAAACGCCAGCAAGCCCAAAGCCTGTAAATTGCTGTGATCTTGGCGAATCACTTCTTTGAGCAAGGTTTCCCCTTGTAATTTTTCGCTGTCATCATCGGACATCATTAAAATTCGCGTATAAGAAAGCTTATATTCCAAATTATTCGGATCTAGCTTCAGCGCTTTATCATAAGCACCAAATGCCAAATTGCCATTATTCAAAGACATACCAATTTGCCCTAATGTCCACCAACCTTTAGGATCATTCGGTTCTTTTTGCAATTTAACACGAAGTGCGGTCGCAAATTGTTGTAATTCTTGATCCGTCAATGGATCGGTGTCTTCTGTTTTGATGCGTTCATAAAAGTGAGGCAATTGCTCATAGGCTTTTTCAAATATCAGCTGTGATTGCCACGCCCCTACTTTGAAATAAACGGCACTCGCAATAATTAGTAGGCTTAAAAAACCCGATACAAACCAAAGTTTACTATAAGAAGTTTCATCCGGTTTAATATCATCTTGCGCTGGAATATCTTCCAACAAGGCTTGTTGCAATTCAGTTTTAAGCTGACTCGCGTTATCTAGCAACCCTTGCTGTTCATCTTGCTCAATTTCTTTCAAACGATCAAAGTAAAACGCTTTATTTAAGCTGTCGCGTTTTGTATCTATTTGATTGTGCTGTTTTTTCAGCAAGGGATAAAAACAGATCAGCGCAATTATCAAGCATAACAAGGCACTAAAAAGCCAAAACATCATAAATTATTCCTTTTCATTCACTTTTTATTTAATAAGGCTTGCAAACGTTTTTCATCTTCTGCAGATAAGCCATTTTCTGAAACTTGCGAATTTTTGACCGCACTTTGATTGTGTTCAGGCATCAATTTAGGCTTGCGGCGCAAGATGAATATGCCACCGAATATCACTAAGCATAGCGGCAATGCCCAAAGCAAAATAGTTGCAGGGGTGAGCGGCGGATTATAGGTAACGAAATGCCCATAACGTTGCACCATATAATCAATGATCTCGTCTTTCTTTTTCCCTTCATTGAGCAACTCAAACACCTTCGCACGCATATCCACCGCAATAGTGGCATTGCTGTCTGCGATATTGTTATTCTGGCATTGTGGACAACGCAATTCTTGTGTCAGCGTATGATAATCATCTTCTTGCTGAGGCGATTGAAATTGTAACGCATCAATTGCGGCAAAACTGCCTGCTGAAGCCAAAAGTGCGGTCGAAATTAACAAAGTTTTTAATAATTTCATTAAGGTTGCTCCGCCAGTTTGTCATAAATCGGTTTCAATTTTTGCAACCATACTTTTTCATTCACATCGCCTGCATGGCGGTAATGAATCACGCCTTTTCCGTCAATAATAAAGGTTTCTGGCGCGCCATATACCCCAAGATCTAAACCGAAAGCACCCTTTTCATCTTTCAGTACAAGTTGATAAGGATTGTTCAATTCTCTTAACCATTTAATCGCTTTATCGGTTTTGTCTTTATAATCCACGCCAATAATCGGCACACCTTGAGCCGCGAGTTGATTCAAATATTGGTGCTCAGCATAACAGGTTGGGCACCAAGTCGCCCATACGTTTAATAAAATCGGTTTACCTTGCTGAAAAATCTCATTGCCGTAAGTTTTATCATCAAAGAGATCGTGCAACTGTTTCATTGGCACAGGTTTGCCAATTAATGCACTTTCTAAGGCTTTTGGATCATCGCCCTGCGCATTACGCTGCAATTGCACCAAAAACGCGATGATTAAAATCAGAAAAACAATTAAGGGTAAAAAGAATTTTTTGTTCATATTATTTTCTCAAGGCAGTATTTTCTGCCCTACCTACCAATGAATAATGGGCAGGCGAATCGCCCACCCTAACGGTTATTTATTTACAATTTTAGAGAAACGATAGCGGCGATCAAACATACAGAGAAGCCCACCTAATGCCATAAATACGCCACCGAGCCAGATCCAACGGACGAAAGGCTTGTAATATAAACGCAATGCCCATGAGCCATTGCCTAAACTTTCGCCTAATGCGACATATAAATCGCGGGTGAAGCCCCAATCAATAGCCGCTTCTGTCATCGTCATTTTGCTGACAGTATAAAAGCGTTTTTCCGCGAATAATGTGGTTTCATAATTGCCATTCTTCGTCACTTCTACTTCAGCTTTGCCGCCTGAATAGTTTTGACCATTGGCTTCCATAATGCCTTTAAATTGGAATTGATAGCCAGAAATTTCCACCTTATCACCGATATTCATTCGCACATCACGTTCTACGCTGTAATTTTGGCTAAAGGCAATGCCCCAAATTGTCATCGCCACACCTAAGTGCGCTAATATCATTCCCCAATGAGAACGTGAAAGTTTAGTAAGCCCCGACCAGAAACTGCTGCGATGCGTAGCACGTTGCTGCAATTCATAGAGAGAAAGCAAGACAATAATCACAGCCATCATCACACCTAACACGGCACTAACGGTTAATTTGTCTTGTAGAATAAGTGGCAACGCAAAACCTAACACTGCCATTAGAATCACAGAAATCACTACGGGTATGCGAATAGCAGAAAATTGATCACGGCGCCATTTCACCAGCGGCCCAATGCCTAATAATAGGGCAAATGGCGTGCAAATAATTAGGAACATTTGATCAAAGAATGGTGCGCCAATTGAGATTGAACCTAGTCCGAGTTGTTTATGCACCAATGGCAATAAAGTGCCGATTAAAACCACGGTAAGTGCGGTCATTAATAGGATATTATTGAGCAATAACATTGTTTCACGCGAATAGCGTTCAGCATTATCACGAGAACGAATTTGATTGCCTTTCACCGCATACAACGCCAATGAGCCACCAATCACCACGATTAAATAAGCTAAAATATACAATCCACGGGTTGGATCGGATGCAAAAGCGTGCACGGAAACGAGAATGCCTGAACGAACTAAGAAAGTCCCTAGCAAGCAAAGCGAAAAGGCTAAAATTGCAAGCAATACTGTCCAAGCTTTAAAAGATCCACGTTTTTCGGTTACCGCTAAGCTATGTAATAACGCCGTACCAGCCAGCCACGGCATCAGTGACGCGTTTTCAACAGGATCCCAAAACCACCAGCCACCCCAGCCGAGTTCATAATATGCCCACCAAGAGCCTAACACGATACCCAGAGTTAAAAATACCCAAGCCGCCATTGTCCAAGGGCGAGACCAACGTGCCCAAGCGGTATCTAATTTTCCTGTCATTAATGACGCGATGGCAAAAGCAAAGGCAACGGAGAATCCCACATAGCCCATATACAATAATGGCGGGTGGAAAATCAAACCCACGTCTTGTAATAACGGGTTAAGCTCTCGTCCATCTATTGGAAAATCAGGAAACGTGCGATGAAAAGGATTGGAAGTAAACAGAACAAAGACTAAAAAACCAATGCTGATCAAGCCCATAATACCCAACACGCGAGCGACCGCTTCTTGTGGCAATTGTTTACTAAAAATTGCTACCGCTGCGCCCCATAGGGTAAATAACCAAATCCACAGTAATAATGAGCCTTCGTGCGATCCCCATACGGCAGACAAACGGTATTGTAATGGCAAGTTGCTGTTGGAATTATTCACTACATATTGCACGGTAAAATCATTGACCGCAAAAGCATAAAATAACGCGCCAAAGGCGACAGTTAATGATAAAAACAACCCGAATGTCATTGGGCGCGCCAAATTCATTAACTGAATATTATTTTTTTCCGCGCCCCACAAAGGGAAAATTGCCAATAGAATGGAAATTGCCAAACTTAAGGCAAGAGCAAAATTACCTAATTCAGCAATCATTGGCGACCTTCTTGCATTGTTTTTTCATTACGATCTCGTTCGCTTTCGCCTTTGAGATCCGCTTCCGAAACGCCCATTGGTTGGTGCATTTTCTTCATTTGCTCACCTAATTCTGGTGGCACATAATTTTCATCATGTTTTGCTAACACTTCGGTGGCTTGTAATAATCTTGGCTCAGCGAGCACACCTTGTGCCACAATGCCTTGCCCTTCGCGGAATAAATCAGGCAAAATCCCTTCATATTCTACGGTGATAGCAGGCCCAATATCATTCACATCAAACTGGACTTTCAAACTTTTTGGATCACGTTTTACGCTACCTTCGACAACCATACCGCCAACACGAATGCGCTGACCCACTTCAGGTTTAGTCTGAGCGTCGCCATTTTTACCGCTGATCACTTCTGATGGGGTATAAAATAAATCGATATTCGAGCGTAATGCATACATCACAAGTCCTAAAGCGACTGCGATGCCAATCACCACAAATAACACCAAACTTAAGCGTGATTTACGTCTTGGGTTCATAGTCCACTCCCTGTTTTCGCTGCTTTCAAACGGGCTTCGCGCGCTTGCTCGCGTTTAACATCGCGTAAAATCGCATTTTTGCCTTTATAGCTATTTAGGATCAACGCCAAAATTGCCAATAAAGAAATGCCATAAGATAGCCAGACATAGAAGCCATAGCCCCCCATATTAAAAAAATCACTCCAAGATTGGAAAAACATATTTATCTCCAAAAAAATTAAAATTCTGACCGCACTTTTCTCTTAATCAATAACTAGCAATGAGCAACTAGCCATTTGCCAGCTCTTTTACCCAAGGGCGTTTCATATCTTCGCGCAATAACGTATTGCGATAACGAACCAAGCTGAGCCAAATGGTTAAACACATAAAGCCGAAAATACTAAGAATCAATGGAATTAGCATTGGCGTGGCAATTGACGGTTTCTCAAATTTAGTAATACTTGCGCCTTGGTGCAAGGTATTCCACCATTCTACAGAAAAGTGAATGATCGGTAAATTAATCACGCCAACAACACATAATACCGCAGCGGCTTTCATGCCTTTTGTGCGATCGGAAAAAGCCGAATACAATGCCATCACACCTAAATATAAGAAAAATAAGATTAATTCTGCGGTTAAGCGGGCATCCCACACCCACCACGTTCCCCACATGGGTTTGCCCCAAATCGCCCCTGTGACTAAGGCTAAAAAGGTAAACACTGCACCAATAGGCGCCATGGCGATAACCGACAAATGGGCGTATTTAATTTGCCAAACCAAACCAATCAAAGCAGCCACCGCCATAGAGCCATATACCGTCATTGACCAAATTGCCGATGGCACATGCACATACATAATACGGAAACTATTCCCTTGTTGATAATCTGCGGGGGCGAATGCCAAGCCCCAAACGATGCCCGCGCCCAACAAAAGTGCGGTCAAAATAGCGAAAAAAGGAATAAATTTACCGCATAAGCGATATTGGGTTTCGGGTTTGGCATAGGGATGCAACCATTTCCACATACTATCAATCCTTGTGAATTAGTTATCAACAGAAATTCGTAACGCTGCCGCAATCGCAAAAGGCGATAACGTAATAGCAGCCGCTAAAATCGCACCTAAAATGGCGAGCTGGCCGCCATAAGGTAAATGTAATGTTGCCGCATCCAGCACCGAAGCAGAAAAGATCAGCACGGGAATAAACAACGGTAAAATAATTAAACTCAATAGCACACCGCCTTTACGCAAGCCCACCGTTAATGCCACGCCAATCGCGCCAATGCAACTGAGAATAGGCGTGCCGATCAACAACGTTAAAACTAATGCCCACCAAATTTCAATCTCTAAGGAAAGTAATAAAGCGGCAATCGGCGAGAGTAAAATCAAGGGAACGCCTGTTAATAGCCAATGCGCCGTCACTTTTGCTAAAGCCGTCAGCGGCAAAGGCTGTGCCGTCAACATCAGCTGCTCTAAAGAGCCGTCAATATAATCATCACGGAACAATCGCTCAAAAGATAACAAAGCGGATAACAACGCCGCGACCCAAGCTACGCCACCGGCAATTTTCCCTAATAAATTAGGATCGGGTCCCACCACAAGCGGAAACAGCGTAATCACGATCAAAAAGAACCACAATGGGTTTAAGATCTCAGCTTGTTTTCGCATCGCAATGCGTAACTCACGTTGAATAATATCTAAAAATATCATGATTCTAAAAACTTAAATTGATCTAACCGCACTTTATGAAGACGTTCACTCGGCACTTCTTGGTGGCTTGTTAAAATCACAATGCCACCTTGTGCTGTATGCTGTTCCAAATGACGCGTTAGCACTTGTACACCATTTTTATCAATGGCGTTAAAAGGCTCATCTAAGATCCACAACGGCGCTTGTGATAACCACAAACGCGCCAAGGCGATCCGTTTTTGTTGCCCCGCTGAAAGTTGACTGGCAGGCAAATCTTCTCGCCCTAACAGCCAGACTTGTTCTAAAGCTTGCCACACAATCTCATCGCCTTGCACACTATGGCTGATGCGCTGTAAAAATTTTAAATTTTCCCATGCCGTGAGCTCAGGTTTAATGCCCGATTGATGCCCTAAATAAAGCAAATCATAATGAAATGTTTCACGCTGGTCGAAAATCTCTTCCGAATTCCACCGCACTTTCCCACGCAATGGGGAAGCAAGGCCTGCAATAATGCGCAATAAACTGGTTTTGCCAATGCCGTTATGCCCTTCAATTTGCACGAAATCGCCCGACTTAAAGGTTAAATTTAAGTCAGTAAATAAAATTTTATCGCCACGCTGACACGCAAGCTGTTCGATTTCAAGTTGAGCAGACATAAAGATCTCAGGCTATTTTGAGTGGTTGAATTTTAGCACAAGCTTTGCTTTTCGCATAAACATTAACGCCGATTAACGCATAACTCTTTAGGATTAAATTCATAGAAATTTGAACTAGATCAATAAAACTAAAAAAGCTGGTCTATGCCAGCTTTGATTGAATAAAAACTTGTTAAAAATTGACCGCACTTTTGGGGATTTAATAGCCATCTTCTTGTGTATTTGGCAAAAATGAGGCCTGTTCAATCCGCTTAACTCGCGTCACAATTTCGCCATTGCTGTGCAGCTCAATTTCACGCCAACCAGGCTGCAATGTATCCAAAGTGAAACTATTGCAATCGGGCTTAAATTGTACGCAAGTGGAAGGCGTGGACATCAGCGTATAGCCATTCCAAGTGGCGTCCACTTGTTGATGAATATGCCCATGCAAAATGCCTTTTACATTGCTAAATGGCGCAAGGGTTTGTGCTAATTCTTCCGAATTGCGCAGATTATGTTGATCCAACCACGCTGAATTGGTGGAAAGAATATGGTGGTGTAGCACAATTAAGCTGTAACGCTCTGGATATTCTTTCAATCGATCCGCTAACCAATCGAGCTGATACTGTCCGAGTTTTCCATGGGGCACGCCAAATACTTGGCTATCTAGCATCAAGATTTGCCATTTGTTGTCTAACAATAAATGTTTCTTGGTACACAGATGACCATATTGCTCCGTTAAAAAAGATTCCATCTTGGGCTGGAAATCATGATTTCCGGGAATCCAAAACACGGGTTTATTTAATGTATTAATACGTTCAGCGAAACTAAGATAGCCTTCATCACTGCTATCTTGAACCAAATCTCCCGTCGCCAATACCAAATCAAAAGCAAAATCACTTGCTTGAATTTCTGTGAGTACCTGATTAAAACTTGCTAAGGTGTTGATCCCGAGCAGTTCGCCACTTTCATCCTTGAATAAATGAGGATCAGTGACTTGAACCAGACGTACCACATCAATATCAGAACTATAAATATAGGTGTTAGTCACAATCAGCCCCTAATCAATATCTAAACTATCCCAAAGCTTACTAATTCAAAAAATATTTTCATTAAACAAAAAGTAAAAATGCGACAAAGATCTAATTTTTCTCAATATTTTGGTGCAATTTTGTACAGTTCAAAAAATTACAGCCATTCACGTTGCAATTGTTGATAATTGAGTTGCAACCATTGCAAGCCCATCACGGCAATGCCATTATCAATTTTGCCTTGCTGCATCCATTGATAAGCCGTATCTCGACTCACAACGTGAACACGAATATCTTCATGTTCTTCGGCTAAACCATGCAATCCTTTCGCCTGAGTGCTATCCACTTTTCCTGCGAATAAGTGAATGCGCTCTAACACGCCTCCCGGGCTGTCCCATACGCTTAACGCATGCTGTAAATTTTCTACGGTAACCCCCGCTTCTTCCACGCTTTCACGCAAAGCCACATTCTCTGGGGTTTCGCCCTCTTCGACCATGCCAGCAATCAATTCAAATAACCAAGGTGAATTGGGTAATTTCGGATCGTAAGCGCCAATGCGCACTTGTTCGACCAAAATCACGCTATCTAATTTCGGATCGTAGGCGATTACCGCAGAAGCAGCCCCCTTGACTAATAATTCTCTCGTTACTTCGCCACTCCAGCCACCAGCGAATAATTTGTGACGAAAGTGTATTTTGCGCATATTGAAAAAGCCTTTGTATAGGCTTTCATCTTTGATGATTTCAATATCATTTTGGGTAAATTGTGTAATTTCAGACATAATGTATCCCGAGTAAAAAATCCAGTTGGTATAGTACTAAAAATTTTGCTGCACGTTGTCATTGATTTTGAAAAATTTGAATTTCATCACAAATTTTTTGCTTATTGCGTTAAAAATTAACCTGATATTTGACCGCACTTTTTAGGCTTATTGAGCAAAGCTGCTTCTCTTTCCAGTGAAAACATTGCACATTTTCCAAGGCATCACCTGCCGCAAATGCCGCGAGATAAAAAGGCAATTCATCACTAAAAAACAGTTGGCCTGCTGGGCAATAATCAGAAGATAACCGAAGACGCTCAGGATCGTGCATCACTTCAGATAATTTCACGATGCCAACGCCTTGTGATTTCAGCACCGCTTCACGCAAACACCAAATACGATAAAAGCTCGTTTCTGGGTTGCTCTGTTGCGCAAACCAGCTGAGTTCATTTTCTGCCGCAAAATGGGTTAAAAGTGCGGTGAAATTTCGCGTTCTTTTTGGAAATTCAATATCAATCCCAACGGCAGTTTCCGCACGAGAACCCTGTTCATTCACATTTAGGATCACTGCGACCCAATCATCCGAATGGGCAATATTAAAATCAATGTGTTCAACGGGAAATTGAGGGCGGCCACTTTCCGTACGATAAATTTGCGCTAAAAGTGCGGTGGGAATTTGCGCAATTTTACATAATTGCCACAGAAGAAAATGGACTAATTGGCGGCACTGATGACGTTGCAAAACGCGCGCATTGCCTGTTGGCTCTGCACGTAATTTCTGAGTAAGGAATTCAACGGGGATATCAGCGAAAGAATAAGGCTGATGAGTGTTGCCCCAAGCAATAAAGCACGCCATAATTTCGTTTGACGCAAGCTGCTTAAACCATTTGGTTCAGCTCGCATTTGAGATTTTGAGTTTGTTAATTGTTACTGCGTTTGGCACAGCTCTTCAATTTATTTTCTTATGATTTTCTACGCCAGCGATTGCACATTCGCTATAAAAAATTTCATAAAAAATGACCGCACTTTTGGCATAAAATTTGCGCCCAAAGTGCGGTCATATTTTGCATTAAATCTAACTTGCGAGCAAGCTATTCACACGTTTAATAAAGGCTGTTGGATTTTCTAACGTGCCGCGTTCTGAGAGCATTGCTTGTTCGAGCAATAATTCCACCCAGTTAGCAAATTTACTTTCGTCTGTTAAATCTGCTACTTTTTTCACCAATGAATGTTCAGGATTAAGCTCAAAAGTATATTTGACTTCTGGCACGGGTTGTCCGCTCATCGCAAATAATTTTGCCATTTGCGTGGTCATTTGGTCATTATCTGTTGAAACCACGGCTGGCGTATCCGTTAAACGATGGGTAATGCGCACATCTTTCACACGATCACCGAGTAACGTTTTCACGCGTCCAACAAAAGGTGCGAGCGCTTCATCTTGCGCTTTTTGCGTATCTTCTTGTTTATCTGCCAAATCCCCTAAATCAATATCCGCTTTGGTGATAGATTGTAGCGGTTTGCCGTCAAATTCGGTTAAATAGCTTAGCATCCATTCATCAATGCGATCGGAAAGAAGCAGCACTTCAATGTCTTTTTTATTGAACATTTCTAAATGCGGACTATTTTTTGCCGCAATGTAGCTATCTGCAGTGATGTAATAAATGGCTTTTTGCCCTTCTTGCATACGAGCAATATAATCTGCTAAAGAAAGCGTTTGTTCGCTGCTTTCGGTTTTGGTTGAAGCGAAACGATATAATTTTGCGATTTGCTCACGGTTTGCAAAATCCTCGCCCACACCTTCTTTCAGCACTAAACCAAATTCTTTCCAGAAATTTTGATATTTTTCAGGTTCATCTTGCGCCATTTTTTCAAGCATTTGCAATGAACGTTTGGTCAATGCTTTGCGCAATGCAGCGGTGATTTTATTGTCTTGCAAGATTTCACGAGAAACATTCAATGGCAAATCATTGCTATCTAGCAAGCCGCGCATAAAACGCAGATAATTCGGCATAAAGACTTCCGCATCATCCATAATGAAAACACGTTGCACATAAAGTTTTAAACCATGTTGCTGTTCTCGGTTAAATAAATCCCACGGTGCTTTAGACGGCACATATAAAAGGCTGGTATATTCTTGATTGCCCTCTACTTTGTTATGCGCCCAAGTGAGCGGATCCGCAAAATCATGGCTGATATGTTTATAAAACTCTTTATATTCATCTTCAGAAATTTCGCCTTTTGCGCGCGTCCAAAGGGCTTGGGCTTTGTTGATTTTTTCCCATTTTACGCCCGTTTCTTTGCCATCATCATCGTATTCTTTCGTGAGAATTTCCACAGGCAAGCCAATGTGATCGGAATATTTGCTAATCACTTCACGCAAACGCCATTCATTTAAAAACTCTTTTTCATCTTCGCGTAAGAATAAAGTGATTTCGGTACCGCGCGTTTTTTTCTCAATATCTTCAACAGAATATTCGCCTTCGCCCATAGATGACCAAAGCACGCCTTTATCTGCGCTTTCCCCTGCTGCACGGCTGCGCACTTCCACTTTATCTGCCACGATAAATGCCGAATAAAAGCCCACACCAAATTGCCCGATTAATTGGCTATCTTTCGCTTGTTCAGAACCAAGTGCGGTTAAAAATTCTTTTGTTCCAGATTTGGCAATCGTTCCCAAATGTGCCATAGCTTGCTCACGATTCATCCCGATGCCATTATCCGAAATCGTAATTGTCCCTTTTTTCTCATCAAAACTAATGCGCACTTTTAAATCGCCATCGCCTTCATAAAGCTCTGGCGCAGACAATGCTTTGAAACGCAATTTGTCTGCAGCATCAGAAGCATTGGAGATCAATTCACGCAAAAAAATCTCTTTATTGGAATAAAGAGAATGAATCATTAATTGCAAAAGTTGTTTTACTTCTGTTTGAAATCCTAATGTTTGTGCATTATTGCTCATTTTTCTATCCTTAAACAAAATGATATGAATAAATCAAATACGATACTTCCGTAGCACGGCGATATTTCAATCTCAATAAATATATGGTCGAGTATCAGCCATAATCCAGTGCTACGAATAAAATGATATCACTATAAATAAGAATGAAACCAAGAATTTCAAGAGATGATAGGCATAAAAAATGCGGCTAAATTTAGCCGCACTTATTGGGGGTTAACCATTAGAAAGTATAACGAATACCTGCTTTAGCACCGTATTGGTTAATTTTTGCATTTTCAAATTTAGCGATACGGTTATACTCTGCTGCCACATTTAAATCCCAATGTGGAGCCAAATTATAAGTTGCACCAATTACAGCACCATAGCCGAATTTCGTTTCACTATCGCTGTCATATTCAGTCTGACCAGCTGTGTCCTCATAATTATTCTCCCATTTTACATGGTTTGATGCAATACGAACACCAACATAAGGTTTTAATGCCGAGTTAAGATCGAAATCATAATAAGCAGAAAAACCTAGCCCATAAGCTTTAATTTTATCATTACGATGGGCGTGATAACTACCTAATGTAAAGCTATATACTTGCTCGTCCATTTTACCGTAATAAGTATAATCGACAGCAAAACGCCAATCGTTAATTTTATAACCAATAGCGATGCTTGGAGAAAATGAACTATCGCTGAGTTTATCAACGTCTCCTGAAGTTTTTAATTTTGAATAGCCAAGATTACCTTCGGCATACCAATTTGCACTTGCTATAGTTGAAAATGTTAAAGCGCCTAATAGAATTGCTAATGCTGTTTTTTTCATGGATAACTCCTAATGTTGATGTTTAAGAATCGAATGGATTGTAACACAACAATTTTTGTTGTTCACAATTAATTTTCATTAACTGCCACCAACTTTGTCTTACATTTACGGCATAAATACACCGCATTTTCACGCTGAATACGATTATGGCGGCGAACAGATAATTGATATTGTTGGCAATGGCAACGATATAAAAATGTTGTTCCCAGCACCGATTCCACATCAAACTGATGGCAAGTTTCTGCTGGCAACTGAAAGATTTGCTCCATCACCGCTTTCCACTCTTTTCCGTGAGGTTTTACGCGCCCAAATACTTGATATACCACTAAATGTGCCAATTCATGAGGAACCACTTGGCGAATAAAATCTTCTGGATTTTCCAACAATAAAGTGCGGTTAAATTTTATTGAGTTTTGTTGCAAATAGGCAACACCGGCTTTCACGCCTCGGATATCATAACTCACGCTCGGCATCGAAAAAGTGCGGTCAAAAAATTGTTCAGTTTTTTGCAAACAAGCGGTTAAACGCCGTTGCACTTGCATTTTTAATTGGCGGAAATTAGGCTGGGTATCCATAATATAACAAAGGCGCACGCCCAAAATTGTGTATCAGACGTACGCCATAAATAAAAGACAAGAATAAAATTCTACAAACCTGCGGCAGAACGTAGATCTGCGGCGCGATCAATTTTTTCCCAAGGGAATTGTTCGCGACCGAAATGCCCATAAGCGGCAGTTTCACGATAAATCGGCTGGATTAAATCTAACATTTTGATTAAACCGTATGGGCGTAAATCAAAATGTTCTCGCACCAATGCCACTAATAATTCATTCGCGACTTTGCCAGTACCAAAGGTTTCCACCATGATCGAAGTTGGTTCTGCCACGCCAATGGCGTAAGAAAGTTGGATTTCACAACGATCTGCCAAGCCCGCGGCTACAATATTTTTGGCAACATAACGTGCAGCATAGGCAGCTGAACGATCCACTTTTGAAGGGTCTTTACCAGAAAATGCCCCACCGCCATGACGCGCTGCACCGCCGTAAGTATCCACAATGATTTTACGCCCTGTTAAACCGCAATCCCCCATTGGGCCACCAATCACAAAACGCCCTGTTGGGTTAATAAAATATTTGGTGTCTTTATCTAACCATTTTGCAGGCAATACTGGCTTGATAATTTCTTCCATTACACCTTCATGCACGTCTTTCTGGATCACATGCTCGGCGTGTTGGGTTGAAAGCACCACGGCATCAATTCCCACAATTTTGTTATCTTCATATTTGAACGTTAGCTGACTTTTCGCATCTGGGCGCAACCAATCTAATGTACCATTTTTACGCACTTGCGCTTGGCGTTCCATTAAACGGTGCGCATAAGTGATTGCCGCTGGCATTAATACTTCCGTTTCATTGGTGGCATAACCAAACATAATCCCTTGGTCGCCTGCCCCTTGATCGAGCGGATTTTCACGATCTACGCCTTGATTAATATCTTGCGATTGTTTGCCGATGGCGTTTAATACTGCACATGATTTGCCATCAAAGCCCATTTCAGAGTGTTTATAACCAATATCACAGATGACTTGGCGCGTTAAATTTTCAATATCGACCCACGCTGAAGTGGTGATCTCACCACCAACCAACGCCATACCTGTTTTAACATAGGTTTCGCAAGCAACACGGGCTTTGGGATCTTGTTTTAAAATTTCATCTAATACCGCATCTGAAATCTGATCCGCAATTTTATCAGGATGACCTTCAGACACAGATTCCGAAGTAAATAAATATGTTGACATTTTCTTTCCTTAAATTCGTCTAGTTTGGACGTATAGACGGCTATACTACACTTATTCAACAAATTTGTAAATTTATTCCTAAGAAATAATTTAAAAGATAAAAATCAAACTTCTCTTTAGAGTATTTCTAGCATGCAAAATAATTCGAGATGTGTCGTATGAGTGATTTTAGGAAAGATAAAACCGAAATGATTCAGAATTTAGAGAAAAACCCTGTTTAGCAACAGGGCTTATTTGATATTTTTAACGAGGTGAAATTTCGCTTTCTACAAAGAAATAAGCAATTTCTCGTGCAGCACTTTCTGCGCTATCAGAGCCATGTACCGAATTGCGGCGCTGACTTTCCGCAAATTCTTTACGAATAGTCCCTTCTGCTGCCGTTTCAGGGTTTGTTGTGCCGATCAAAGTGCGGTAATCTTTTATCGCATTTTCTTTTTCCAACACAAGCACCACGATGGGCGCGGACATCATATATTCAACTAATGGCGCAAAAAACTCTTTCCCTTGATGTTCCGCATAAAAGCCCTCAGCTTGAGCTTGATTTAAGCGCAACATTTTCATTGCAACAATGCGGAAACCATTTTCTTCAAAACGAGATAAAATGCGCCCGACTAAATTACGCTCAGCCGCATCAGGTTTTATAATGGATAATGTGCGTTCTAATGCCATTTTAAGCTCCTTTTCTCAATAATAAATTTGCGATGGTGAGCACGCCTAAGCCTGTCGCCCCCGTTGCCCATAAATCACTTGGCGATTTGCGATAAGTGGCTGAGCAATCAATATGCAGCCAATTTTGTTGATAATCCTTAACAAAATGCGATAAAAACGCCGTTGCGGTACTTGCACCTGCGCTAATTGCCACAGAAGATGTATTCGAAATATCGGCAAAAGATGAGCCAATTTGCCCACGATGAAACTCTTCAAATGGCAAACGCCAAAATGGCTCTTTCTCTTCTTGTGCAGCAGAAAATAAATCAGCGACCAACGCATTATCCATTGAGAGCACCGAATGATAATCGTTACCTACTGCCACTTTTGCCGCTCCCGTTAAGGTGGCTGCATCTAAAATAAATTGAGCATTCTGCTCACTTGCGCTAATTAAGCCATCGGCCAATACCAAGCGCCCTTCGGCATCCGTATTCATAATTTCAGCGCTTACCCCATTGCGATAAGTAATCACATCGCCCAATTTAAACGAAGTGCTGCTCACCATATTTTCTGCGCAACATAAAAATAATTTCACACGTTGCGATAAACCTCGAGCAATGGCTAAACCAAGGGCACCAATTAATAAGGCTGCGCCGCCCATATCTGATTTCATGCTATCCATACTATTGCTTGGTTTAAGGCTATAACCACCGCTGTCAAACGTGATTCCTTTCCCGACTAAACAAGCAAGCACTGGCGCATTTTCATCACCCGTTGGGTTAAAGTCTAATTGCAACATCGCTGGTACATTATGCGAGCCTTTACCCACATTCCAAATGCCTTGGTAGTTTTGTTCACGCAAATCATCACCAGAAATAATCTCAAATTTGACCGCACTTTCTCGCCCAACTTGCTCGGCTTGCTGAGTAATAAACGCTGCGCCGCGCTGGGCAAGGGTGAGAGGCGTAATCACTGACGATGACAAATTAATGATTTCACGCACAAAATCACCACATTGTAAACGCGCCAATAATTCATCATGATCTTCCGCTAATTCAGGAAATTCCACCGACCAATCTTGTTTCGCGGTGTAGAAACCTTGATAAAACGCCCAACAATTTTCTAGCGTCCAATCATTTCCCACCAATTCCACATCATTAATGCCTTGCCCACGTAATTTTCGTGCCGCTTTTTGTAGCAAAGTGCGGTCAGATTTTGATGAAAAATGAATAATTGCCTGCTCATCACGAAAACTCAAAAGCGCATTCTTTCCCCAAGATTCGGGTGCTTGCTCTGTTGAAAGCAAAATTTGCATTGCCATATAAAATCCTTATAAAATAAAAACTGATATAGTAGTCGATACTATATCAGTTTTTATTTTAGTTGTACTTGATTAATCAAATAAAACCGCGTCTTTGAGCAATTTACCCGCAAGATCTTTCGCAGATAAATTTGGTGCTCCCGATAAATTCCAATCAATCCCCACGTTAGGGTCATTCCATAATAATGAATGTTCGGCTTTGGGGTTATAATAATCTGTGCATTTATAAGTAAATTCTGCAGTATCAGTTAATACATAAAACCCATGAGCAAAGCCTTCGGGCACCCACAGTTGGCATTTGTTTTCCGCAGAAAGTACTTCCCCTACCCACTGCCCAAATGTCGGTGAACTTTGGCGTAAATCCACCGCCACATCAAACACCGCACCTTGAACCACACGAACTAATTTACCTTGGGTATTTTCAGTTTGATAGTGTAAACCTCGTAATACCCCTTTAACAGATTTTGAATGATTTTCTTGCACAAAAGTACGATCAGCAACATGCTGCTTAAACCATTCGTCACGAAATGTTTCCATGAAGAAACCGCGTTCATCGCCGAATACCGTAGGCACTAATAATTTTACTTCAGGGATTTTTGTATCAATAATTTTCATATTACTTTTTGTTTACCGAATTACGTTTATGTTCAAATATGCGCTAAAGCGATCGTTGAAAGCATAGTTTTTCAGTTTAGTTGGACCATTTTCTTGCTAAAGAAATATCGAAAAACCAAATAAAATCGATAAATTCATTGTTCAACGTTGCACAAAACACATTCTAACATTTAGCGATATGCCTTGAGATTTTTCAAAGCTTTTTGCCAATCGCTTGGTGCAATTCCAAAAAACATTCTTGATTTTGTCTAAATTCAAACATGAATTAGCTGGACGTTTTGCTGGTGTAGGATAATCGCTAGTCGTAATGCAATTCAAGTGCGGTCGTTTTTCTAATAGTTTTTGGGCAAGCGCTTCAGTAAAAATATGTTCCGCAAACTCATACCAACTTACATAAGGCTGACCGCTGAAATGATAGACGCCAAAAACATTCTCTCTGCCAGCAATAATTTGATTCGCAATCTGAATTAAGGCACAAGCAATATCGCCAGCATATGTTGGCCCGCCAAGTTGATCGCCAACCACACCTAGCACTTCACGCTCTTTCCCTAACCGTAGCATCGTTTTTACAAAATTATTACCATATTCACCAAATACCCAAGCAGTTCGTAAAATAATATGCTTTGGATTAGCGTGCTGAACAGCTATTTCTCCTGCTAATTTAGTACGTCAATACACACTTTGCGGACGAGTTTGTTCATCCTCTTTATATGGATGGGTATCTGTGCCGTCAAAAACATAGTCAGTAGAAATATGTAAAATAGCGGCATCAATTTCATTGGCTGCTCCAGCTAAAAATTGCGCACCACTTATATTGATTGCCTCTGCAAGCTTAATGTCCGTTTCTGCACGGTCCACTGCTGTATAAGCTGCTGCATTGATAATAATATCAGGGTGAAAAGAAATTATTGCATTTTTGACCGCACTTTGATTGGTAATATCTAATTCATCACGAGCTAGTGCTAAAACTTCGGCTTTTCCCTGTAATTGTGGGACTAAACAGGAGCCAACTTGTCCTTTGGCTCCTGTAATTAAAAAACGCGCCATTATTTTGCTCCGTCAATAAGGCGTAATAAATATTGTCCGTATTCATTTTTTGCCATCGGTTGTGCTAATTTTCTCAACTGCTCCGTAGAAAGCCAACCATTGCGCCATGCAATTTCTTCTAAACAAGCGACTTGCAAATTTTGCAAACTTTGTACTGTTTTCACAAAACTGGCTGCATCGTGCAAACTATCATGGGTACCTGTATCTAACCAAGCAAAACCTCGCCCTAAAAGCTGAACGGTTAATGAGCCATCTTTCAGATAAAGATCATTGAGATCTGTAATTTCTAGTTCGCCACGGGCAGATGGGTTCACTTGTTTCGCGAAATCGACGACTCGATTATCATAAAAATAAAGCCCAGTTACCGCCCAATTTGATTTTGGTTGAACTGGTTTTTCTTCAATGGATAAGGCACGAAAATCTTTATCAAATTCCACAACACCAAAGCGTTCTGGATCTTTAACTTGATAACCAAAAATCGTTGCGCCCTGTTTCTGTACTTGCTGCGCCGCATTTTTTAATGTTTGGGTAAAACCCTGCCCATAGAAAATATTATCACCAAGTACCAAACACACCGCATCATCGCCAATAAACTTTTCGCCAATTAAAAAAGCTTGCGCTAAGCCATCTGGGCTGGGCTGAATGGCATAGTTTAAATTGATACCGAAATCTGATCCATCGCCTAACAAGCGTTTAAAACTGGCGTTATCATCCGGCGTTGTAATAATTAATATCTCACGAATACCCGCAAGCATTAACACTGAAAGTGGATAATAAATCATGGGCTTATCGTAAACAGGCAAAAGCTGTTTTGATGTGCCACGAGTGATAGGATAAAGACGCGTGCCAGAACCGTCTGCGAGAATAATGCCTTTCATATTTTAGAACCTTTTAAGTGCGGTTAAATTTCATAAAGATTATTAATGCCGAAATTATTTTGTTCCCAAACGCTCACGATTATAAGAACCATCTAACACACGACTCCACCATTTTTTATTATTAAGATACCACTCAACGGTTTTGCGGATGCCACTCTCAAAGGTTTCTTGCGGTTTCCAGCCAAGCTCTCTACCAATTTTTGTCGCATCAATAGCATAACGCACATCATGCCCAGGGCGGTCGGTAACATAAGTGATTAAATCTTCGTATTTTTCCACGCCAGCTGGTTTATTTGGTACGAATTCTTCTAACAATGCACAAATCGTTTTCACGACATCAATATTTGCTTTTTCATTGTGGCCGCCAATATTGTAGGTTTCACCGATTTTGCCTTCAGTGACGACTTTGTATAACGCCCGAGCATGGTCTTCCACAAATAACCAGTCACGAATTTGCATGCCATTGCCATAAACAGGTAATTTCTTGCCATCAAGCGCATTTAAGATCATCAAGGGAATCAACTTTTCAGGGAAATGAAAAGGCCCATAGCTATTTGAACAGTTAGTGACAATAGTTGGCAAGCCATAAGTGCGCAACCATGCTCGCACTAAATGGTCACTTGAAGCTTTAGACGCGGAATAGGGGCTAGAAGGTGAATAAGGCGTAGTTTCTGTGAATAAATCATCTGTTCCTTCCAAATCTCCATACACTTCATCTGTTGAAATATGATGAAAACGGAATGCTGATTTTCTGTCCGCACTTAGTCCATTCCAATAAGCTCGAGCTGCCTCTAATAAGGTGCAAGTGCCCACAATATTGGTTTCAATGAACGTAGCAGGACCATCAATAGAACGATCCACATGACTTTCAGCCGCCAAATGCATCACTGCATCTGGTTGATGTTGTGAAAACGCACGATCAAGCTCTGCACGATCACAAATATCCACTTGCTCAAAAGTATAGCGTGCATCATCAGCGATACTTTCTAGCGATTCTAAATTCCCTGCGTACGTTAGTTTATCAACATTAACTACGCTATCTTTTGTGTCGTTAATGATATGGCGAACGACTGCTGAACCGATAAATCCGGCACCGCCTGTGATTAAGATTTTCATTGAGAAACTCTTTTAACTACAAAATTAAAAATGATATTTTAGAAAATAATAGCAAATCTGACATTTTAATTTATGTATTTTACGATTTAGACTGAGATGTATATTTTACTCGAAGTGACATAAATGGCTTTTCAATCAAATTAAAAGTTAATAAAGCAACAGCTATAAAAACCACAGTCTTACCCCAAAACACTAGAATAAAATCTGTTACAGTATTAATCTGGCTTATACCAAACATTCCATCTAACATGCTATTGATTGGCAAATGTAATAAATATATAGAAAAGCTCAACGACCCTAAATAAGCTAGTAGTTTATCTAGCCATTCAAAATTAAAAATGTTGATTGATAAGTAAGCTATAATCACGCCCCCCCAACCAATAGCATCTGCAGTAAAAACCAGAGGAGTTTTTTACCAAAATTGTTCATTAAAAACAATAAAGAAATGGCTAGTAAAAGTAATGCCAGAATATTTTTTCCTTTGAGTCTATCAAGTAAATATTTTTTATACAGAATTGCGCATAGCATACCAATAACGAATTGATCTAATCTACCGATAATAGAATGATATAAATTGTTATAAATACCTGATCCCTTAATAACAAATAAATTTCATTTTATTAGGATCATCAGGAAAACGAGCCCAAGTAAATACTTTGCACCATATCTAGCTAAGAATAGAGCCAGAAAAGGAAATAAGAGATAAAACTGGAATTCAACACTAATAGTCCAAATAGGGCCACTAGGGTAAACTTCATGCCCCCATCCTGTATAGCTATGCCCAGTATTAAGCTGTAACGTTAATATTCTAAATATATCCATCGGTGTAGAAGTTTGCCGGCTTGCTGTTATTACCACAAAAACAAGCAATACCATCATAGGAAATATTCTTAGTATGCGATTATATATAAATCCTGAATACTTAATCTTTTTTTCTCCAAGATCGCTAATCAAACAAAATAAAAAACCTGTTAACACCAGAAATAAGCTAACGCCTATAGAACCACTAAAAATCCAATTTTTAGCAAAATTTTCTATAGATAAAAAGGCCGAAGATAAGCCAAGCCCTTCAGTAGCCGGAGATAACTTTCCTTTTATATGGACTGCGATAACCAGTAATGCAGCAAAAAATCGTAAATGATCAATTCTAGACAGATAGGCTGTATTTAATGATTTCATAAATCCACTTAATTCCTTTAGATTTCTAATATTTAAAAGTATCTTAATTTCTCAAGTTTGCAGTTTAAAATCTATATAATGAATAACTACTTTTGCGTTTTAATATGCACCATTTCGATTCAAAACTACATTCACAGTCTTAAATAAAATAGCGACATCATTCCAAAGTGACCAGTTCTTTACATACCATGCATCAAAATAGACTCTAGTATCATAATCTACATCATTACGCCCACTGACTTGCCACAAGCCTGTCATACCTGGTTTGGCCATAAGGTAGTAATCTACATCACTTTGATAGCGTTCAAGTTCCTCTTTTACAATTGGACGAGGCCCTACAAGTGACATTTCACCTTTTAATACATTAAATAATTGTGGTAATTCGTCTAAACTTGTTTTACGAATAAAAGCACCAATTTTCGTAATACGAGGATCATTTTTGAGTTTGAAATCTTTTTCCCATTCAGCTTTTGCTTCAGGATCTCTAGCAAGCAATTCTTCTAACACTTCTTTAGAATTAACAACCATTGAGCGAAATTTTAAACACTTAAAAATTTTACCATTTCGTCCAATGCGAGGATGTCCATAAATTGCGGGACCACCATCTTTTTTTATTATAAAATAAAGCATCAATAATACTGGCGATAACGCAATAATAATCCCAAGGGAACCAATAATATCCATTGTACGTTTTAAAATACGAGATGAACGTTTTGCCAAATTATTATTTACACGCAATAATAACATTTCATGGCTAAATAGAAATGACATATCTGTACCATACAACGGAATTCCTCGTACATTAGGGATAATAGAAACTGAACGGCACTGATATGTGGTTAAATAACGTAACCAATAATCTAAAGATGTCTCATCATCTAATGCTAAAATGAATTGTGTACTTGATTTATCTATATTTAATATTGAAAATAAATCCTCGCCCTGTGGATCAATAACAGTAACATCATCTATTTTTTCTTCGCCTGCAATCATGTCAGATACAATAAAATAGTGAATAGCAAAACCAAGATAAGACTCATCATTCAATGCTTTATATACTTCTTTAGCATTTTTTCCTGTACCAATAATTACTGTATTTTTTTTATACCAACCAACAGAAATCAGAAGTTTCTTTAAACAAATACGAATGAAAGGAACACTAATAAATAAAATCGACCATGTCAGTATCCATAACGTTCTAGAGGTATAGAGTTTTGATAATGCAATAACTGAAAGTTCAATAACAAAAAAGATTAGTAGAGTTCGAAAAATTTCTTTCAACTCAAACCAAAATGGTTTTCTATAAGTATAATGCCTTAATCTCACCCAAAACCAAATAACACAAACTAATGCTGTGAATAAATGAACTATAACGTAATTATCAATTTGGCTTTCAGGAAAGTAATTATGCCCATCATCAAAATAAGACAATAGAAATAGTGAAATAAATAACGAACAGAAAAAGGTAATAAAGTCACTACATATAAGAAAGATCTTACTTAAGGTTATTTTATTCATATAAATTTCCCTTTGGAGCTAGCTTAATTTAACTCTTTTTCTACGCAGAATAATACTTCTGCAATAATGTTATGCATATCAAAATATTTATATTGTGCCAAACGGCCACCAAAGATCACATTTGACTTAGCATCTGCTAATACTTTATATTTAGCATAGAGTTCATTATTACGCTCATCATTAATTGGATAATAAGGTTCATCCCCTTCTGCATATTCTTTTGAGTATTCACGAGTGATGTAAGTTTTTTCCTGTGTTCCAAACTCAAAATGTTTATGTTCAATGATACGTGTAAAAGGAACATTTCCGTCAGTATAATTAACAACAGCATTACCTTGATAATTAGACTGCTCAAGTAATTGATTTTCAAATTTTAAACTACGGTATTCTAATTTCCCGAATTGATAGCCAAAATATTCATCAATCATTCCAGTGAAAACAATTTTTTCAGCAAGACTTTCATACATTTCACGTTCAGCGAAAAAATCTACACCTAGTTTTACTTCAATACCTTCTAACATTCGTTCAAAAATGCCTGTGTAACCACCAATAGGAATACCTTGATAAGTATCATAGAAATAGTTGTTATCATAAGTATAACGAACTGGTAAACGTTTAATAATAAATGCAGGGAGTTCAGTACATTTGCGTCCCCATTGTTTCTCTGTATAACCTTTAATCAACTTTTCATAAATATCACGACCTACCAATGAAATAGCTTGTTCTTCTAAATTTTGAGGTTCCGTAATATTTTCTTGCGCAATTTGCTCTTTAATTTTTGCTTCAGCTTCCTGTGGTGTAATCACTCCCCACATCTTATTAAACGTCAACATATTAAACGGTAAACTATAAAGTTCATCTTTATAACGTGCAACTGGGGAATTAGTGAAACGGTTAAATTCAGCAAATTGTTGAATATAATCCCAAACTACTTTGTTACTTGTATGGAATATATGTGCACCATATTTATGTACATTAATACCCTCAATATTTTTGGTATAGCAGTTACCACCAATGTGATCACGTTTTTCAATCACTAAACATTTTTTACCACGTTTTGCTGCTTCATGGGCAAATATTGAACCAAAAAGGCCAGCACCAACAATTAAATAATCATATTTTTTCATATTATTAACCTTGTAATTCCCAACTTCTAATCATACGCTTAAACATATTCTCAAGATCTATTTCTGGTTGCCAACCTAAAGTTTTAAGTTTATCTGAATTTAATTTTAATTTGACATCAGGAGCATACCCTAAACTATCTAAATTTTTAGGAATACAGACTTCCGCTTTAATTTTATTATTTCCTATTTTCTCTGCAACTAGTTTAGCCATGTTTAAAATAGTACTATGACTATGCGAAACATTATAACATTGTCCTTTTTTACCTTTTTGTAAAAGGAGGAAAATGCCATATACAGCATCTGCAGTATAACAATAATTACCTTCTGATTGTCCTGTCGTATGTAAAATAATATCATTGTTATTAAGTGCACTTTTGGCAAACTGGGCAAATACACGATTATCTGAATATGATACTCCCGCCCCAAATGTTTGAGCTAGTCTTGCACTACATACATTTAAGTTATATTGAGTAGCATAAGCATTACATAATGCTTCGCAAACTCGCTTGCTCTCTGGATAACAGCTTCTAGGTTTACTAAGATCAATGTAACCTAATTTATCTTCTGTAACATTTACACAATCTTCTGCTGTAACTTGACCATAATATTCCATTGAAGAAATATAAACCATTTTACAACGTGGATTTTCTTTCATATAGTTTAATAAATTTTTTGTACTTTCAAATGCCGTTAATAATACAGCTGTCGGATTAGAGATCATTTCTTTTGAAGCCGTTATACTGGCTGTATGCACAATAAAATCAACTGATTGCTCAATAGATAATGGTAATAACAAACTATCAGTAATAAACATTAAATTCTTATCTGAGAAATCTGCAAAAATCTCTTTTGCCTTTTCTAAATTACGAACACTTGCTAAAATCGTAATTTGACTATTTAATATCTGATTTGCATACAAGATACTTTTAACAACTAAAGAACCGATAAGTCCTGTTGCACCAGTTACTAATATAGTTGAATGATTAAATTTCCCTTGCTTAAAAACTTTATTTAAAATAAATGTTAAATCTTCCTCTAGTATTAAATCTTTCATTATTCTTTCTCATCCCCTCTCCTAAAACCATAAAGTTGTTCATCTTCTTCTAAAGAGAACATAGCCTTGGCTAAATAAAAATCTTCTTGAGTTGTAATCTTAATATTTTCAGAACCACATTCCACAATATTGAAGGTAGACTCAGGAAAATAATGCTTTACAATCGCACAAGAATCAATAAAAGAGAAATTATTCTCAGAAATTGCCTTTCGATGTGCTGACTTCAATAATTTGACATCAAAAGTTTGTGGGGCTCGTGCCATATAAGAAATATCACGCTCAAGCACTCCACTAATTTTATTATTTTCTACAGAGACCAAAGTTTCTTTAGCCTTGACACAAGTAATCGCAATTTTACTTATTCTTGCCACATCAATATTTTCTTTAATAAGCTTACTAGAAATAAATGGACGAACACCGTCATGGATTAAAACAATATCACCATTTACCTCTTTCAAACCATTATAAATTGACTCTTGACCAGTACTTCCGCCAGTAACTACTTTTTTGACTTTAGTAATTCGATACTGTTCTAATAAATTCTGAAGATATTGTTCCCATCCCTTTAAAATAACCACAATAATTTCATTAATTTCATCACAATTTTCAAAAACTTCTAATGTATGGATAATTACAGGTTTACCATAAATCTTTAAAAATTGTTTTGGTAAAATCTTAGAATTCATACGAGAACCTGTTCCGCCCGCAAAAATGACCGCTGAATTCATATTTTTCTCCTAATTTTTTATTAATTTCGTTTTGATTTGATTTAAAATTGAAAGAATAAAGGGCTCTTTAGATATAAACAAAAAACCGAAATAACAAATGAAAAATAAACTTGCACTTACAAAGAATACAATAATTTCATTATAATTTGGAATAGCATTTACCCATATTGATAAGTTAGTAGCTAATATTAATGCTATGATAATCCTTATATAACTAATTTTACCAAATAACACTTGAGCATAAGATCTTAATATATAAATTTGATATATTAAAATACTTATCTCAGCCAACACAACAGAAATTGCAGTACCAGTTGCACCATATATAGGAATTAAAATTAGATTAAGTAACATATTTATTGCTGCTGCAAGTACTACTGAATAACACAAATATTTTTCCTTACCTAGTGGAATTAACATTTGAATACCAGTGAGATTAGAAACCCCTACTATTAAAATAATAAATGATAAAATTTTTAATGGCTGACTTGCAGAATAATAGGCTTCTCCAGCTAAAATAAAAATAATATTGTCTGAGAATATAAAACAAAAAACAACTAATGGTAACGATAACAAAAATATAAACTGCATCGACTTTTTAATGATTCTATTAAATTCATCGTTCATATTATGAGCTACATAATAACTTAATCTAGGTAATAATACCGCACCTAAAGTAGTTACTATACTTACCATTACATTTCTTATTCTATACGCCACATCATAATATCCGACCTCTTTAGAATCGGTCATAAGTCCCAATAAAGCAATACTTACATAGACATAAAATGCCACAGCAATAGTGGTAACAAAAAATACTGCCATTGGTTTTATGTGTTTTTTAAAATTGTAATTTGTATATAACTCTAGAGTAATTAATCTATTCAAATTTAGAAGATTAATAATACCAGAACCAACTGTTGCAAATATCATAACAAAAGCATAAATGATATAATCATTTTTAGATTTAACTAGAGTAAAAACCAAAATTAATGATATTATTTTAAAAATCACAGATCTTACAGTAATATATTGGTATCGTTCTAATCCTTTGTAAAGCCACTCAACACCAATAACAGTAAGTATTATATTAAGACTAGATATCCAAAATAATTTCCTTTCAGATCTGAATACATCAATAAATTCGATACAAATCCAAAATATTAAATATACAAATAATGTAATTACTAGATTTATTATTAAAATCTCTTGAACAGTTTTAGACAACTGATCCTTATTATCTCTAACCTTTGCACAAGCCCTAATACCATAATTAGCGACTCCAAAAGAAGCAAAAATACTAAAATAAGAAACTATTGCGTAAGCAAATGCGACTTTTCCAGTCCCCTCTGGCAATAGTATCCTAGAAACGTAAGGAAAGGTTATGAGAGGAAATAGAAAATTAGTTAGTGTTAACACTAGATTCATTATAAAATTAAACTTAACACTTCTTAAACTCATATCATTTCTCAATACACATATTTGACCTATATTTTCCGACATAGGACAATAAAAATATAAAAGGGTTAAAATCAAGAGACATGATATGTGGATTCACTAAAAGGTCTAGCATAATTACACCGAAAATGATCCCATAATAAATATTATTTTCTTTTACTATCATATCTCCAACATATTTAAAACCTAATGCAATTACAGAAAACAGTACTACACCATAATCTATTAAGGCTCTAAAATACCCTGAATCAATAACAAATAAAGAATTATTACTATTTAGATCAGCAATATCTATATATTCTACCTTTTGTCCCAAAAAGCTAATGCCATACTCTAAAAAACCTTTATTTCCATAATACAATCTACCGCTTAATATCTTATTGAGTTTATACATCCATTCTATATTTGGGTCATAAGTTATAATTAAATATATAGAAATAGTCGATAAAAGAATAAATCCAAAAGATGATATCCAGGCAAGAATCCTCCCTATAAAAATAGTTTTATAGTTTATATTGAATAGTTTAATAAACAGTATACAACAGATAAAAAAATTAACTAAATAAAATATTGTTCTTGTGTCTGTATATACATATACATAGATATTCATCAAGAAAAAAAATAACAGCTCTAATATACCCAATTTTTCTTTCCTAATAGCACTCCATGCCATATAAAGATATAGTGACATATTAGCAATATAGGTTGGATATTTATATCCTAATGGATCTCGAAATAAACCATTACTTCTATACATAGTATCCATCGATTGATATTCGTAAAGCTCAAAGATAGAACTAAAAACTGTAAATAATATACATATAATAGTTGTTAATATAAATGCTTTTAAAATACTATCAAAACTCACATATTTTGCAAATATAAAGAAAATAAAAACAGATATAACCATCCTAGAATAGTAATAAGAAATTATAAATATTATACTTACAGCGATATCCCAGACTGTATTTTTATTAAACTTATAGAATAAACATAAAGCTATAAAAGAAAAAGAGTAAAAAAACATCTTCACCTTATCAACCCATATTTTATATCCATCTATTGATATAATAAATTGTGAGCTAGATAAATGTATGATGGCCACGCACGAGCAATAAGAAAATATAAATAATAATAAAAATAATTTATATCTATTCATCTTTTAAAAAATCACTCACAAAACCAAATTCAAAATGGAATGTTTTTCTCTTTTATCCTCAGCCGGAACTTCCATATAATTTCCATATAATTTACTTAAATAATAACTCTCATTTGAATATGTAAAAAAGAATTCTTTATCAAACCTTCTTAATTGCAAATTCATTAATTTTTCCCTAGCATAGATTTCCCCCCAAAAATGATTTCTACCTGAAGGAATAACAACGAATGTTCCCCTTTTACAATTTTTATATATACTAAATATACTATCCATAAGTCTAAACCATTTTGTATAGTGGATAATATTTATTATTGGGGAAAATATAGTTCGAACTAAGATTTTTCTATGGAACTTTTTTTCCAATCCAAGTTCTTTAAGTTGTGTCTTTATTCTATAGGTTCTAATTGAGGCTCCAATATATAGTAAGAATGTTGATAAAATTCCTTGTATATATTTCAAAAAGATATTATCTGGTAAGTTTTCTACTATAAATATATCAATTGGTAATCCAACTTTATCTGTCTCTAAATCTTGAATAGTTCTATATTGAGTGCCTTTTTTTATCAATCTAGGGAAATGATAATAATAATTTTCATCCCCAGGAATGATGAGTTCATATTTATCCGATAATGAGGAACCTTTGAAAATAGAGTAAAACTTGTCAAATTCTTTTCTATCCATATTGATATCGATATCATCATCCCAAGGAATGAAACCTTGATGTCTAACAGCACCAAGCATGCTCCCTCCCCCTAGAGAATAATTAATATTATTTTCGACAAGAAAGCTATTTAAATCACTCATCATACAAATCAATTCATTTTGAATCAATTTTCGCTTTTCATCATCTATCTCAATTAATCTATCGCTCTTTAAAGTTTTATATACAACATTCATATTCATTTTATTTATTCCTTAAAAACTCTTTTCGTATTTCTTACCAAATAACTTCGCCATTAAAAAAGCAGATCCTTTCTTAAACCAATTGATTTTTTCACCATATACAAATGGAATTGCTTTTACCTTAATTGATTTAGACTGAGAATAGTATTTTAGCCATACATTAAATAACAATTCACTGACACGACCATAAAAACGAGCATGAAAAGCAGAATACTGTTCTGCTGGAATACGCTTTTCTAATTCAAATAAAATTGGAAACAACCAGCTACAATAAGAATTTACTAATTCTTTAGGCATAATGAACATATTAAACATATATCCACCACGCTGTTTCATCACTGAATCAAAACTTGATAAATATTGACCGCACTTTTCTGCAATAATCTCACGAGTTACATCTAGATGTTCTGCATGTAAAGTATTTGCATAATGTGAATACAGTGTTTCGATATAATAATTACGTTTATTTGGTACAATTACATCATACTGACTTAATAAGTGACTTGCTTCTTCAAGTGTTAGATACAATGTTTCTAAGGGATTACTTCTACGTTCTGAACAACTTTTTACACTAAAAAAGCGGCGATAATGGATTAATCCTAAATAATCATTTGATAGATTTTTCCAAGCCCAATAAAGCCCCGTTAGTTCACAAAAATTCGGATTTTTAGCTGAGATATTATCGCCAGTATCATCACCTTGATAACCAAGATCACTATTACCTAATTTACCTACATGTAACGGCAAATACATTTCATCCGACGGCATGAAGTGTTGTTTATGCGTCGCAATTATAATTTTTATATCTTTATTATTCATGATTATTTCTTAAAAATACGTTTACTAAAACCCAGATAGAACCTATTATTCCACCTAATACTGCTCCCACAAGTAATAAAATGGCACGTTTAGGCCAATCTCGTTGCACTGGATAACTCGGTGATGCTTGATAACTATACGATTGCCCTTTCAAATTTTTAACTTCTTTTTGTAAGGCTGTAAGTTGTTTTAATTGAGTATCAATAAGATGAAGTTGTAATCGAGCATAATCAGCGCCATAAGTTAATAAAGCAGTTGTATGATCTAAAGGACCTGTAGTTTGTTGGCTTGGTGCCATATTGGCTTGTGGTGACTGAATAATTGAATTTGGAGAAATATTTAATTCTTTTTCGACTGCTAGTGAAGTTTCAGTTTCTTCTTTTTCAGTATTCAAACTTTCAATTTTCTGAGTAATTTGTAGCTGAAATTCGCTTTTATCTAAATTAAAAGCCTTTTCATTAATAAAATTAATGAATTGCGTCAATGTTTTTTGTGCAGCCTCTGGAGTTTCGCTTGCAAAACTAATGCGATTATCAAACATATCTTGATTTTTTTTAGGATCAGGACGTAAAATCGAGATGTATTCAATTGATAAATCTGATAATACTTTACGTTGAGCTTTTTCATCTAGCCCTTCAATTAAACGCTTATATTCATCAGACTTCATAAAAAAATCTCGTCGTTCATTTTGTGAGAACGCGATACGATCAAAATTAGAATAAAGTTTTTTAGATATTGAATCAATCGTTATATTAGATACGTTAGAGATCTTTGCAAAACGCATTTTAGCATTAGCATATTCACCTAACTCCACTGCTGTAGGCGGAATTACTTCAGCCGTTGAAGTCCATTTTTCCTTTGCAGTAAACGCATAAGCTGCCGCAGCTAATGTAAAGACAAGTGCGGTCAAAATAATAGTTATTTTTTTCTTCCACAAAACTTGAATCAGTTCGATTAAATCGATTTCATCATTTTGTTTTAATTGTTGTTCTGTCATTGTTCAATCCTGACTATAATAAATCTAATTTTCCAAGATTACTTTGCCAATATACCCTAAATTACGGTGACGTTGTGCATAATCAATGCCATATCCCACGACAAATTCATCAGGAATTTCAAAGCCAACCCATTCCACGGGCACTTGCACTTCGCGGCGAGAAGGTTTATCAAGCAAAGTACAAATAGCAAGGCTGGCGGGTTCGCGTAAGTTTAAAATTGCACGTACTTTTTCGAGGGTATAGCCTGTATCAATAATATCTTCCACGATTAAAACGTGTTCGTTTTTAATATCACCACTGAGATCCTGACTAATTTTGACATCATGGTTGGTTGTCATGCCACTTCCGTAGCTTGATGTGGTCATAAATTCAATTTCAACAGGCAATTTAAGCTCACGCACTAAATCAGCCATAAACATAAATGAGCCACGTAATAATCCCACAACAATGAGCTTATCAATTTGTTTTTGTTGATAAAAAGCTGTAATTTCTGCACCTAATTGGCGGGTTCTCTCACGCACTTTTTCTTCTGAAATAAGCACATCAACATGATGCTTTTGCATAAAAAATCCTTGAGCGATAAAATTTCGTGGATTATAGCGAAAAATAAAGATCGAAGTCATCAAACTTCAGCCTTTATATCCTAATAAAGTTAAATGTCGACTAATTCCCTGAAATGTTCATATTTTCTAGCAAAATAGAACCTGTCTGAATATTAGAGCGGTGTTCAATATCATCGGCGACTGCAACAATATTCTGTAACATCTCTTTTAAGTTGCCTGCAATCGTAATTTCCGATACTGGATATTGAATCTCACCATTTTCAACCCAAAAACCTGAAGCTCCACGACTATAATCGCCTGTGACCATATTTACGCCTTGTCCCATAAGATCAGTGACTAATAACCCCGTTCCCATTTGGCGCAAAAGTGCGGTCAATTTTCCAGAAATATTTGGTTTGACGAGCCAATTGTGAATGCCCCCCGCATGCCCTGTACTTTGCATACCCATTTTCTTGCCGCTGTAACTGGTTAATAAATAAGTTTGCAATACGCCATTTTCGATAATTTCTTTATCGCTGGTGCGTACGCCTTCGCTGTCAAAAGGAGTAGAAGCCAAACGCCCAATTAGGTGTGGACGCTCGCTAATTTGAAACCATTCAGGCAACACTTGTTTTCCTAGATGGTCGAGTAAAAAACTGTTTTTACGATACAAACTCCCGCCACTAATGGCTGCTGCCAAATGGCTAATTAAGCCTGTGGCTACATCATTCATAAAAATTACAGGGCTTTCTTGAGTCACAATTTTTTGTGGTTTTAAGTGGGAAATCACTTTCTTGGACACATTAGTTCCCACCCATTCTGGCGCGGCTAATTCCTTGAAGTTGCGCGAAACAGTATATTCATAATCCGTTTCCAATTGCTCATCAACGCCGCCGAGTACAGAACAAGAAACCGAATAACGGCTAGATAAATAACTTTGCAACATTCCGTGGCTGTTGCCATACACTCGCACGCCTTGGTGAGAATTAAAACTCGCCCCATTGCTGTTTACAATGCGTTGGTCATAATCCAAGGCAGCCGTTTCTGTGGCAAGCGCAATTTGAATAGCGTGATCCACATCGATTTCTGCGGGATGGTATAAATCCAAATCTGGTGCATCAAATGCCATTAATTCTTTAGGTGCTAAGCCTGCGCAATCGTCAGGCGAAGTATATTTGGCAATAGCAAGCGCAGATTCCACCGCATTTTTAATCGCGGCAGGGCTTAAATCTGATGTGGAAGCATTGCCCTTTTGTTGCCCTAAATAAACAGAAATGCCTAACGCGCCATCATTGTTAAATTCGACATTTTCCACTTCTTTTAAGCGTGTCGAAACGGATAAACCGCTCACTTTGGTTACCGCAACTTCGGTTGTCGCCCCTGCTTTCGTGGCAATTTCCACGGCATAACTCACGGCATCACGCAACTCTTGTTCTTGTTTTTTTAAAAGTGCGGTCTGATTTTGTTCTGTTTTCATTGATGATTCCAATTTGAAAAATTTGGTGCATTTTAGCTTATTTGCTAGAATGTGGCAAAATTTGACAAGGTAGGAACAGATTATGAAAAAGCGTGGCAAAAAGCCTGAATTAGATTGGACAGACGGTGAACAAGAAGAAATCATTTGGGTGAGTAAAAGTGAGATTAAACGCGATGCCGAAGAATTAAAAAAGCTCGGAGCGAAATTAGTAGAGCTAACCCAGGCGAATTTAGACAAAATCACCCTTGATGACAGCCTTCTTGATGCGATTAATCTAGCTCGCCGTTCACGTTTAGAAGCCAAACGCCGTCAATTGCAATTTATCGGCAAACTATTGCGTTCTGCGCCAGAAGATGAAATTAATCATATCCGTGAAAGCCTAGATAAAATTGAAAATAAGCATAATCAACAGCAGGCAATGTTGCATAAATTGGAAATATTGCGCGATGAATTAGTGGCGCAAGGTGATGATGCATTGGCAAAATTCGTTGAAGAACAGCCAACCGCGGATCGTCAGCATTTGCGCAATTTAATTCGCGCAGCGAAGAAAGAAAAAGAGCAAAATAAACCGCCAAAGGCTTATCGTGAAATTTATCAATATTTGAAAGAGTTAATTTTAGAAGATTAAAAATCAAAAGTGCGGTGAAAATTCACCGTATTTTTATTACTCAAATATTACACAAAGTATCGTTCAAAAATCTCTTGAAGGTGCTCGAGTAAAACCGCTTTTCCTGCAATTTCTTCATTTTCCCAAGCTTTTATCAGAATTTCAGGGCTGAATTGCTGTTGCGCTTGTTGGGCAAGGGGGAAATAGCTGATATGCCAAGGCTCTCTTCCTACGTCAATGTTTTTGGCGGTTTGCATAAACGGCAAAGTGAAATCAAATTGGGCTAGATTTTCCTGTAGCCATTGGCTGAGCTCAAAAAAATAGCCGTTTTGCTCGTATTCCCAAGGCTCTAACTGCAAGGGTTGATTTGCGGGAATTAAATCTGGATCCCAAAAGTCAATTTCCGTTCCCCAATGATGACGACTGCCCCCTGGCAATGCTGACCAGCGTAAGATCGCTTGGCATTTTTCCCAATCGGAAAGTGCGGTCAAATCTAGCAAATTTCCTTGCTCATCATGCACTTTGCGTTCGCCATTAAACTTACCATTCCAAATAAGCTGCTGACGTTGAAAATCACGAAAGCTGCTAGCGGGTTGCAAATTAAAGCCATTTTTGACTGCACTTTTTTGCAACGCTTGAAACGCCTGTATGGCTTGTGGCTGCAGAAAATGGTGCGGCGAATAAGGGCAAGCTAACGGCACCAAATGATCGCGGCATTTCCCCGTGAGTTGCTGTGTGGTTAATGCCATATTTAATCCAATAAATTCACTAACATTTGTTTATACACCTCGCCTAAGGTTGCTAAATGGCTGATATTTACGCATTCGTTCACCTTATGAATCGTGGCATTAAGCGGGCCTAATTCCACCACTTCGCCGCCCATTAGCGCGATAAAACGTGCATCAGACGTGCCGCCTCCTGTATCCAATTTCGGCGAAATACCCGCGATTTGCTCCAAACTCTCCACCACCGCTTTCACCAGTTTATTCGGTTTGGTTAAGAACGGTTTGCCCGATAAATTCCACTCAATGTGATAGTTCAAATTATATTTTTCTAGCATTTCAGCTACTTTAGTTTTGATGACTTCATCAGTGACTTCGGTGCAATAACGCAAATTAAATTGCACATAAAGCTCCCCTGGGATCACATTATTCGAGCCCGTTCCTGCATGAATATTGGCAATTTGCAAACTCGTTGGCGGGAAAAATTCATTGCCCTGATCCCATTGATAAGTGGTTAATTCTTGCAGAAATCCTGCGGCTTTATGTACTGGATTATCCGCCAAATGAGGATACGCCACATGCCCTTGAATGCCTTTAATATATAGATTACCCGTAATCGAACCGCGGCGGCCATTTTTCACAATATCCCCGAGTTTCTGGCTGCTTGAGGGTTCTCCCACCATGCAATAATCAATATTTTCACCACGCGCCATTAAGGCATCAACCACTTTTGTGGTGCCATCTTTCGCTGCGGCTTCTTCATCTGAAGTAATTAAAAAGGCAATGGTGCCAGAATGATCGGGATTGGCTTTAACATATTCTTCCGCGGCGACAATCATAGACGCAAGAGAACCTTTCATATCTGCCGCCCCGCGACCATATAACAAATCGTCCACGATTTCTGCAGAAAACGGCGGATACTGCCATTGGCTTTCATCGCCTGTCGGCACAACATCAGTATGCCCTGCAAAAGCAACAATAGGCTTATTGGAACCGTGTTTTGCCCATAAATTAGTGGTTTCACCAAAGTTCATCCATTCAATGGTAAAACCTAATTTTGCCAAACGTTCTGCGATCATTTGCTGACAGCCTTGATCATCAGGCGAAATTGACGGACGGCGGATTAAATCTTGCGCAAGATTGATAATGTTATTTTTCATTTATTTTTCCGAGATAAAGAGCAGTGATAAATTAAAAAGCGAACGATGCTAAGCGGTTAGCGCTTGCGCATATTCTTTTTCATCAAATCCAATTAGGGCGATGCCATCTTGCAGAATAATTGGGCGTTTGATCAAGGTAGGTTGTTCGGCGAGCACTTGAAGTGCGGTCGATTTATCAAGCGTTTTTTTGAGATTGTCATCAAGATTACGCCAAGTGGTGCTGCGTTTATTCACTAAGGCTTGCCAACCAAATTGGCTTTCTGCCTGAACCAGAAAATTTGCATCTAAACCCTCTACACGATAATCGTGCAATTTATGTTCAATATTATTCGCCGCAAGCCATTTCAAGGCTTTTTTTACCGTATCGCAATTTTTAATACCATAAACAGTGATCATTTTAGAAAATCCTTACAAAAAATGAGATGAATAAGTGATGTGCTGGTCACGATAGCACGGGTTAACGCTGAACGCAAATTGCATTCATCAATGCTTAAAGCATAGAGAAATATGCTCGAACAGCCATTTCACATTGACTTTGGCGAAGCCCAAAATCAGTAATCAATAGGTATGAATAAAATATCGCCGATTAAAAACAAAAAATCCCGAACTTGTCGGGATTTTTATCGCTCATACAAAATTAAAGAGCTTGATTAACAAAACTCGCTAATTGATTTTTCGGTAATGCGCCAACTTGTGTTGCAACGAGTTTACCGTCTTTAAAAAGTAATAAAGTTGGGATGCTGCGCACGCCAAATTGTGCGGGTGTGCCTTGGTTTTCATCAATATTCATTTTAACGATTTTGACTTTATCGCCATATTCCGCGGCCAAATCTTCTAAGATTGGGCCTACCATGCGGCATGGGCCACACCAAGGCGCCCAAAAATCTAATAATACAGGAACACCTGCGTTTAATACGTCTGCTTCAAATGATGCGTCTGTTGCATGAAATACTTCTGCCATTTTTCTTTCCTTTTCTAATGAGTGTTCCCAATAAATGAGAACCTATTTGTTAATTTCAAGCGCCGAAGCGATTTAGTTGAAAATTAGTGTAATTTTAACCGCACTTTGGGTCAATTAATCACTGCAATTTGTAAAACCTTTACATTTTGAATATGAGTGAGCCAACAAGCCCACTCTAATAAGAACTATTTCAATTGGGAAAAGGCTTGTAATAGATCTGCTTTAATATCTTCTGCATCTTCTAAACCGACAGAAAAACGCAAGAGATCATTTGTTACCCCACGCGCAATACGCTCAGCTTCGGGAATATCCATGTGCGTTTGTGTCGATGGGTAGGTGATAAAACTTTCCGTTCCGCCTAAACTTTCCGCAAAGGTAATTAATTTAATCGCTTTTAAGAATGGATTTACCCAGTTTTCGTCTTGTAAACGGAAGGATAACATACCGCCCTTATTGGCATATAAAACATCTTTCACTTGAGGTTGTTCGCTTAAGAATTTTGCAATTTCTTGCGCATTTTCTTGATGACGTTTCATTCGCAAAGAAAGGGTTTTCATTCCGCGAACGGTCAAAAATGAATCAAACGGCGATAACACTGCCCCTGCACCATTTTGAATATAGAAAATGCGCTCACAAAGTTCTTTGCCTTTCGCAACAATGAAACCGGCTAGCACATCATTATGCCCCGCGATATATTTTGTGCCGCTATAAACCGTGATGTCAGCGCCTTCATCCATTGGGCGAAATAGCACTGGTGTTAAGAATGTGTTATCTACAATGAACAATAAATTATGTTTTTTCGCCACTTTTGAAATAGCCGCTACATCACATTCTTGCATCAATGGATTTGATGGCGTTTCTACGAAAATCGCTTTGGTGTTTGGCGTAATCGCGGCTTCAATGGCTTCAACCGATGCGGTATCCACATAAACTGGTTTGACGCTATTGTTATTTTTCGACAAGAAATCCAATAAACGATATGTGCCACCATACACATCACTTGATACAATCCATTCATCGGGCGCAGTAAATAATGTCATTAATACTTGAATTGCCGCCATACCTGAAGCAAAGGCAAAAGCCGCATCGCCACCGTCCAATTTAGCCATGGTTTCTTCTAAGACTAAACGTGTTGGGTTTTTCGTGCGGGTATAATCAAAACCCGTGCTTTCGCCAATGCCATGGTGCCCATAAGCCGTTGAAAGGAAAATAGGGGTTGAAACCGCACCTGTACGAGGATCAGTACGGTTGCCCGCTTGGGCTAATATCGTGTCTAAAGCGTATTCTTTTGTCATATATTTACCTAATTCATTTCCGAAATTTATTGTGAACGCATTGTGGCATAAAGTGCGGTCGGTTTAAAGCGATTTTTCGTTGCAGAAAATTTCACACTTTTTTGTATCATTTTTAGCTAATTTGCATTTTTTATAAGCAAACGAAAAGAATTTAATATTTTTTTCTAAATTGTTGTTGACACTAAATCGAAAATCCGTAGAATGCACATCCGTTGACAGCGACAAGCTGAAAATGACGCGGGAATAGCTCAGTTGGTAGAGCACGACCTTGCCAAGGTCGGGGTCGCGAGTTCGAGCCTCGTTTCCCGCTCCATTCTCGAAAAGAGAATGAAAATGCAAAAATAAAACGCGTTGTGCCCGAGTGGCGGAATCGGTAGACGCAAGGGATTTAAAATCCCTCGCCTTTCGGGGCGTGCCAGTTCAAGTCTGGCCTCGGGCACCATTTAATACTAAGGTATTAAATCAACAAATAGCACCGAAAGGTGTTTTTTTTTGTATCTGAACGCAAAAATTTAAAGGCAATAATTTAACGGCGTGTTAGCAAAGCGGTTATGCACTGGATTGCAAATCCATGTAGCTCGGTTCGACTCCGGGACACGCCTCCATTCCAAAAGAATTTTTATCGGTCGCAATAGCGGCTTTTTTTATATCTAAAATTTATGGAACTTCGTTATTACATCATCTTTGGCGTTATTGCGCTGGTTTTGCAATTATTTTTGTTCATTTTTGACCGCACTTTACGTTGGTTTCTGCAAGATTTAATCAGCAAAAAAGCACGCCTTGCGCTTTCAGTGCTTATCTTTGTTGTCGCCAATAGCATTATTTTTCTCACCATTCTCCGCATTTTCCCTCACTTTCGTCTCAGCGCTTGGATTCTAGTCTTCTTACTTTATAGCGCATTCAGCAGTTTGGCTTGTTTTGTTTTGGCAAAATTGGGGCATAAATGGGAAAACTCGCTCATTTTTAACCGCACTTTGCGTTACTGTTATCCGCTAACCCTAATCGGTTTATTTGTGCTAAGTCTCTATAATGCTTATACGCCGCATATCCTACATTACCAAATCAGCATTGATAAAACATTGCAACCGTTGCGCATTGGCGTGGCAAGTGATTTCCATTTAGGCACTCTCTTTGGCGGCAAACAATTAGACGAGCTTGCGGATATTTTTAACCGTGAAAAAGTGGATTTAATCCTACTTCCTGGCGACATTATGGATGATAACGTCAATGCCTATTTAGCGGAAAAAATGCAACCGCATTTAGCCAAATTACAAGCACCATTAGGAGTTTACGCCACACTTGGCAATCATGATTTCTTTGGTGATCAAAAACGTATTGAAACTGAAGTTCGCAAGGCGGGATTAAAATTACTCGAAGATGAAAGCGTTGTAGTCAACGGACAGTTTACCCTTATTGGGCGAAATGATAATTTGGCGCCAAATCGACCAGAAACTGAGCAGCTGCTTAAAACCGTAAACACGAGTTTGCCAGTATTTTTAATGGATCATCGTCCTGATGATGTCATTAAGCACAGCAAGCTCCCTATTGATTTACAAGTTTCGGGGCATACTCACAAAGGGCAAATTTTTCCTGCTAATGTGTTCACGCAGTTGATGTACGACTTGTCCTATGGTTATAAACAGCTTGGCCACGGACATTATTTTGTCACTTCTGGTTACGGATTTTGGGGTGTACCACTGCGTTTAGGCTCGCAATCTGAAGTGTTAATTATTGATGTGCAAGGGAAATAAGCACAAGAAAATAAAAAATGCGCGTTATCAATCAGTTGAAAAACGCGCATTTTTTTGACCGCACTTTAGGCATTATTAATGCCAAATGCCATCACATCCTCAATGCGTTCCGCTCCAAGCGCAATCATTAATAAACGGTCAATCCCTAAAGCCACGCCTGAAGTATTCGGCATTCCTGCGCGCAATGAAGCCAAGAAACGGTGATCAATTTCACGTTGCGGCAAGCCTAATTTTTCGCGCTGTTGATTATCTTGTTCAAAGCGGCGCAACTGTTCTTGTGCATCGGTCAGTTCATGGAACCCATTGGCGAGTTCTAAGCCTTTATAATACACTTCAAACCGCTCAGCAACGCGATGATCTTCCGAACTAATTTGCGCCAATGCGGCTTGGGTGGCAGGGAAATGATAAATCGCCACAGGGCGTTCTTTCCCGATTTGAGGCTCAACCACTTCACTAAACAAAAATTGCAGCAATGTGTCGCGATCTTCATCGATATTGCAGATAAAATTATACTTACGCGCTAACTCCACTAAAATTGGACGTTCCACAGAAAGCGGATCAACGCCAACATATTCCTGAAAAGCAAATTGATAGCTCATTGTTTCCATCGGTTTACAATCAAGGGTTGATTGCAATAGATCATCCACTTCATTAATCAAACGATACATATCAAAGTGCGGTCGATACCACTCTAACATGGTAAATTCGGGATTATGGCGTTTTCCCGCTTCTTCATTGCGGAATACATGGCAAATCTGAAAAATCGCGCCAGAACCAGCCGCGAGCAAACGTTTCATGTGATATTCGGGGCTGGTATTTAACCACAAAGTTTTTGATTGCGCATTTTGTGGGGCGATAAAATCTGTCTGAAAAGTAGAAAGATGAACGTCTGTCACCCCAAACTCACTTAACACAGGGGTTTCAACTTCTAACACGCCGCGATCGGTAAAAAACTGGCGTAATTCTGCAATAATTTTGGCGCGTTTTAATAAATTCTCAATGCTAGCCGTGGGTTGCCATTGTTCTTGTTCGAGCAACGGATTTAACTCAGCGGTGCTAGCAGTGGAATTAGGTTGTTCTTGTTCAAGCATAAATTATCCTAAATAAATGACAATGTCATAATCTTGCGCAGTATACGCCGAATCACAAAATTTTGTTTATGAGATTGATGATCAATGACGTGATTTTTTATATGTTTTTCATAAAAAAGCGAAAATTTGCTCTGCATATTTAGAACAAACGTCGCTAAATCGGGCTCTATTTTAATGAGATTGAGCATTCCAAGCAAACGCACAATATGCATTAAATACGGAATAACCACAATAAATTGATCTGAATAACAATCTTTTGCATTTGAAAAAATTGTTTTTTGAGTTAGATCACAAAAAGATAAATTAATCGATTAAATAGCGAAAAATAGGTAGAAATCACCGTCGATAATAGGGAAAATATTTGCGGAAACACAAAAGTGCGGTCATTTTTCTGCATATTTTGTGACAATTTGATTATCTATTATTGGAGAAGAATATCGTGCAAACTGTTAATGTCGATATTGCGATTGTGGGTGCTGGTGGCGGTGGCTTACGTGCCGCTATTGCCGCAGCAGAAGCTAACCCTAACTTAAAAATCGCTTTAGTATCAAAAGTTTATCCTATGCGTAGTCATACTGTGGCAGCTGAAGGTGGTGCCGCAGCAGTGATCAAAGATGAAGATAGCTACGACAAACACTTCCAAGATACGGTTGCAGGTGGTGACTGGTTATGTGAGCAAGATGTTGTAGAATATTTCGTTCAACATTCGCCAGTGGAAATGACTCAACTAGAGCGTTGGGGCTGTCCGTGGTCTCGTAAAGCCGATGGCGATGTAAACGTACGCCGTTTTGGTGGTATGAAAATTGAGCGCACATGGTTTGCGGCAGATAAAACTGGCTTCCATATGCTTCATACCCTATTCCAAACTTCAATCCAATTCCCACAAATTCAACGTTTTGATGAACACTTCGTTTTAGATATTTTAGTTGATGATGGCCATGCTCGTGGCTTAGTGGCGATGAATATGATGGAAGGCACATTGGTGCAAATCAACGCGAATGCCGTGGTTATTGCCACTGGTGGTGGTTGCCGTGCATTCAAATTCAATACCAATGGCGGCATTGTAACAGGTGATGGTTTATCCATGGCTTATCGTCACGGTGTGCCACTTCGTGATATGGAATTTGTGCAATATCACCCTACTGGTCTTCCAAATACAGGTATTTTAATGACCGAAGGTTGCCGTGGTGAAGGCGGTATTTTGGTAAACAAAGATGGCTATCGCTATTTACAAGATTATGGTCTAGGCCCTGAAACACCAATCGGTAAACCAGAAAATAAATATATGGAATTAGGTCCGCGTGACAAAGTTTCACAAGCATTCTGGCAAGAATGGAAAAAAGGTAACACATTAAAAACCGCCAAAGGCGTTGATGTAGTGCATTTAGATTTACGTCATTTAGGTGCGGATTATCTTCACGAACGTTTACCGTTTATTTGTGAATTATCTAACGCCTATGAAGGCGTAGATCCTGTGAAAGAGCCAATTCCAGTGCGCCCTGTTGTACATTACACCATGGGTGGTATTGAAATCGATTTCAACAGCGAAACCCGTATTAAAGGTTTATTTGCAGTGGGTGAATGTGCCTCTTCAGGTTTACATGGTGCAAACCGTTTAGGTTCTAACTCATTAGCTGAATTAGTGGTGTTAGGTCGTGTTGCGGGTGAACACGCAGCGCAACGTGCAGCAGAAGCACAAACACGTAACCAAGCAGCGATTGATGCGCAAGCACAAGATGTAGTGAAACGCTTAGAAGATCTTTATCACCAAGAAGGCACAGAAAACTGGGCAGATATTCGTGAAGAAATGGGCACCGCAATGGAAGAAGGTTGTGGTATCTATCGTGATGAAGCAAGCATGCAAGTAGCGGTGAACAAAATTGCGGAATTAAAAGAACGTTTCAAACGTATTCGCATTCAAGACCGTTCAAGCGTGTTCAACACGAACGTACTTTACACAGTAGAATTAGGCTACATCTTAGATGTTGCCCAATCAATCGCAAACTCTGCGATTGCCCGTAAAGAATCCCGTGGTGCGCACCAACGTTTAGACTATACAGAACGTGATGATGTGAACTACTTGAAACATACATTAGCCTTCTACAACGGTGACGATGCACCTCGTATTGACTACAGCCCTGTAAAAATCACGAAATCGCAACCTGCAAAACGTGTTTACGGTGCTGAAGCTGAAGCGCAAGAAAAAGCAGCAAAAGAAGCTGCCGCAGCACAGAACGCATAAGGAGACGCAAACATGACGAATCAAATAATGAACGTGGAAATCTTGCGTTACAATCCTGAAACCGATAAAGAGCCACATTTAACCACTTACCAAGTGCCTTATGACAACCAAACTTCTTTATTGGATGCCTTAGGCTATATCAAAGACCGCTTAGAGCCAGATCTTTCTTACCGTTGGTCTTGCCGTATGGCGATCTGTGGTTCATGCGGTATGATGGTAAACAACATTCCTAAATTAGCATGTAAAACTTTCTTGCGTGACTATAGCGGTCATATGCGCATTGAAGCGTTGGCAAACTTCCCTATTGAGCGTGACTTAGTGGTGGATTTAAGCCACTTTATCGAAAGTTTAGAAAGCATTAAACCATATATTATTGGCAACAAAATGCCTGAATTAGATGGTCAACCCCATGCAAATACTGAACTTGCGAAAAGCCGTACCAAACAAACACCAAAACAATTGGAAAAATATCGCCAATTCTCAATGTGTATTAACTGTGGCTTATGTTATGCCGCTTGCCCACAATTTGGTTTAAACCCTGAATTCGTAGGCCCTGCCGCATTAACCATGGCACACCGTTATAATTTAGACAACCGTGATAATGGTAAAGCAGAGCGTATGCCAATTATTAACGGTGAAAACGGTGTATGGTCTTGTACTTTCGTTGGCGCTTGTTCAGAAGTTTGTCCGAAACACGTAAACCCTGCCGCGGCAATTAACCAAGGCAAATTAGAAAGTGCCAAAGACTATTTAATCTCAATGTTAAAACCAAAAGCATAGGGGGAAATGATGAGCGAATTAACCACAAAACGTAATAAATACGTACGCGAAATGACCCCGACTTGGTGGAAAAGTTGGAATTTCTACAAATTCTACATGGTGCGTGAAGCCACTGCGCTGCCAACCGTGTGGTTCTGTTTAGTTTTGCTTAAAGGTGTGTTTGCATTAGGCGCAGGCACCTTTGCGACAGATTTTGTAACTTTTTTACAAAATCCAATCGTGGTGATTTTAAACTTAATCTCACTTGCCGCCATGTTATTGCACGCTTTCACCTTATTCCAAATGACCGGCGAAGTAATGTCAGGTTCAACTGGAATTAAAGCAGAAGTAATCAAAAAAGCCCTTCAAGGCTTATTTGTAGTGGTTTCAATCATCGGCTTAATTTTAGCCTTTATCTAGGGAGCAAAGAACATGAGTAATCAAAATCCACAACGTTCTAACGAGCCACCTGTATGGTTAATGTTTAGTGCTGGCGGTATGGTAAGCGGTCTTGCTTTCCCTGTTGTAATCCTAATCCTTGGCGTGCTATTACCATTCGGCATTATTGATGCAGATGGCATTATCGCCTTCTCAAGCACATGGTTTGGCAAATTGGTGCTATTAGTGCTCACCATTTTCCCAATGTGGGCAGGTTTGCACCGTGTACATCATGGTATGCATGATATTAAAGTACATGTGCCTGCTAGCGGCTTAATTTTCTACGGATTAGCGGCACTTTACACCATTGTTGTTATTTGGGGCGTTGCTGCCATTTAATGACGCATCAATATCACGGCGTAACCTTTGGGTTGCGCCTTTTTTATTGCCTAAAATTTCTCAAAATTTGACCGCACTTTGCTTGAAACTGTGATCTAGTTCAAAATTTCAGAAAATACATTCAGCTGAACCGTGCAAAGCACAACAATATCCTTTAAAATTGCGCCCCGTTATTAATCTTTATAAAAACGCTTATTTTCTAATTAACCCAAGGAGTCAACTATGACTATCGCGATTATCATCGCAACTCACGGAAAAGCCGCACCTGAATTGCTGGCAACAACTGAGATGCTGATCGGTGAACAAGAACATGTAGCGACCATTGACTTTGTACCTGGTGAAAACGTTGAAACGATCATCGGAAAATACCAAAGTTTAGTCGATGGGCCACTCGCCTCTTGCGATCAAATACTATTTTTAGTGGATATGTGGGGCGGCAGCCCATTCAACGCCGCCAACCGCTTCCAAGACGGCAAAGACAATATGGATGTGGTTGCAGGTGTTAACATTCCAATGTTGGTTAACACTTGTATGGCGCGCGATGATGTAGAAGATTTAGCCGAGCTTGTTAGTGTTGCTTTAGAGTCTGGCTCAACAGGCGTTAAGGCATTGAATAATCAGCCAGCTGAAAAAACTATTGAAAAACCGACCGCACTTTCGCAAGCTGCACCTGCCGTAGTCAGCAATAAAGAAGGCAATTTAGTCATTGGACTTGCGCGTATTGATGACCGCTTGATTCATGGCCAAGTTGCCACACGTTGGACAAAAGAAAGCCGTGTTACACGCATTGTTGTTGTTAACGATGATGTTGCGAAAGACAGCGTACGCTCAACAATGCTGAAAAGCGTTGCCCCTCCTGGTGTTACTGCGCACGTTGTTGATGTGGAAAAAATGATCCGCGTTTACAATAACCCAGAATATGCAGATGAACGTATGATGTTGTTATTTACAAATCCAACAGATGTCGTGCGTTTAATGGAAGCAGGCGTGAAATTTAACTCCATTAACATCGGCGGTATGGCATATAAAGAAGGTAAAAAAATGATTACCAGCGCCGTATCCGTGGATGAAAAAGACATCGAGGCATTTAAAACATTAGATGCTAACGGCATTGAGCTTGATGTGCGTAAAGTGTCTAACGATGCCCGCCAATATATGATGGATTTATTGAAAAAGAATAACTTAATCTAAGGAAAACATTATGGAAATTTCAACTTTACAAATTGTCCTTGTGTTTCTCGTTTCTTGCGTATGCGGTGCGGGTTCCATTCTTGACGAATTCCAAACCCACCGCCCGCTTATCGCTTGTACCTTAATTGGTTTAGTGTTGGGCGATATGAAAACAGGGATTATCGTAGGTGGTTCACTTGAATTATTAGCATTAGGCTGGATGAACATTGGTGCGGCGTTAGCACCTGATGCGGCGCTGGCTTCTGTTATTTCGACCATTTTAGTTATCGTCGGTAAACAAGATATTTCAACAGGTATCGCCGTGGCAATTCCATTGGCTGCCGCAGGGCAAGTGCTCACTTATGTGGTGCGCGCTATCACCGTTGGTTTCCAACACGCTGCGGATAGATCAGTGCAAGATGGTAATCTCGCCCGTTTAGACTGGTTACATTTTGGTGCATTAATGCTGCAAGCAATGCGTATCGCGATTCCTGCTTTAGTTGTTGCATTAACCGCTGGCACCGATGCGGTACAAACAATGTTACATGCGATCCCTGAAGTGGTCACTATGGGGCTTAAAATTGCGGGTGGTTTCATCGCGGTAGTTGGTTATGCAATGGTTATCAATATGATGCGTGCAGGCCACTTAATGCCATTCTTCTATGCGGGTTTTGTTATCGCGGCATTCACCAATTTCAACTTAGTAGCCTTAGGGGTATTAGGCACAATTATGGCGGTGATTTACATTCAAATTCACCCTAAATATAACAAAAGCCAACAAGTCGTTGTCGCTCAAGCAGATAACAACGGTTTAGATAACAGATTAGATTAATAGGGATATGACAATGACAACTGAAATCAAAAAAGTGACACAAAGCGATTTAAACGCTGTTGTAATGCGCTCCAACCTTTTCCAAGGTTCATGGAACTTTGAACGTATGCAGGCCCTTGGTTTTGCTTATGCGATGGTGCCGGTCATTAAACGCTTATACCCAGATCCAAATTCACAAGAACGCAAAGATGCGATTAAACGCCATTTAGAGTTCTTCAATACCCAACCTTTCGTTGCAGCGCCTGTTTTGGGTGTGACCATTGCGATGGAAGAAGAACGCGCCAATGGCAAACCTATCGATGATGCGGCAATCAATGGTATCAAAGTAGGTCTGATGGGGCCATTAGCCGGTGTGGGCGATCCAATTTATTGGGGAACAGCGCGCCCAGTATTCGCCGCACTTGGTGCAGGCCTTGCCTTAAGTGGCAGCATTTTGGGCCCTTTACTCTTCTTCGTTTTATTCAACCTTGTGCGTTTAGCCACTCGTTACTATGGCGTAACCTATGGCTATAAAAAAGGTTTAGACGTTGTGCAAGATATGAGTGGCGGCTTATTGCAAAAACTCACAGAAGGCGCATCAATTCTCGGTTTGTTTATTATGGGGGCGTTGGTGCAGAAATGGACAAGCATTAATGTGCCACTTGTGGTTTCCACCATTCAAAAACAAGACGGAACAACCGAAATCACCACCGTACAAAGCATTCTTGACAGCTTAATGCCAGGTTTACTTGCATTATTGCTTACCTTTGCTTGTATGTGGTTATTGCGTAACCGTGTGAATGCACTCTGGATCATCATCGGTTTCTTTGTGATCGGTATTTTCGGCGCATGGACTGGCATTTTGGCATAATCTGCCTGTAAAATAACGAGGACAGGGCTTGATCCTGTCCTTTTTTATATCAAACATTTCCCCCAAGAAAACTAGCTAAATATGATTAACACCATTCTCTTTCTCAGTATCATCGCATTTTTTGCTTATGCTTTCTTTGAACAATTTGCAATTGATAAACTCAAAGGCAAAACACGCCTAAAAGTGCGGTTAAAAAAGCGAACAAAATTAGATAGTCTAATCTTTGTGGCTCTCATTGGCGTGATTATCTGGCAATCCGAAGGGCATATTGCACCATTCACTGTTTATCTACTCGCCTTTTTAATCTTGCTCAGCCTATATATGGCATTTTTCCGCACACCAATGCTTATTTTTAAAAATGAAGGATTCTTTTTTGAAAATATCTTCGTACATTTTGACAAAATACAAGCCGTAAACTTAGCTGATAATCATAAACTCGTATTTGATCTAAAAAATGGCAAACGCATTGTCGCTTGGCTAAATCAACAAATTGATGTTGATGCGGTAGTGACGTTATTGGGTGGATATAAATAAGGGTATCCGCCTTGTTCGTTTTGTTTTATTCCTATTCTTGTTTCTGAGCTCTTTTAATTTTCAAGTATCTCTTATTTTATTTATTTTATCTCTCCGTCAGAAATCATATTCATTAAATAATTATTAATTTCTCAAAGGAAAAACCCAACGAAATATAACACGAATTTATTTAATAATTGAGTTTATTATGCTAATCAACTACTTCTCTACCTAAGATCCAGCATCAAAACTATGAATTCAATAAAGAAGTAAACTATATTGCCAAAATCCCTCATAAAATGACCGCACTTTAACCATTTTTCCTGTTAAATAATAGCCTTCAATAGAATTTAAATTTTTAGAAAGGAATACTAATAAAATGAATAAAACTTAATTATAAGAGTTTACAATATTTATTATTGCCAAAGATAATTAAGTATTACTTGTAACGACAAATTTATTCTAAATTTGTGACGTATATCAAAAATATATTTTTGTGATCAAGATCTCATTATTATAAATTGCTAGTAGACAAAAAAAATATAAATGCTATATCTTGAAAACTGTCTTTATTTTAGACAATTAAACTAACAAAGGAGTGCTCTATGTATCAGAAAACTAAACTTTCTCTTTCTATTGTAGCGGCATTAAGTATGGGATTTTCAGTTGTAGCTCAAGCGAACAATGTCAAAGATAAAGGTACCGCGACCAACGTTGCCTTTAATCAAAAATTTGAACCCACAGAATATAGTTTAAAAGATAAACCGAATATTATCTTAATCTCTGTGGACGATTTAGGCTACGGTCAGTTAGATTACGATGAAAAAGCCTTTGATAAGGCAGTATTAGAAAAACAAGAGGTACCAGAACGTTATCAAGTTGCATTGGATAAAGCTATTGAAGCTGCCAAAATGTCTACACCAACCTTGCGTAATTTACAAGATAATGGTGTGAAGCTTAGCCAAGGTTTTGTCGCGCATGGTGTTAGTGGTCCATCTCGCGCCGCAATGATGACATCTCGTTTCCCAGCTCGTTACGGTATTTACAGTAATGATGACGCTCAAGATGGCATTTCAACGGAAGAAACGTTTCTTGCTGAAATATTGCAAGATCATGGCTATGAAACAGCGGCTATTGGTAAATGGCATTTATGTCGCATTACCAACGTACCTGTTCCTGCGGAAAAACAAACTCGCGACTACCATGACAATTTCACCACTTACTGCGATGAGCCATTCCAACCACAAAAACGAGGTTTTGGATACTTCTTCGGTTTCCATGCATCAGGTGCGTCTTACTACAATTCACCTTCTTTATTCAAAAATCGTGAACGTGCAGAAGCCAAAGGTTACATCACTGATCAATTTACCAATGAAGCTATTGAAGTATTGAAAAAAGCAGGTGATAACCCAGCCTTTATTTATCTCGCTTATAATGCTCCACATATTCCATTAGAAGCACCAGCACCAAAAGAATATCAAATTTTTAATACAGGAAATAGCGAAGTCGATAACTATTATGCCTCTGTTTATGCCGTAGACCAAGGTGTGAAACGCATTATGGAAGAATTGAAAAAACAAGGTAAAGATAAAAATACCTTAATTTTCTTCACTTCAGATAATGGCGCCGTTATTGACTCACCAATGCCAATGAATGGTCAATTCAAAGGTTTCAAAGGAGAAACTCAACATGGTGGCGTTCACACCCCTATGTTTGTAAGTTGGCCAGCAAAATTAGGCAGCCAAGAATACACTCAAATGGTGTCCGCGACTGACTTTATGCCAACGGCATTAGCCGCTGCAGGTATTCCAATCCCCGCCGATCTTGCGAAAAAATTAGATGGTAAAAACTTATTGCCATACTTAACTGGTGAAGAAAAAGGTGAACCACATCCATATCTATTCTGGGCTCAACCTCGTGCATTTCACTGGGACACCGTTAATATTCCGTTCTGGCACAATTACTACAAATATGTAACGGGTAAATCCGATGATTACCCAAAAAATCCATATATGGAGAAAAAATCTAAATTTACATGGACAGTTCGTGATAAAGATTGGACGTTGCATTATTACGTTGACCTAGTCCGCGATAAAAACGGTAAAGTGAAATTAACCGAAGATGGTGAATTACCGATTTTTGAAAGGGAAGGTAAAGTGGCACTATACAAAAATGGAGATTTGATGGAGACAAAAGAACTCTCTAAAGAAAATCCGAAAGTGGTAAAAATGTTGAAAGCCAAAATGAATGAATATTTGACTTCTGCAAAATTACCAAACACCGAAAATAATGTACCAAAATATCAAAACTTACTAAACGCGACTAAATAGTTGCCCTTAAGTGCGGTGAAAAATCAGAAAATTTCACCGCACTTTTCCCACTTCAATGCAAGCCAAAGGATGGTCATTATGCTCAGTTTTATGCTTAAACCCACAAGTTTTCAGTGCAATATCAAATGTGACTACTGTTTCTATCTTGAAAAAGAAGCTTTTATGGAAAAAAATCCGCACTCAATAAGAATGTCCTTAGATATTGCTCGTCACTTTATCACGCAGCATATTCAGCAAACACCAAGTAATGATGTTTTTTTCACTTGGCAAGGCGGTGAACCTTTAATGGCTGGGCTAGATTTTTACCAATCAGCAATCGAAATTCAGCAAGAAATCGCTAAACCATTGGGAAAAAAAGTACATAATGCCATTCAAACCAACGGTATATTGATTAACGAAAAATGGGCTGATTTTTTTAAAAAGCACAATATTTTAGTCGGGATCTCTATTGATGGCGATGAAGAATTACACAATAAATACCGCTTAAATACATCTGGTCGGGGCACATTTCAACAGGTAAAACAAGCCATTACTTTGCTCAAAAACGCTAATGTAGAATTTAATACATTAACAGTAATTAATAACATCAATGCGCAATATCCAAAACGAGTTTACCAATTTCTAAAAGAGCTAGGTAGCCGTTTCATGCAATTTATTCCTGTCGTTGAAACTCTTGGGGTAGATCAGCACTTTAAACCAAGCTGGATTGCTAATGGTAGCATTATTCCCGTCACCACGAATTTCTCCGTATCCGCAGAGCAATATGCTCAATTTATGAACCAAATTTTCGACGAGTGGTTAATTAAAGATGTAGGCAAAATTTCAGTGCAACTTTTTGACGCAATTTTTGCCCGCTACTGTGGCTTTGAATCAAGTATGTGTATCTATCGTGAAAAATGTGGTGGTGAAAATCTTGCCTTAGAAGCCAATGGAGATGTATATAGCTGTGATCATTTTGTATATCCTGAATATAAAATCGGCAATATTAAACACTTATCAGAAAGTGAAATTCAACAAAAAACGACCACTCTGTCAGCGAAAAAACAGCAACTTAATTCGCAATGTAAATCCTGCCAATGGCTAGATTTATGTCATGGCGGTTGCCCTAAACACCGTTTTATTACCAATAAACAAGGTGATAAACATAATTATTTTTGCCAAAGCTACCAACAAATTTTCCAACATTTAATGCCCGCAATGAATTTTATGGTAACACTTCATAGCCAGAATTACCCGCTTGAACTAGTAAGCGTATATCGAGACAGAATTTATAACAATTAATGTTATAAGTGTAATAGCCCGACTTTCTTCAAAAATCATAAACTCGTGTTTGATCTAAAAAATAGCAAACGCATTGTCGCTTGGCTAAATCAACAAACTGATATTGATGCAGTAATAGCGTTATTGGGTGGATATAAATAAGAGTATCCGCATTATGCTTTTTTATCTTCGCTTTATTTCTAAGCTATTTTTGCTAATCAAAGGTTGAATGATTAAATGGGAAAATAAGCCTATCATTAGCGAAACTTCTCATAAAATGACCGCACTTTGGGCTATTTTATCTGTTCAATAATAGGTATTAGTCACTTTAAATCTTCAGAAAAGGGACTTGAAATATGAAGATATTATAATAATTTGGTTGGTGTCTTTTGCAACTTAGCACCACAAGAGATCATCTTATGATAGTGATGAGAGATTTATATAAAAAAATTGGCAATAACCCTCAAATTTGGTTATTGCCAATAATTTTATGAATGTACCTTAATTTAATTTTCCAGAACCATCAACTTCGATTTCTACACGACGGTTAGGATGTAAGCATTCAATTAATTGATTACGCGGTAAACTGCTTGCACATTCTTTAACTTGACGAGTTTTACCATAACCTACAACACTCATTACGCCAGCTGGTACACCTTTGCTGATTAAATAACGACGTACAGTTTCAGCGCGTTTTTCAGAGAGTTTTTGATTATATGCAGCACCACCAAGACGATCTGTATGACCTTCAATACGGATTGAGTGTAAACTATCAAATTTACGTACTTTTTCCGCAAAGTCATCTAATTTTGCTTTACCCGCTGGATTTATATCCGAATTTCCACTTTTATCGAACGCAAATAACGCATCAGCATCAATAGTGTAACGCTGTGTATTTGGACCTGATTTATGGCCTGCTGGGCAGATCGCATCTTTAGGGAATACCGGTTTCCAGAAGAAGCTACGAGCAAATTTATCTTTATCAAAGATCACTTTAAATTGACAAGTAGTAACATCCGCTACGCCTGCTTTATTATCTGGATCGGCTGGCACACCTGGAGTATGGAAGTGGAATAAATAATCCCATTCACGCACACCAAATAAACCTTCATCATAATGTGGGCGCCCAAGTAACTTATACAGATCATCTTTAGTCAAACCTGCTTTCACTTGCGACAATTCATCAGTGGTCGGGAATGTACCACGATCATTGTTAAACGTTAATGAATATGGCTCTGGAAAAACAGGTTCATCAGTTGTTCCGTCAGATTTTACATTACTTTTGGTCGCACAGGCTGTTAATGTAGAGAGCGCTAATACTGACAAAGTTGTTTTAAAAAAGGTTGTTACTTTCATTTTGTTTCCTTCGCTAAAATAGGGGGAAATACCCCCTATATTTTTAATTACCACTGATAACCTACTGCTACACCAGCGCCCAGTTTACCACGAGAGTTAGAGGTTGCTGAACCTTTAAGGATCCAGTTACCACCATCAGAAATAGTTGATGCACCTAATGCGATACCAGTTTCGCCACCATAGGTACTTCCACCTAATGCAACTAATGATTTACCTGGTAAATAAGCTTGCGGCAATGTCGCAGCAGCTAATGCACTCGCAGTACCTGCTCTCGCATTTCTATCAACTTTGTTGATACGGTTATTTAAGTTGTTTGCTGTACCACGTAATTGTGCTACGTTTACAGCATCTGTATCTTTAATACCCGGAGCAACATTAGTAATACGATTACCACCGTTATTTAAACCATCAGCAGTTAAGCTTGTAGTTTTACCATTGTTACCTGTAATGCTGATACCTTTGCCATCTACATTAGTTACGTTACCATCACTATCTTTAAATTCAGCACTGGTTAAGTCAGTTAATGCTTTAGCTAATTTAACATCAAGCTTACCATCCTTAGCAACTACACCAATATTGTTATTGGTTAATTTAGATGAATCTTTAACACCACCTGAGACAGTTACTTTGCTACCTAATGGAGATTTAAATTCACCTTCATCGCCAGCGAAAGTTAAACCAGAGTTTTTAACTTCATACAACTGACTACCATTTACTGCATCTGTACTGTTTTCAGAAACTTCACCGTCAGCAACATTAGTTAGCTGCATAGGTTTATCGCTACTAATACGTACTTTTGCAGGTTTTGATGGAGTTAAGGTTTTAGTACCATCTGCATTATCAGTTTGGCTAAAGAAATTACCGCCAATATTCACTAATGTGTTGCCTTTTTCATCCACATATTCCATTGGAAGACCTGTCACATCAATTTCATAGCTATAATTACCATCTGCATCTTTTTTCACATCAGATACTTTGGTATTAACACCATGATTTACTGTTACAGTTTGATTAGATACTGATTCTGCAGCTTTTCCTTCATCAACTTGTCCTGCGGTATTTACTTTCCAAGTTGTAGAATCTTTTACAGCTGTAGTTGCTGTATTTAATTGATCTACGTTAACAGCATCCGTACCGTCAGTACCTGGTGCAACATTAGTAATTTTGTTGCCAGCAGCATTAATGCCATCTTTTGTTACGCTAGGGCCATCCTTAATAGTTAATCCATCATTATTGATTGTAGTGTCTCCCGCAGTAACGGAATCAACTTTAATATCTTTAGCAAGATCAACTGTCACTTTGTTGCCATCATTAGTAATTTTGATATTACCATCTTTATTAGCAATAATCGACTGTATCACCTGGTTTAACGTTTGAACTATTTTGGCCATTTGTGGTTAAATTCCAACCTTTGTTAGCTGTAGCATCAACTTCTTTTAATTGATCCATATTTACAGCATCTTTGCCATCTTTACCCGCGGTTACATTAGTAATACGCCCATCATCAGCAAAAGTAACACCATCTTTGCCGTCAGCGCCTCTAATAGTTAAACCATTTTCACCGTCAGCTCCACGAGTACCGACGATAGACATACCGTCTTGACCATCTTTAGCAAAGGTAATGGCTGCGTCTTTACCATCTTTACCATTCACTGTAACACCAGAAAATTCTGGACGTTCTTTCATAACGATTTCTAAACTACCATCGTCTTTATAACGAACGCCAAGATTATTACTGGATACTAAGGTAGAATCTAAAACAGTAGTACCACTTAAACCGCCAAGTAAATTTAAAGTTTGGTTGAGTTTACGTGTTACAACTTTTCCATCATTACCTACAAAGTTCAAACCATCATTTAAGGTTGCGACTTCTTCAGTGACTGGATTGCCATCCGCATCTTTAGTCTCATAAACGATACGTGTTTTAGTCTCGCCATCAGCACCGTCAACACCTGGTTGACCATCTTTCACACTGATGTTCGCTGATTTACCTGGAGTACCACCTTCACCACGTGGACCCGTTAAACCAATCGAACCGTCTTTACCGTTCAACACTACGGATGAGCCGTTCGCACCGTTTACGCCAATACTACCGTCTTTACCATCTGCGCCATTAGCACCGTCTTTACCTACTGTAAGGTTGTCGCCTAAACCAAAGTCAATTTTGTTATCACTAACAGTCGTTACAATATTTTTATCTGTACTTGTAAACTCAATAGTTTGTCCTGGCTTAACATTATCTTCAGTCTCACCTTCTCCTAACGCTTTATTATCTGCTGTGATATTAAAGCCTTTCTCTGCAGTCTGTTTCACTTCATTTAACTGGCTACCATTTACAGCATCTGTACTTGTATCACTTACATCACCTTTAGCTACGTTTGTGATTTTATTACCACCATTGTTTAAACCGTCTTTTGTTAACGATACCACATTACCATCTTTACCATTTTCACCATCTTTTGGTGTGATTGTAATGCCTTCATTGTTAATAACTGTTTTTGGTGCATCTCCATTGACGCTTCCATCTTCGTTATATTTAACAAAGTTCGCTGTACTTAAATCTTTTAAGTCACGGTTTAACTGGATTTCTAGTTTGTCACTTCCATCAGCTTTAACATTGATGTTACCTGCCGCAGAGTTGAAAGCAAGTGAGGCTGCTTTATTTATACCTTCACCAACAACTTTTACCACACTGTTTAGCTTATGACGGTTCATCTCTTCATTATTACCTGTGAAGATTAAACCATCATTTAATGTGGCTACTGTCTCTGGGTCACCATTATTCGTGCCGTCTGGGTTAGTCGGTTGATATACGATACGAGTTGTACCATTTTTACCTGGTAAACCATTCTCGCCATTTGTCCCATTTACACCTTGTGCTCCATCTGCTGATTTTAAGCTTAAGCCATCTTTTCCATCTTTTCCATTTAAGCCAATTGAACCATCTTTACCGTTCAACACCACTGCTGAGCCGTCTTTACCGTTTACGCCAATTGTGCCATCAACACCATCTTTTCCATCTGCACCTTTTTCACCAAACACCATTTGATCTTTAGTTGCGATGCTGATTGTGCTACCAGATTGGGATACTTTAATATTTTTGCCTGCATCGATAGTTACTGTTTTACCTGGATTCACTAATTCTTTTGTGGTTCCAGATACTTCACCCTCATCAGAGGCACTTGTTGTTAACGTAAAGCCTGATTGGTTGATTGCATCAACGACTGTTGTTGCAGTAACTAATTTACCTGCATCATCATTTGAAGGAGCATCAATTTTACCGTCTTGGTTAGCATCATTAATAGTTGTAGTATTCGCTGTAACTTGAACTACTTTATTACCATCCTGACCAGTTATCTCTTTCGTTGTAATCGTTGTACCGTCTGTATTTAAACCTACGTTATACTGGATTGTTCCCTTGCCATTAGCTGTAGCATCTTCCGTTACAGTAATTGCAGAACCATCAACGGCTTTTACAGTTGCTTGGGTATTGGTATCAACGTTATTTAATGCCTGTTGAACATTATTATAGGTATTACCATTAACGGTTAATTGGGTTGATATTGAACCATCTTGATTTACAGTCGAACTTGGGCTAAGAGCAGTAGCAACAGAGTTAGCTACATTATTAATAACATTTTGAGTAGCATATAATTGTGAACCATTGATCGCATCAGTAGATGTCGCAGATACATTACCTGCCGCCACATTGATAATTTGGCGTTCATGATCTTTATTACCAACAGACACAACACCATTAGCAACAGAACCTGCTCCTGCGAAACCTGAATAAGTAATATTGCCTACTTTCGCTGTAGTTTCTGTCGTTGCTGCACGATCAGTTGATTCATGACCTAATACCACACTATTATCTTGTGTTGTTTTTACACTATTACCGACAACATAAGTGTTGGCATTAGCAACGGTATTGCTACTACCCACAGCACCAGAAAGATTTCCAGTTACGTTATTCTGACGACCTAAAGCAATAGATTGATCACCAGCAGCGGTTGCTTGTAAACCTAAAGCTGTTGAACCAAGGCCGCTTGATACAGAAGATGCACCTAAAGCAACACTGTTTGTTCCAGAAGCTGTTGCTCCTGAACCTAATGCTGTACTGCTACCACCAGAGGCATTAGCTAAACGACCAACTGCCGTTGCTGCACCATCTTTCGGTTTACCATCTGGATAATCAGCACTAGAGCCATCTGCACTTGCTCCCTGACCAATTGCAACTGAAGATACACTTTTCGCACTTGCATCTGTACCCAACGCAACAGCAGATTCGCCAGTTGCTTTCGCATTAATACCACCAGCTGTTGCATAATAACCAGTTGCACCACCAATAGCATTTACTGAACCTTCATTTGTGTCTGAATTACCAGCAGGTTGAGAGTTATCACCTTTATTAACGTGGAAATGATTTAGTTTATCTTCCACATCCGCCACATTTACTGTATAAGTGACTTGACCTGTTGACTCATCAGTTGTTTTATCAACATTAACATTTGTGCCTGATTTAATTGTAGGAATCTTGTTAGCAACCGCATATAACTGAGAACCATTAATCGCATCAGTAGAATCTTTACTAATTAAACCTGCTGCCACGTTTTGGATACGGCGTACACCACCAGCTGCGCCAGTAGAAGTATTGCCACTAGTAGGAGAACCGACAGAAACGACACCAACTGCATTCTCACCTGCAAAGCCAGAATAAGTTACATCACCAATAGTTGCAGCAGATACTTTTCCAATACCATCTGTGGTAGCTGCAGTTTTGTCAGTATAAGCCGAACCAGAACCAAGGAAAACAGAGTTGTCAGCAGTGGTTGTAACATCATTACCCAATACAAAAGTATCCGTTGTTGTTACTGAATTGTTATTACCTACGATACGGCTATTATCACCAGTTAGTGCATTACTATTACCGAATACGCCCGCATTATTAGCTGAGACAGGGGCTCCAGCAGTACCATTATTATTACCAACAGTATAAGTACCCGTTCCAGAAATATAAGATGGATCCCCTAATGCCCCAGAATTTTCACCGCTTACAATATTACCTGTACCAATAGAAATAGCCTGTGCCGCGGTTGCTTGAGCACCTGTACCAATTGCGATCGCATTCTCTTTAGATGCACTTGCTAAACGACCGATACCAACTGAAGCATTACCACTTGCAACTGCACTGCTACCAATACCTACAGCATTACTGACTTTTTGGTTTCCAACACTGCCATTTACAAAATTACCAATTAATACGTTACGATCATTATTAGTATTGTTAGCAGTTTGAGGTCCCATAATGATAGAGCGATCACTAATTGCTTGATCAGCAGCAACACTACCTAAAATGATATTATTATCACCCTGTACGCCATTACCTGCTTTAGTGCCTAAAATTAAGTTTGCATCGCCATTCAATTCGTTTGCGCTACCAGAGCCGATAATAGTATTTTGACCAGTATGCGCTGAAAATTGAGCATTCTTACCATCACCATTGATATTTCGACCTGATAAGTTACCAATAACAATATTTTCTCTAGTGATTATGTCAGTCTGACTATTTTGCCCGGCCTGAAGCCCTAATAAAATATTTCCATAACTAACATTACCTTCACCAGCTTGTTTACCAAGAATAACACTAGGTGCGCGATCACCATCTTGTTTAACATATTTTGCTTGAACTTGCTGTTGAGCATCTGTTAATGCTCCAGCACGATAACCGATAGCTACAGAATAGTCTTTTTTAGAATTTTGACCTGATTCTGTACCGATATTTACATTATGAATATTCCAGTTATCATCAAGACCTGTTCCCGCATTTTCACCAATAGCAATATTACGCCCACCAAATGCTTGTGCGCCGCTGCCGATAGCAATATTATTTCGTTTACCAATCACGGAACGATAGACATTATCAGCTGGATTTTGATGTGCAGTAACATAAAATTCTAATTCTCGTTGACTGGTAAAATAAGTCCCTGTCGTAGGGTTAATGATATTAGCCCAATTACCATAAAGAGAGTCTTGACCTGATACAGAATTTTCACCAATTGCTACAGAGCCACCAGTTTTTGCATGAGTACGCGCCCCAAGAGCCACAGTATTATCCGAATCAGCCTGTGCACTAGTACCAATTGCAGTAGCGTCTACACCTGTTGCTCGAGTATTAGTAGTACTATTATACGTTGTTCTATCCACACCAGTTCGAACAGGAATTGTTGACATATCTGCACTACCAATAGCAACTGAACGTTCTCCAGTAGCAGTCGCTGAGGTACCAATAGCAGTACTTGATTTAGCTTGTGCTGATGAAGCAACACCAATTGCCATTGCGTATTCAGCGGTTGCTGCTGATTGGCGTGCAATTGATAAAGCATTAAATGCAGAAGCTTTAGCTGCAGTACCTAAAGCAATAGAAGATACCCCGGTAGATTGGCTAAAATGCCCCAGTGCAATCCCTAAACCACCATTACCAGCTGCTGCTTTTGAATAATCACCAATTGCGATGCCTGTTGAAAAACGGTCACCACTAATTGTGTTGGCTTCTCGACCAATCGCAATCCCGTTAGCTTCTCGAGTGTCATACAATGGAACACCATCACTACCAATAGTTGGGTTTGTTGCAACATTATTAGGTGTACCATAGTCAATAGGCATATATTGTACATAACCATTTTCTATTGCGGTTGAAGCTTTTGCAGGAAGTAAGTCGGGGTTATTGTAGGCATGATTATCAGCATCCATAGCATTGATCGCAATAAGTGCCATCGCTTGTGGTGCTGCTAAGCTGCTTAGTATAGCGGCATAAAGCAACGCTATAGGGAATGAGAAAAGTTTTCTTAAACCTGATTTAGGTGAAACGGATTGATCCACCACGGAGTCTGTTTTTCCTTTATTAGAAGCAAGTTCTGATACCGCAACCCAAGAATTAGTTGATGCGTTAAATTTGATTTTAAAGATTTTATTCATAATAACCCTATATTGAATATGAAATTAAATAAAAGCGTGTAGGCCTAGTAAATAACAGCGAATATCGCATTTTCGACTAAACCTACGGAATTCTAATCTAGTGCTCATACACTAAGAACAGATGTATTATACTGAAGCAATAAAATTAATATACATAAAAAGTGTAAGTATTTGTAAAGATTGTGAGTTTACATACATTATTCTTAGCCCAATATTCATAACTCTGTTACAATTTGTTTCACAAAAATAACGAACTAAAGGACAAAAAATGAGCGGAATTTATCAATTAACAGGAACATTACAAAACTATATTTGGGGCGGGGAAGATTATCTTGCTGATCTCATTCATTTTGACAAACAGCCCAATACGACTTATGCAGAATGGTGGTTGGGGGCGCATATTTCATCGCCGTCCGCCATTGAAGTTGCGGGAAAATCGCACTCATTGCTTGAATTTTTAGCGCAAAATCCGACCGCACTTGGTGAACAAAGTCGCACTGTTTTTGGTGATGAATTGCCCTATTTGCTCAAAATTTTGGATGTGAAAGCCCCGCTTTCTATTCAGCTGCATCCAACTAAAGCGCAGGCGGAAATCGGGTTTGCCGCAGAAAATGCCCGAGGCGTTGAGTTGAAGGATCCGAAACGCACTTATAAAGATAATAATCACAAACCTGAAATGATGATTGCACTGTCTGATTTTTGGCTATTGCACGGTTTCAAGCCTAAAGCGGAAATTCTAAAAAACTTGCGAAATCGACCGCACTTTGCGCCCTTAGCGGACAAACTTGAACAACAAGATTTGCACTCATTTTATGCCGATATTATGCAAGCCAGCCAAGGACAATTGGAAAGTTGGTTAAACCCGATTTTCGCGCAAAACCAGTTGGAAAATCTGACGCCAGAAAACCCTGATTATTGGGTGCTTTATTGCCGTGATGCGATGCAAATTCCTGCTGATAAACTGGATGCAGGATTGATGTGTTTTTATTTATTCAATATTGTGAATGTGCCAAAAGGGCAAGGCATTTATCAAGATGCAGGCATTCCGCACGCTTATTTGCGCGGGCAAAATATTGAATTAATGGCGTGTTCAGATAATGTGATTCGTGGTGGCCTCACGCCAAAACACGTTGACATTCCTGAATTGTTGAAAGTGGTAGATTGTCGTGAAGTGATACCCGAACTCATTCCAGCTGCGCCACAAGGCAATGGTTCTCATCATTATTGGACGCCCGCCAAAGATTTCGCCTTAGAAAATATTGGTTACGATGCGCAATTTAGCGTGAAAGGTTCTGCGAAAAATGCCACGATTTTGTTTGCGATGGAAGGCGCGTTGAAAATTTGCGCAAATTCGACCGCACTTGAGCTGACTCAAGGGCAATCCGCCTTTATTTGTGCTAATACAGACTATGAAATCATCGGCATAGAAAAAGGTTATTGCGTGCTCGCTACATTGCCTTAACCTTAAACAGCGTCTTAAACTACGTATAAACAAAAAAAAACAGGGCGTAACATACGCCCTTTTGTTTTACGATCTCACTGAATAAACCTTAAATTTTCCCGTTTTTGCCAGCACTTCATATTCGCCAAAATGCTGTTCCAACAAATCGGGATAAGGCAAAAACGCATTTGCCACAATGCGCAATTCGCCACCGTCTTTTAAATGCCATTTTGCTTGTTTAATCAGCTCGCTCACGGCACGATAGGCGGTGTCGATTCCGTCATGAAATGGCGGATTAGAAATGATTAAATCAAATTTTCCCTGAATATGGGAAAACACATCACTGGCAATCACGCTACCCTGTAATTGGTTTTCGGTGAGCGTTTTTTGCGCAGAAGCAACCGCCATGGCGTGAATATCGCTCATCAGCACCGTGGTTTTGGGATTTTGCTGTTTGAGATAAGCGCCAACCACGCCCGCACCGCAGCCTAGATCCAACACATCGCCACGAATATGGCTATGAATGGTGGACAGCAACAATGCGGTACCAGTATCCAATTCATTGGCACTGAACACCCCGGGTAAACTATAAATTTTTAGCGCGCCTAAGTTTGGATTTTCGTAGGTTTTCCAATATTCTTCTGCGTTAAAGTGCGGTCGATTTTGCAAAGAAAAATGGTATAAACCACAACGGCGTGCAGAGTCAATCTTGCCGATTTCGCCAAATGGCACTAATAATTTTTCCGCTGAACGCACGCCACAACGGTTTTCACCAATAATCAAGATTTCCTGATTTTCCTGCGCATTCGCCAAAAGTTGCATTAATTGAAATTGAACTTCTGCTTTGTTTTTCGTCCAGTAATAAACGATGAGATCCGCTTGCGTTTCACAAATTATTGAAAAATTGACCGCACTTTTGCCTTTGGCATAATCAAAATAGCACGACCATATCTCCACACGGCTGGCGGTTTGGCTAACTTGCTCGGGAAAATCATCATTCACTCCACCAGCAAACAGCACGCTTTTATTGGCAAAACGTGGCAAATGGCGTTCTAACACTTGGCTTTCAACAGAAATCATTTGGGAAAATCCTATAAGGTAGGCTAAAATTGTCGGCATTATAGCGGAAAACGGAAAACGAATGAACAGACGAGATTTACTCTTGCAACAAATGGGAATTAGCCAGTGGCAATTGCGCCGTCATGAAGTGTTAAAGGGCGCAGTGACGGTGCCTGTGGCAAACCATATTCGCCTAATTATTATTGCCGAGCAATGTGTTGCGCTTGCCGAGCCGTTCTTTGCTGATGTGTTGCGTAGCGTTGAAGTGTCGTCATCAGACTGTTTAGCCATTAATTTTGAGCAAGCCCAACATCTGAACATTCAACATTCGGTTTATTATTGGCTGCTTTCAGAAAATAATGAAAAAATTGACCGCACTTTGGCGCAGTTGCAGATTGATCCAAGCCAATTATGGCGCGCAGAAAGTTATGCATCTCTCGCCAACCAAGCGCCGCTGAAACGTGCACTTTGGCGACAAATTCAGCAGTCATTCAGCCAATCCGTTTAATTTGTCAGCAAACAAGCCATTTCAGCTTGCAATTTTCACATAAAAGCGTATATTCACGCACATCAGACGCGGGGTGGAGCAGCTTGGTAGCTCGTCGGGCTCATAACCCGAAGGCCGTCGGTTCAAATCCGGCCCCCGCAACCAGATTCAGAAAAGGCATCCAATTGGATGCCTTTTTGCTATTTTCGTTTCGTATTTTATTCGTTAAACATTAACGATTTAAAGGATAATTTTGCCTAACTTCCCATTAAAATAAGGTTGTTTGCCAGCTTAACATTTTAGACGCAAACAACCTTATCTCAAAGTCAGCCCGATCCCCCTCGATCTTAGGCACGTACAGTATAATCCCCTGTTCCCACCCATTTATACGTGGTTAACGCCTCTAATCCCATTGGACCGCGTGCGTGAAGTTTTTGGGTGCTAACCGCCACTTCAGCGCCTAAACCAAATTGTCCGCCATCGGTGAAACGGGTGCTGGCATTCACATAAACCGACGCCGCATCGACTTGTGCCACAAATTGTCGAGCCAACCCTTGGTTTTCCGTTAAAATGGCTTCGGAATGTTGTGTGCCGTATTCACGAATGTGTTCAACCGCGGCTTGAATATCTTTCACCACCAAGACATTCAAATTCGTGCATAACCATTCTTTACGCAAGGCATCTTCCGTGACAGGCTCCACGCAGGCATTGGCGCGCTGCAAAATCGCAAGTGCGGTGGAATCAGCAAAATATTTCACAGGAAGTTGAGCGGCAAGCTTCGGCAAAAAGCTGTCCGCAATGCTTTCTTGAACCAATAGGGTTTCTAATGTATTGCAAGTGCTTGGGCGTTGTGTTTTCGCATTGACAATCACCGAAATGGCACGATTTTGATCCGCACTTTGCTCCACAAAGGTATGGCACACGCCAATTCCGCCCACTATCACTGGAATTGTGGAATGCTGTTTGCAAAGTTCGTGTAGCCCTGCCCCGCCTCGTGGAATAATCATATCGATATAACGATCGAGCTTTAAAAATTCCATCACTAAATTGCGGTCAGGATCGGTGATCGCTTGCACGGCAGCTTTCGGTAAGCCCGCTTTTGCCAGTGCAGTTTGCACCACGTCCACTAAGATTTTATTGGAATGTTGGGTTTCTTTGCCTCCGCGTAAAATCACTGCATTGCCTGTTTTCAAGCAAAGGCTTGCCACATCAATGGTCACATTGGGACGAGCTTCATAAATTGTGCCGATCACGCCAACTGGCACACGCAAACGCTCGAGTTTTAATCCGCTGTCTAAGGTTCTGCCATCAATAATTTCGCTCACAGGATCTGCTAGCGAAATCACATGGCGCACATCATTGGCAATGCCTTTTAAACGTTCAGGCGTCAGCAATAGGCGATCAATAATGGCTTCGTTAATGCCGTTTAATTTCGCCTGTTCAATATCTTTTTGATTTTCTGCCAGTATGCGCTGTTGCTGCTCTTCGAGCTGCTCCGCAATAATTTGTAATGCTTGATTTTTTTCTGCCGTAGAAAGCTGACTGAGCTCAAATGCAGCTAAACGTGCGGCTTTCCCCATTTCAGTTAAATTCGTCATAATCTGTCCTTAATCCGTAATTTTTTACAGCATACCCGATTTACACATATAAAAAAAGTGCGGAAATTGACCGCACTTTAAATATCTTTTAACAAGAAAAATAAATTATTTGCTATAACGGCGGAACACTAAAGTTGCGTTAGTGCCACCAAAACCGAAGCTGTTTGACATCACGGTTTGTAGGCCTGCGTTTTCTTTGTATTCAGTCACGATATTTAAGCCTTGCGCTTGTTCATCTAAGGTTTCAATGTTGATACTTGGTGCAATGAAATCGTTATGAAGCATTAATAATGTGTAAATTGCTTCGTGCGCGCCCGCTGCACCTAATGAGTGACCTGTCATTGATTTTGTTGAAGAAATCGCGGGTGTTTTTTCACCAAATACCGCTTTGATCGCGCCTAATTCTTTCACATCGCCCACTGGGGTTGATGTGCCGTGAACATTGATGTAGTCGATTGGTGAATCTACATTCGCCATTGCTTGTTTCATACAACGTTCTGCACCTTCACCACTTGGGGCAACCATATCATAGCCGTCTGATGTTGCGCCATAACCAATGATTTCAGCATAAATTTTTGCGCCACGTGCTAAAGCGTGTTCTAATTCTTCTACTACCACAACGGCACCGCCGCCTGCGATCACAAAGCCATCACGGTTTGCATCATAAGCACGAGACGCTTTTTCTGGTGTATCGTTGTATTTCGTTGATAAGGCACCCATTGCATCAAATTCGGTTGCACATTCCCAAGAAAGCTCTTCTGCACCCCCTGCGAATACGACATCTTGTTTGCCTAATTGAATTAATTCCCAAGCGTGACCAATACAGTGTGCGGAAGTTGCGCAAGCCGAACTCATTGAATAGTTTACGCCACGAATTTTAAATGGTGTTGCTAAACAAGCTGATGCGCTAGATGCCATTGTTTTGGTTACGGCATAAGGACCAATCGCTTTCACACCACGCGGGCCACGCACCGCATCACAAGCAACCAATTGGCTGTGAGCTGAACCTGTTCCTGCGCCGATCACTAAACCTGTGCGATCGTTAGATACTTGTTCTTCTGTCAAGCCTGAATCTTCAATCGCTTCTTTCATTGAAAGATAAGCATAAGCCGCGGCATCGCCCATAAAACGATAAACTTTACGATCAATATGCTCGGCTGGATTTAATTTAATTGTTCCTGCGATATGGCTGCGCATACCAATTTCAATAAAGCTAGGCACAGTTTCAATACCTGATTTACCTGCTTTTAATGATGCTAAAACTTCTTCTTTATTGTTACCAATGCTTGAGATAACCCCGAAACCTGTGATCACGGCTCTTTTCATATTCACATTCCTATTTTTGAAATTGTTGCGTTTAACACTCGCCTTACAACTGTAAGCTGAACGTTAATTTACTATGAAATCAAAATAATGCAAGTTTTTATTTTATCCTTAGACCACTTTATGCCTTTTTGCACTTATAATGAACGCAAAAATACAAGAAAGGAATAACTATGCCTCAGGTTCAACCCGCTCACATTCATTTTGACAGTACACAAACGCCGATTTCCGACCAATTCGATGATGTTTATTTCTCAAACCAAGATGGACTGGCGGAAACGCGTTATGTTTTCTTGGAAGGAAATCAACTTTGGCAACGTTGGCTACAATTTTCTGCCGCGCATTTTGTCATTGCCGAAACAGGCTTTGGCACGGGGTTAAACTTTTTTGCGGCAACAGAACTTTTTCGTAAATTTCGCGCGCAATTTCCTGATGCGCCGCTTAAACGGCTATTCTTTATTTCTTTTGAAAAATACCCTATTCCGCTAGAACAATTGCAATTGGCGCACCAAGCCTATCCCGAATTTTACGAAATTTCTCAAAATTTGACCGCACTTTGGGAGATTAACGGCACGCCAATTGAAGACTGCTATCGCTATCATTTCAACGAAACTACGCTGGATCTTTGGTTTGGGGATATTAATCAGCAACTCCCGCAGCTAGGGGATTATATGCAAAATCGAGTGGACGCTTGGTTTTTAGATGGTTTTGCGCCAAGTAAAAATCCCGATATGTGGAATACAGATGTGTTCACGCATATGTTTAATTACACAAAAACAGGCGGCTCATTTGCCACTTTTACTGCGGCAAGTGCGGTGAGAAAAGGCTTAGAATCCGTGGGTTTTCATGTGGAAAAACGCCAAGGTTTTGGCAAAAAACGAGAATGTTTGCACGGCGATAAAAGGGCAGACCAACCCCTCAATATCGCGACTCCTTGGTATTTCGCGCAATCCGCTAAATTTTCTGGGCAAGCTAATGTAGGCATTGTTGGCGGCGGTATTGCCTCACTTTTCAGCGCGCTGTCTTTACTTGAACGTGGCGCGAAGGTAACACTTTATTGTGAAGATGAAAGCCCTGCGCTCAATGCTTCTGGCAATAAACAGGGCGCTTTTTATCCGCAGCTAAGTGACGATGACGAACGCAATATTCGATTTTATATTCATGCCTTTGCTTATGGTTTGCAGCGTTTGCAATGGGCGATTCAGCAAGGCATCGAATTTGAACATCAATTCTGTGGTGTAGCGTTGTGTGGTTATAATGAAAAAAGTGCGGTCAAATTAGCGAAAATTTCGGCTTTCAACTGGCATAGCAAACTCTATCAAGCCATGAACCAAACGGAATTGAGCGAAACGGTGGGGTTACCATTGCCTTGTGGTGGTGGTTTTATCGCCAACGGCGCGTGGCTTGCGCCGCGTCAATTTGTGCAAAATGCCTTTGCATTATTGGAAAAATTAGGGCTAACCATAAAAACATCACAAAAAATCACCGCACTTTCGCAACAGGAACAAGGCTGGCTGCTCACTAATGAAAAAGGTGAGAAATATCAACACGATATCATTGTGCTAGCCAATGGTCATAAACTTCATCAATTTGAACAAACCGCTCATTTGCCATTGTATGCGGTGCGTGGGCAAGTCAGCCAAATTCCGACCAGCGATAACCTATTAAAATTAAAAACCGTGCTGTGTTATGACGGTTATATCACTCCCGTTGACTTAGCCCAAACCAGCCATTGTATCGGTGCTAGTCATGTGCGAGATTGTGAAGATCGCCATTTTAGCCATAGCGAACAGCAAGAAAATCAGCTGAAAATTCAGAAAAATATTGGCTTAGATTGGACAAAAGAGGTGGATACATCGGGAAACCTTGCGCGAATGGGCGTGCGCTGTGCGGTGCGTGATCGTATTCCAATGCTAGGCAATGTGCCGAATTTTTCTGCGCAAGCGGAGCAATATCGAAATCTGTTCAATTTACGCCGCCGTAAACAGGCGATTCCAGCAGCGACAAACTATGAAAATCTCTATTTAGTCGCGGCGCTCGGCTCTCGAGGTTTAACCAGCGCGCCTATTTTAGGGGAAACTTTGGCATCGATGATCTACGGTGAACCCTTGCCGTTAAGCGAAGATATTCTCCACGCATTAAGCCCAAATCGGAGTTGGATAAGAAAATTGCTGAAAGGCACGCCAGTGAGCTAAAGCAAAAGTGCGGTCAAAATATGAAAAATAAATGGCTGGAATATCAATGGGCTAACTAGCCCTAATTAATATTCCAGCCATTTTCTGTTTTGGTACTTTTTCTCTCGGTTACGCTGCAACCATCACCATTGCAGGGCGAATCACACGGCTATTCAACAAATAGCCTTTTTGTAACACGGTAGTAATTTGATTCGTTTCAAAGCCTTCTGTTGGCTGCATTGAAATTGCTTGGTGCAAATCAGGATTAAAGGCTTCGCCAACCACGCCAACAGGCTCAATACCGAAACGCGACACCGTTGCCAATAATTCTTTCAAAGTGAGTTCTACACCATCAAATAAACTTTTTACCGCTTCATCTTCTTTATTGGCAGGTGTTGCTAAGGCGCGCTCAAGATTGTCAATGGTGTTCAAAATGTCTTTTGAAAATTTCTCTAACGCAAATTTGTGCGCTTTTTCCACATCTTGTTCTGCACGGCGGCGAATGTTATCCACTTCTGCACGCGCTCTTAATAACGCGTCTTGCTCTTTTTTCGCTGCTTCCGCAAGCTGTTCTTCTAATTCTTGCACACGGGCGATTGCATCTTCTAATGGATCTACCGCATTTTCTTCTGCGCTTTCTGCCTGAACTTCAGGCTGTTCTAATTCTTCTGTATTTTCAACAGGTTGTTCTTGTTTTAAATCTTGTTCAGACATTTGATTCTCCATAAAAAATTCGATAATTCGATAAAAGGCGATCATTCTAGCAAAGGATTTAATGAATGTTAACCTTTGCGGTACTCTCGTTTCGTTGTAATATAGGGGCAAATCACGATTATTCAAGCAAAATCTATGGAAACACAACAAGAACTCACCACTCGGCTGCAAGCCTCGTTCAAAACTATTGGTTTAGTTGGGCGTCCGCGCCATGATGTCACCTTGCAAATGCACAAAAATATTTATCAATGGTTGCTAGAACGAGGTTATGATGTTTTAGTGGAAGAAGATGTTGGGCGCGCATTAAACTTACCCGAATCGCATTTAGCCGCTTTAGATGACATTGGGCTGCGTGCGCAATTGGCAATCGTGATTGGCGGCGACGGCAATATGCTCGGGCGTGCGCGTGTGTTATCAAAATATGATATTGCGTTGCTTGGTATTAATCGCGGTAATTTAGGTTTTCTCACCGATATTGATCCGAAAAATGCCTATGCCCAATTACAAGCCTGTCTAGACGGCGAATTCTTTGTTGAAGAACGTTTTATGCTGGAAGTGAATGTGGTGCGTAATGGGGAAATTATCCATACAGGAAACGCCATTAATGAAGCAGTAATTCACCCCGCTAAAATTGCCCATATGATTGATTTCCATGTGTATATTGATGATAAATTTGCCTTTTCTCAACGTTCTGACGGCTTGATCATCGCAACGCCAACGGGTTCAACCGCCTATTCACTCTCGGCGGGAGGTCCAATCTTAACGCCACAACTGAACGCCATTGCACTGGTTCCAATGTTTCCGCACACCTTATCATCACGCCCTTTAGTGATTGACGGCAATAGCCAAATTTCTATGCGATTTGCTGAATATAATATTCCGCAATTAGAAGTGAATTGTGATAGCCAACTCCCCTTAGATTTTTCCAGTGATGATATTATTACAGTAAAAAAAGCCCAACAAAAACTACGCCTACTCCACTTGAAAAATTACAATTATTACAATGTATTAAGTTCAAAACTAGGTTGGCTAAAGAAATTATTTTAATACCACTGTAAAAAATCACTTTACTGTATAAATATTTGTATTTATACTTATTTACATACAGTAAAGGAGATTTTTGTCATGCTTACTCAACTCACTATTAATAACTTTGCTATTGTTCGCCATTTAGATATTGAATTCAGTAAAGGTATGTCTGTCATCACAGGCGAAACTGGTGCGGGAAAATCTATCGCCATTGATGCATTAGGATTGTGTTTGGGGCAGCGGACAGAAGCTTCTATGTTGCGTGCAGGGCAAGAGCGAGCGGATGTTTGCGCCACATTTTATATTAGCCCTAATAGTGCTGCCGCCAACTGGCTTGCAACCCATGATCTGCAAGATATTGATAACCCTGAATACTGTATTTTACGCCGTATAGTCAATAGCGAAGGTCGCTCAAAAGCCTTTATTAATAGCACGCCGGTTGCCGCAAGCCAACTCAAAGAATTGGGGCAATGCCTTATTCATATTAATGGTCAGCACGCTTCTCAATTATTGCTCAAAAATGATTTCCAAATGGAAACTTTAGACAATTATTGCGCGCACCACACTTTGCTTGCACAAATGCAAGAAGACTATCAGCAATGGAAAAATCTTCAGCAGCAAGTAAATAGCTTTAAGCAAAAATGTCTTGAAAATGAAGCCAAAAAACAACTCTTACAGTATCAAGTTAATGAACTGGACGAATTTAATTTACAACCCAACGAATTTTTAGAATTAGAAGAAGATCATAAACGTCTTTCAAATAGTGAAGAACTCACTTCATTGTCGCAATCTGTTTTGCAAGTATTAAGTGAAAATGACACGGTGAATGTAGATGGTTTGCTCTATCGCGCTACTCAGCATTTAGAGCAATTAGTGGAACTTGATTCCAATTATAATGATGTGCTCACTATGCTCAATGATGCTCTCATTCAAGTGCAAGAAGCGACAAGTTCAATGCAGAGTTTGTCATCAAGCATTGAACAAGATCCCTATTTGTTGCAAGAAATTGAAGAGCGTATGAGTCAAGCTATTCACTTAGCGCGCAAACATCATGTTCAACCTGTTGATTTAGTGAATTTTCATCGTTCAATTAAAGCCGAACTGGCACAGCTAGTCGATTTTTCTGAAAGTGAAGAAAGCTTGTTAGCGCAAGAAAAACAGGCTTTTGAAAAAATGCAGCAAACCGCTTCTGCTCTCAATGAAAGTCGCCAAAAAGGGGCAAAAAAATTAGCCACTGAAGTCACGAAATCAATAAAACAGTTAGCTATGGAAAACGCTGAGTTTTTTATTGATTTACATACTGATTACAACAAAATAACAAGCAATGGTGCTGATTCTGTCGTATTTAATTTACAAAGCAATCTAGGACAATCACCACAGCCATTGGCAAAAACAGCATCCGGCGGTGAGCTTTCGCGTATTGCCTTAGCAATTCAAGTGCTAACCTCAGATAAAACCGCAATTCCAGCGCTTATTTTTGATGAAATTGATGTGGGAATTAGTGGCGCAACAGCCAGTGTTGTTGGTAAATTGTTGCGCCGTTTAGGCAATCAATGCCAAGTGCTTTGTGTTACCCATTTACCACAAGTCGCCTGCCAAGGGCATCATCACTTTACCGTGGAAAAATTGACTGTCGATGGTAAAACTGAAACAAATATGACCGCACTTTCGGCACAAGAGCGCGTGAAAGCCTTAGCAAAATTATTAGGTGGCGCCCAAATTACAGATAGTGCGCTAGCCAATGCACAAGAAATGTTAGATTTAGCGTCATAAATGATGAAATTGCCTTGGCGAAAGAAAGCAATAAGAAAGAACAAAGAAATAGGTAAAAACAAATAGAGCTTTTAACTGATAGCTAAGAATAAATACCGAAATCAATTAGAACGTTACTTTTGTATCAATAAACAATAAATAAAAAGGCCTTAGCTATTTAACGATAATAAACTAAGGTCTTATTGCTCTATATTATTGCATTATCGCTTACCCAATTAGAAACGGTATGCTAAACCCGCAAACGCAACTAATGGATCCAATTTAATGGCGACTTCATGTTCTGCACCTAATGCTTTGAAATTTGCTTTAGTGCGGATATGGGTGTACCACAATGCCGTATTGAAATATAAATTATCAGTGAGCTTGATATCAATACCCGCATTAATCACAGGTCCAACTGAATGTTTTTTCACGCGTAAATCAGAAATAATGTCATTTTTAATTTTAGCATCAAAGAAACGTGTATAGTTCACACCCGCACCAATGTAAGGACGAGAACCGGCATCTTTATCCATAAAATAATATTGCACATATAGGCTTGGTGGTAATTGTTTAACCTTTACTGTTTCCCCTAAAGATGCGCCCAGTGCTGGTACGCTGGCATCAATAGAATGGCTAAATGGTGTTGCCGCTAATAATTCCACACCAATATGATCGGTAAACATATAAGTGCCAGTTAAACCTAATTGTTGGTTATCACTAACGTTTAATTTAATGTCAGTTGCCGTGTTGGTATGTGATGACGAATTGGCAGATACAAAAATGCCACCTGCACGTACAATCCAATCCCCCGCTTCGTGAGCACTTGCTGCTCCACTCATTAACGTTGTTGCAATTCCTAATGCAAGTAATGTTTTTTTCATAATAGGCTCCCTAATGTCTCATATACTGGATTAAATAACCCTATAACTTTTGTGTATTTACACGGCGCTAACTATACCCTTATCGAGTTAAAAGATCTGTGATCAAGATCATATTTTTAAAAATCAAACGAAATTTCCATTCTTGATAACGTTCATTTTTATCATTCATATCCATTTCCTAAAATTTGATACACATCAATTTTCGTCTTTTTTATGATTTTATTTATAAAGTGGGTATAATGTGCGGTGAATTTTTCAGGTGTTTTGTTAGGAATTTTTATGCCAATCAACTTTACCCAACTTTTTCAGGATAGCTGGAATTTTGTCCGTAACCAGCGCCAGTTTGTTATTGCCTTTATCATCATTTTTATGTTGGCAACAGGCGCATTTTCACTATTGATTCCAACGCAAATAAACGTGCCAAATGACGCCGATATATCACAAACGGAATTAACTCAGGCAATCATTGAGCAATCCATGAATGAAGCATCATTATTAAATGGCTTTATGAAACAGGCAGTATCATTATCTATTGCCACATGGGGGCTCGCTGCTATTCATCAAATTAGCCAAGGGAGAAACTTTAATTTGACCAATGCTGCACAATTAGGTATAAGCCGTATTCTGGGTGTTGCCGTGCTTAGCGTGATTAGTATTCTTCCGTTATTTGTTGGTGTAAGCACTGGCGTAGCACAGTTATCATTAAAGCAATCTCCATCTATATTATCGCTATTTTTAATGATTACAGGCGTGATTGTTTTCGTCCGCCTATGTCTTGCGCCCTTAAGTTATTTGATGGGCGACTCACCGCTCACAACTGCCCTGCAAGATACATTCAAATCAGGGATCAAACGCTCTGGCATACTTTTTATGTATTGCTTAATCACTTATTTCTTCTTGCCATTGGTTAGCTTGCAAATATCTAGCCTTGCAAGCAATTTAGTCTTTTTTATCATCGTGTTAGCAATTATTGCATTTATTAATGTTTTCTCATTAGTATTCAGCTATCGCTTTTACACCGTATTTAAACAAAAGGCAGCATAATGAAACAATTACTTGAATTTATTCCGTTAATCCTCTTTTTTGTGGTTTACAAAATATCTGGTATTCAAGCGGCAGCAATTACACTCATGATTGCGACCGCACTTCAGCTGATCATTTTAAAACTAAAATATGGCAACATTGAAAAACAACAAATGATTATGGGCATTGCGGTAATATTTTTTGGCGCACTCACCGCTTATTTTAATGAAGTCAAATATTTGCAATGGAAAGTCACCATTGTGTACGGCGTTTTTGCATTAGCATTGCTCATCAGCCAATTCGGCTTTAAAACACCGTTAATTCAAAAATTATTAGATAAAGAGTTAAAACTGCCCGATGTCGCTTGGAATAAACTCAATTTAGGCTGGGCTGTGTTTTTTATTATTTGTATGCTAGCAAATATCTACATCAGCCAAAATTATTCAGAAGAAATCTGGGTCGATTTTAAATCCTTCGGCATCATTATTATGACCTTAGTTGCAACCGTAGCTACTGGGGTTTATATTTACCGCTATCTTCCAAAAGAAAAAGAATAGGAATAACCATGACAGAACAAACTCAACCTCGCCAACCCAAGGGCGCGCTAATTTTACGTACACTTGCGATGCCCTCAGACACCAATGCCAATGGTGATATTTTTGGCGGCTGGATTATGTCGCAAATGGATATGGGCGGAGCGATTCTTGCCAAAGAAATTGCCAAAGGCCGCGTTGTAACCGTGTGCGTAGATAGAATCACATTTTTACGTCCCATTTCCGTTGGCGATGTAGTCTGTTGCTACGGTAAACTCGTGAAAGTCGGCAAAACCTCGATGCAAGTTAAAGTGGAAGTATGGATCAAACAAGTTTATCAAGGCATGACTGATCGCCACTGCGTGACAGAAGCATTATTCACTTATGTCGCCATTGATAAAGCAGGCAAACCACGCCCTGTACCCACAGAAAATAACCCTGAATTAGAGCAAGCACTCGCCTCAATAGACGACTAATCTTAAGGAGAAAAAAATGGAATATTTCGTGATTATTGCGCAAGATAAACCGAATACATTAGAACAGCGTCTCAATGCACGCCCAAAACATTTAGCCCGCTTGCAAAAATTGCAAGATGAAAACTGCTTGCTCACCGCAGGGCCAAATCCAACGGCTGATGGCAGTGGGGTAACAGGTTCAACCGTGATTGCACAATTTAATTCTTTAGAAGAAGCGCAAACGTGGGCAAGCCAAGATCCTTATGTTGAAGCGGGCGTGTATACTGATGTCACCGTCAAACCCTTTAAACGTGTTTTCTAATTTGTCTGAATTTCTCTCTATCTATACGCGCTCATGTAGCGCGTTTTTTATGGTAAAAATTTCTGAATAATATTGCGTACGCTAATTTTCATGATCTAAATCATAAAATTTAGTGCTAAATGTATTTTTTTATTGTTACAATTTTGTTGCAAATATAGAATACAGCCTAACTCGATTTAGGGAGAATGGATTTTATGTCAACACCACAAATTTTAATTGTCGAAGACGAAAGTATTACGCGAACCACACTTAAGAACATTTTTGAAGCGGAAGGTTATGAAGTCTATGAAGCCACAGACGGCACACAGATGAATCAAATTCTAGCTGAAAAAAATATTCATTTAGTGGTGATGGATATTAATTTACCAGGGAAAAATGGGCTAATGCTCGCCCGTGAATTGCGTGAAAAAGCGAACGTTGGACTAATGTTCTTAACTGGCCGCGACAATGAAGTGGATCGCATTTTAGGCTTAGAAATCGGTGCTGATGATTACATTACCAAACCATTCAACCCGCGCGAATTAACCATTCGTGCGCGCAATTTGTTACATCGCACAATGAATGACAGTGAGCGCACACAAACCACTGCCACAGAATTTTATCGTTTTAATGGTTGGGTATTGGATATTAATAAGCATGTGCTAGTCAACCCTGACGGTGTTGAATATAAATTACCGCGCAGCGAATTTCGGGCAATGTTACATTTTTGTGAAAATCCTGGAAAAATTCAAACCCGCGAAGATTTATTACGCAAAATGACAGGGCGCGAGTTAAAAGAAAATGATCGTACCGTGGATGTTACCATTCGCCGTATTAGAAAACATTTTGAAAATCATGCAGATACACCCGAAATTATTGCCACGATTCACGGAGAAGGCTATCGTTTCTGCGGTGAGCTAGAATAATCCTTTAAACTAAATTCAGCATAAAATAAGTGCGGTCAAAAAATTATTAACATTTTGGCCGCACTTTTATGTGATTACCCCTCAATCTAAGCGATCTGCATTAACCATCTGCCTTCACAAAACTCACTAAAGTCGGCTGAACAATACGGGCATAATCTTGCGTATTTAGGATAATAGAATGCTCTAATGTGCCTGCATTAAACGCCAGTTCATCATAGCGTTCAAGCAGGCTAGGATCGACGATGAGCTTAAGCGCAGGATGAAAGCTAAAAGGTGGAATCGCAAGCAACGCTTGTTTCACGCCATTGCATTTGACTTTACACACCAAAGCTTTTGCCCCTTGCCCAAGTTCTGTACCGCGAATTTTCGCTACTTCTTCCGATTTGCCTGCCGCAGAATGGTGCACGATACGATAACGTGCTTGATTTTGGTCTAAAAGTGCGGTCAAATTTTCAAATGTTTTTTCTGACATCGTATTTCCTTAATCATTTAATTTCGCTTTGCGTCTTTCGTATTCCACGGCTCAAACTTGAGAAACTATAACTTAACTTCAAAGTGTGTGACAAATATTCGTTTTACTAAAATTATCTTTGTACACTTTTTATACAGGTTATTCTTCTTGATTGTGATAAGCTACGTTATTCGGTACAATTCCCACCATTCATTCTTAATACAAAAACAAAATGGCTAAGAAAAAACAAAAGGTCGGTTCTAATACCATAGCACTAAATAAACGTGCTCGTCATGATTATTTCATTGAAGAAGAAATTGAAGCAGGGCTTTCACTACAAGGTTGGGAAGTCAAATCAATGCGCGCAGGGAAAGCCAATTTAAGTGATAGCTATGTTATTTTTAACAATGGCGAAGCGTTCTTATTTGGTGCAACCATTCAACCCCTCAACGTGGCTTCAACGCATATTGTTTGCGATCCAACGCGCACGCGAAAATTATTGCTCAATCAGCGTGAACTCGATAGCTTGTTTGGCAAAACAAACCGTGACGGCTATACACTAGTTGCCCTTTCACTCTACTGGAAAAATGCTTGGGCAAAAGTCAAAATCGGTGTGGCAAAAGGGAAAAAACAATACGATAAACGCGAAGACATTAAAGAGCGAGAATGGAAAATGCAGAAAGATCGCATCATGAAAAACGCACATCGTGGCTAAATCAAACATAAAAGCAATTTCATTAGGAATTGCTTTTTTATTAATGTGAAAATTTCTACAGCAATTACTTGAAATTAATCTCAGCCTGTATATAATATCAATAAATTACAGACTAAATAAGGAGAGCAGATGAAATTAACTAAACCGTTGACCCAGCGTCAGCAAGAGGTGTACAACTTTTTAAAAAGTTATATTGAAAAAACAGGTATGCCGCCAACACGTGCAGAAATCTCGCGTGAATTAGGTTTCCGTTCTCCAAATGCCGCAGAAGAGCATTTGAAAGCACTCGCGCGTAAAGGTGCTATTGAAATTCTAGCGGGAACATCACGCGGAATTCGTTTATTAATGGAGGCCGCAAATGATGAACCAGAGGGCTTACCATTAATTGGGCAAGTGGCAGCTGGCGAACCTATTCTTGCTGAACAACATATTGAGGGTACATACAAAGTTGATCCAGATATGTTTAAACCACAAGCGGATTTTTTATTAAAAGTATGTGGTCAATCAATGAAAGATATCGGTATTTTAGATGGCGATTTATTAGCAGTACATAGCACGAAAGATGTCCGCAACGGTCAAGTCATTGTTGCTCGTATTGAAGATGAAGTAACCGTTAAACGCCTAGAACGCAAAGGTGAAGTGATTTATCTGCATGCTGAAAATGAAGAATTCGATCCTATTGTCGTGAATTTACGTGAAACAGAAAATTTCTCTATTGAAGGCATCGCGGTTGGTATCATTCGTAATAATGCGTGGATGTAATCAATACTAAATGTTCAAAGTGCGGTCAAAAATTTCTAAATTTCTGACCGCACTTTCACGTTTATCGCAAGGCTAAAAATGGTGAAATGCTCTCTTTATTGTTTAAATGCAATGTTCAATCTAGCGCAATAACGCATTATTCTGGCTGATAACCTACATCTTCTAATGTTGGGTTTTCTGCCCCCTGTTTAGCCAGTTCATCACAGATCTCATTTTCACGATGCCCAGCGTGTCCTTTGACCCAGCGCCAATCAATTTGGTGCTGTTGAATTAAATTATCCAACAAAATCCATAAATCTTGGTTTTTCACTGGTTTTCCTGTACTTGCTTTCCAGTTGTTTTTTTTCCAGTTAAAAATCCACTGAGTGATGCCATTTTTCATATATTGGCTATCACTCCACAAGGTAATGCGACAAGGTTCTTTCAGACTTTCCAATGCCTCAATAACCGCGCGCAATTCCATACGATTATTGGTAGTTTTAAAATAGCCTTTGGATAACGTTTTTTCGTGCTGTTTATAGCGCAATAATACGCCCGTGCCACCTGCGCCAGGATTGCCTAAACAAGAGCCATCCGTAAAAATTTCAATGTGTTTTTGCATAATCTGATACAATTGCCGAAAGTGCGGTGATAATAGCGCAAATTTAGGAAATTTTCTAATGACAACAACACAGAATACAGAATTACAGCCCACTCGCCAGATTGTGCTGGATACCGAAACAACGGGGATGAATCAGTTTGGTGCCCATTATGAAGGCCATTGCATCATTGAAATTGGCGCGGTGGAAATGATCAACCGAAAATATACAGGCAGAAAACTGCATCTATATATCAAACCTGATCGTTCCGTGGATCCCGAAGCAATTCAAGTCCATGGCATTACCGATGAAATGTTGGCGGATAAACCTGATTTTCCCACCATTGCACAAGAATTTATTGACTTTATCAAAGGCTCTGAATTGTTGATTCATAATGCCCCTTTCGATGTGGGCTTCATGGATTATGAATTTCGCAAGCACAATATCAATGTGAAAACCACTGACATTTGCATGGTTACCGACACTTTACAGCTTGCCCGCCGTCAATATCCGGGAAAACGCAATAGCTTAGATGCTCTTTGCGATCGTTTACATATCGACAATAGTAAACGTACCTTGCATGGCGCTTTACTGGATGCGGAAATTTTGGGCGATGTCTATCTTGCCATGACGGGTGGGCAGGTGAGTTTATTTGATGAAAATGAGCCAATAGAGCCCCAAGTTCGTGAAGAAAAAATCCAAGTGATTGAGCAAAGTGCGGTGAAAATTGTCAATGATTTACAAGTGCTCTTGCCCACAACTGAAGAATTATCTGCACACGAAGAACAAATTCAAACCATTCAAAAGAAAAGTAAAAATAACTGCATTTGGTTTAACCGATTAAATCCGCAAGCGGAAAACGGCAAAACCGTGCATTAATTAACCAAGTAGAAACGACTTTGAAAAAAATGGTTGACGTGAATACTATTGGCAAGTATTATTCGCACCACTTAGCGGAGTGGTAGTTCAGCTGGTTAGAATACCTGCCTGTCACGCAGGGGGTCGCGGGTTCGAGTCCCGTCCATTCCGCCAATTTTTTTCATTTTAACTCCTTATTTAAAAAATTAGTCGCGGAGTGGTAGTTCAGCTGGTTAGAATACCTGCCTGTCACGCAGGGGGTCGCGGGTTCGAGTCCCGTCCATTCCGCCAATTATTTTAAAAGCACAGTTGTTTTGACTGTGCTTTTTCTTTTTTGTGAAATATAAAAATCAAGCAAGATTTGATATACTTTCACCATGTTCAGCCCGAATAAGAGATATTTTATGACAACACCTGTAGTTGCCCTTGTAGGACGCCCCAATGTCGGCAAATCCACATTATTTAACCGTTTAACTCGCACCCGTGATGCCTTAGTTGCAGATTTTCCTGGTCTTACTCGCGACCGTAAATATGGTCAAGCCAATATTTCTGGCTATGATTTTATTGTGATCGATACAGGCGGTATTGACGGCACTGAAGAAGGCGTAGAAGAAAAAATGGCGGAACAATCGCTACTCGCCATTGAAGAAGCCGATGTTGTGCTTTTTCTCGTTGATGCCCGTGCAGGCTTAACCCCTGCTGATATTGGCATTGCGAATTATCTGCGCCAACGCCAAGGCAAAATGACCGTGGTGGTTGCCAACAAAACCGATGGCATTGATGCAGACAGCCATTGTGCTGAATTTTATCAATTAGGTTTGGGCGATATTGCGCAAATTGCCGCTGCTCAAGGGCGCGGCGTCACCCAATTAATGGAAGAAGTATTAGCCCCTTTCGCTGAGCATATGAATGATGAAAGTGCGGTCGAAAATGGCGAAAATTCTGAACAAGATGAATGGGATACGGATTTCGACTTTTCAGATGAAAATGATACTTCACTCTTAGATGACGCGTTGGAAGAAACCTGCGAAGAGCCTGAAGATAAAAATATCAAAATTGCGATTGTAGGTCGTCCAAATGTGGGTAAATCAACCTTAACAAACCGAATTTTGGGCGAAGATCGCGTGGTGGTGTATGATATGCCGGGCACAACGCGTGATAGTATTTATATTCCAATGGAACGTGATGGGCAGCACTATACGCTTATTGACACCGCAGGGGTGCGTAAACGCGGTAAAGTGCATTTAACCGTAGAAAAATTCTCGGTGATTAAAACCTTGCAAGCCATTCAAGATGCCAACGTTGTGTTATTAACCATTGATGCTCGTGAAGGTATTTCCGATCAAGATTTATCCTTGCTTGGTTTTATTCTGAATGCAGGGCGTTCTCTGGTTATTGTGGTGAATAAATGGGATGGTTTAAATCAAGAAATTAAGGATCGAGTGAAATCTGAACTTGACCGCCGTCTTGATTTTATTGACTTTGCGCGCATTCATTTTATTTCCGCATTGCACGGTAGCGGTGTTGGCAATTTATTTGAAAGCGTTCAAGAAGCCTATGCTTGTGCAACGCAAAAAATGACCACATCTATGCTGACGCGCATTTTACAAATGGCTACGGACGAGCATCAGCCGCCAATGATGAGCTGTCGCCGTATCAAATTAAAATATGCGCACCCAGGCGGTTATAATCCACCGATTATTGTGGTGCATGGTAATCAGATCGAACGTTTGCCAGATAGTTATAAACGCTATCTGTCCAATTATTATCGCCGCAGCCTAAAAATCATTGGCTCGCCGATTCGTTTGCTGTTCCAAGAAGGGAATAATCCATTTGCGGGAAAACGCAATAAACTCACCCCAAATCAGCTACGCAAACGTAAACGTTTAATGAAATTCATTAAAAAATCAAAACGTTAAACAAAAAAGTGCGGTCAATTTCCGCACTTTTTTATTACGAGTTTTAGTTGGCAATACCTTTATGACGCAATAGCGCATCTAAGGTTGGTTTGCGTCCACGGAAGCGTTCAAATAGCACCATTGGCTCTTCTGAACCACCACGGGTTAAGATTTCATCTAAATAAGATTGACCCGTTGCAGCATTAAAAATGCCCTCTTCTTCAAAACGTGAAAAGGCATCTGCCGATAAAACTTCAGCCCATAAATAGCTGTAATAACCTGCGGCATAACCGCCAGCAAAAATATGGCTAAAGCTGTGCGGTGTTCTCGCCCACTCCACGCCCTTGATCACGGCGACCTGTTTTTTAACTGCCGCTAGTGTCTCTAAAATTTGATTTGCTTTGCCCGGTTGATACTGATGATGCAAGCGGAAATCAAATAAACCAAACTCAAGTTGACGCAACACAAACATCGCTGCTTGGAAATTTTTTGCTTTGATTAACTGAGAAAGTTTATCTTTTGGCAATGGCTCGCCCGTTTCAAAATGCCCAGAAATAAATACCAACGCCTCTTCTTGCCAGCACCAGTTTTCCATAAACTGACTCGGCAATTCCACGGCATCCCAAGGCACACCATTAATGCCCGACACATCGCCTACATCAATTTTGGTCAACATATGATGAATACCATGCCCAAATTCATGGAATAAGGTTGTCACTTCATCATGGGTGAACAATGCAGGCTTATCCCCAACAGGCGCGTTGAAGTTGCAAGTTAAATAGGCAACAGGCTTTTGAATTGTGCCGTCAGCTTTGCGTTTGCGTCCAACACAATCATCCATCCATGCGCCGCCACGTTTATGTTCACGGGCATATAAATCTAAATAGAAACTCCCACGCACTTCGTCTGTTTCGTCAATTAAATCGAAGAAACGCACGTCTTTGTGGTAGGTATCTACATCAAAACGCTCTACCGCACGAATGTTAAAAATGCGTTTTACTAATTCAAATAAGCCCGAAAGCACACGATTTTCAGGGAAATACGGGCGCAATTCTTCATCATTAATCGCATATAACGCTTGTTTTTGTTTTTCGCTGTAAAATGTGATGTCCCAAGGCTCAAGTGCGGTCAGATTGAACTGAGTTTTACAAAAGGCTTGCAACTCGGCTAATTCTCTTTCGCCTTGTGCTTTTGAACGCGCGGCAAGATTTTCTAAGAAATCCAAAACTTGCTGTGGATTTTCTGCCATTTTAGTTGCCAATGAACGTTCGGTATAACGTTCAAAACCAAGCAATTTGGCTAATTCCACACGCAAGGTCAGAATTTCGTCCATAATGGCTGAGTTATCCCATTTTCCTGCGTTAGGGCCTTGTTCTGATGCTCGTGTAACAAAGGCGCGATACATTTCTTCACGCAATTCGCGGTTCTCGCAATAAGTCATCACAGGCAAATAGCTTGGGAATTCCAATGTAAAACGGAAACCTTGCTCACCTTTTGCTGCTGCCGATTGTTTTGCCGCTTGCAATGCGCTATCTGGTAAACCTGCTAACTGGCTTTCATCGCTGATAATTTTTTCCCAGCCCATTGTCGCATCGAGCACATTGTTGCTAAATTGCGAATTAAGCTCCGACAAGCGAGCAACAATCTCACCATAGCGTTTTTGTTGTTCCACTGGCAAAGAAATCCCCGACAATTCAAAATCTCGTAGGCTATTTTCAATGGTTTTTTTCTGCGCCACGCTATAATTCGCATATTCATCGCTATTTTTTAATGCCACATAAGCATTGTATAGCCCTTTATGCTGCCCCACCCAAGTGCCATATTCTGATAATAATGGCAAACAAGCTTGATAGGCTTCACGCAGCTCAGGGCTGTTTTTCACTGCATTCAAATGCCCCACAGGCGACCACGCTTTGCTTAAGAGATCATTGACTTCTGAAAGCGGTTCGCAAAAATTATCCCAAGTAAAGTGCGGTTGATTTAACACATGTTCTGTTGTTTCACGACATTCTTGAATAAGTTGCTCAATGGCTGGCTGAATATGCGCTGGTTGAATTTTTGAGAATTGCGGTAAGACAGCATTCTCTAACAATGGATTACTCATAAATGTTCCTTTATCGTTAATAATTTTTATCAAGTGGTGTGCGATTCTAGCAAAATCAAGGTCTAAAGGGAAAATATTGAACATTTAGAAATGCTCATTCATAATACAGACAACTTTCTTGTTTAGGATAAATATGAAAATACCCCAAATTTTGACCGCACTTTGGCTGCTTTGCGCTTTATTATTCAGTGTGGCGGTGCAAGCTGAAATCAAAAAAGAATCGCCCGATATTGTTATTAAGCTACGAAAAACAGGCGAAACCACAACGCTGAGTCAATTAGATAGCAAACAGTTGAGCGCTAACAAACATATTGGAGAAAAAGAATATCAACAAATTTTCCAAGCGGAGAAAAAGCGCAGAATAGCTTTATCAAAGCAGCAACAGCAAGCCTTAGCCGCAGAACGCCAAAAAGAATTAGATCATGAAAAAGCCTTGGAAGAACAAGATAAAATTTATGCGGCAAAATTAGAAAAAGAAATGGCAGAAACTCAAGTGCTCACCGCCCTAGATTTATTTAATCACACCATGCCAATCACCTTTCGCAGCGCGAGCTTTGGCGTTTCTAAACAACAAGAACGAACCTTTATTTTAAAATATTTTGTGGATAACAAAGGCGGTAAACCGTTACAACTGGCGAAATGGACTGCGGTGTTGAAAAATGCGGATAATGTAATATTCACTTACGACGTCAGTGCGCCCTTTGAAAAAGAGTTTATGCCTGAAACTCGTAAAGAAGTGATTGTTACCCTAAAACTCAAAGAATTACCTGATGAAGTGCAAAAGCTATTATCCGACCCTAATGCAAAAATCAGCGTCGTCAATATCGCCCGAGAATTAGTGTTTAACGATGACACTAAAATTCAAGTGAATTAATCATAAGCATTAATTATTCACCTTCATTCATCACAAGTGCAGTTGAATTTTGACAAAATTGACCGCACTTTGAGTTTAGACCTTTCTAAAATGAGAATAACTATGTCAAATTACATTATTGAACTGAACGAACAAAACCTCACGGAAACGCTCCAACAGTCTCAGCAAACTCCGTTAGTGTTGGTATTTTATGCGCCGAGTCATGAATCATCGGTCAATTTCACTGCACTTCTTAAGCGTTATGCTGAGCAATACCAAGGGCAATTTATTCTTGGTAAAGTCAACTGCGAAACAGAGCAAAGCATTGCGATGCAATTCCGCATTCAAGCCTTGCCGACCACCTATTTATTTAAAGAAGCACAGGCGTTAGACGCTTTCCAAAACGAATTACCAGAAGAGCAACTGAAACAACGTTTAAGTTTAATCTTGCCGAAAGAAGAAGAGATCAAATTCAATCTTGCGTTGGAGTTTTTGCAAGCGGAAGATTATGCGCAAGCCTTGCCTTTGCTAAAAGAAGCGTGGAAATTATCCGATCACAAAAATAGTGATATTGCATTGCTTTATGCTGAAACCTATATTGCGATGAAAAAAACTGAACCTGCGACAGAAATCTTAAACAAAATTCCATTGCAAGATAGAGATAGCCGTTGGCAAGGCTTGCAGGCGCAAATTGAATTGCTTATCAAAGCGGCAGACACGCCTGAAATTCAGCAATTACAAGCTGATTATGCCCAAAATCCAACACCAGAAATTGCGCTAAAACTCGCGTTGCAATTACACCAAGCCAGCCGCGATGAAGAAGCCTTAGAGTTACTTTTCGCAATTTTACGCCAAGATCTTGCAGCACAAAATGGCGATGTGAAACAACAATTTTTAGCCATTTTATCTGCGCTCGGCACCGAGCCGTTAGCCAATAAGTATCGCCGATTGTTATATTCGCTACTCTATTAATCAAAACTCACTTATAATTATCCGCACTTTATGCTTAACAAGGATTCAATATGTCAGACATTAAACATAGCAAATTACTGATTTTAGGTTCAGGCCCTGCAGGCTATACCGCTGCCATTTATGCCGCGCGCGCAAATTTAAAACCCGTGTTAGTAACAGGTTTGCAACAAGGCGGGCAGCTGACCACAACCACAGAAATTGAAAACTGGCCAGGGGATTTTGCTGATACAACAGGCCCTGAATTAATGCAACGCATGTTGCAACATGCAGAAAAATTTGAAACCGAAATCGTCTTTGATCATATTCATCGTGTGGATTTATCTTCACGCCCATTCAAACTTTATGGCGATGTACAAACTTTTTCATGCGATGCATTAATTATCGCCACAGGCGCATCGGCTCGTTATATTGGCTTGCCTTCTGAAGAAGCCTACAAAGGGCGAGGCGTTTCAGCTTGTGCGACCTGCGATGGTTTTTTCTATCGAAACAAACCTGTTGCGGTGATTGGTGGCGGAAATACGGCAGTGGAAGAAGCGCTTTATCTTGCCAATATCGCCAGTGAAGTACATTTAATCCACCGCCGTGACAGCTTCCGCGCGGAAAAAATCTTATTGGGTCGTTTAGATAAAAAAATCGAAGAAGGCAAAATTATTCTCCATACTGACCGCACTTTAGATGAAGTGCTGGGCGACAATATGGGTGTGACAGGTTTGCGTTTAAAAAGTACAAAATCAGAAACCACCGAAGAACTAAAAATCGATGGTTTATTCGTAGCGATTGGTCACGCGCCGAATACGGAAATTTTCCAAGATCAACTTGAATTAAACAATGGCTATATTGTTGTGAAATCGGGTCTTGATGGAAATGCTACGGCAACTTCGGTTGAAGGCGTGTTTGCCGCAGGTGACGTGATGGATCATAATTATCGCCAAGCCATTACATCAGCAGGCACAGGCTGTATGGCAGCATTAGACGCAGAACGCTTTTTAGATGCTCAACAATAACCCGTCTTAAAATGAATAAAAACGCACAAAAAGGTGCGTTTTTTTATGGATGAAAGCCAACTATTTAATGCAGATGTTGTTAATTTCTTGTAAAATTCCCCATCGTTTATCAGCATAAAACTTAATTGCACCTCAATTTTCGTCAAACTCACTATTTAGTTTTGATGGGCTTAAATCAGTAATTTTTAGAATAGATTTTCCATGGAAAAACAACGCCAAAAACACCTTTTCAAATGGCTTCGCGCGCAGCAATCTCTCATCAAGCCACAACTAAATTTAAACATTGCGCTTGCCACACTTTCTTCGCTCATTCTCGTTGGGCAAACTTGGTTATTGGCAACCTTGTTGCATAATCTCATTATCGAAGGCTCAGATCGCAGTGCTATGCTGCCCGAGTTTATTCTGCTTGTTGCGGGATTTACCGCGCGCGCGTTAATTCTTTATTTCCGTGAAAAAATCGGTTTTCAAGCAGGGCGCATTATACGCAACCATATCCGCCAGCAAATTTTAAATAAAATTCACGCGGTCGGCCCTGCAACGCTTAATCGCACGCCAGCAGGCAGCTGGGCAACATTGATGTTAGAACAAGTGGAAAATTTACATAATTTTTATGCGCGTTTTTTACCACAACAAATGTTATCTGCGATTGTACCAATGGTGATTCTCATCGCGATTTTTCCATTAAACTGGGCGGCAGGTTTAATTATGCTCGTCACCGCGCCACTTGTGCCGATTTTTATGATTTTAGCGGGCATTGCGGCGGCAGATAAAAGCCAACAAAATATGGATGCACTGGCAAAACTCAGCGGGCAGTTTCTCGATCGCCTTAAAGGGCTTGAAACCTTGCGATTATTTAACCGCACTTCAGAGCAAACCGCACATATTGAGCAATCCACCGAAGATTTCCGCCAAACCACGATGGACGTTTTAAAAGTGGCATTTTTATCTTCTGCGGTGCTGGAATTTTTCACTTCTATTTCTATCGCGATTATGGCGGTTTATTTTGGCTTTAGCTATTTAGGGCAAATTGAATTTGGGCAGCTTGGCGCGGGGATGACGTTATTTGTCGGCTTTTTCTGCTTAATTTTAGCACCCGAATTTTATCAACCGCTGCGTGATCTTGGCACCTATTATCACGACCGTGCAGCAGCCATTGGCGCAGCAGATGCTATCGAAACCTTTCTTCATACGGATTATCAAATTGCTCAATCGCAGACCATAGCACAAACTACGGCGCAAACCACCGCACAAATTCCTGTGCAAAGTGCGGTCGAAATTCAAGCAGAAAATTTAATTGTGCTTTCCCCTGAAGGAAACCCTTTAACCCAACAACTGTCATTCACCCTTTCGGCACAGACTCATACTGCATTGGTTGGGCAAAGTGGCGCAGGGAAAACTTCTATTATGAATGCGATTTTAGGTTTTTTGCCTTATCAAGGAAACCTAAAAATCAACGGCGTAGAACTCAAACATACGGATTTAAGCCAATGGCGTAAACATATTGCTTGGGTTGGGCAAAATCCATTGTTACTGCAAGGCACGATTAAAGAAAACTTGTTATTAGGCGACATTCACGCCACTGATGAGCAAATTCAGCAAGCATTAACCCAAGCCAATGCCAAAGAATTTACCGACAAATTAGGTTTAGAAGCCGAGATCAAAGACGGCGGAATTGGGGTTTCTGTTGGACAAGCTCAACGCCTAGCCATTACGCGCGCCTTGTTGCGAAAAGGGGCGTTATTGCTGTTAGATGAGCCCACCGCAAGCCTTGATGCCAGATCGGAAAACCAAGTGTTACAGGCGCTAAATCAGATTAGCCAACAACAAACGACCTTGATGATTACGCACCGCATTGAAGATCTCAAGCAATGCGATCAAATTTTGGTGATGCAAGCAGGGCAAATTGTGCAACAAGGGCATTTTGAGCAATTAAAGCAGACGGGCTATTTCGCCGAACTACTCGTTCAACGCCAACAAGATATTCATTAATCTCATCGCCACTCAAAAAGTGCGGTCAAAAATATAAGAATTTTAAGGAAAACCATGCGTTCACTACTCCCTTATCTTCAACAGTTTAAATATGCAAAAACGTCACTGATAATTGGTGTGATTTTGATGATTACTGGGCTTGCCGCCAGTATTGGCTTAATGACGGTGTCGGGTTGGTTTTTATCGGCAACGGCTATTGCAGGCGCGGGGACATTGTTTAACTTTTTCTACCCCTCAGCCAGCGTGCGTGGTTTAGCCATTGGTCGCACCGCCGCGCGTTATGCAGAAAAAATCGTCACCCACGATGCCACTTTCCGTATTCTCGCCAAACTGCGTGTCACGGTTTTTAGCAAAATCATTCCCCTGTCGCCTGCGGTGCTAAACCGTTATCGCAACAGCGATTTGCTCAATCGTTTGGTAGCAGATGTCGATACCCTTGATAGCCTGTATTTGCGCCTTGTCGCCCCATTTATGAGCGCGGTGATTGTGATTGCGCTGATGACATTGGCATTAAGCTTTTTTCATCTGCCCCTTGCTCTATTTATCGGGTTCACGTTACTGATTTTATTATTAATTATCCCCACTATTTTTTATCGCTTAGGCACAAAATTCGGTCAACCGTTGACCCAATCTCGCCAGCAATATCGCAGCCAATTTGTTGAATTTATTCAAGCGCAAGCCGAATTATTGCTATTTAATGCCGAAGACAAACTCAAAACGCAACTCAATGACACTGAAACCCAATGGCAAAATTATCAGCAACGGGAAAGTAATTTAAGCGGGCTTTCCACGGCGCTGGTGCTTTTTGCTAATGGTTTATTGTTAGCGCTCACCCTTTGGTTCGCGGCTGCGGCAGACTTTGGTTCTGACACCTACAAAGCGGCGTTTATCGGGCTGTTTACCTTTGCTGCTTTAGCCGCTTTTGAAATTTTGATGCCGATTGGCGCGGCTTTCTTGCACATTGGGCAGGTCATCGCCTCTGCACAAAATGTCACAGAAATTATGGAACAACACCCCTTAGTGCAATTCAATGACACAGAAAGTGCGGTCGATTTTTCAAAAATTTTATTCGACATTCAAAACCTTAGCTTTCACTACCCTGAACGCCAAGATATGGCATTGAACCAGCTAAATGTGCAAATTCCTGCGCAATCTAAAGTGGCTATTTTAGGGAAAACTGGCAGTGGAAAATCAACCTTATTACAGTTGTTAGTGCGTAATTACAACCCTACGCAAGGCACTATTCAATTGGGCAACAAACCAATTTCAGCCTATACAGAAACCGCATTGCGTGAGCATATTGGCTTTTTAACTCAGCGTGTTCACGTGTTTAGTGACAGCTTGCGCCAGAATTTACAAATTGCCAACAAGACCACATTATCTGATGAGCGAATGATCAATGTGTTAAATGCAGTGGGTTTAAACAAATTGCTCGCCGATGAGAAAGGTTTAGATCAATGGCTAGGAGATGGCGGACGCCCACTTTCTGGTGGAGAACAACGCCGTTTAGGATTAGCCCGCATTTTGCTGAACGATGCCCCAATTTTATTGCTCGATGAGCCAACCGAAGGTTTAGATCGCGAAACAGAACGCCAAGTATTACAATTAATTTTACAGCACGCTGAAAATAAAACGCTGATTATGGTAACGCACCGCTTAACAGCGATTGAACAATTCGATCAAATACTCGTTGTCGACCACGCAGAATTAGTTGAACAAGGCGAATTTACTCAATTAATACAAAAAGAAACGGGATATTTCAAAGAATTATACGGAAGAATTTAAGCAAAGAAAGGATTAAGTTGGGTGGGCACCTCCCCAGCTGATTCTCGGCACACGGAAATTCTGACTTTGGCTGCTTTCTTCCGAACCTGACCGAGTAAACCAGACACCATTGCGAGAGACCGAGAAGGCGCCCATTGGGCTCGTAATTTACGAGTGCGCGTATTATGCAATAAGCCCCCCACGATTGCAAATAATTTTAGGAGATAAAATGTCTGCCGTATTAAAAAGCTTAATCGACTTACTTCGATTGGAAAAATTAGATCAAAATTTATACCGCGGCAGCTGTCAAGATCTCGGTTTGCGCCAAGTCTTCGGCGGACAAGTTGTCGCACAAGCCTTATCTGCAGCAATGCAAACCGCCCCTAGTGATCGCATTTTGCATTCTTGCCACGCTTATTTTCTTGCTGCGGGTGATAGCCAACATCCGATTCTTTACGATGTAGAAACGCTCAGAACTGGGCGAAATTTCACCGCACTTCGCGTCAAAGCTATTCAACATAACGAGCCAATTTGTCATATCACTGCGTCATTGCAAGCAGAAGAAACGGGCTTTGACCACCAAAGCATTATGCCAAACGTTGGCTCGCCTGATGATTTTATATCCGAACTGGATGTTGCCCGCCAAATCGCCCCAATGCTACCAGAAAGTATTCGCGATAAACTAACGGCAGAACGTCCTTTTGATATTCGCACGAAATACATTAACAACCCATTCCAAGGGCAAAAATTACCGCCAGAGCAATTTGCTTGGGTAAAAGCGAACGGCAGCGTGCCACAAGAACGCCAACTCCAACAATGTTTGCTTGCCTATTTTTCCGATTTTCATCCACTGCTAACCACATTGCATCCCCATGAAAAAGGCTTTTTACAAGCAGGCATGAAAGTCGCCACAATCGATCACAGCATTTGGTTTCATCGCTCATTTGATCTAAATGACTGGCTACTCTACGCCATTGAAAGCAACAACGCCTTTGCCGCGCGAGGATTAGCCCGCGGACAAATATTCGATCGCTCAGGCAGATTAATCGCCACCACTCAACAAGAGGGATTAATCCGCTTCACGTCATCGTTGTAATTATTAGTACAAAAAATCGTCACTTGAAAATTTGGATGCTAAGAATAAAATGCCTAATCAAAGAAATTTAATTCTGACATCATTTTAATTAGGCGCAAGAAATAATTATGAACACATCTAACTCCGAACTCTATTTACGTTACTTTGGTCAGCATAAAAATAGCTACACAAGTTCCATACCCTATGGCAATAATGCACAAGCAGGGCAATACAAAAATGTAGGCGATGCAAAAATTTATTATGAAATTTATGGCTCAGGGGCGCCTGTAGTGGTGCTGCACGGTGGACTCGTTGGCTCTATTGCGGAAATGGGAGAGTTTATTGACAACTTGTCGCCAAATTATCAAGTTATCGCAATTTCTACTCGTGGACATGGAAAATCAGAAATCGGTTCAAAAACACCGAGTTATAAACAAAAATCAGAAGACGTTAATAGCGTATTAGAGCAAATAAAAGAACCCGTTATTATTTTAGGTTTTAGTGACGGGGCTTATACGGCTTACCAATTTGCCCTAGATTATCCTAATAAAATCAAAAAAATCATCGCGATAGGCGCAAGCACCTGTGAAAAAGGATTTCATCAATTTGACAATTCATTTGATGAATTTAGCAAACTAGACTCACATTATTGGCAACAACAAATAGCGATTAGACCAGAGCCTGAGCGCATTCAAGAATGGTATCAGCAAGCCACCCATTACTTTAACCAATTAGAAATTAAAGAAGATTATTTAAAAAATATAAAAGCGCCGACATTAATCCTTGCAGGAGAAAAAGATCAAAATGCGCCATTAGATACCATAATATCAGCTTATAAAGCGATACCTAATGCTCAACTAGCCATCGTGGCTAATGCACCACATCCAGTATTTCAAATAAACTTCCCTGCTGTGTGGTCAAATATAAAGAATTTCTTAGAAGAATAAAAAAGACAATCTTAAAGTTTTACTATCTCTTTATTCTAAATGACTGACTACTCTACGCCACTGAAATCCACAACGTCTTTGCCACGCGTGGATTAGCTCGCGGACAAATATTCGACTCTTAGACAGATTAATCGCCACCACTCAACAAGAGAGATTGATTCGTTTCACGTCATCATTGTAATCATCAACGCAAAGTGCGGTCAAAAATAAAGAAATTTTTGACCGCACTTTACAGCGCTTTGGCATAAACATCCCGCGCAACGCTCTCTTTAATCGCCAATAATGTAGAAATTTTGCATTGGTTTACGCTTGATTTTCAATCATATTCAAAAGCGCAGTGCCAAAAGGTTTGCGCCAATCTCGCATTAATTCGGGTAATTTTTGTGGATTTTTGTTTTTCAGCCAGCACCATTTCATCAGGCTTTCTAAACCACGTTTGCTTGCGATCACTTCGGGCTGTAAATCATCTGGTGCGATTTCTTTTAGTTTTTGCTGTAAGGCTTTAATGGTTTTCTTATAGCGCGGATCTTCGTTTAAACGCTGAATTTTAGGTGGATAATTTGCGGGATCAATACGTTGGCTTTGCTCAATGAGTTGCAACATTTTTTTGCCATGAATACGCACTTCGTTTGGGTTTAGCCCTAAACTGAGCAATTCTGATGTATGTTTGGGCTGATTTTTAGCGACTTCGTAAAGATGCTCTGCGCGAACCACAAAGTTTAAGGCAAGATCACGGCGGATAGCTTCTTCATAACGCCAGCGAGCCAATAATTGCAAACGCGCTAGTTCTTCGGGTTCCATTCGCCAAGCGTTAGCGATATTGCGATAAGCCTTGTCGCCATTTGGGGCTTTGTTTTGCTTTTCAATTAACAAATCACAATCAAATTTGACCGCACTTTGCCAGCGCGTTTTCTGCAAATCTTGCGCCATACGTTCGTATAATGGCAATAAATACCAAACATCCGCTGCAGCATAACGCAGTTGTTTTTCCGAAAGTGGGCGGGCCAACCAATCGGTGCGAGAAGTGCCTTTATCCATTTCAAGCTGAAAATAATGCTGAATGAGCGTCGCTAAGCCTGTGGAATTGGGGAAACCTAAGAAACTTGCCATCACTTGTGTATCCCACATTGGTGTAGGAAATTGTTGAAAATGATGAAAAAACACTTCCAGATCTTCATAGCAGGCGTGCAGTACTTTGGTCACCTTTTCATTGGCTAATAATGCAATGAACGGGCTAAAATCACTGATTTCATTGGGATCGATTAGGCTGACAGATTCGCCATCATATAATTGAATTAAGCCTAATTTAGGATAAAAACTACGAATGCGGATAAATTCCGTATCAAGGGCGACAACAGGCTTTTGTGCCGCTTGAGCGCAGGCGATTTGTAGGCTTTCATTATCTGTAATTAGCTGAAAGTGGGGTTGATTTTTTAATTCTTTTATCATATCCATACTCGGCGCGGCTTGTCTTTAAACCGCCCTTAAACAAAAAAGAGTGGGCAAATCAGCCCACTTGGAATATTAATGAGAAGCGCGTTTTGCCAGTTCTTCATCGCGCAGCACGCGGCGCAGAATTTTGCCCACATTGGATTTAGGCAGCTCATCACGAAATTCAATATCTTTCGGTATTTTATAGCCTGTTAGATGTTGACGGCAGTGATTGCGCAATTCTTCGCGAGTTAGACTTTCATCTTTCTTCGTAACAAAGATTTTAATGGTTTCCCCCGAAACTTCATTTGGCACGCCAATCGCCACTACTTCCGCCACTTTATAATTCAGCATAACGACATCTTCCACTTCATTTGGATAAACATTAAAGCCCGAGACTAAAATCATATCTTTTTTGCGATCCACAATGCGTAAAATGCCTTTTTCATTCATTGTGACAATATCGCCCGTGGCAAGCCAACCGTCTTTGATCACTTCGGCGGTTGCTTCTGGACGTTGCCAATAGCCTTGCATCACTTGTTCGCCTTTCACCCAAAGTTCGCCCGCCTCGCCCAATTCTGCGTCAGAACCATCTTCTCTCACAATACGGATATCGGTGTTCGGAACAGGGGAGCCAATAGAGCCGTCATGCACTAAACTATTCACATTTGATGCTGCCACCAATGGGGAACATTCGGTTAGCCCATAACCTTCAATAATGTTGCAACCTGTGAGTTCATGCCAGCGAGTGGCAACGGCTTGCTGAATCGCCATTCCGCCCCCCACGGACAGTTTTAGTTCAGAAAAATCTACTTCTTTGAAATTTTCGTTATTCAACAATGCGTTATATAGCGTATTAACACCTGTAATTGCCACAAATTTATGGCGTTTTAATTCTTTGATAAAGCCATTAATATCTCGTGGATTGGTGATTAATACCCCTGTAATGCCTAGCTCAATAAATAACAAAGCATTGGCACTCAGCGCGAATACATGATACATCGGCAAAGGCAAAATCGCTTTGCGTTGTCGGCTGTTATCGCCGACAAAAGGTTCAGCAATCCAACGCATTTGTTCAATATTGGTAATTAAGTTGCCATGGCTTAACATTGCCCCTTTGGCAACGCCTGTGGTGCCGCCCGTATATTGCAGAAACGCAAGTTCATTGCGTTCTAACTCGGGGCGTACATATTGGCGGTGTTTGCCCACACTCAATACTTCACGGAATGTCACGGCATGGGGAAGTTTATATTTTGGCACAAGTTTCTTAATGTATTTCACTACAAAATTCACCAGTGTTCGTTTACCAAAAGAAAGCTGATCGCCCATTCGGGTTAAGATCACGTGCTTCACATCCGTGTTAAACACCACTTTTTCAAGAGTTGAAGCAAAATTTGAAACTACCACAATCGCTTTGGCGCCGCTGTCTTGCAACTGATGCTCTAATTCACGCGGCGTGTAAAGCGGATTAACATTAACGACAATCAAACCTGCACGCAATACACCGAACATTGCGATAGGATATTGCAAAAGATTTGGCATCATTAATGCCACTCGGTCGCCACGTTGTAATTTCAATTCGTTTTGCAAATACGCTGCAAAGGCACGGCTGCGTTCTTCTAACTTGCGAAAAGTCAGCACTTTTCCCATATTAATATAGGCAGGGCGATCAGGATGTGTACGCACGGCAAGCTCAAACATATCGAGCAAATTATTGTAACGAGACGTATCAATTTCACGTGATGCGTCTTCGGGATAATTTTGATACCAGATTTTTTCCATAAAATTCTTCCTTTTGCCCCAATCAATCTACGCTAATTTAAGGCGATTATTATGCATAAGCGGTTTACACAACATTTATCTTATTAAAAACATACTGTTTTTGTTATTCTAAATTGATGATTTTCAACGCAAAACTCGCAAAATAAACTTATTTTTATGCGATGTCTAGCGTTGTCACAAAATTGGCTAATCATAGCATTATTTATAGTATTTTACGCCTAATCTATGTGGCTTTAGGCGAGATGATTTTATTGCGCAATGCCAAAACATCCCTCAATATAATACGGTGCGCCGTTTTGGTTCAGGATAGCCCCAACGCCCCCAAATATAAGGTCTGCCCCAGCCAAATCTGCCATCCCAATAGTCGTCCATATAGTCATCATAGTAATATTCTTGACGTTGCTGCCATTGTTTATAGGCATTTACTTGAATTACAGGATATTCGTAATTAGCTTGATCAATTTTGCCAGATTCTTTGCCACTCAAAACACCTAACACGGTAATATATTCATTTTTCAATGCTTCAGGATCGACAAATCCCGGCAAATAGGCAATAAAACGTCCATCGCTTTGTGAATCGATAACGGGTTTGGCCGAATAACTCGCTACGGGCAAACTCAACACTTCTACTTTAGTTTGATTTTTTAACGCCGTTGCCGCCAACACTTTACCGCCTAAGCGCACTTTCTTGCACTTACAACGATAATGATCTTGGTCAATATCCCGTAAAGATTGAATGGTAAACGCATCTTTTTCCAGCCCTTTTGGCGGATTAACACAAGCCGCTAAGCAAAGTGCGTTCAAAAAAAGGAAAATTTTTTTCATTTTTAACTCCTCATCGTCAAAGGGTATCGCTCTGCGAAAAATAATGCCCAATCAAAACCCAAACAATCGCACGGCAAAAAGCGATAATTTATATCTGAATCTTTTCCTATTTATGCGCGGCTTATACTCTTATACTCTTCCTGGTAGTTTTTTCCAGGTGACTTCATTGCGTAAATAAACTGGCTCAATTTCCACCGCACTTATCGTCTGTTTTTGATACCACATTGGTACCGCCAAACTCAGCATATATTGGGCAGACGGCAGTGTAATGGTTGTATTTGCACCCAGATTTTGCAAGGCTTCATAAGCTGCCCAACCAGTGCCGACTGTCGTCCATTCGCCTTGCAATTCGCCGAGTTTTTCCAGCAAACGAGTTGGCGCGCCCACTTGTTCGGCAATGATCTCATTCCATTGCAAAAACTCTCCAAATTCTGACCGCACTTTTTCCGCAACAAGTTGAGAAAAATAAACTTCATTCATCCGCGCGTCAATAGCGGTAATCACCTGAGTGGCTTGTTGCTGTTCATAAGCTGCTTGCGCCATTGCGGTAAGATTAGACACCGCAATAACGGGCAAATCCGCCCCAAGCGCCAACCCTTGGGCAATTCCCCCCCCGACACGAACACCAGTAAAACTCCCCGGTCCACGCCCAAAAACTAAAGCATCTACTTGATTTAGCCCAATCCCCGATTGCGCTAAAATTGAATCTACCATTGGCAGAATGCGTTGAGTATGGGTGCGCTCTGCCAGTTCATCAAGATGTGTTTTTTCTCCTTGATGCAATAGGGCAACGGAGCAAGCTTCCGTTGAGGTATCAATCGCTAATAAAGTTAAATTATTCATTTTCTAATTCTGTAACTGTGTTAAAAATTCAATGACTTTTGCCAAATCCCGAGTTCGTGTTGCATTTGGCAAGCTTTTTAAAAAGGTTTCGCCATAGGATCGATTCACTAAGCGACTATCACAAATAATCACTGCGCCTTTGTCTGTGACATCACGAATCAACCGCCCCACTCCTTGTTTTAAGGCGATCACCGCTTCGGGTATTTGAATATCGTTGAAAGGCTCGCCGCCTTGTAATTTGCAATCTTCAATCCGCGCTTTCAGCAAGGGTTCATCGGGAGATGAAAAGGGTAATTTATCAATAATAACCAAAGAAAGCGCATCGCCACGCACATCAATGCCTTCCCAAAAGCTAGAGGTTGCCACTAAAACGCTATGGGTTTCGCTGGTGAATTGCGCCAACAATTTGCTTTTTGAAGTTTCGCCTTGCAATAAAATGGATAAATTGCTGTGCTCACGAAAATATTCTGCCAATCCGCGCATCATAAAATACGAGGTGCAAAGAACAAAACAGCGCCCTTTATTGGCTTCAATCACGAGCAACAACATTTCCGCCAATTGATTTAATGTGTGCGTTTGATTACTGCTCGGCAAATAGCGCGGCACGCAAAGCAATGCTTGTTCGGGATAATTAAATGGGCTTTGTAACACTTTTTGCTCTGCATTTTCAATGCCCAAACGCTGGCAGAAATGGTTAAAGCTGCCGCCCGCTTCTAAAGTTGCTGAAGTAAACACCCACGCGCTTTCCTTGGCGCGCATTTGCTCGCCAAATTTATCGGATACAGTTAATGGCGTGATATGCAGCCCAAACTGGCGATTAAAGGTTTCATACCAATAGCAATAGCCTGTAACAGTTGTATCGGACAAGCGTGTGAGCTGGTTGTTGACGGCGGCAATGCGCTCAAAAATGCTGTCTAACGTTTGCGAACGCCCCAATGCTAATTTAATTACATCGGCGGTGAATGCTAATTTTTCTTTTAAAATTTCAAAGCCTTTTTTCACCGCACTTTGCGCGGATAATTCACGCCAGTTGCCGCGCTGATTTCCCTCGCCCAATAATAGCCGAAAATCTTGCACCATTTTTTGTAAATGATCAGACGCCACGCCTAGCTGCTGCATATCTTTTAATTCAGTGCGATACACAATATTAATATCTTTGCAAATATCAAAGAGCTGACGCGAAGTCAGCGATTGCCCAAAATATTGGCTCGCAATATCGGGTAATTGGTGGGCTTCATCAAAAATAATCACTTCGGCATTTGGAATTAACTCGCCAAAACCACTTTCTTTCACTGCCATATCTGCGCAAAACAGATGATGATTCACCACCACCAGATCCGCTGCCAAAGCCCGTTTACGCGCCAATGCCACATAACAATCCGCATAATTAGGGCAATCTGAACCTAAACAGCTGTCGGTGGTGCTCGTCAGCTGCGGCAAAATAGGGCTGTCTTCGGCTAATTCCACGCATTCTGATAAATCACCAGATTTGGTGCTGTTATGCCATTTACGCACTTTGGATAAATCAGCCAGTACAGATTTATCCCCCAACACACCTTGCGCAATTACTTGGTCTAAACGTTCCAAGCAAAGGTAATTGGCGCGCCCTTTTAATAAAGCGATTTTGCCTGAATAACCCAATGCTTTTTTAATGGCGGGCAAATCGCGATTAAACAGCTGATCTTGGAGATTTTTCGACCCCGTTGAAACAATGGTTTTCTTCTTGGCTAATAGCGCGGGCGCAAGATAAGCAAAGGTTTTGCCGGTTCCTGTTCCCGCTTCCACCACAAGTGCGGTTTTATTTTGAATAGTTTTTGCTACCGCCGTTGCCATATCAAGCTGTTCAGAACGAGGGCGAAAGCCTTTTATATTCTGACTTAATGCCCCTGTTTCAGAAAAAACATTAATTATTTGCGTTTGATCACACATTTCAATTTTAAATTCGTCTATAGTTAGCAATATTGTATCAAACTTTATAAAGGAAAATCCTATGGAAGTGAAATTAATCAAACAACTCGCCCCAGAGCTGGCGTTATATCATTACAATGACATTCCCGTATTAGCGCTGAAACACGCCGTTGGCACAGCGAAGATTTCCTTGCAAGGCGCACAATTAATCAGCTGGATACCAGCGCATACCGAGCAAGATGTCGTTTGGTTAAGCGAAATTGAACCTTTTAATAAAGGCGAAGCGATTCGTGGCGGCATTCCTATTTGCTACCCTTGGTTCGGCAAAACGGGGACGCCATCGCACGGCTATGCCCGTTTACAATTATGGCAACTGGTGAGCTATGACATTCAAGCCGATGTGGTATATTTGAATTTCTTGTTAGAAACAGAAAATGCAGAAAGTGTCGCCCATATTGAAATGACCTTTAGCGAAGAATTTCACCTTGAATTTACCAATTATTGCATTGAGCAAGAACCACAATTGGCTTTACATACTTATTTCAATGTGGGGGATATTTCCCAAAGCGAAATTCAGCAGTTGCCAACCACAACCTTTAATGTTTTAACCCAACAGCAAGAAACCGTGCCGCCAACTCGTGTCGTAAATGAATATGTAGAGTGCATTTACCCAGCCAATGAGAGAAATGTGATTGTCGATACGATCAATCAACGCACCATTGAAATTCTTCATGAAAATGCATCAGAAATCGTGATGTGGAACCCGTGGCATAATGAAACTAGCGCTATGAGCGAAGAAGGGCATAACACGATGATTTGTATCGAAACCGCCCGTATTAGCGAACGTTTAGCTGAAAAACCTGTTGGTTTAACTATTCGCGTAAAATAATGAAAAATTTGACCGCACTTCTGCCTTAAAAGTGCGGTCAAAATAACGAAGATTAAATCCAGCCCAACTGCGTTAAAATCATCAATCCCAATGACGAAACAATCATTGCGCCAATGGTGGTGATTCCAATAATATTGGCAACGGTCGTTGTGTTGCCACCCATTGCACTCACCATCGCATAAGTAGCCGTCGCCAGCGGTGTCGCACTCATCAGAAAAATTAAGGCAAGTTTCATTCCCGAAAGCCCCATTATTTTCGCTAATAGCACCATAAAAATAGGCGCCACAATTAAACGGGCAAAGATGCCCCAAGAAACAACGCGCGAACTCACTTTCATATAACGAAAATTAATATTCGCGCCTGTGCAAAGCACCGCCAAAGGCAACGTAATATCCGCCAGATAATGCCCTGTTTTTTCTATGGGCATTGGCAACTTAATTGCGCAATAATTCATGATTATGCCTAGCACAATGCCAATAATTAAGGGATTTTTAGCCACACGAGAGATGAGCGACAACGCACTGACTTTATTATTAGAAAGGGAACGAGTTAATGTTAGCACGCCGAATGTGTTATAGAGAATGACGATAATGGCAGAATAAATGGAAGCAGGGATATAAGCAGCATCGCCATAGGCATTAACACAAAGGGCAAGCCCCAAAATGGCATTATTCCCTCGAAAAACCGCTTGAACAAAAGTGCCGCGTTCTCTTTTATCATCAATAAATTTTGCCGCCACCAACTCCCCTGATATAAACAAAATGGTTGTGCCCAAAACAGCAATAATCACCAAATCAATTTGGCTGTGATAATCAATTTGTCCACGATAAATATTAAAAAAGAGAAGAAGGGGAAGAGTTAAATTAAAAATTAATTTCATCGCTTTTTGCGAAAAGGCATCATCTAAGATATGGCGGCGACCAAGAAATATGCCCAAACCAAGCAAAATGATAATGGGCAAAGTCACATTAATCGAGAAAATAAAGGACGCAAAGAAATTTGTTATCATAATATGACGCCGATAGGAATTTTCGCTATTGTAACAAATATAATCTTTAATAAAAGCAAAAAGCCGCTATCTTTCGATAGCGACTTCTTAAATAAGATGGCGGAAGAACTGAGATTCGAACTCAGGGTGGGCTCGCACCCACGCCGGTTTTCAAGACCGGTGCATTCAACCGCTCTGCCATTCTTCCGCGGTTAACGGTGGTGGATGATACGGATTTCACTCTCGCCTGTCAAGCAAGAAAACCGAAAATTTCATTAACTGCTATTTTTTTAAACAATTTAAAATTTAACCGCACTTTTACCACATTCCTTTTGAATTTTTTATAATAAAAACGCCCATAATGGGCGCTTTTAAATCGGTAATATTTGAAAATTAGCGACGTAAACCTAAACGTGCGATTGTTTCAGAATATTTAGCTACATCAGTACGTTTTAAGTAGTCTAGTAATTTACGACGACGAGAAACCATACGCAATAAGCCACGGCGACCGTGGTGGTCTTTTTTGTGCTCAGCAAAGTGACCTTGAAGGTGATTGATTTGAGCAGTTAATAATGCAATTTGAACTTCTGATGAACCAGTATCTTTCGCATCACGACCGAATTCTGCAACGATTGCAGCTTTTTGTTCTACTGTTAGAGACATTTGAAACTCCTAAAGGGTTTGTTGATATACATCGTTCGCCGATCTCTAATCCAGCGACGACAAGGAATGTGTATTGTAGCGGTAAATTAAGAAAATGCAATGGTTATATAGAATATCCATTAAAAACAATCAAAATATTGACCGCACTTTTGGAAAGCAGATCATCACTTTAGGCAAAAAGTGCAGTCAAATTTTAACATATTTTTACGCTATTAATATTGATAACCAATCCCGACACCTGTTGATAAATCCCCTTGTGTGTTGGCTGTTCCTGTTAATTTAATAATCGTTTTACCATTATCCGAAGCTCTTGACCAACCTACTGCAAGCGCTGCTTCATTTTTATAACTACCTACCGCAGCACCTAACATAGATTTTCCTGGTATATAGGCTTGTGGTAACGAAATACCTGCCGCAACATTAGCACCAATACCACGCATTTCTTTACGGGTAGAATTTAATTTACCTTCAATATGGCTAACGCGATTATCAATGTTATTAACTCGCTGATTCACCGCATGTAATTGACTACCATTGACCGCATCTTTTGAAGTAGCAGACACTTCACCATTCGCTACATTGGTAATTTTTTGGTTCGCTGCATCAATACCTGTGGATGTCATACTTGGTCCATTTACAATGCTAACACCATTGTTTGCCACTGTGGTGTTACCCACTTTGACTTGTTTTGCCGTGATATTATCTACTGTAATATCTTTTTTCAGTGACACTTTATAGTCTTTGCTATTTGTTGCATTCGCAGAAGAAGTCACTTCAATATTATCACCAGCACTGACTGTTTCTTCTTTGTTTGAAGCGGCTCCATCGCCAGCATTCATATAATTAAGAATAGCGTATAACTGGCTACCGTTAATTGCATCGGTACTTGTCGCTGAAATATAACCAGCTGCGACATTTTGCAATCGTCTTTCTTTGCCTGAATCACCAACAGAAACCACGCCAACAGGTTTACCACCAGCAAAGCTGAGCGCTTGAGTTGTTCCGCCAATAGTAAAGGTATCTGTCGCATAAGTATCCATACCTTTTGTTGTGGCACCAGATTCAACAGTTTGGGAATCGTTCCCTAATGCAACAGAATTTGCTATGTCAGCGTTTGCATTATGGCCGACAATCACTACATTATTGGTTGTGGTTTCTGTTACGCTATCCCCTGAACCCAAAATAATACTATGATTTACCGATGTGATTTTACGTTTGCTCCCCATAATCACGTTGTCTTCACTATTCTCAGCGGTATTTTCTGTCCCGATAATTGTCGTATTTTTTACATTTGTGGCAGCATTTTTATAACCAGTTAGCATATTGTCCGTACTTTCACTACCACTTGTACCAGTAAGTTCATTATTCACCCCGATTAATGCTGAGCGCAGGGTATAATCGGCTTTATTGCCACCACCAAATGCCATGGTAGCCCCTCCCCCTTTATTCTCTTCATTTCGAACCATCTCTCTTAAACTCTCTGATAATGCCTTGGCTGAATCACCACTTGAAGTTGGTGCGCCAGATAATGACACGATAGAATTGGTGATTTCATTTCCTGCCCCATAAACTAATGCGCCATTAGCATTAGCCACACGGTTTGCTACCCCAGTCACCGCATTGGCGATACCAGAGTAATAACCACCAGTAGAAGATTCAATGCTATTTAATGCTCCCGAAATGGTTGCTCCAAAATTTTTCACAGGGTTTGATAAAAAACCACCAGTATAGCCACTCGACATAATGTTATACACCCCTGTACTTGTGGCAAATGCACCATTGATAAAGCTATTTGCTCCGATATTGGTAGTATAAATATGTAGATTACTTGCTCTTGTATTAGCTGTGTCGACAACAGTATCACCAAGTTCTCCCTTGTAATTGTGAGAACCGATTATTGTGCTACCTGTGCGGGCAAAGGTGTTATCACCAATAGCAATACTGGCCACCACTTTGGTTGGATCCACTGGTATTTGAGTAGTACCAAAGAATCCCACCCTATTATATGTCGTTTGCCCAAATCCAAAAGAAGCTTCTAGCCCACCTGCCATATTCTCTATTTTGGCATTTTTACCAATAGCAATACTGCCACCTTGGCTCGCATAGTTATTAATATTTGCACCATTACCCACTGCAATATCACCAGTTGCACTACTTGCACCATTTGAATATCCAATTTTGGCATCTCGACCAATCGCCACATTTTCCGGCTTAAGTGCATTACTACCAGTGCCCAATGCAACACCGTTCCCTGCTCCCTCGACATTATCCGCGGCATAGCCAGTTGAAATCGTTGCAAGCAAGGTTGCAGCAAGAGTTAAACTAAACGAAGCAAATTGCTTGCCATGTTGGTTTAAATTAAAAGCTAAATCGCCTTTGCTCAATTTTATTTTAGATACCTTACTCATAACTTGGTCCCTTTTATATGATACATAGATTATTGAGCTAGAAATAACACCCCCTCCACTAACTCTGTTTAATTTTTGATCATATTGATGTAATTGTAAATTATTTATTTATACTTTTTTAGAATAAAAATAAAGGATATGATTAAATAGTTTTGCTGATAAAGTCTTATTAAATATTATTTCTCTATCATGAATAGTTAAAAATAGAGATTATATGGTAGATAGACATATTTGATATCATCAGTTGGAATAATTGATTTAGGCCAAATAGTTATTTCGTGAAGTTAAAATGAAATTTATTCTTATTTACTTTATTTTCTGTTTTTATACAAATCTCAATAAAATATCTAAAATAAACAACCAGCTATTTATTTAATCTCATAACTATAAACCTCCCCTAAAATAAAAAAGTGCGGTCAAAAATTTACAATTTTTAACCGCACTTTTATGCTTATTGAATTAAGCAGGTTGTTGGAAGATTACTGAATCCGCTTTTTTCATATAAGTTTCGATTTGGTCGAAATTCATATAGCGGTAGATCTCTTCTTTATTTTGCTGCAAATCTGCGACATAAGACAAATATTCTTCAGGCGTTGGGAGCTTTCCAAGCAGTGCGGCAACCGCAGCCAATTCTGCCGAAGCCAAATACACATTTGCCCCTTGCCCTAAACGATTAGGGAAATTTCGGGTGGATGTGGACACCACCGTTGCGTTGTCAGCCACTCGAGCCTGGTTCCCCATACAAAGAGAACAGCCTGGCATTTCCACTCGAGCGCCTGATTTGCCATACACACTGTAATAGCCTTCTTCTGTAAGCTGTGCCGCATCCATTTTTGTTGGCGGCGCGACCCATAAACGCGTTGGAATGATGCCGCGGAATTTGTTGAGCAATTTACCCGCTGCACGGAAGTGGCCAATATTTGTCATGCATGAGCCAATAAAGACTTCGTCAATTTTATCGCCTTGCACTTCTGATAACAGGCGAGCATCATCAGGATCATTTGGCGCACAAACAATCGGTTCTTTGATTTCATTTAAATCAATTTCGATCACTGCGGCATATTCCGCATCTTTGTCCGCTTCCAATAATTGTGGGTCATCAATCCAAGCTTGCATCGCTTTCACTCGGCGTTCTAGCGTGCGTTTATCGCCATAGCCTTCTGCAATCATCCATTTTAATAAGGTCATATTTGAATTGAGATATTCAATAATCGGCGCTTGGTCTAATTTGATGGTGCAAGCCGCGGCTGAACGTTCGGCGGAAGCATCTGCCAATTCAAAAGCCTGTTCGATTTTAAGATTTTCAAGCCCTTCAATCTCTAAAATACGCCCTGAGAAAATATTTTGTTTTCCTTTTTTCTCAACCGTTAATAGCCCTTGCTGAATGGCATAATATGGAATGGCATGAACCAAATCGCGCAAGGTGATTCCTGGTTGCATTTCGCCTTTGAAACGGACTAAAACCGATTCAGGCATATCCAAAGGCATCACACCAGTGGCTGCAGCAAATGCCACCAATCCCGAACCTGCGGGGAATGAAATCCCAATTGGGAAACGGGTATGAGAATCGCCACCTGTGCCGACAGTGTCTGGCAACAACATACGGTTTAACCATGAATGGATAACGCCATCACCTGGGCGAAGCGAGACCCCACCACGATTCATAATAAAATCAGGCAAGGTGTGATGTGTTACCACGTCCACGGTTTTTGGATACGCCGCGGTGTGGCAGAATGATTGCATAACCAGATCCGCAGAAAAACCAAGGCAGGCAAGATCTTTAAGTTCATCGCGCGTCATCGGGCCCGTTGTATCTTGTGAGCCAACAGATGTCATTCTTGGTTCGCAATATTGCCCTGGGCGAATGCCCTCTACGCCACAAGCTCGTCCCACCATTTTTTGCGCTAATGTAAAACCTTTGCCATTTTCGACCGCACTTTGTGGTTTTAAGAAAAGATCGGATTCAGGCAAGCCTAATGCCATACGGGCTTTGTGCGTCAAGCCGCGTCCAATAATGAGCGGAATGCGCCCACCAGCACGAACTTCATCTAATAATACTTTCGTTTTTAAGCTAAATTCTGCAAGCACTTGTTCGCTATTATGGAGGCAGATTTTGCCCTCGTAAGGATAAATATCGATCACATCGCCCATATTCAGCTGGCTCACATCAACTTCAATCGGCAAAGCGCCCGCATCTTCTAAAGTATTAAAGAAAATCGGGGCAATTTTTCCACCGAGCACCACGCCGCCCGCACGTTTGTTTGGAATATAAGGGATATCTTCTCCCATAAACCATAGCAACGAGTTAGTAGCAGATTTGCGTGAAGATCCCGTCCCCACGACATCGCCGACATAAGCCAATGGAAAGCCTTTTTCTTTCAAGCTTTCAATTTGTTTGATTGGCCCAACTTGAGTTGGATCATCAGGAATAATGCCATCTCGCGGCATTTTTAACATTGCGTTAGCGTGCAACGGAATATCGGGGCGAGACCACGCATCTTGCGCAGGGGATAAATCATCTGTGTTGGTTTCGCCTGTGACTTTGAAAACAGTGACCGTGATTTTTTCAGCGAGTTTAGCGCGGCGTGTAAACCACTCAGCATCCGCCCAAGATTGCAACACTTGTTGCGCATATTGATTGCCTTGCTCTGCTCGCTCTACCACATCATGAAAACTATCAAACATTAAAAGCGTATTAGACAATTCTTTCGCCGCAATTGGCGCAAGATCTGGATGATCAAGTGCGGTCAAAAGTGGCTCAATATTGTAGCCGCCTTGCATTTTTCCTAAAATTTCCACCGCACTTTTGGCTGAAATTAACGGACAATCTGTTTTGCCTTGGCTAATATCGGCAAGAAATGCCGCTTTCACATAAGCCGCTTCATCCACGCCTGCGGGAATACGTTGCTGAAAAAGTTCAAGTAAAAAATCCGCTTTGCCTTGCGGTGGATTTTTCAATAATTCGATTAATTGTGCAGTTTGTTCTGCATTTAATGGCTGTGGCACCACGCCTTCTTGGGCACGTTGCTCAACGTGCTGTTGATAATCTTGTAGAAAGTCCATAGCAAAAAATTCCTAATTCTTTAATTGTATTTACATATTTTGAATAATATCTTGTGCAAATTCTGAAGTAGAACGCAAAGTTGCCCCTTCTAGCATTTCTGCGAAATCAAAGGTCACCGTTTTATTGGCGATGGTTTTTGATACGGCATTCACCACTAAATCTGCGGCTTCAGTCCAACCAAGATGACGCAGCATCATCTCTCCACTTAAAATGAGCGATCCTGGGTTTCCTTTATTTTGCCCTGCAATTTTCGGTGCTGTGCCATGAGTGGCTTCAAAAATTGCTGCTTCAGCGCCAATATTCGCACCTGGCGAGATACCAATGCCCCCCACTTGGGCGGCTAGCGCATCGGAAATATAATCGCCATTCAGATTTAAGGTGGCAATCACATCATAATCCGTTGGGTGCAATAACACTTCTTGTAAAAACGCGTCTGCAATGCAATCTTTGATGATGATTTCACGCCCTGTATTCGGATTTTTTAGTCGCATCCAAGGGCCTTGTTCGATAAATTCAGCATCAAATTCTTTTGCCACTTGATAACCCCATTCTTTGAATGCGCCCTCTGTGAATTTCATAATATTGCCTTTATGCACAAGGGTGAGCGAAGTGCGGTCATTATCAATCACATATTGCAATGCGGCGCGTACTAAACGTTGTGTGCCTTGTTTGGAAACAGGTTTAATGCCAATGCCACAATCTTCGGTGAAACGAATTTTGGTTACGCCCATTTCTTGTTGCAAGAAATTGATCACTTTATTGGCTTCCGCAGAACCCGCAACCCATTCCACACCCGCATAAATATCTTCCGAATTTTCACGGAAAATCACCATATCCACTAATTCAGGGTGTTTCACTGGGCTTGGCGTGCCTTCGTAATAACGAACAGGGCGAAGACAATTATACAAATCCAACCCTTGGCGCATTGCTACATTCAAAGAACGAATGCCACCGCCCACTGGCGTCATCAATGGGCCTTTAATCGCCACATGATAATCACGAATAAAATCTAAGGTTTCCGCTGGCAACCAAGTATTTTCACCATAAACGTCATTTGCTTTACCGCCAGCATAAATTTCCATCCACGAAATTTGGCGTTTGCCTTGATACGCTTTTTCCACCGCCGCATCAATAACCGCTTGCATCGCTGGGGTAACATCAACGCCAATGCCGTCGCCTTCAATAAAAGGAATAATCGGGTTATCGGGCACCACTAATGCCCCACCCGCTGCGAGCTGAATTTTTTCACCTTGTGGAACTTGAACTTTTGACTGAGTGTGTGATTGCATAAAACCTCCTGATGAATGCTAAAGCACGGCATTTTTGTAAATTATTTGTTATAAATTTAGCCGAATAAGTTTAGAAAAATAGCACCTTTCGCGTTAAAAAAGAATAGGTTTGCCTAAAAAATATTGACAACCATTAAAATTTTTCTAATTTTGACCGCACTTTTAAATGCTGAAACCATTCATGCATAAAAATATATTGCAAAATGATTCGAGATAGTGATAAGTTCAAAGCCTGTTTTCCTAAAATTCTAATAATATTTCAATACAGGAGAGTTATATGGCAAAGGCACAAGCAACCCTTACGATCAATGATCACGATTACGAGCTCAACGTTTACAAAGGCACACTGGGTTATGAAGCGGTAGATATGCGTCCGTTAACAAAGCACCAGCTCTTTGCTTACGATCCCGGTTTAGTTTCAACGGCAGTTTGTGAATCTGAAATCACCTATGTGGACGGTGATAACGGTATGCTTCTCTATCGTGGCTACCCCATTGACCAACTGGCTGCCAATGGTGATTATCTTGAAATTAGTTATCTCTTGCTCTTTGGCGAACGCCCAACCAAGCAGCAATACGATGAATTTAGCCAGTTAGTGAAACGTCATACCTTGGTACACGAACAATTAACCAAGTTCTTCCAAGGGTTCCGCCGAGATTCGCATCCAATGGCGGTGATGTGCGGGGTGAGTGGCGCATTAGCGGCGTTCTATCACGATTCTATCGATGTAAACAAAGAAGAACACCGCGAATTGACCGCAATTCGCCTATTAGCCAAAATCCCGACGTTGGCGGCAATGTGTTATAAATATTCCATTGGGCAGCCATTTATGTTCCCGCAAAATCATTTATCTTATGCGGGCAACTTCCTTTATATGATGTTTGCAACCCCTTGCGAGCCTTACGTCGTCAACCCTGTGCTGGAACGCGCTTTAGATAAAATCTTTATTCTGCACGCGGATCACGAACAAAATGCGTCCACCTCAACAGTGCGCACCGCCGCATCATCGGGTGCCAACCCATTTGCCTGTATCGCTGCGGGTATCGCTTCATTATGGGGGCCTGCACACGGCGGTGCCAATGAAGCCTGCATTAATATGCTAGAAGAAATTGGCACGGTGGACAGAATTCCAGAATTTATCGCGCGCGCCAAAGATAAAAGCGATCCATTCCGCTTAATGGGCTTTGGCCATCGTGTGTATAAAAATTACGATCCGCGCGCTAAAGTGATGCGTGAAACCTGTTATGAAGTATTAAGAGAGCTCAACATCGACAATCCATTATTTGATGTGGCACTTGAATTAGAGCGTATCGCGCTAAATGATCCTTATTTCATTGAGCACAAACTCTACCCCAATGTGGACTTCTACTCAGGGATTGTATTAAAAGCTATCGGCATCCCAACTTCCATGTTCACCGTTATGTTTGCGTTGGCAAGAACCGTTGGTTGGATCGCTCACTGGAAAGAAATGTACCGACAAGGCAACTTCAAAATCGTTCGTCCACGCCAAATCTACACGGGACATAAAGAACGCGATTTCCCACCGATGCCGAAAGGGTAACAATATAAAAGGGGAATAAAATTGTCATAAAGTGCGGTCAAAATTGAGAAAATTTCGAGATTATCTAGCCACCCCACAAAACCCAACTGCAATTTCATTGCAAATGAATAATGCTCTTAACTTTCTCAGCAAGGTTAAGGGCATTTGTTTTGGAGCATTCAAATTATGTGAGTATTATTTTCTCTTTACAGAAATCAGGATTATCAACGCCAAGATGGTTTAATCTCTCTACCATACTTGGCGTTATACTCTCGCTATTGAATTACGATCAATGTCGTTGTGCGTTACGCAATGCACGTTATGCCATATTCATTTTTAATGTGGCGGCAATATTCCTTGCGGTTATTTCTAAATTCATCGCTGCGGTGGTTGGCTCTAAGGCTTCTGTCAGGCTGCAAACTTTATTGAGAACGCTAAATACCGCGTCTAATCCGTACTCATAAACCACATCAATATCCTGCCCAAGGCTGCCCGCAATTCCAATAACTGGAATGTTATGCCGTTTTGCCACCGCCGCTACGCCCACAGGGACTTTGCCATTAATGCTTTGATGATCTAGACGCCCTTCGCCTGTAATGACTAGGTTGGCATCTTTCATTTTTTCTTCTAGTTTAAGTAATTCGGTGATAATGCCGATACCACTTTTTAATTCGGCTTTTAAAACACCTGCAAAAGCCGCGCCCAAACCACCTGCAGCCCCTGCGCCCGGTATATTTTTTACTTCAACATGAAGATCATCAGCGATCACATCAGCATAATGATTAAGCGCTTGATCAAGTTGTTTGACCATTTCGGGCGTTGCCCCTTTTTGGGGACCAAAAATAGCCGATGCGCCTTTTTCACCGACTAAAGGATTGGTGACATCGCAAGCCACATCAAAACGACATTCTTTTAGGCGTGGATCAAATTCAGAAAGATCGATTTTCGCCAGACGAATAAGCTCTGCACCGCCGTAACCTAATTGTTTGCCCTTTTCATCTAATAATTTAGCGCCAAGGGCTTGTAACATGCCTGCGCCGCCATCATTGGTTGCACTGCCACCAAGCCCGACAATAAAATGGCGTACGCCTAAATCAAGGGCAGATAAAATTAATTCGCCGACACCATAAGTCGTGGTGATGAGAGGATTGCGTTGTTCTGCGGGTACTTGCTCAATACCACAAGCGGCGGCGACTTCAATGAAGGCAACTTTGCTATCGCCTGAAATCCCCCCAAAGCCTGTTAAGGCTGTGCCTAAAGCGCCAACGACAGCTAATTCAATTTTTTTACCTGCCGTTGCTTCAATCATCGTGTCAACCGTGCCTTCACCGCCATCTGCGACAGGAACTTTGAGATAAGTAGCATTGGGGAAAATGTGCTTAAAGCCTTTCTCAATGGCATTCGCCACCTGCAGTGCAGAAAGGCTTTCTTTATAAGAATCTGGCGCAATAACAATTTTCATACACTCACTCCGTTAATAATCCGATTTAAAATTATCATAAAATTGACCGCACTTTTGAGCATATCGCTATATTCATTATGAATAGCTGAAATTTAACTGGCTAACAAGGATAATCTCTATAAACGAAAACTGCTCGCCACTCACAAAATGATGACGTTTTTAAGGTCTATTTTATTCAGAAACATAATACAATATGTGCATGAGTCATAAAAATAATTTAGCGATGAATTATTTTCACTCGAACCCCAACATTTCGCTAAAATATGCTATGATCTGCCATTGATTTAGCGAAGGAAAAACAGATCAGCATGATGAATATTCGTTGGAATTTGGTTCTTGGGGTGATTGCGTTAGTTTTATTAGCGTGGTTTTATTCCTTGAATCAAGATGATACAAATTTAACAGACTTAGTCAAAGCGCCTGAAAGCCCAGAATACATTGGGCACAAAATGGAAACGACGGTGTTTTCCCCAACGGGCGAAAAACAATATGTTGCATTGGCAGATAAGGTAGAGCATTTTACTTTAGACGGGCGTACAGAATTTGAAAGCCCGATTGTCTATGTGCTTGATGTACAAACGTTAAAAAATAACGATAACAATGACAATAAAAATGACAATACGCCCGCTAACGACACACAAAGTGCGGTCAAAAATCAAACAGAAAGTTGGAAATTGACGGCGAATAAAGCAACATTAACCAAAGATAATATGCTAGAGCTAGAGGGCAATGTTATCGCACAAAGTTTGTTGCCCGTCTCTAAATTGCAACGTATAGAAACCGACGCGGCTGTTGTGAACTTAAAAACGCAGGATATTACTTCAGATAAAATGGTGAAAATTAATGGTCAGAATTTCACCAGCACAGGCTTAAAATTAAACGGCAATTTGAAACAACAAATTGCAACATTAAAGGAACAGGTGAAAACTCATTATGAAATCGACAACCAATAAAATTCTAGTTTCTGCCCTATTAATGGTGGCGTCATTTTCAGCTTCTGCCTTGAAAAGTGATACCGATCAACCTATTAATATCACTTCGGACAATCAATCCCTTGATATGGAAAATAGCGTCGTTACCTTTACGGATAATGTTGTCATTACTCAAGGTTCCATTTTAATCAAAGCCAACAAAGTGGTCATTACTCGTCCACCAGAAGGCTCCAATAAAAAAGAAACTGTGGAAGCCTTTGGCTCGCCTGTTACCTTTCATCAGAAATTAGACGATGGTAAACCAGTAGATGGCAAAGCCAATAAAGTGCATTATGATCTTGGCAAAGAATTTTTAACCTTAACAGGCAATGCTGAGTTAAAACAGCTCGACAGCAAAATTAATGGCGATGTCATTACTTATGACGTGCAAAAACAGCAGTTGAAAGCGACAAGCGCCGCCAATGATCGTGTACGAACAATATTAATTCCAAATCAGCTTAATGATAAGAAAAAATAGGATTTCTTAATATGTCAGTGCTTTATGCAGAACATTTAGCAAAAAGTTATAAAACGCGTCAAGTGGTCTCCGATGTGGGTTTCACGGTGCGTTCAAATGAAATTGTCGGGTTATTAGGCCCCAATGGTGCAGGAAAAACCACTTCATTCTATATGGTTGTAGGTTTAGTGCGCCATGATCAAGGCACAATTCGTATTGATGATGAAGATATTAGTTTATTGCCAATGCACAACCGCGCGCAAAAAGGCATCGGTTATTTACCACAAGAAGCCTCTATTTTCCGCCGTTTGAGCGTTTATGATAATTTAATGGCGGTTCTTGAAATTCGTAAAGATCTCAACCAAGAACAGCGCCGTGATCGTGCAGAAGAATTAATTGAAGAATTTAATATCAGCCACATTCGTGACAGCCTTGGGCAATCACTTTCTGGTGGTGAACGCCGCCGTGTTGAAATCGCTCGCGCATTGGCTGCGAACCCCAAATTTATTTTATTGGATGAGCCTTTCGCTGGGGTTGACCCAATTTCCGTGATTGATATTAAAAAAATTATCAAAGATCTCCGTGATCGTGGTTTAGGTGTATTAATCACTGACCATAATGTACGGGAAACGTTAGATGTTTGTGAACGCGCTTATATTGTAAGTGCAGGCAAAATGATCGCCACAGGCACCCCTGATGAAGTCATGAATAATGAGCATGTCAAACAGGTGTATCTGGGTGAAGAATTTAAGTTATAACGATGAAATTTACTGAAATCTTAACGCCCGATAATATTCGGCAAGGTATGGTTTATTCCAGCAAAAAAACCATGTTTGAATCCATTGGGCGTATGGTTGAATCCAAAATCGCAGAAAGTGAATTTCCCAGTTCACAATGTTTTGCTGGATTATTTAACCGTGAAAAATTAGGCTGTACCGGGCTTGGCAATGGCGTGGCAATGCCGCGTGCAAAACTACCCGTTGGCGATAAAGCGATAGCGATTTTTTTGCAGCTGAGCGAGCCTTTAGATTACGATGCGTTAGATAAACGTGATGTCGATTTAATCTTTGTCACGCTCATTCCAGAAGGTATGTGTAGCCAATATATCAGCGTATTAGAAGAATTTTCGCAACGGCTCACCGACAAATCGCTTTGTAAACAATTGCGTGCTGCACAAAGTGCGGACGAAATTTGGCAAATTTTTGAATATGCCGACAAAGCTTTCGAGCAACAAAACGAACAACAAAGCCAACAACAGAATCAAACAGAACAAACTGAATAGGAGCTGGGCTATGGAAATCATTATTATCAGCGGACGTTCTGGCGCAGGAAAATCAGTCGCCTTACGGGCGTTAGAAGATATTGGTTATTATTGTGTCGATAATTTACCCATCGATTTATTGCCACAACTCACTGATATTCTCGCCAACACGCAAACTGCCGTTGCCATTAGTCTTGATATTCGTAATCTGCCCCATTCCACCGAAACCCTTGATGGCGTACTCAACCAAGTGAGCGCCAACCACCAAGTAAAAATTATTTTCTTAGACACCGATCGCAGCACGCTCATTCGCCGTTATAGCGATTCGCGCCGCCTGCATCCCTTATCGGTGAAAGATCTCTCTTTAGAAGCTGCCATTGATGCAGAACGTGACCAATTAGAGCCATTGGTTCAGCATGCCAATTTAATTATCGACACAGGCGTGCTTTCCACCCACGAATTAGCCGAACGCTTACGCGAGTTTTTGCACGGAAAATCAGATAAAGAATTAAAAATCGTGGTGGAATCTTTTGGCTTTAAATATGGCCTACCGCTTGATGCGGATTATGTATTTGATGTGCGTTTTTTGCCAAATCCGCACTGGAATCCTGCGCTACGCCCGATGACAGGGCTTGAACAGCCAGTTATGGATTTCCTCGCCAAACATAATGAAGTGACCGAATTTATTTATAAAACAAGGAATTATATTGAAACTTGGCTGCCGATGTTAGAGCAAAACAACCGTAGCTATCTCACGATTGCAATCGGTTGTACCGGCGGAAAACATCGCTCCGTTTATATTGCACAGCAACTTGGCGAATACTTCCAAGCCAAAGGTAAGAACGTCAAAATTCAGCACAAATCTTTGGATAAACATAAAAAATAAAGAAACACTAAACTAAAGTGCGGTCAAAAAAATGAAAATTTTTGACCGCACTTTTTCTTTCAGCAATCTCAATACTCGCCATTCATTATAAGATTATTTTTCTTTATATTTACGGCGATAAGTAAATCTTGGCAACATTTCTTTGGCAGGAATATCCTGTTCTTGGTAGTCAAACACGGGAAATCCCCAGCTAAAATAAATCGCTAATAAACGGAAAATTACCCCAGTTATTAAGGTGATAAAAATCGTTAAATTGAGCGAAACGCCAATTTCTAACAGCCCGATATACAAGCAAGCGGTAAACAAAGCGATGGCGGCATATAATTCTTTCTGGAAAATCAAAGGGATACGATTGCACAAAATATCTCGCAACACGCCACCAAAAGCGCCAGTGAGAATAGCCGAAATGCAGGCTATGGTTACACCATATCCCATATTCAGAGCAATTTGCGTGCCGAAAATAGAGAATAAAATTAACCCAACGCCATCTAAAACTAAAAAGCTGGTACGAAACGAATGGTTAAAATGGGTAATTAAAGGCGCAATCAACACCGTGAGTATCGCTGTTGCGGCAACAATTAATGTCCAATGGGGATTTTCTACAAAGCTGAGTGGATAATGCCCTAGCACGATATCGCGCATAACACCGCCGCCCAAAGCGGGCATAAAAGCAATGACCACCACGCCGAAAATATCCATTTTCTCACGCCCTGCGGAAAGCGCACCAGTCATCGCTTCCACCACTAAGCCAATATAAAAAAGAATTTCTAATAACATTTTATTGTATTTCAACCACTTGGCTAATAATGACACCATCTGTTACACGGGTGTGTAACCTTTCCCCAGACTTAGTTTGGGATACGCTAATCAGCGCCTGCCCTTGCGCATTTTGGGCAATGGAATAACCGCGAGAAAGCACTTTTAGCGGGCTTAAACCATCTAGCTTGCCGCATAAATTCGCTAACTGATGCTGACGCACGCTTAAATGATTTTTTAACGCTAATTCTAAGCGCACATTCAACTGTTCCACGCTTTGCGCCTGTTTTTGCACACGAAATGGCAAGGGATTTTTAGCCAATCGTTCATTAAGTGCGGTCATTTTATAACGATTTTTTTCCATTATGCGCTGAATAATCGCGTATAAACGTTGTTCCAACTGCGCGGTTTTCTGCGCCTGTACTTGCAAACGCATTTTAGGGTGTTGATGCTGCAAGCGTGCTTGCACTTCTTGTAAGGCTTGAGCTTTCAAGGCAAAAATACGATCCAATGCCATATCCAAACGTTGCTTTTTATAGTGCAATTGTTGCAGAAGTTCGTCTTGGTTACGGCTCACCAATTCGGCTGCTGCAGAAGGGGTTGGGGCACGCACATCTGCAACAAAATCCGCAATGGTGACATCCACTTCATGCCCCACCGCGCTAATCACAGGAATCACGGAACGAAAAATCGCGCGCGCCACGCTTTCTTCATTAAAACACCACAAATCTTCTAACGAACCACCGCCACGTCCAACAATCAGCACATCAACTTCTTGGCGAATATTCGCCAATTCGATCATTTCCACAATTTCTGCAGTGGCTTCTTTGCCCTGCACTGCCGTAGGATAAATTACCACTTTCAAACTCGGATCACGCCGTTTCAAAATGTGCAAAATATCTTGCAGCGCCGCCCCAGTTGCTGAAGTAACCACGCCAACAGTTTTGCAAAAGTGCGGTAGATTTTTCTTAAGATTTTGCGCAAACAAGCCTTCCGCTGCCAATTTCATTTTCAGCTGCTCAAATTGCTGTTGTAGCAAGCCTTCGCCAGCGGGGTGCATTGCATCAATAATTAATTGATAATCGCCCCTTGGCTCGTACAAACTCACCGCCGCACGCACCAACACTTGCATACCATTTTGTGGGCGAAAGCTAACACGCATATTTTTCAGCCGAAACATCGCCGCACGCACCTGTGCATTTTCATCTTTCAGCGTTAAATACCAATGTCCAGACACAGGCTGGCTAAAATTAGAAATCTCGCCCGTCAACCACACTTGCCCCAGCTGCCCTTCTAGCAACATTTTTGCCGCGTGATTTAATTGCGAAACGGAATAAATATTGGCGTTGTCCATAATTATCTCAGAAAAAAGGTGAGCCAATGCTCACCCCATAAATATTATTCAACCGATACGGAAGTAATCACCACATCTTCTTTAGGCACATCTTGGTGGAAGCCTGCATTGCCCGTTTTCACGCCTTTGATTTTGTCCACAACGTCCATACCTTCAACCACTTCGCCAAACACGGCATAGCCCCATTCTTGCACCACTGTTTTGCCGAACATTTCTTTTGAACGATGATCAAGGAATGTATTGTCCGCCACATTAATGAAAAATTGCGCCGTTGCAGAATGCGGATCAGAAGTACGCGCCATCGCAATCGTGCCACGCTTATTGCTTAAGCCATTGGTTGCTTCATTTTGAATTGGTGCATTGGTAGCTTTTTCGCGCATACCGCTTTCCATACCGCCGCCTTGAATCATAAATCCGTCAATAACACGGTGGAAAATTGTGTTATTATAAAAACCTGCTTTGCAATAATCTTCAAAGTTTTTCGCCGTCACAGGCGCTTTATCAAAGTCTAAGGCGATTTTGATATCACCGAAATTGGTATGTAATGTAACCATTATGATTTCCTTTTATTTGGGGATTAATTTCGCAAAGCATTATTCCATAAAAAGCCGATTAGTGCTATAAAGTGCGGTCAGATTTCATTGAATTTTCACGAGATAATTATGCTAAAAATTTTCAACACCTTAACCCGAGAAAAAGAAGAATTTAAACCGATCAATCCTCATCAAATTGGTATGTATGTGTGTGGTGTAACCGTTTATGATTTATGCCATTTTGGGCACGGACGCACCTTTGTTTCCTTTGATGTGATTACCCGTTATTTACGTTATCTTGGCTATAATTTGCGTTATGTTCGCAACATCACCGATGTGGACGATAAAATCATTAAACGTGCGTTGGAAAACAATGAAAGCTGTGAGCAATTAGTGGATCGAATGATCGCAGAAATGCATAAAGATTTTGATGCGCTCAATATTCAACGCCCAGACGTAGAACCGCGCGCCACTCAGCACATTCCTGAAATTATTGCAATGGTAGAAAGTTTGATTGCCCGCAAACACGCTTATGTGGCAGAAGATGGCGATGTGATGTTTGATGTGGAATCCTTTGCAAAATACGGTGCGCTTTCTCGCCAAAATTTAGAACAGTTGCAAGCAGGCGCACGTGTTGAAATTAAATCCGTTAAGAAAAATCCAATGGATTTCGTGCTATGGAAAATGTCTAAACCCAACGAACCGAGCTGGGATAGCCCTTGGGGAAAAGGTCGCCCGGGCTGGCACATTGAATGTTCAGCGATGAACAGCAAAGAATTGGGCAACCATTTCGACATTCACGGTGGCGGCTCTGATTTGATGTTTCCACACCACGAAAATGAAATCGCCCAGTCTTGCTGCGCCCACGATGGCGATTATGTGAACTACTGGCTACACACAGGTATGCTTACCATTCACGAAGAAAAAATGTCAAAATCGCTCAATAATTTCTTCACAATTCGTGACATTTTGACTAAATACGATGCAGAAAGCGTCCGCTATTTCTTCTTAACCGCCCAATATCGCAGCTTGCTGGATTACAGTGAAGAAAATATTGCTCTCGCACGCAAAGCGTTAGAGCGTTTATATACCGCATTGCGTGGTTGTGAAATCGTGGAAATTACGGCTGAAGATCAATATGTGCGTGATTTCAAAACAGCGATGAATGATGATTTCAACACACCAGGCGCGTTGGCAGTGTTATTTGAACTTGCCCGTGAAATCAACAAATTAAAAGCGGAAAACCAAGCAGAAGCCAATAAACTCGCTAGCCGTTTAAAACAACTTGCTGGCGTGTTAGGTTTGTTAGAACAAGATGCCGACACATTCTTGCAAGGCGATGCAGACAATGATGACGTAGCGAAAATCGAAGCCCTAATCAAGCAACGCAACGATGCTCGCGCTGCAAAAGACTGGGCAGCTGCCGATGCCGCTCGTGATGCATTGAAAGCAATGAACATCGTTTTAGAAGATAGCCCAAACGGCACCACTTGGCGTAAACAATAAGCTATCCCCCAAAGTGCGGTCAAAAATTTCTAAATTTCTGACCGCACTTTCTTTCAACAGATATATGATGTTCCCATTCGTTCTAAAAACTTGTTGCGCAACATATTGAAATTACAATAATGATGTTGTTAAATCATTAAACGTATTAAAGGTTGAGTTTAAGGTATTTTTATGTGTCAATTACTCGGTATGAATTGCAATGTGCCAACAGATATTGTGTTTTCATTTGAAGGTTTTCGCCGCCGCGCAGGTTTAACAGACAGCCATTCTGATGGTTTCGGAATCGCCTTTTTTGAAGGCAAAGGCGTGCGTATTTTTCGTGATGAGAAACCTGCCGCCCTGTCGCCCGTTGCCGATTGTGTGAAACAATACAATATTAAATCCTTAAATGTGATCGCGCATATTCGCAAAGCAACGCAGGGCGATGTGAGCATTGTTAATACGCATCCTTTCATTCGTGAAATTTGGGGCGAAAATTGGGTGTTTGCTCATAATGGAAACCTGAAAGAATTGCCCGATCTCTCGGGGTGTTATTGCCGTCCAATTGGTTCAACGGATTCTGAAACCGCATTTTGTTATATTGCCGATCAGCTCAAAAAACGTTATTGCCAAAAACCTTCAGAAGATGAAATTTTTGCCTACATTCAAGAACTCACGAAAGAATTAGCCCAATATGGCACGTTCAATTTTATTCTATCGAATGGCGAATGGATGATCGCCCATTGTTCGACCAATTTGCATTATATCTGCCGCAAAGCGCCATTTTGCCAAGTTCAACGAGTGGATGATGACGGCGTGATTGACTTCACCAACTACACCACGAAAAACGATAAAGTAACCATTATTACCACATTCCCTCTTACTAAAAACGAGAAGTGGACAAAAATGGAACACGGCGGTTTTGTGTTTTTTAAAGATGGGGAAAAAATTCGGGAAGTGGTTGGCGTTAGAAAAGAACTCGCCGATGACGGAACACTAGGCTCTGCACAGCATTAATTTATAAACAACCAAAAAGGGCGGATATTCAATCCGCCCTCATCGTTTAATCTATTTTATTTTCGGCTTTCGGCAACACTAAATTTAAAATAATTGCCACAATCGCACAAAGGCTGATGCCTTTAATCGACATACCGCCCACATCGACAAACATACCGCCGATACCAAAGGTCATCACCACAGAAATAATGCAAAGGTTACGCGCTTCTGTAACATCAACTTTGCCACGAATCAGCGTACTCATTCCAACAACAGCGATAGAGCCGAAGACTAACATCATAATTCCGCCCATTACAATAGTCGGAATAGTAGAAAGAAACGCTCCCACTTTGCCACAGAATGAAATCGCAATCGCCCATACCGCCGCCCAAGTCATAATGCTCGGGTTGAAATTGCGTGTTAGCATCACTGCGCCTGTAACTTCCGCATAGGTTGTATTTGGTGGACCGCCCACTAAAGCCGCCGCCGCAGTCGCAACGCCATCACCCAATAAAGTGCGGTGCAAACCTGGTTTTTTTAAGAAATCTTTGCCAGCCACTGAGCTAATCGCCATAATGCCGCCCACGTGTTCCACCGCTGGTGCAATGGCGATAGGCAATAAATATAAAATTGCTTCTAGCTTAAATTCTGGCGTTGTAATATGCGGCACGCTGAACCAAGGTGCATCAATCACAGGTTGGAAATTGATTAAGCCTAAGAATAAACAAATAATATAGCCGACTGCGATCCCGAACATAATTGGAATTAACTTCATAATCCCTTTCGAGAACACCGCCACACAAAGCGTCGTCAACAAGGTCGCCATTGAAACTAGCACCGCTTGATTGTATTCATAAGCAGAATTTTTGCCCAATGCCATATCCACCGCAACAGGCGCCAATCCCATACCGATAATAATAATCACGGGCCCCACAACAACAGGCGGGAAGACGCGTTGTAATGCATCAACGCCTTTTAATTTAACCAAGGTGCTCAGCGCCAAATACACAAGCCCCGTACAAGCCAAGCCGCCCATTGTGGTGGCGATACCCCAAGTTTGCACGCCATATTGAATCGGGGCGATAAAGGCGAAAGAGGACGCCAAGAAAATTGGCACCTGCTTGCCTGTACACAATTGGAAGATCAACGTCCCCACGCCAGCGGTTAATAATGCGGTATTCGGGTCTAAGCCTGTAATCAACGGCACCAACACCAAAGCACCAAATGCCACAAATAACATCTGCAAGCCCACAAGCGCTTGCTTTGTTGTACTTTGTTTGTTTTCAATTTGAGTCATAATTCACCTGTAAAATAGACAAAAAACGACCGCACTTTCGCTCAAAAAGTGCGGTCAGAAAATGGATTATTTTGTACCAAAAATCTTATCGCCAGCATCACCCAAACCTGGAATGATATAACCCTGTTCATTCAGGTGGTCATCAATCGATGCGGTAAATAATTCAATATCAGGATGCGCTTCTTCTAAAGCCTTAATCCCTTCTGGCGCTGCCACTAAAACGAGCACCTTAATTTGTTTACATCCGTGTTTTTTCAATAAATCAATCGTCGCGATCATTGAACCACCTGTGGCAAGCATTGGATCCACCACGATAGCCAAACGCTCATCTAAATCGCTCGCCAATTTTTGGAAATAAGGCACAGGCTCAAGGGTTTCTTCATTACGATACATCCCAACCACACTAATTCTCGCACTTGGAATATGCTCTAACACACCATCCATCATACCAAGACCCGCGCGTAAAATTGGTACTACCGTTACTTTTTTGCCTTTGATTTGCTGGATTTCTACATCCCCACACCAGCCATCAATAATCACATTTTCGACTTCCAAATCAGCAGTGGCTTCATAGGTCAACAAACTGCCGACTTCAGTGGCTAATTCGCGGAAATGTTTCGTACTGATATCCGCCGCACGCATTAAACCTAATTTATGTTTCACCAACGGATGTTTTACTTCGACTAATTTCATAATCAATTCCTTTTATCGCCGTACAAAAAAATTGTCTGATTGTAAATGAATTGTCAATCTACTTCAATAAACTCGATCACAGTTTACGAAAAAAGTGCGGTCAAAATTTAAATAATTTTACAACCGCACTTTCTCACTATTTATTGGAACCCTCAGGATGAAGCCCAATGCCTTGATGGCGTTCTTTCAATTTGGCAATCACATCGCCCCATTCCAAATCCATCGATTGCAACAACACGGTTAAATGATAGGTTAAATCCGCCACTTCAGAAACCACTTCGTCTTTGTCTTGCGAAACGGCAGCCAAGGCGGTTTCAACGCCCTCTTCCCCCACTTTCTGTGCAATTTTCTTCACGCCTTTTGCATAAAGTTTTGCCGTGTAAGAGCTTTCTTGATCGGCAAATTTCAGCCCTGCAAGCACACGTTCTAATTTGGCAAACCAAGTCCAATCGCCCTCCGATTGGCTTTCAAACTGATGAAAACAACTCTCTGCCCCCGTATGACAAGTGGGCCCAATGGGATTTGCCAAAATCAACAAAGTGTCATCATCGCAATCCAAACTCATATCCACCACATTCAAAAAATGCCCCGAAGTTTCCCCCTTTGTCCATAAACGCTGTTTGGTGCGAGAGAAAAAGGTCACTTTTTTCTCCGCAAGGGTTTTCTCTAAGGCTTCTGGGTTCATATAGCCCAGCATTAAAACTTCGCAGGTTTGGGCGTGTTGAACGATAACAGGAAGCAAGTTATCGACTTTTTGCCAGTTGATTTTTGTTTTCATATTTTTCCTAGTATTTCTGCTCTTGTAAGAATAGCCATTATGTCATTGCTGTTATTGGAAAAATTTTTAAATATCAGGTTTAATATCCCAATATAAATGCACCATAAATGAAATAAGATACTAATTAATTGGGATAGTTTACTGCCTAAAAGGCGTTAATTTATATCTAAAAATAGGTTTCTTTAATAAACTCAATTATTTTCTTACGACGATCCCTAATAGCCATTTTACCCCAGATTTTATCTTTATTTTTATTTTCATTTGCAAATTTTTCTATTTCTTTTTGCTGCTCTAATACACTGCCATCATAACTAGATAGTTTCTCTTTGAATGGCTTATTCCCAATTGAACAATTATGTGATTTAGAGATTAATAAATAGTTTCCTAAACAATCCAAATATGCCTCTTTAAATTTATCATCATACTTCCCGTATCCATTTGATGGTTTCTCTTTAGGCACTCTAGGTGCGATATGTTCAAGTTCAGGTTTTTCAACATCCTCATAACGCAAAAAATTCTTATATCCAGTTACAGAATTAATTTTATTTCTCAAATAATTTTCATATTTCCAAAGAATAAATTTAGCAATATTATGATCTAATGCCCCCTCCAAAGACTCTTTTAAACTCTCATTATTCCAATAATTCCACCAGTAATTCTCTTTTTTATTAGATGTTTTTAGTTCATTTATTGTATCAACAATACTATCTATTGATTTATTCTCCACAGAGAATGCCTTAAAAGCATCATTTAACCTTGAATTAAGATCAGCTCTTGTACTAATAATACGATGTCTTAAAATAATATTCTCAAAAAGCTCACATAATTCTTCTGTCTTCTTCATTCCTATTCTATATCTATAAGCCTTTAAAATAAAAGGCATAACCACACCTATTCTATTTAAAGCAATGAGAGAGTGTATTTTCGGTGACTCTCGTTCATCATTATTGAAGAAAGTAACCATATTATTAAAATCATTAGACATTTCATTAGTAAATTTACTTATAAATTCTAATGAATCATTTTTATTATGATTTTTATCTATTTTCAATTCTTTATCTATTCTCTCTAATGGATTACTCTCCCATAAAGAATTAAAATAAACTCTTAAAGAATAAAGCAATACCTCATCTTCATTTATAACATAATCATTAAAATGAGATATAGACTCATAAATTGTTTTAAATTTCTCTTGAACATCCTCAATTAAGATCTCTTTATCTTCCCCACCATAAAGATTAATATAAAACATAAACTTAGCTTTTACAATTTCTAAATTAGATGTTTTCTTCCCCCTATTATTCTGAAAGATAAACATTTGAATAGCTTCAGATTTATTTTTTACTGCATAAGTAGAACAAGTCGCACTATCTAAAACCTTTAATAGCTTCTCTAAATCAGATTCAGACTTTTCACTTAATTTTTCTTTAAAATAGTTATACGCACATATAACTCTCTTTATTGATTCCGTTTTTATTGATGCTTCATTGATTTCATTCTCATTAAGAATAAATTCTTTAAATATAGCATTATCATAATCAACAGTCTTGAACTTATATCTCCTTCATTCTTTAATAAATTTATTTTTATATTCTCCCAATTTCTCATTCTTAGGATTAATATTTTTTAAACAACAAAGCAAGGCTGAAACAAATATAACAATAGTTGTTGCCCTTTGTTGTCCATCAACAATATCATACTTTCCATCTATTCTTTTCTCAAATAAGAAATGCCCTAGATAATACTTTGAATTGCCACCTTTAATATTGCAATGTTCTTCTAAATCAGATAAGAACATATTTACCTGCTTTGGTGGCTTACTAGGTTCTAACTCCGTATCCCAAGAATAAGCTCGTTGATATGACGGTACAGAAAAATAATTTTTTGCAAACATTCCATTGATATTAGTCGATGCTTTCATTTTTAAATTAGCTCCAAATATTCTTTAATTATTAATTTATTATGGGTAATTGCCCCTGTTAAGAGAAAATATTAGTGTCCCTCCAGAAAATCTAATACTATCATTATTTCCGAATTTCCACACACTCTTTAGCCAAATACTCCTTCAACTCCCCAATATCAATAATCCGTTTGTGGAATACGCTTGCGGCTAAGGCTCCGTCTACGTTTGCTTCAATGAACGCATCGCGGAAGTGTACCATTTCGCCTGCACCGCCTGAGGCGATTAGTGGAACATTGCAGACTTCACGCACTTTTTTGAGTTGGGCTAGATCATAGCCGTTACGCACGCCGTCTTGGTTCATCATATTAAGCACGATTTCCCCAGCCCCACGTTGTTGCACTTCTTTCACCCAATCCAACAATTGCCAATGGGTTTGGCGGGTGCGGTTTTCGTCGCCCGTATATTGATTGACCCAATATTTGCCTGTTTCCTGTTCAAACCAGCTATCAATTCCCACAACCACCGCTTGTACGCCAAAACGCTCCGCCAAACGAGTGATTAAATCAGGATCGGCAAGTGCGGGCGAATTAATGGAAATTTTATCCGCCCCAAAGGCAAAAATCTGCTCGGCATCGGCAATGGTTTTGATCCCCCCTGCCACGCAGAATGGAATATCGATCACTTTCGCCACACGTTCCACCCAGCTTTTATCCACCGTTCTGCCATCGGAAGAGGCGGTAATATCATAAAAAACCAGCTCGTCTGCCCCTTCTTCGGCATAACGCTGTGCTAAGGGAACAATATTGCCAATGATCTCGTGATTGCGGAATTGCACGCCTTTCACCACTTGCCCATCACGCACGTCTAAACAAGGAATTATCCGTTTTGCCAACATTCAATCGCCTCCGTTACCGTAAATTTGCCCTCTAACAATGCTCGCCCGACAATCACGCCCGCCACGCCTGTGCCTTTTAACGCCTCAATATCGGCTAATGAACCGATGCCGCCCGAAGATTGAAACTGCACGTTCGGAAATGCTTGACAAATTTCTTGATAGAGTGCCACATTAGAGCCAGCTAGCGTGCCATCGCGGGAAATATCGGTGCATAGCACGTGTTGCAATCCCACAGATTGATAATCTTCAATTAAGGCTTCTAGCGAAACGCCGCTCGCCTCTTGCCAACCGCTGATGGCAATGATTTTTTGCCCCTTTGCATCAATGTTCACGTCTAACGCCAATACAAACTTCTCTGCGCCGTATTTCTCAAACCAGCCTTTGACCATTGCACGTTCTTTCACGGCAGTTGAGCCAATCACCACACGGTTCGCCCCCACGGCAAATAGCTCGGCGACATCTTGTTCACGGCGAATTCCCCCGCCCACTTGAATTTTCCCTTTTGTGGCTTCGATGATGTTGCCGATAAGTGCGGTCTGTCTTTGGGCAGGATCTTTCGCCCCTGTGAGATCCACCAAATGCAGCTGCTCCGCCCCTTGATTTAGGTAGCTCGCAAATTGTTCGATAGGGTTGTCTGAATATGTCGTCTGTTTGGCATAATCCCCTTGGTGCAACCGCACCACCTTGCCGTCAATCAGGTCAAGCGCAGGGATAATCATTGATTTTTTCATATTGTGTTCCTGTATTTTGTTGGCGTGAGCCTTTTTATTTTGCAAATTTATGCGTAAATAAGACCGCTTGTACACATCTCTATGATGATTGATACGCCGCCACCAAATTATCTAAAAATTGATAAAGTTTGGCGTTCATTTCACGGTAATCAAAACTCAAAATTGTGGCGGCATCTTGCACAAATTGATGACGCTGGCTTTGCCCCGCAAGATCCGTTTCGTTTTCAATTAAGGCTTTCACAACGTCAGCATTCAATTCTGGGTGGCACTGGAAGCCATAAACCAAATCCGCATATTTCACAATTTGGCGAGGGCAGCCTTTGCTCACCGCAAGAATTTGTACATTCGCCGTCAGCCCAGGCATATCGTTGTGCCAATGCCCCACCGTAAGCGTATCACCAAAATGCGTTAATAATTTGTCCTGTTTGCCCGCTTCGGTGAGCTGGATAGGGAAATTGCCGATTTCTCGTTCAGGGCTGTGGCTGTGCGGTGCGTTTAGTGCTTCACCAATCAGTTGCGACCCTAAACACACGCCCACCACGGCTTTGCCTGCCTTCACGCATTTTTTGATCAACGCCTGTTCTGCAAGGCTGTCGAAATGTGGGCATTCCGCTTTGGTGGTGCTTGGGCTTTGCGGCCCGCCCAACACCACTAAAATATCGAGATTTTCCACCGCACTTGGCAACGCATCGCCTTGATAAACCTTTGAAAACGACACCGAATAACCCCGTTCTTCCGCCCATAATAAATAGGCACCTGGGGCTTCAAAACTTTCGTGCTGAACGAAATGAATCTGCATAATCTTCTCTCTTGATTAAAATTCTGGGGTATTAAAAAACGCACTTTCGCTCGAACTCTGTGCCAATTTTTCCGCTTGTTTACGCAAGGTGGATTTATAGGCCTCCGCCAATGCGGGGCAATTTAACGCTTGGTCTAGCTTTGTTTTGTCTAGGTTTTTCGCAGGTTGCGACAGCAAACAATGAACATTCGCCACCGTCAGATCGGCATAGGGGCGTTGAACCAAGGTTAAACGATCGCCAACGTGAATTTCGCCCGTTTGTAGTACTCGCACATACCAGCCCACCAAATTTTGCTCCACCATCACTTTACGCGTTTCCGCCACGCCCGTGCTTTGCAATAAGGTATTGCACGGTTTGCGGGGCTGGCTAACTTCAATCAACACTTCGCCAATTTGGAATTGATCGCCAATGCATACGCTCTCTTCATCTAACGATGACACCACCACATTTTCACCAAAGCGAGAATCTTGCAAATAGTCGTAATCCAAGCCCAAAAGTGCGGTCAATTTTTCCAATGTTTTTTGCCCATTGAAAAACAAAGCTTTGTCCATGCCGCCGTGATGTTTTTTATTACCCACATCATCGCCCACCGCACCAAGCTGGCTCACCACCAAATTTGGCACCGCTTTTTTGCGAACGGCGGTATTGATCACCGCCCCATTCGCCGAAACCAAGGGTTCTATCATTGCCGTTTTCACGGCTAACACTTCTGCCATTACACATTCTCCACAAAATTTTTCAACAACTTCGCACCCGCTTTGCCCGAACGCTCTGGGTGGAACTGCACGCCGTAAAAATTCCCACGCTGAATAGCGGCTGAAAAAGGCACGCCATAATCGCTGGTGGCAATGGTGGTATCGTTCGGCAGCACCGCATAACTATGCACAAAATAGAAGTGGCTCTCTTGCTCAATGCCCTTGAACAAAGGGTGATCCGCCTGATACCGCACTTTATTCCAGCCCATATGCGGCAGTGGCAAGCCCTTGTTAGGCAGCAGCTCCGTTTGCCCTTGCATTAGGTTCAAGGTTGGCACATTGCCCTCCGCAGAAAATGCCGTCATTAACTGCATTCCCAAGCAGATCCCAAGCACGGGCTGGGTCGCATTTTGGATCGTTTCAATCAAATGACGATCTTGCAAAATCTTCATCGCCGCCTGTGCCGTCCCCACCCCTGGGAGCAACAGTTTCTCTGCGGATTTGATTTTATCCAGATCGCAACTAATCTCCGCTTGAATCCCCAAACGGTCGAATGCAAATTTTACAGAAGACAGGTTTGCACAGCCTGTGTCGATGATGGTGAGTTTGGTCATAATTTCCCTGTTTAGCGTAAAGACAATACAAAACGGATATGGTAATAAAATATACTCAAAGTGCAATTTATTGCAAAATTTACTGCATTTTTAGGCATTCCCAAAATTCACGTAGGGGCAGGCCCCGTGCCTGCCCGCAGAACCACCGTTTATTCAGACGGGATTACATCAGATTTTAGGAAAATCACCCTATTCTCGGGCGGGCATTAAACCCGCCCCTACGTTCTATCGCTGATTGGTGAATTCCGTGCAATTTATCGTTGATTGAGGGAATTTAACACAATCTATTGTTGATTGAGGGAATTTAACACAATCTATTGTTGATTGACATTCCACACAAGCGGTCTAAAAAATCCAAATTTTTGCAAAATTTCACGGCACTTTTGAGGCATTTCCCAAAATTCCCATAGGGGCAGGTCCTGTGCCTGCCCGCAGAACCGCCATCTATTCTGACGGGATTCCATCACATTTTAGGAAAATCGCCCTATTTTCGGGCGGGCATTGACCCCGCCCCTACGTTTTATCGCTGATTGGGATTCCACACAAGCGGTCTAAAAAATCCAAATTTTTGCAAATTTTTACCGCATTTTTGAGGCATTCCCCAAATTTCCGTAGGGGCAGGTCCTGTGCCTGCCCGCAGAACCGCCATCTATTCTGACGGGATTCCATCACATTTTAGGAAAATCGCCCTATTTTCGGGCGGGCATTGACCCCGCCCCTATGTTTTATCGTTGGTTGATAGATTTCGCACAACCTATCGCTGATTGGGATTCCACACAAGCGGTCTAAAAAATCCAAAATTTTGCAAAATTTCACCGCACTTTTGAGGGTATCACCAAAATTTTTGCCACATTTTTAAACATTCCAAAAATTCCCGTAGGGGCAGGTCCTGTGCCTGCCCGAAAAATCGCTGTTTATTCAGGCGGAATTTCATCAGATTCTAGAAAAATCTCTCTATTCTCGGGCGGGCATTGAACCCGCCCCTACAAAATTACAATACCCCTTTACTACTCGGCAATTCATTCCCTTCAATCCGAATGGCTTGTCTTAGTGTTCGTCCAAACACTTTGAACAGGCTTTCGATTTTGTGGTGGTCGTTGTCGCCTTCGGCTTTGAGGTGCAGGGTGGCGAGCATTGTAAAGGCGATAGATTGGAAGAAGTGTTCCGTTAATTCGGTGCTGAAATCCCCCACTTTTTCCCGTTTGAAATCGGCGTTGAATTTGATAAATGGGCGGCCAGATAAATCCATTGCACATTCGGCTTTGCATTCGTCCATTGGTAGCACAAAGCCAAAACGGGCAATGCCTCGTTTGTCGCCAATGGCTTGTTTTAGTGCAGTGCCTAGGGCTAGGGCGGTGTCTTCAACGGTGTGGTGTTCGTCAATCCATAAATCGCCTTTGCAAGAAATGTTCATACGGAATCCGCCGTGGGTGGCGATTTGGTCGAGCATATGGTCGAAAAAGCCTACGCCTGTTTTGATGTCGTTATGTCCTGTTTCATCGAGCCAAACCTGCACTTTAATGTCGGTTTCTTTCGTTTTTCGTGCCACTTCGGTATAGCGTGGTTCACGGCTGCCAATGTTGGTAACAGGTTCGCCTAATAATTTTTCGCTGATCAGATCCCAATTTAATTTTTCAGGGTGATATTGCAAGGCTCGGATCCCCAAATTTTCCGCCAGCTGCACATCGGTTGCACGGTCGCCAATCACAAAGCTGGTGGCGGGATCGAACAATTCGCGGTCGATATATTTTTGTAACAATTTGGTTTGAGGTTTACGGCAATCGCAGTGATCTTCTGGTTTGTGAGGGCAGATCAAAACATCATCAAATTCAATACCTTGTGAACGGAAAATCGCCATCATTGCGTTATGCGGTTTGTCAAAATCCGCTTGGGGAAAGGAATCTGTGCCTAAGCCGTCTTGGTTGCTGACCATCACAAAACGGTATCGGTTTTTGAGCTTTAACAATGCAGGAATCACATTCGGCTCAAGTTTTAATTTTTCTAAGCTGTCAATTTGGAAATCGGTTTTCGGCTCGTCAATTAAAGTGCCATCACGGTCGATAAATAAGATAGATTGTTGTGTCATTGTGGGTTCCTTTTATTCGATAATTGCTTTCAATGCGTTGATCACACGGTTGTTTTCGGTTTGCGTACCAATGGTAATACGAATGCAGTTGTTTAAGCCGAGTGCTTTGTGCTGATCTCTTAAAATAATGCCTTGATCCCATAAGGTTTTGAAAACTTTTTGTCCGTCTTTGAATTTCACTAATAAATAATTTCCGTCGCTGGCAAAAACGGTTTCGACAAGCGGTAGGTTTTCGAGATTTTTTTGCAATTCTGCTCTTAACGCTAATACTTCCTTAACCCGTTGTTGCATTTGAGCAATGCCTTGGAGCTGTAAGGCTTGAGCGGCAATGTCGGCAACGGGGACAGGCAATGGATAAGGGGCGATCACTTTCTGCAAAACATTGATTAACTCCGCATTCGCAAGGGTAAAGCCGCAGCGTAAGCCCGCTAAGGCGAAGGCTTTTGATAAGGTGCGGATAATGGCTAAGTGCGGATAGTTTGCAAGCTCGGGGACCATTGTCGCATCGGGGCAAAATTCAATGTAAGCTTCGTCCACCACCACAATCGCACGCCCTGCTGTCATTTGCAAAAGTTTGAGCAAATCCGACCGCTTGATCAGCGTTCCCGTTGGGTTATTCGGGCTGCACACAAACAGGATTTTGACATTATCCAGCTGGCGTTCAATTTCTGGCAGATTGAGCTGGAAATCGGCAGTGAGCGGAACGGTTTTGGTTGCGATGCCACAAGTTTCCGCACTCACGGCATACATACCATAAGTTGGCGGGCAGTAGAGAATGGTTTCATCGGGTTCGCAAAATGCACGGATGAGCAGTTCAATGCTTTCATCGCCACCCCGAGTGACAATCACATTTTCAGGCTGCACGCCTGCGTATTGTGCATAACTGTTAATCACCGCTTCGGGCTGGGCTTCTGGGTAGCGATTAAAAGTGCGATTGCTTAAATCAAAATTTGGCGAAAGTGCATATTCATTCGCATTCAACCACACATCGCCCGAACCACCTAAACGGCGCGCCGATTGGTAAGGCGTAAGGGCTTGGATATTTTTACGAGAGAGTTGTGAGATTTGCATATTCCATTCCTTTTTAAAGTGCGGTCATTTCCGCTTATTTTTATTTCAGTAAAATAAAATGTTCGATAAGTTTAATCATTAATTCTTTCTGTTCGGGTAAGCTTTCTGCCACCAATAATGCCAGTGCAACCAAGGTATTATCATTAATTAGCCGTTCGACAGGTTTTGCCAACAGGTGTTGGTTTAGGCGTAAATACCATAAAAATAGAAATGAACCTGTGCGTTTATTGCCATCGGATAAGGGATGATTTTTGATCACAAAATAGAGCAAATGGGCTGCTCGGCTTGCCACGTTGGGATAAAACAGCTCATCGCCGAAGCCCTGTTCAATCGTTGCAATGGCAGAAGCTAGCCCGTCACTGCGTAATTGCCCAAAAAGTTCGGTGGCTTCCCCTTTGCTCACCAACGTGTGTTTTAACTGTTGGATTGCGGCTAACACTTCGTCAAACTTCAAGGGCAACATTTCCGATTGAGCCACATTTATCGCACTGAGCGTTTGTTCGTCATAGGCTTGTAGCAAACTCCACGTGCGAGCGTAATCTTGTAGCACATTAATCACCGCTCTGCCCTGATCATCAATTAAGGTTTGATTGGTTAAAGTGCGGTTAAGCAGCTGAATAACCTGATCAAATTCAATCCCTTTGGCTTGCAAACGCTGTTGATTAATCGCATAACCCTGCACCAAATATTCTTTTAGGCGAGAGGTTGCCCAACGGCGAAAATTTACACCCTCTGGCGATTTTACCCGATAGCCTACGGAAATTACCGTGTCTAAATCATAAAAAACGACAGGGCGGTCTGAAAAAGCAATATGCATTTTTTGCATATTGCTTTTTTCTGAAATTTCACCATCAGCGATAGCATTGCGGATATGACGTGAAATCACTGATTGATTTCTGCCAAAAAGCTCCACCATCTGTGCTTGCGAAAGCCAAACCGTATCATTTTCAAATTTTACTTCGACTTGGGTTTCGCCATTTTGCGTTTGATAAATTTCAATTTGGTTATTCATATTTTATCTGCTAAACGTGATTATTCGTTGCGTAATTTTGTCCACGCACTCGGATGTTGTTTAAACCCGATGTGTGGGTAATAGTTCACCGCTTGCGGTGCAGAAAGTAAAATGATTTTACACGTTTTCGCTAACGATTTTTCTGTTTCCGCAATCAACTGTTGCCCAATACCACGCTGCTGATAGGTTTCATCCACAGCAAGATCTGAAAGATAGCAACAGTAATTAAAGTCCGTGACCGAACGGGCAATACCAACCAAACGTTCATTATCCCAAGCGGTAATAACTAAATTAGAATGATCGAGCATACCTTCTACACACGCCATATTATCTAGTGGGCGACGTTCTCCTAGTGTAGTTTTTTTCAATAGCTCAATAAATTGAGAGGCTGAAATGGGAACATTGGTTTTATAACTAATCATTTTATTTTCCTATAAGCGGTGTAATTCTTACAAAACTCTGCAAATTTTGACCGCACTTTTATTGCTCAACATTTATGGCTAAATATACGAAAGAGAAAACCTGCCACTTATTTCAATTTCTGCAACCGAATACTCACCGCCTGTTTGTGTGCCTCTAGCTGTTCGGCACTTGCCATTAATTCAACTGTTGGGGCAAGGGCTTTAAAGCCTTGTGGGGTGAGTTCTTGCACAGTCATTCGTTTGCTGAAATCTGCTAGCCCTAGGCTGGATGTGGTTCGGGTGTAGCCGTAAGTTGGCAAAACGTGGTTTGTGCCGCTGGCGTAATCGCCCATACTTTCTGGGGAGTAAGCCCCTAAGAAAATCGACCCTGCATTATCGAGTTGGTCGAGCAATGCACGGGCGTTTTCCACCTGCACCACCAAGTGTTCTGGGGCATATTCATTGCTGATTTCCACCGCTTGTTCTAGGCTTTCGGCAATAAAAATGCGGCTATGCTCCAGTGCTTTAGTGGCGGTTTCTTTTCTTGGTAAAAGAGCGAGTTGGCGTTCTATGGCAAGTGCGGTCTGTTTTGCTAAAGTTTCACTTGGCGTAACTAAAATCACTTGGCTGTCGGCACCGTGTTCCGCTTGAGAAAGTAAATCGCTCGCCACAAAATCGGGATCTGCATTTTCATCGGCAAGCACCAACACTTCCGAAGGCCCTGCTTGCATATCAATAGCAGCACCATTAACACTTTGTGATACTTGGCGTTTTGCCTCTGTCACAAAACTGTTGCCCGGCCCGAAAATTTTATCCACTTTCGCCACGGTTTGTGTTCCATAAGCCATTGCCACAATCGCTTGAGCCCCGCCCACTTGGTAGATCGTTTCTACTCCGCAAAGGTTTGCTGTATAAAGAATTTCATCGGCAATAGGGGGCGGTGAGCAAAGTACGACTTTTTTACACCCTGCAATATTAGCTGGAATCGCTAACATTAATACGGTCGAAAACAACGGTGCCGAACCGCCAGGGATATATAACCCAACGCGGTTAATCGGGCGTGTAACCACTTGGCAACGCACACCTGCTTGGGTTTCGATATCAACAGTTTGCGGTTTTTGTGCTTCGTGGAAAGCGGTGATGTTCCGTTTTGCATTTTGAATGGCTTGTTTGAGTTCTGCGGATAAACGCTCGCTCGCGGCTTGAATTTGTGCTTTTGAAACCACAAGGCTATCCAATTTGACTTTGTCGAATTTTTCCGAAAGTGCCAATAATGCATCATCGCCATTTGTTAATACATCTTCACGGATAGCCTCTACCGCTTGCTGAATGTTAAGCGAAGCACTGATCACGGGGCGAGTAAGTGCCGCTTTGCGTTGTTGTTCTGTTAAGTTTTTCCAGATGAGTGTTTGCATTTTCTTTCTACCTTTTATTCCATCATTTTTTCAATCGGCAACACAAGAATAGAACTTGCTCCCGCTGCTTTTAATTGTTCCATTGTTTCCCAGAACAACGTTTCTTGGCTCACCACGTGCATTGCGACTTTGCTGTCATCGTGTGCCAACGGCAAAATGGTTGGGTTCTCCACACCTGGTAGAAGTGCGGTGATTTTTTCAAGCTTATCTTTAGGGGCGTGAAGCATAATATATTTAGACTCAGTGGCTTGTTGAATCCCTTGAATACGGGTGAGTAATTTATCTATAAGTGCTTGTTTTTCTTCACTTAATGAGGCTTGGCGTTGAATCAAGCAAGCTTTAGAGCGATAAATCACTTCCACTTCTTTTAAACCATTGGCTTCCAAGGTGGCACCAGAGGAAACCAAATCGCAAATCGCATCCGCCAAACCTGCAGAAGGGGCGACTTCAACAGAACCGTTCAACAAGGTGCTTTTGAAAGAGACGCCTTTTTCGTTCATATAACGTTTGAGTAAATTTGGATAGCTGGTGGCAATGCGTGAATTGAGAAAATCTTGCACGCCCTGATAAGTGCGATCACGATCAATCGCTAAGGATAAACGGCAACCGCCAAAATCCAAGGTGCGTAATTTTTTGTATTCAACCTGCTCGCCTCTTGCTAGGCGACCAAGCTCCTCTTCTTCCAACACGTTTTCCCCGATAATGCCTAGATCGACCACGCCATCGAATACTAAGCCAGGAATATCGTCATCACGCACTCGGAGAATTTCAATGGGCATATTTTCTGAATACGCAATTAAACGTTGTTCATTCCAATTGATTTTTACCCCGCATTGTTTGAGTAATTCATTGCAATCTTTGCTCAAACGCCCTTTCTTTTGTAGTGCAATGCGTAAACGGTTTGTTGTTGTCATTGTGTTTTCCCCATAATATTTTAGTGTTGTGTTTTAATGCTATGTTTAAATTTTGGATATAAAAAAACCTCTCGAAAGTTGCCTTCCGAGAGGTTATGTAAACTATTGTGGTTTAGACGTACTCGGAAGATTTGCTATCTTCCGGCCACATTCAAATGCCCGAAAGATATCAGGTTGAATGATGGCGATGATGAGTACGAATAAAGTTCATAATAGGTTTCTCTGCTATAAATTTTGATACAAATTTCGTTGAGTTGCTTGTTAAAATACGCTGAAAAATGAGAGATTGCAAGATTTTTTTTCAGATTTTTTAAATTTTATTTTAAGCTGAAATTAACCAAATTTTGCCCGCACAAATAATAATACAGGTCTGTGCTGTAAATCCTTAAATTCCGCCTGCCATTCAGGTTGTTGCGCTAGCATCGGCTCTGCAATTTGTTCAATTTCACCGCCTGCGGCAATGATATTATTGATAATCGTTGCCAAGGTGCGATGATAGGTTTTGAAAGGCTGTTTAAACCAACTGCGATCTCGCTCGCCTTCATCTCGATAATAATTTAGCCGATAAGCCACTTGCTCTTTCTTCTCATTTTTTTCCCAACGTTCACCACCTTGATAGGCGGTAACAATCGGATGTTCTTGCGAAAAAACTAATGTACCGTTAGCTTTTAATTTGGCTTTAATATCCGCCAGCAATTTAGGGAAATCACTGATGTAATGAAAGGCAAAAGAGCTGGTGATAATATCAAAATTCTGTTCGGGAAGCTCACTGAGCTGCTCCATTGGCGACTGATATAAAGCAAAGTGCGGTCGAAATTGCGCAAGATTTTTTTCAGCCTGTGCTAACATTGCTGCCGATAAATCCATGCCCACCACCTGCGCCGCGCCACCTTGCAGATACAAGCGCAAATGTTCTCCTGTGCCACAGCCTAAATCTAGCAATTTTCTGCCTTGTAATTCAGGCAAAAGCGATAACATCGTGGGCATTTCCACGATGTTATTTAGGCTAATCGGATTGGCTCTTAATTTTTGATACAACTCGAAAAAATTTTCGCTATCATAAACCGATTTTTTCATATTAGCCTTTAAATTCTGGCAAGCAACCAAACTGTGCCGCTAGCTGCGCAACAATGTTCAGCACGCCAAAGAAAATCACAAAATAAATCATAAAATTGCCGCCGAATACGGTATATTCACGCTGTGGGAATTTGCTGCGGCACGCTTTCGCCAATAATGCAGGCACGATGGCTGCCCAAATTGTGGCGGCAAGCCCCGCAAAACCAATGGCAATCACAAAACCATAAGGATATTCTAAACTTAAGAACAGTGGTGGCAAGAAAGTGACTAATGTGGTTTTCGTTCTGCCCAAGGCACTATCGTCAAAATTGAACAAATCCGCGATGTAATCGAACAAGCCCAGCGTTACCCCTAAAAATGAACTAGCAATCGCCATATAAGCGAAGAATTTTAGCACTAATCCCACATAATCCGTTTGTACGCTCGCACTTAACGCATCAAGCAAAGCGGCAATATCTCCCCCTTTTGCGATCACAGGTCCAAATGCGGCTCGCGATAAATTTCCTTGAATCGCCAGCTGCCATAAAATATAGATAAACAATGCAATCAGCGTGCCAATAACAGCGGATTTCACCACTTTGGCAGCATTGCGGTTGTAATATTTCACTAGGCTTGGAACATTTTGATGAAAGCCGAATGACACCAAACAAACGGGTAATGCAGCAATGGCGTAAGGTAAATATTGCGTTTCAGCGGGTGCCGCTGTATCAAATAAGATCGTAGGATTGACCGAAGAAACTAACCCGCCAATAGAAAGCACAAAGGAAATCACCATTCCCGCGAGCAAAACGGTGCTAAAACGGTCAACGGCTTTGGTAGAGAACCACACAAATGTTGCAAGCACAACGGTGAATAATAAAGAACCTGAAGCTCGCCCAATTTCCACCGCACTTTCTGATGAACTCAACAATTGATTCAGAAAACCTTCGGTAATGCCGCCGCCTGATGTGATATAAGCATAGGTTAAAATATAGAGTACAAAGGCTAACGACAAACCGTTTAAGGCGTTCCAGCCTTTGCCGAGCAAATCTTTCACGATCGTGTCGAAACTTGCGCCCGTTGGATAATGCAAATTGGCTTCGAGCAACATTAAACCTGAGGACATCATACAAAACCAGGTGTAGAGCAAAATTAAAATTGAGCCGACAAACCAAACGCCAGAAGTCGAAATAGGGTTAGCGAGCATACCCGCGCCTACGGTGCCGCCTGCGATAATCATCACGCCGCCCAATAAAGAAGGAAGTTTTTTCTCCATAAATAAATCCTTGTTATTAATTTTGCACTATTATAGTAGTACATAAGACGTAAAAACAAGGGGAAAGTGCGGTCAAATTTGAGATATTTTTAGAAAATAAAAGATTGGAGCGAAATTAATGCTGTTTCGGCTTAAAAAATGAAATATAGGCGATTGCTTTGAGAGTTAATTGAACAACCCAACCAATTGTCAGCGCGTACATAAGCGTGCCGATACCAAAGGTGCCACCCAGTAAAAAACCGCATACACACACAAGCACTTCAAGGCTGGTACGCACGATCCCGACTTTCCAGTGAAAACGTTGGCAAATGCCCACCATTAAGCCATCTCTAGGCCCTGCGCCCTGATGGCAGGTTAAATAAAATGCGGTGCCGATGCCAAAGCACAACACACCAGCGATAGCATAAGCCCAGCGCAGCCAAAGTGCGGTCGGAATTGGCACAAATTTTACGGTGAGACCAAGAAATAGCGCGATGACTGCCACGTTCAAAATCGTCCCGATGCCGGGGCGTAATCGCAGTGGCAACCATAAAAGCATAACCAATAAACTAATCAGAAAGGAAGTCCAGCCTACGCTCACATGAAGTTGCAACGCAATGCCTTGCGATAAAATCGTCCAAGGGGCAGAGCCCAAATTAGAAAGGAGTAATAAACCTTCGCCTATGCCCACCACAATAAATGTCAAGCACAACACAAATAATGAGCGACTTTCCAACGCCCATAAGGATTCGGCTGTCCATAAGGTTTTCGGCAATATGGCATATTTAGACATAAACTTTCCTGCAAATAATCACGACTTAATGATAATGAAATCTGATCAAAAACAAAACAAACTTCTGACTATAACTTATATTCTAAAAGCATATTGATTTCAGCTGAAATCTGTTATACTTTACCCGAAAACCACGGCTTGCGCTGTGGTTTTGTTGTATTAAATCATGTAAAACGTTTGCTTTTAGCAACACAATCCGTAAGGACAGTCTATGAAACGCGTATTTATTATGATGATGGATTCTTTTGGCATTGGTGGCGCAAAAGATGCGGCAAAATTCGGTGATGAAGGTGCCAATACCTTAGGCCATATTGCCGCGCAACAATCGCCCTTAAAAGTTCCACATTTAGAAAGCCTAGGCTTAGGTTTGGCGGCGTTACAATCTTGTGGTGAATTACCAAAATCTTTCCAAAATCAACCGCACTTAATTGGTGGCTACGCTTTTGCTAAAGAAATTTCATCAGGCAAAGACACCACTTCTGGACACTGGGAAATCGCAGGCGTTCCCGTCTTGTTCGATTGGGGATTATTCCCCGAAAAAACCAACAGTTTTCCGCCAGAATTGCTAGCGAAAATTGTCGCAAAATCAGGCATTCAAGGTTATCTCGGCAACTGCCATTCATCAGGCACCGTAATTTTAGACGAGCTTGGCGAACAACATATACAAACAGGCTTACCTATTTTCTATACGTCCGCCGATTCAGTTTTCCAAATTGCCGCCCATGAACAAACCTTTGGTTTAGACAAACTTTATGCGCTCTGTGAATTGGTCCGTGAAGAATTAGAGGGTTATAACATTGGTCGTGTGATTGCACGCCCATTTATTGGTAACAAATCGGGCGAATTCAAGCGCACAGGCAATCGCCGTGATTATTCAGTCGAGCCACCAGCAAAAACGGTGTTGCAAAAATTGATTGAAGAAAAACAAGGCACGGTGGTTTCTGTGGGCAAAATTGCGGATATTTACGCACACACCGGAATCAGCAAAAAAGTCAAAGCAACGGGCTTGGAAGAGCTGTTTGATAAAACCTTGGAAGAAGTGAAAAGTGCGGTGGAAAATACCATCGTTTTCACTAATTTTGTGAATTTCGATGCGGATTTCGGCCATCGCCGTGATGTGCGCGGTTATGCCCAAGGATTAGAATATTTTGACAGTCGCTTGCCTGAATTGCTTGCCTTAATGCAAGATGATGATTTGCTGATTATCACCGCAGATCACGGTTGCGATCCAACTTGGAAAGGCACGGATCACACCCGAGAGAATATCCCTGTATTGCTATTTGGCCGCAACGTGCCAACGCAATTTTTAGGCGAACGCGATACCTTTGCTGACATCGGACAAACCATAGCACAATACTTCGGTCTTTCTGCGATGGAATATGGTAAATCAATTTTATAAGGAATTTGTTATGACTCCACACATTAACGCGCCAGCGGGCGCATTTGCAGACGTTGTTTTAATGCCGGGCGATCCACTGCGCGCCAAATATATTGCGGAAACTTTTTTAGACGATGCAAAACAAGTGACCGATGTGCGTAATATGCTCGGTTACACTGGCACATATAAAGGACGCCGTATTTCGGTTATGGGCCATGGTATGGGCATTCCCTCTTGTTCAATTTATGCTAAAGAATTGATCACAGAATATGGCGTGAAAAAAATCATTCGTGTCGGCTCGTGCGGTGCGGTGCGCCAAGATGTGCATATCCGTGATGTGGTGATTGGCTTAGGTGCCTGTACGGACAGCAAAGTCAACCGCATTCGTTTTAAAGATAATGATTTTGCTGCGATCGCGGATTTTGAGATGACGCAAGCTGCAGTGCAAGCCGCCAAAAACAAAGGCGTTAGCGTGCGTGTTGGCAATTTGTTCTCGGCAGATCTTTTCTATACGCCAGATGTGCAAATGTTTGATGTGATGGAAAAATATGGCATTCTTGGCGTGGAAATGGAAGCCGCGGGAATTTATGGCGTGGCGGCTGAATTCGGCGCAAAAGCACTTGCGATTTGCACGGTTTCGGATCATATTCGTAGCGGCGAAAAAATCAGTGCGGAAGAACGCCAAACCACGTTCAATGAGATGATCGAAATTGCCCTAGAAAGCATCTTGCTTGGCAACGATGATTAATCGCTACCCTTAATCACCACAAAGTGCGGTTAAAATTTTCAATTTTTTGACCGCACTTGCTTGAACTTCCCTTTTCCAACCCAATCTAATCCGCTAAACTATCGCTATTTTTTGAGCTTGGAGTGCAGAATGAATTTTATTTGTAAGGTAATCGGCTTTTTTATTGGTTATCGCTATGGCGGCCTGTTCGGCGGCATCGCAGGCGCGATGTGTGGGCATTGGCTAGATAAAAAACTGTATGAATTAGGGAGCGTGAGTTCATCGTTTTTCCACAGAAAACTCACACGCCAATCTTTATTTATGCAAACTACTTTCGCCGTGCTTGGACATTTGAGCAAAGCGAAAGGGCGTGTGACTCAAGATGATATTGCGCTGGCCAATAATTTGATGCAGCAGCTCAATTTAGATGAAGCCAACCGCAAATTAGCGCAAGAAGCGTTCAACCGTGGTAAAGATGCTGATTTTCCGATTCGCCAAATTATTCGAGAATTTCGTTTAGGCTGTGGGCAGCGTGCTGATTTATTGCGTATGTTCTTAAGCGTGCAAGTACAAGCCGCCTTTGCGGACGATCATTTACACGATGGCGAACGTGAAATTTTGCAGATCGTGGCGGAAGAATTAGGCATGTCCCAATTCCAATTTGAACAAATGATCGCAATGGAAATGGCGCGCCGTCAATTCTCAAATGGCAATTTCTATCAGCAGGCTTATCAACAATATCAGCAATACCAACAAGGCGGTTATCAGCAAGATTATCAACAAAGTGGTTATAGCGGTGGCTATCGTCAACCATCGGGCCCAACTGTGGACGATGCTTATAAAGTATTGGGCGTGTCAGCCTCTGATGATCAACAAACGGTAAAACGTGCTTATCGCCGTTTAATGAATGAAAATCATCCAGATAAATTGGTCTCGAAAGGTTTACCGCCAGAAATGATGGAAATGGCAAAAGAAAAAGCTCAACAAATTCAAGCCGCTTACGATTTAATTTGTAAGGCGAAAGGCTGGTAAAATGGCTAGACAATTTCGTTATTTTCCAGGTGTTTTAGCGATTTTTCTCAGCGCACTTTCCATTTTTTCTCGCATTAAGCTATTTTCTGGGGCGTTATGGTCGCCCCTTCACACTAAACAACCTTATCAACTATGCGTGTGATTCTCGCTCCAATGCAAGGCGTGCTTGATCCACTGGTGCGCCAATTACTCACCGAAGTCAATGATTACGATCTCTGCATTTCAGAGTTTGTGCGTGTGGTCGATCAACTTTTGCCGACAAAGGTATTTTATCGCCTTGCCCCAGAATTGCAGTACGGTGGCAAAACGCCTAGTGGCACGCCAGTGCGTGTACAACTGTTGGGGCAATTCCCCCAATGGCTCGCCGAAAATGCAGTGCGCGCCATTGAATTAGGTTCGCAAGGAATTGATTTAAACTGCGGGTGCCCGTCTAAAACGGTGAATGGCAGCAACGGTGGTGCAAGTTTATTAAAAAATCCTGAATTAATTTATCAAGCAACCAAAGCCATTCGCCAAGCCGTTCCTGCTGAACAGCCTGTCAGCGTAAAAGTGCGGTTAGGTTGGGACGATATTTCTCAAGCCTTTGAAATTGCAGATGCGGTGCAGCAAGGCGGTGCAACAGAAATCACCATTCATGGACGAACCAAAACCGATGGCTATCGTGCAGAATGTATCAACTGGGAACAAATCGGCAAAGTGCGCTCAACATTACACATTCCTGTGATTGCCAACGGAGAAATTTGGCATTGGCAAGATGGGCAAAAATGCAAAGAAATCACGGGCTGCCATGATTTAATGATAGCTCGGGGCGCGCTGAACATTCCTAATTTAAGCTATGTGATTAAACATAATGCTGAAAAAATGCCGTGGCAAGAAGTGATGGCTCTGCTACTGCAATATGCGCAAATGGACAACATTCACGACAGCGGTTTTTATCATGTAGCACGCATTAAGCAATGGCTGCATTATCTGAAAAAAGAATACGAAAATGCCAGCGCGCTTTTTAGCTATATTAAGGCTTGCCATAATGCTGCGGAATTGCGCAAAAAATTGCTCGCATTTCACTCGCTAATGAAAGAAGAAAGAGAATAAAAAAACGGTCAATTCTCATAAAGAATTGACCGCACTTTTGGCTATTGAATTAGGAATTAACCTTCTACGCCTTCAAATAACGCCGTACTCAAATAACGCTCTGCTGCAGATGGAAGAATCGCCACGATTAATTTATCCGCAAATTCTGGCAATTTTGCTAAACGATCTGCTGCGGCAACCGCGGCACCAGATGAAATCCCTGCAAGGATCCCCTCTTCAGCCATTAAACGGCGAGCGGTCGCAATTGCGGTATCGCTATCCACTGTTTCCACACGATCAACTAGGCTTAAATCTAAGTTTTTAGGAATAAAACCTGCCCCAATACCTTGGATTTTATGTGGACCTGGTTTCACTTCTTCACCTGCTAAAGTTTGAGTAATCACAGGGCTTTCTGCAGGTTCCACCGCCACAGAGGTAATTTTTTTACCTTTGTCTAATTTAATCGCGCGAGAAATACCTGTAAGCGTACCACCAGTACCCACACCAGCGACAACAACGTCAACTTTGCCTTCTGATGCTTCCCAAATTTCGACACCTGTGGTTTGTTGGTGAATATCTGGGTTGGCTGGGTTTTCAAATTGTTTCAACATAATATAGCGGTTTGGATCGCTAGCAACGATTTCTTCTGCTTTAGCAATCGCCCCTTTCATTCCTTTCGCGCCTTCAGTTAACACAAGGTTCACACCCAAGCCACGCAATAAGCGTTTGCGTTCTGAACTCATTGTTTCTGGCATGGTTAAGCTAATTTTATAGCCACGAGCCGCCGCAACATAAGCTAGCGCAATCCCAGTGTTACCACTGGTTGCATCAACGATTTCTTTTTCTTTCGTCAAAATACCGTCTTTTTCTGCTTGCCATACCATATTCGCACCAATACGGCATTTCACACTGAAGCTCGGGTTACGGCCTTCAATTTTTACCACTAAATTACCGTTTTGCCCAAAGTGTTGTAAGCATACTAATGGGGTGTTACCAATAGAATATGAATTATCCGCATAAATTGTCATGTTAAAATCTCCTGTCATGTTTATTTTGTGTACTTAGTTTTATCACAGCCTTTTATAGAAAAAAAAGATTTATTTGTTCTATTTTATAACTAAATCGCATTTTAATATGAATATCGATTCCTTTCTGCTTAATTAAAAACTCATCGCAAAATCCATAAAGTGCGGTCAAAAATCGCAAAATTTTGATAAAAAAATACCCACTCGAAAGTGGGTATCTGCAAATCTTTAATTATTTTACGCGTGAAACGTATTCGCCTGAACGGGTATCTACTTTGATCACTTCGCCGATTTGAACGAACAATGGAACACGAACAACAGCACCAGTGCTTAATGTTGCAGGTTTACCACCTGTTCCCGCGGTATCGCCTTTCAAACCTGGATCCGTTTCAATCACTTCTAACTCAACAAAGTTTGGCGGAGTCACGCTGATTGGCGTGCCGTTCCATAATGTGATGATACAATCTGCTTGGTCTAATAACCATTTTTCTGCATCGCCTACCGCTTTGGCATCGGCAGAATATTGTTCAAAAGTTTCTGGGTGCATGAAATACCAGAACGCTTCGTCTTTATAAGAATAAGTTAGGTTCAAGTCCATAACATCCGCTGCTTCAACAGAAGTACCAGATTTGAAGTTGATATCTAATACTTTGCCAGAAATTAATTTACGGATACGAGTACGAGTAAAGGCTTGACCTTTGCCTGGTTTTACGAATTCATTTTCAACGATTACACAAGGCTCGCCGTCTTGCATAAATTTTAGACCTGGCTTGAAGTCAGTGGTAGTATATGTAGCCATGATTTCCTCAATTAAATAGAGCTAGTTTTTATAAAGTGCATATTTTAACCCAAAACATCCCTATTAGAGAAGAAGCAAAACGTGAAATTTGGTTAGAAATCCTAAATAACGCCATTTCAGACCCGAAAATATTACTAAAACAACTGGATTTACCCCTTGCTGATTTTGAACAAGATCTGGCAGCGCGTAAACTTTTCGCCTTGCGTGTTCCCCAACCTTTTGTTGATCGCATGGAAAAAGGCAATCCCCAAGATCCGCTTTTTTTACAAGTGATGACATCCGCCCAAGAGTTTATGCAGGTGGAGGGCTTTGTGAAAGACCCTTTGGAAGAACAGCATAATGCTGCCCCCAATATTTTACACAAATATCATAACCGATTGTTATTAATGGTAAAAAATGCCTGCGCCGTAAATTGTCGTTACTGTTTCCGCCGCCATTTTCCATACAATCAAAATAAAGGCAACAAAGCAAATTGGCAAAAAGCACTGGATTATATTCTCGCCAATCCACAAATTGACGAAGTAATTTTCTCTGGCGGCGATCCCTTGATGGCGAAAGATCACGAGTTAGCCTGGTTAATAAAACAATTAGAAAACGTACCGCACTTGCAACGTTTGCGCATTCACTCGCGCTTGCCTGTTGTCATTCCCGAACGAATCACCGACGAGCTTTGTCAGCTACTGGCAGAAAGCCGTTTGCAGAGCATATTTGTTAGCCACATCAATCATGGAAACGAAATCGATCAACATTTGACTCATGCAATACAAAAATTAAAGCGTACGGGCGTGACTTTACTCAATCAATCCGTGCTGTTAAAAGGGATTAACGACAATGCTCAAACCCTAAAAACACTGAGCGATAAACTATTCGCTGCAGGAATTCTCCCTTATTATTTGCATCTTTTTGATAAAGTGGACGCGGGAAGCCATTTCTATATTGATGATGAAAGTGCGGTCAAAATTTATCGAGAATTGCAAGCGATGACATCGGGATATTTAGTGCCAAAACTTGCACGAGAAATTGCAGGAGAACCGAATAAAACTTTGTTTTCGGGCTAGATTTCCTTTAAAATAGCAACAATTTTTTGACCGCACTTTGTGCGACCTTTATCGAAACACATCGAGGTATATCGTGGAAAACAAACCTGAAAATAATTCAGCGTCAAATCAAAATGAATTGGATCTTGGCTTAAACCAAGCGGAGCCAGCTACGCCGAAAAAATCTTTCGAGCCTAATTCATCATCTTTTTTAAATAAATTCTTCGGGAAGAAAAATGCACCACAAAACAATCCTTTTGCAGAGCGCAAAGAACCGACTTTTGGTGCAACAGCATCTTCTCATCAGACTGGAAACAACGCGACTAGTGGCGCGTTTCATCAGCCGTCACAAGCTGCTGAAAAATCTGTTGAATATACGCAAGAAACTCATGAGCCAGCAGTAAACAAAGAAGCTCAAGTGGAAATTACTGTTGAGAAAAGTGATGTAGAAAAAAGTGCGGTCGAAAACGGCGCAGAAAAAGCCGAAGAATTAGTAGCAGAAGCACAAAAAGCAGCTGAGCAAACCACAGAACAAGCAAATTCTGCTAAAGCAAATCTGAAAAATCCAGAAAATTGGGCGGTTATGCAAAAATTACCACGCAAACATCGCCGTTTGTTTATTGCTATTGCGGGTGCAGTAGCAGTGTTGGTTGCGTTGGTATTATTAAAACCAAGCTCAGATACTGTGGAAGATTTCCAAGCGAATCATAACGGCAATAATATGCCAATCGAATTCCAATCTCTCGATCCAAATCAACCGGTGGAAAATGCAGATATGGCGAATACCGTGCAACCTGCTGAATCCACAGAAACAGCAGAAACAACGGACAAAAATCCGCAAACTAATCAGAATAATGGCACGTCAGAAACAGCAGCACAAAATACTGCGCCAACAACTGGCTCAACGGTATCATCTGGCTCAGCATCAACGGTAGCCCCTGCAGTATCAAACGCACAAACTGTCGCAGCCAATGCGCAAACTGCCGTAGAAAATACACAAAATACTGCGTCTGCAAAACCTGAAGTGACGGCAGATACCAATACAGCGGCAGAACAAGCAGCGCGTGAACAACAAACTAAAGCAGCTGCTGAAAAAGCACAGCAACAACAGCGTTTGCGTGAACAACAAGCTCAAGCAAAAGCCCGAGCTGAAAAATTAAAAGCGGAGCAACAAGCTAAAGCGGCGCAAGAAAAAGTGAAAGCAGAAAAATTAGCGGCTGAACGTGCTCGTGCAAAAGCTGCGTTAAATGGTGCACCGATCAGTGAAGCAAAACCAGTAAACAGCAAACCTACTGCAGCAGCTACCACAAGTAAAGCGGCAAGTGCAACAAGCAAAACCTTAACAGTGCCTGCGAGTACATCATTATTCCAAGTGTTCCGCACTAACGGCTTAGATATTCGTGATGTCAATGCGATGACAAAAGCGAATGGCGTGGGTAATGCTTTAAGCAGTTTCAAACCAGGCGATAAAGTACAGGTTTCAACCAATAGCGAAGGGCGTGTAACCAGTATGCGTCTGTCAGATGGCTCAGTGTTTACGCGCCAAGCTGATGGCTCGTACAAATATAGCAAATAGGAAACTCTGATGAAAACGACCGCACTTTTGCTTCTCTCTGCATTCACTCTCACGGCTTGTAACACAAAAATGGTGGCACAAGCCCCTATTGATGCAATGGCGAGTTCAAAACCTAAAACGACGAACTTAGATAAAACTGTCCAAATTGGTTTTGCGGCTCGTTTTCAGTGTAAAGACGATAAAATTGTCCGTATTGTGCGCAATACGCCTAAAAATAATAGCAAGGTAGTCAAGGCGGTAGAGACCATTTCTCTTACATTCAATAATGTGACAGAGAAATTAAAATCTACCGTTTCACAAACGGGCAAAGCCTATACCAGTATTCATTGGCATTGGGTAGAACGCAATAATGGCACGGCAACCCTCACCAATGCGGTGGGAGATATTCTTGCTGATGTATGCATTGAACAAGCGACATCACAATAGCCATATTTTAGAGACAATAAAGGGAGCTCAAACAGCTCCCTTTTTCATTTGCTTTAATCGGGAATTATTTATTTTTCCCTTCTTCATATAACCACTCGGCAACCTGTTTAGCAAAATAAGTGAGAATGCCATCTGCTCCTGCTCGTTTAAAGCAAAGCAAGCCTTCCATAATGCATTCTTTCTCTTTTAGCCAGCCGTTTTGAATAGCTGCCCAATGCATTGCATATTCCCCCGACACTTGGTAGGCAAAAGTTGGCACGCCAAATTGCTCTTTCACGCGATACACCATATCCAAATATGGCATACCTGGTTTCACCATAACCATATCTGCGCCTTCGGCAATGTCTAAAGCCACTTCTTGCAAACCTTCGTTACCATTGGCAGGATCCACTTGATACGTTTTTTTGTCGCCGCCTTTTAAATTACTCGAAGAGCCCACGGCATCACGGAATGGTCCATAATAATTTGACGCATATTTCGCGGCATACGCCATAATTAAGGTATTAATAAAGCCCTTTTCTTCCAATGCGCTGCGAATTTTGCCAATTCTGCCATCCATCATATCACTCGGCGCGACAATATCTGCGCCCGCTTCCGCATGGGACAAGGCTTGTTTAACGAGTACGTCACTGGTAACTTCGTTAAGCACATAACCTGTTTCGTCAATAATGCCATCTTGACCGTGAATGGTGTAAGGATCCAATGCTACATCGGTTAATACACCTAACTCTGGATAAGCCGTTTTCAACGCTCGCACAGCACGTTGAACTAAGCCATTTGGATTGTAGGCTTCTTCCGCCATCAAGGATTTTTTCTCTTGCTCAATCACAGGGAATAACGCAATAACAGGCACGCCATATTTCACTAACAATCCTGCTTCCACTAATAATTGATCGATTGTCAAACGCTCGACTTTCGGCATAGACGGAACGGGCTCGCGATGATTTTCACCTTCCATAATGAAAACAGGGTAAATTAAATCATCAACAGTAAGTTTATTTTCTGCCATTAAACGGCGGCTGAAATCATTTTTGCGCATACGGCGCAAACGGCGCGCAGGATAACCTGTAAAATATTGTTGTGTCATTTTTATCTCTCTCTTAGTAAAAAAGGTTTAAATGCAACCCGCCAAATGCGTAGCCGCTTTTAAACCTTCTAAAATTTTTTATTTTTCGACCGCACTTTTGTTTTTTATACTTTCGCTTTCCGTACTTTCGGTTTTTATGCTTTCACTTTCCGTACTTTCAATCTCTGTACTTTCAGCCTTTGAGCTTTTATTTTCTGTATTTTCGCTTTCTGCGTTTTCGCTTTCTGATTGCTGTGCATTCTCTTGATTTTCTTTTGGTCGATAGAATCTTGCACACATCACCCCGACTTCAAACAACAAGCACATTGGAATGGCTAACAAAGTCTGCGAGAAGATGTCTGGCGGCGTTAATAGCATCCCAATAATAAAGGCGACAACAATAATATAAGGGCGTTTTGAACGTAAATCTTCCGGCGTTGTGATACCCGCCCAGCACAATAAAATAATGGCGACTGGCACTTCAAAACAAACACCAAATGCCATAAACAAGGTGAGCACAAAATCAAGATAACTGCTGATGTCTGTCGCCATTGCCACGCCGTCAGGGGAGGTGCTGGTCAGGAAACCAAAGACCAATGGGAACACCACATAATAGGCAAAAGCTACACCTGCATAGAACAAAATTGTACTTGAAACCAATAATGGGTACACCAAACGTTTTTCATGTTGGTACAACGCTGGCGCCACAAATGCCCATATTTGATACAACAAAAACGGCACAGATAAAAATACCGCAGCGATGATCGTTAATTTAATCGGCGTGAAAAATGGCGATGCCACGTTGGTAGCAATCATCGTTGCCCCTTCTGGCATAGCATTTAATAGCGGTGTGGCGATTAAATGATAAATGTCGTTGGCGAAATAAACCAAGGCAAGAAACACGATCAAAATAAAGGTTACACAACGTAATAGACGATCGCGTAATTCGACTAAATGTGAGATTAAAGGTTGAGTTTCGTCTACATTAGTCATACAGATTTCTCAGTTGTTGATGGCGATGTAGGCTGCATATCATCAGTTGGATGATATTGATCAATATATTTGGCGAGTTGTTCATCTAAGGAAACTTCTGCTTGTTCAGCCAATTCTGCAGGCGATACTTCGGTATCAAGTGTGGTCAAATTTTCGGAAGTTTTTTCTTCTGCATTCGCATTGGACTCTATTGCTTGAGTTTCTGCCGTTTCAGAATAGTTGGATTCTCGAACTTCTTTAATCTGTTCTTGAAGTGATTTATTCGCCAATTGAGCCTGTTGTTCAAGCTCATTTTTCATTTTATCCGCAGACTGTTTCAGATCTTCAACAGTTTGCGCCAATTCAGGCGAAAGGGATTTTAAGTTTAAACTTTCTGCTTTCTTAATGCTTTCCTGCAATTCTTGCAATTTCAATTCTTGCGACAATTCATTTTGCACGTTGGCCGCTAAACCACGAATGGTTCGCACCCATTTCATCACCGTACGAATTGCCACAGGCATACGTTGCGGACCAAGCACAACCAGACCCACAATAAAAATCAGTGTTAATTCAGAAAAGCCGATATCAAACACGATCTCGCCTTATTCTTTATCGTTTTTCTCTACAGATTTCACAACTGGATTATCTTTGTTGTCGTCATCAGACATTGCTTTTTTAAAGCCTTTCACTGATTCTCCCAAATCGCTGCCAAGGGTACGCAATTTTTTAGTACCAAATAATAAAACAATGATTGCTACGATAATAAGAAGTTGCCAAATGCTAATGCCACCCATAATTTTTTCCTTTCGTGTTTAAAAAATAATGAGCGAAATATACCCTTTTTAGCGTCTTTGAACAATAGCCAACGGGGATTATTTTTCCTGAAAATTTTTAGAAAAATCCCCCTTGAAAGGTAAAAAAAGTTCCCCATATAGGTTAAGCATTTAGAACATTATTACTTAAGGAGTAATCAGATATGGCAATTCGTCCTTTACATGATCGCGTGATTATTAAACGCGAAGAAGTAGAAACTTTATCCGCTGGCGGCATTGTATTAACCGGTTCTGCCGCTACAAAATCCACACGTGCAAAAGTTATTGCAGTGGGCAAGGGTCGCGTACTTGAAAACGGTACGGTTCAGCCTTTAGATGTAAAAGTTGGCGATACAGTCATTTTCAATGACGGTTACGGCGTGAAAGCAGAAAAAATCGATGGCGAAGAAGTGTTAATCATTTCTGAAAACGATATTTTAGCCATCGTAGAATAATCAATTTAAGCATAGTAGATCACAAAATTGCGGCGATTTTGACCGCACTTTAAACGAATAATCAAGAGGAAGAATCCAAAATGGCAGCAAAAGACGTTAAATTTGGTAATGACGCTCGTGTAAAAATGTTAGCAGGTGTCAACGTATTAGCCGATGCAGTAAAAGTAACTCTAGGTCCGAAAGGCCGTAACGTTGTTTTAGACAAAGCCTTTGGCGCACCAACTATCACCAAAGACGGCGTTTCTGTGGCGCGTGAGATCGAATTAGAAGATAAATTCGAAAATATGGGCGCACAAATGGTAAAAGAAGTGGCATCTAAAGCCAATGATGCGGCGGGTGATGGTACCACGACTGCAACCGTATTAGCACAAGCTATCGTAAACGAAGGCTTAAAAGCGGTGGCTGCGGGCATGAACCCAATGGATTTAAAACGCGGTATCGACAAAGCGGTAGCGGCAGTCGTCACTGAATTAAAAGCACTTTCAAAACCTTGTGAAACCTCAAAAGAAATTGAACAAGTTGGTACAATCTCTGCAAACTCTGACAATGTAGTGGGTAAACTCATTGCCGAAGCCATGGAAAAAGTGGGCAAAGAAGGCGTGATTACCGTAGAAGACGGCACAGGCTTAGAAGACGAGCTTGCTGTTGTAGAAGGGATGCAATTCGATCGCGGTTACCTTTCTCCATACTTTATCAACAAACCAGAAGCGGCAACGGTAGAATTTGATAATCCATTCATTCTTTTAGTGGATAAAAAAATCTCTAACATTCGCGAATTATTGCCAGTGCTAGAAGCAGTGGCTAAAGCAGGCAAACCATTGTTAATCATCGCAGAAGATGTGGAAGGCGAAGCGCTTGCAACATTAGTAGTGAATACAATGCGTGGTATCGTGAAAGTGGCTGCTGTGAAAGCACCAGGCTTTGGTGATCGCCGCAAAGCAATGTTACAAGATATTGCGATTTTAACTGCGGGTACGGTGATTTCTGAAGAAATCGGTATGGAGCTTGAAAAAGCGACATTAGAAGATTTAGGTCAAGCCAAACGTGTTGTGATCAACAAAGACAACACCACTATTATTGATGGTATTGGCGAAGAAGCCCAAATCAAAGGTCGTGTAGCACAAATTCGTCAACAAATTGAAGAAAGCACTTCAGATTACGACAAAGAAAAATTACAAGAACGTGTAGCAAAACTTGCTGGCGGCGTGGCTGTAATCAAAGTTGGCGCAGCGACTGAAGTTGAAATGAAAGAGAAAAAAGACCGTGTGGAAGATGCCCTACACGCAACCCGTGCTGCGGTAGAAGAAGGTATCGTTGCAGGTGGTGGCGTAGCATTAGTTCGCGCAGCCGCTAAAGTTGCAGCAACCTTAACCGGCGATAACGAAGAACAAAATGTCGGTATCAAACTTGCACTTCGTGCAATGGAAGCCCCACTTCGCCAAATCGTCACAAACGCAGGCGAAGAAGCCTCTGTGGTGGCAAGTGCGGTTAAAAATGGCGAAGGAAACTTCGGTTATAACGCAGGAACAGAACAATATGGCGATATGATTGAAATGGGTATCTTAGATCCAACTAAAGTAACGCGCTCTGCACTTCAATTTGCAGCCTCTGTGGCAGGTTTAATGATCACCACTGAAGCGATGGTCACTGAAATCCCTAAAGAAGATAAAGCTGACCTAGGCGCAGGAATGGGCGGCATGGGTGGAATGGGCGGAATGATGTAATCCCCTCACTAAACCTTTAAGCGTGAACTTCGGTTCACGCTTTTTTTATGCCAAAGTTTTTATGTCAAAGTTTTTATGTCAAAGTGCGGTCAAAATTTGATAAATTTTAAGCTCTTTGCTTTATTTACAGAAAAGAAAAGGACATAAAAAATATGTCCTTTAAATTTAATATCTCATCTTCAATTAGGCTCGCTTAAATAGCCAAATTTGTATGCGCTGTTAAATTTGCCGATGAGAAATTAGCTAAATCCAAGTTTGCCAAAATGCTTGATCACTTCAACGCCACTAAAATCACTGATTTTCCGCCATTAGCCGTTCAATATCGTCAATTTCTTTTGGCACAGCGCAGGTTAAGTTTTTGTTGCCGTATTCCGTGATCACAACATTATCTTCAATGCGCACGCCAATTCCTTTATATTGCTCAGGCACATTGGATGTTGTGGGAATATAAAGCCCCGGCTCCACGGTTAGCACCATACCTACTTCCAAAGTGCGGTCACGTTTTTTAGAATTTCGATCACCATTTGAAGTGGCATTGCTATAACTGCCCACATCATGCACATCTAGCCCAAGCCAATGCCCTAAGCCATGCATATAAAACTCGCGATGAGCCTGTTTCGCAATCAGTTCATCCACATTCCCTTGCAAAATGCCTAGACGAACTAGCCCTTCCACTTTAATACGCACCACTTCATCATTGGCTTGCTGAATGCTATTTCCCACCACGAGTAATTCCAAGGCGCGTTTTTGTGCTGCCAGAACAATTTCATAAATTTCACGTTGTGGCTGGCTAAATTTTCCGTTCACGGGGAAGGTGCGTGTTATATCGCCAGCGTACATGGCAAATTCGCAGCCCGCATCAATGAGCACTAAATCGCCATCTTTGAGCGGCTGATCATTTTCGGTGTAATGCAAGATACAAGCGTTTTCGCCGCCTGCAACAATGCTGTTATAAGAAGGGAAACGGGCGCCGAAACGAGTAAATTCATGCAAGATTTCACTTTCGATTTCATATTCAAATCGATTTGGGCGTGTTTCGCGCATCGCACGAATATGCCCTAAGGCACTAATTTGCCCTGCTTGTTGCATAAGGCGAATTTCATTATTCGATTTAATCAGGCGCATTTCGTCTAAGTGCGGTCGTAAATCGGAAAATTTTTGTGGAATAATATTGCCTTTTTCCGCTTGTTGATGAAGCGTTGCCAGCAATTCTGTCATCAAAGCATCGTCTTTATCATGCCCCGCCAAACCGCAGCTATAATATAATTCTTTCACGCCGAATAGGAGTTTGGGCAACTCAAGGTTTAAATGTTCAATAGAAAAAGCATTATCAATGTGCAAAACTTCAGGTGCGCGCTCCACGCCTAAGCGTCGCCCATTCCACGTTTCCATTTCGGGATCGCGAGGGCGCAAGAAAAGTGCGGTCTGATTTTTTCCATTTTTGCGCATCAGCACTAAAACGGACTCAGGTTCATTAAAGCCTGTTAGATACCAAAAATAACTGTCTTGGCGAAAAGGATAGCTCGTGTCATTAGAACGTGGTTGCTCGTGATTCGAGAAAATCACCGCAACACAATCTTCGCCCAAGTGGGAAAATAATTTTTCTCGGCGTTCGATAAATTCCTGTGCGGGCAGCGCCGCCATATAAGCCAAATCCATCACAACTCCTAATGAATAATCGGTTTATCCGTATTTTGCGGGCGGAAATGTGTGTAGAACAACGCAGCGATAGTACGCACATATTCGATAATTTCTTCTAAAGCGTCCGCCAATTCTTCTTGATCATCATCTTCATCATAACCAAGCTGGCAAATATCGTGCAAATCATCAATGGCCTCGCCAATTTCTCCTTTTTCTTTGTCGAGTTTAGGTTGATTTAACCCAAGCCCCAGCAAGAAGTGATTCGTCCATTCGCAAAGCGCATCAGCTTGAGTGAAAACATTATCATCCTCGGGTAAAAATAATTCAAAATTAAAGCCATCAATATCCGCCAAAGTGCGGTCAATTTTTTGATAAATTTCAGTTACATCCTTGAGTAACACGGTGGGATAGGCATGATTGTCATTGGTGAGTTGATATAATAAGGTTTGCCAGCTTTGATCGCGCACGCCACCACAAATCAAACCGCTTAGAAAGCCATGCAACTCAGCGGGAGAAAGTGCAATTTGCGCTGATTTTAGCTGTTGTTCAAATGTAGAATATTCTGTCATTCATTGTTCCTTTCGCATTCAAAATTTACTGCCGAATCATAAACGGGCACTAATTTGCGCATTCTATCAGAATATCTATGACGAAAATATTTCTCTGTGGCATAATAGCCAAAAAATTTCCGAATGGTAAGATTTATGGCTATGATTGAACTGAATTTTTTAGGTCAGGTTGTGCGTTTAAACGTGCCCGTGGAACAACATGAAACTTTACGCGAGGCGGCTCGTATATTGGATCAACGCGTCGTTGAAATGAAAGATCGGATGCAGACAGTTCAAGTTGAACGTGCTTTAAATATTGTGGCATTAAACTTAAGTTTTGAATTGTTGCAAGAGAAAGCCAAAAATCATGAAACTGAGCAAGTTTTGCAAAATCAGATTCAGCAATTAAGCAGTTCATTGGAAACTATATTCTCTCGCTCAACAAATCAGCAAACGGCTTACGAAATTCAATAATTGTGAAGAAAATCACACTTTAACGCTGTTCAAACTGGCTAATTTCAGTTAGTATGATGTTAAAAGATTTCCTGAGATGTTCGCCAGTGGGTTACGTCCCTGAGCCGATATTTACATATTTAGAGTTAGTTCTCTATATTGTTGGTGTGCAAGCTTGGTTTTACTAAGAAGCCTAAAAACGATTAAAACTGACTCCCTTGAACCGTCGGGTTCAAGGACCGACCACCTACAACGGCATCTCGGGTTCCTTTCTTTCAATATTCAAACGTTTCCATTTCAAATACATTTCATCACATTCCGTTAATTTTAGAGTATGATAGAGCAATCTTTCTGCTATTAATCCTTGCTTTTTGTTATGGAAAAATCAATCTCCGCACTACGCACACAGTTGCGCACTGAAATTCGCAAAATTCGACAAAATCTGACCGCACTTGAACAAGCCCAAGCGGAACAGATTGTTACACAGAAAGCCTTAGATTTAATTCGCAAACGAAATGCGCAGCACATTGCCCTTTATCTTTCCTTTGATGGCGAAATTTCCACTAAATTGTTGATCGAAAAACTTTGGGCGATGGGAAAAAAGGTCTATTTACCCATTCTCCACCCATTCTGCAAAGGCCATTTGCTCTTTTTGCAGTACACAAAAGAAACGGTTTTAATTCCCAATAAATTTGCGATTTCCGAACCGCAGCTTAATGTGAAAAATATTCTACCGCTCGAGCAGTTGGATATTATTTTCACGCCCTTAGTCGCTTTTGATAAGCAGGGAAATCGGCTGGGTATGGGCGGCGGTTTCTATGACCGCACCTTGCAAGATTGGCAAAGTAAACATTTTATTCCCGTAGGACTGGCTCATCAATGTCAGCAAGTAGATAGCCTGCCGACTGAAAGTTGGGATATGCCGCTATTTGATATTTTGGTGGGCTGATAAATTCATAGGGCGAACAGAATGCCCGCCCCATAGTTCACTGTTAGATGAATGTTTTTGCCAGCTCGCGCGCTTGTTGATCCACGGTTAGCACATCTTCAACGCAACCAATGGTTTGTGGCGTGATTTTTTCTACAACGGCGCTATTCACCTTCGCAATATCCGTAAATTTAATTTGTCGATTTAAGAAGGCTTCTACGGCGATTTCGTTTGCCGCATTCATCGCCGTTGTGGCATATTGCCCTGCTGAAAACGCATCAATGGCAAGCTTCAAGTTTGGATAACGCTGATAATCAGGTTCTAAAAAAGTTAATCCGTTTAATTTATAGAAATCCAGCGGGGCAACACCGGCAAAAGTGCGGTGCGGATACGCCATTGTTTCTGCAATTGGCGTGCGCATATCTGGGTTGCCCATTTGTGCGATAACCGAGCCATCCACATAGCGCACCATAGAATGAATAATAGATTGCGGATGAATAATCACTTCAATTTCTTCTGCGCTGGCGTTAAATAGCCAACGGGCTTCGATATATTCCAACCCTTTATTCATCATGGTGGCACTGTCCACAGAAATTTTCTTGCCCATCGACCAATTAGGATGCGCAACAGCTTGCTCGGGAGTAATACGATCAAACTCCGCTAAATCCGTATAACGAAATGGTCCGCCAGAACCTGTTAGCACAATTTTGCTCACGCCTAATTCGTTCAATGGGCAAAATCCCACTTTTTGCTGCGCTTCGGGCGGTAAAGATTGGAAAATCGCATTATGTTCGCTATCCACCGGCAAAAGTTGTGCGCCATACTTTTTCACCGCATCAATAAAAATTTGCCCACAAGTGACTAAACTTTCTTTGTTCGCAAGAAGAACGCGTTTGCTGGCTTTAACAGCGGCAAGTGTTGGCAAAAGCCCTGCCGCCCCTACAATCGCAGCCATCACTTGATCCGCATCAGGATGAGCCGCTAATTCACAAATGGCTTTTTGCCCAGTCAGCACCTGTGTTTTGCTGCCAAGTGCGGTCAATTTTTCTTGTAAATTTTTCGCCGCACTTGCATCATCTAACGCCGCAAACTCAGGTTGAAACTTAACACATTGCTCAACCATTAAATCAACATTGCGCCCACCAACCAAAGCAAATGCGTGGTATTTTTCTGGATTATGTTCAACCACCGAGAGCGTACTCGTGCCAATGGATCCCGTTGAACCTAAGATAACAAGATTTTGTTTTTTCATTTTAAATCCATATAAAAACGGGGCGTTTTTCGCCCCAGATTAAAATTATGCTTTCAGTTTGATATTAACGCCAAGCTCAATGCAGAAAACACACCAGAACATTGACTGCAGATCGTGTTTTCTCAATATCATTAAAGATAGCGTAACTCTCGCTTAAAAATCCATCAACTCTTTTTCTTTATCCGCTAATACTTCATCTACTTTTTTAATGTAGCTATCTGTGATTTTTTGGATATCGTCTTCTGCTTTACGTTGATCGTTTTCGCTAATTTCTTTGTCTTTTAATAAGGCTTTAATTTTATCATTAGCATCACGGCGTACATTACGCACCGCAACTTTGCCTTGTTCGCCTTCGGCTTTGACTAATTTAATTAAATCACGGCGGCGTTCTTCTGTTAACGGTGGCAATGGTACACGAATTGTTGTGCCAGCAGATGATGGATTTAACCCTAAATCCGAAGTTAGGATCGCTTTTTCCACCGCTTGAATTAATGAACGATCAAATACGGTTACCGCCAATGTGCGCGCATCTTCTGCGACCACGTTGGCTAATTGGCGCAATGGGGTTGCTGCGCCGTAATAATCCACTTGAATCGCATCTAATAAAGATGGTTGTGCACGACCTGTACGAATTTTTGAAATATGCCCGCGCAATGCTTCAAGGCTTTTTTCCATACGGTCTTGCGTCTCTTTTTTGATTTCGTTGATCATTGTTTTTCCTTGTTATTAAATTTTGTAAAAATAGGTTGTGCGCTGACGACATCTGCCAGCAATCTAAATGATTAAGAAATGGTTGTGCCTTCGGTTAAACCTGTTACAACTTGGCGCAATGCACCTGGTTTGCCCATATTAAACACGCGAATTGGCATACCGTGATCGCGTGCAAGGGTAAATGCGGCTAAATCCATCACTTGTAATTCTTGGTCAATCACATCGGCATAGCTTAAGGTGTTGTATAACTTCGCCTCTGGGTTTTTCGCAGGATCGCAATCGTAAACACCATCTACTTTTGTTGCTTTTAACACAACGTCAGCTTCGATCTCAATACCGCGTAAACAGGCGGCAGAATCAGTAGTAAAAAATGGGCTGCCTGTGCCGCCAGAGAAAATCACTACGCGTTTTTCGCGTAACATTTTAATCGCTTCAGACCAGTTGTAAGTATCGCAAATCCCATTTAATTGGAATGCTGACATTAATTTCGCATTAACATCTGCACGGTGTAACGCATCACGCATTGCCAAGCCGTTCATCACGGTTGCTAACATTCCCATATGATCGCCCACTACACGATTCATACCCGCTTTCGCCAATTTTGCACCGCGGAATAAGTTGCCACCGCCTAACACAACGCCAACTTCAACGCCCATTGTTAATAAATCTTTGATCTCCAACGCCATTCTGTCCAAAATTGAAGGGTCGATACCAAAACCTTCCGTTCCTTGTAATGCTTCACCGCTTAATTTTAAAAGAATACGTTTATAAATTGGATTGCTCATTCTCTTGCTCCTGCTAGACTCGAACACAAAAATTCGGACTATTATAAAGTAAGTTCCTTTAACTACCAATAGAATCGGCGACAAAAATTCGGTAAAATCGACCGCACTTTGATTAAAACAAATAATAAAGGACATTTTGTGTTTGCTAAATTGGTCGATAAATTGAGTTCCAATCCGAGAATCAAACAAGTTCTTGCCGCTATTCTTGCGCTCATTTTAGTTATTTTTGCCAGCCGTTTAATGATTATCGGCTCTGGTTTTGACATCACGCCTAGCCTGAAAGCGACACTTTTTATGGCAATTTTATTAGTGATGTTTAACTCATCTCGAAAATTATTTTGGTTTGTAGCCTTTCCTTTTGTGCTGCTACACGCACTGTATGCGCCTGTGGGGCTCACCTTTGGCGCGCCGTCATATCAATACATTGCGTCCATTTTTGCCACGGATTTACTCGAAAGCAAAGAGTTCTTCTCGCAATTGCCGCTCACAAATTTTCTCTACCCTATTGGCATTTTATTTTGTATTTGGCAATTTCGTTCATTAACCCGAAAATTCAATATTCATTTTTATAAAAACAGAACATTTTTGGCGGCAACCACGCTCTTTTTGCTTTGGAGCGCGGGGCCGCTAAAATTCTTAACGGAAACCTATACGGCAAGCGTAAAAGTAAAAGATGAGCTTGCCCGCTTAAATGGTTTAGCGATTGAAAGCAAATGGGGAAAATCAACGCTCGTTGATTCAAAATATGATGATTATGTGTTAATCATTGGCGAAAGCGCGCGCAAAGATTATCACAATGCTTATGGCTACCCCGTAGAAAACACGCCATTTATGAGTTCCGCGAATGGGGTTTTGATTGATGGTTTCACCTCTGGCGGCACAAACACGATTGCTTCCCTAAAACTAATGCTCACCAAGCCCAACACCCAAACTTGGGAAGGCAATTACTCGTTAAATTTCATTGATTTAATCAAATCTGCTGGCGTGAAAACCATCTGGATTTCAAATCAAGGCTATTTGGGGCAATTCGATACGCCAATTTCAGCTATCGCCAACAAAAGCGATGAAAAAATCTTTCTCAAATCGGGCGATAGTTTGAACTCGAATACCAGTGATTTTGCCTTGCTGCCTAAATTCAACCAAGTTAGTGAACAACCTGCCACAGGAAAACGTTTTATCGTCTTGCATTTATATGGTTCGCACCCTATCACCTGTGATCGTTTGGATGATTATGAAAAAATCTATAACGATTATCAGATTGATCCGAAATATTACAACGTGAACTGCTATATGTCTTCAATGAAGAAAACCGATGAAGTACTCAAACGTGTATATGATGAGTTGTTGAAAAACAACGAAAAATCGCACCGCACTTTTTCTATGATCTATTTTGCTGACCACGGCTTAGCACAGCACGAAACGGAAACCAGCGTAGATATTCATAATAGCGCGGGCAAAAGCAAACGCCATTATGACATTCCATTGTTTAAAATTTCGAGCGATGATACGGAACGCCATGTCTATCGCGTATTCAAATCGGGGTTAAATTTCACCGATGGCATTGCCAAATGGATGGGGATACAAAACCCGCAGCTCAACCCTGAAGCCGATTTATTTAGCGATCAGCCCGACAAAGATGATTATGGCTTAAAAGCTGAAATTGATAAAATCAGCGCGCCCGATGATCCTGCGGTCGTCATTCCCGTAAAAAAACCAATGCCAAAGGCAGAATAATGAAACTTGTTTTTTTGCATGGTTTGCTTGGCACCGCCGATGATTGGCAAAATGTCATCGAACGTTGTTCGCAGTTTGACTGCATCGCGCTTAATTTACCTTTTCATGGCAAAGCCCAAAATAGCAAGGCGCAAAATTTTGAAGATTGCTGTCAATTGCTCGACAAACAAATACAAAGTGCGGTCAAAAATGAACCTTTTTTTCTGATTGGCTATTCTCTGGGCGGGCGCATCGCGCTGTATTATGCACTGCAAGCACAATGCCATAAAAAAAATCTGCAAGGATTAGTGCTTGAAGGCGCTAATCTCGGCTTAATTCATGAAACCAAGAAAGCAGCACGCTGGCAGCATGATTTGCAATGGGCAACCCGATTTTGCACAGAACCTGCGCCACAGGTGCTCGAACATTGGTATCAACAACCTGTTTTCGCCCATCTAACGCCTCAACAACGTCAGGTATTAATTGAAAAGCGCACGCCTAACTGCGGCGCTAATATTGGCAAAATGTTAACGGCAACCTCACTGGCGAAACAGCCTTATTTCGGCGATAAAGTGCGGTCAACTTCCTTGCCAATTTATTATTTGGTCGGGGAAAAAGATCTCAAATTCCGCCAAGTGGCAGAACGAGAAAATCTCAATATGCATCTCGTCCCCCACGCAGGCCATAATGCCCATTTAGAAAATCCGCAAGCGTTCGCACAATTATTAACTGAAATCGTGGGATCATCATCTCTGCTATAAATATCGCAGCACAAGATTTCGCTCAACTTTTATTAAACGGGATATTTTACGGAATATGCCGTTTTTCTTTAGCTCCGCAAAAACTTCCGTTATAATGACCGCACTTTTTAGCAACTCAAGGAAACACAATGTTATATCCAAGCGAAGAATTTTTATATGCGCCTGTTGAATGGGTCGATCACAGCGAAGGCTACACTGATATTCGTTACCACAAATCAACAGATGGTATCGCGAAAATCACCATTAATCGCCCAGAAGTGCGTAACGCATTCCGTCCACAAACGGTAAAAGAAATGATCCAAGCATTTGCAGACGCACGTTTTGATGAAAAAATCGGCGTTATCGTGCTCACTGGGGAAGGTGAATATGCCTTCTGTGCTGGCGGCGACCAAAAAATTCGTGGCGACTACGGCGGCTATAAAGATGAAAGCGGTGTGCACCACTTAAATGTGTTGGAATTCCAACGCGATATTCGTACTTGCCCGAAACCAGTAGTGGCGATGGTGGCAGGCTATGCAGTAGGTGGCGGCCATGTATTACATATGATGTGCGACTTAACTATCGCAGCCGACAACGCGAAATTCGGTCAAACTGGCCCTAAAGTGGGTTCATTTGACGGCGGTTGGGGCGCAAGCTATATGGCGCGTATCGTGGGTCAGAAAAAAGCGCGCGAAATTTGGTTCTTATGTCGTATGTACGGTGCGCAAGAAGCCTTGGATATGGGCTTAGTCAACACCGTTGTGCCTTATGCAGATCTTGAAAAAGAAACCGTGCGCTGGTGCCGTGAAATGTTACAAAACAGCCCAATCGCATTACGTTGCTTAAAAGCGGCATTAAATGCAGACTGTGATGGTCAAGCAGGTCTTCAAGAATTAGCGGGCAACGCCACGATGTTGTTCTATATGACCGAAGAAGGTCAAGAAGGTCGTAACGCGTTCAACCAAAAACGTGAACCTGATTTCAGTAAATTCCGCCGCAATCCTTAATGGCGGTCGAAAGTGCGGTTATTTTGACCGCACTTTTTCATTAAAATGTGGTTGAGAATTGCTGATCGAAAGTCATTGGGCAATAATGCGTTTTGAGCGTTTTAGAGATAGCTGATGATGCTTTAATTCCTGATATTCTTCTCGCCCAAATCCCAATTTTATCAATCACATTCATCATATAAGCCAATATTTTATCCAAAGGAAATCGCTTAATTATGCGTGAATATCATCTTTACCGTTATTCCATTCCCGTCGATAGCCAACTCATTTTGCGCAACCGTTTCTTAAAGTGCCGAGAAGGCTTGTTAGTGCAAGTTAAATGCAAAGACAAAGAAGGCTGGGGTGAAATCGCACCTTTGCCAGAGTTTAGTCAAGAAACTTTAGAACAGGCGCAAGCGCAATCTATTCAATGGTTGAAACAATGGGATGAAGCGCGGTCAAAAAACGAAAAATTATCCCTTGAATCGCTTTATCCTTCCGTGGCGTTTGGGCTAAGTTGTGCTTTAGCCGAAATGCAAGGCGAGCTAGGCGAACAAGGCAATTATCAAACCGCGCCCCTTTGTTATGGCGATCCTGACGAGCTTTATGAACCCTTGGATCAAATGCAAGGCGAGAAAGTTGCCAAAATTAAAGTAGGGATGTATGAAGCCAATCGTGATGGCTTGATTGCCGATATGCTGCTTGAAGCCATTCCCGATTTGCATTTACGCTTAGACGCGAACCGCAGTTGGACGTCGGCAAAAGCGGCGATGTTTGCCAAATATGTTAAGCCTGAACACCGCGCACGTATTCAATTTTTGGAAGAGCCTTGCAAAACCCGTGAAGAAAGCCGCCAATTTGCGCAAGATACGGGGATCAATATCGCTTGGGATGAATCCGTACGAGAACCCGATTTTGAAGTGAAAGCCGAACCCCATTTAGCGGCGATTGTGATAAAACCAACCCTTGTGGGCTCGTTACAAAAATGCATCAATCTCATTGAACAAGCACACGCTCAAGGTATCAAAGCGGTGATTAGCTCAAGCATTGAAAGCAGTTTTGGCTTAACCCAGCTTGCACGCATTGCGCAACAATATACGCCGTCAGTCACGCCCGGGTTGGATACATTAGATTTGATGGAATGCCAAGTGGTTCGCCAATGGCAAGATTCTGAATTGCCATTGATTGGCTTAGAATCTGAGCTGATTGAACAAATTCTCTAATAAAAAAGTGCGGTCAAAAATTTCATATTTTCTGACCGCACTTTTGTTATCTGTGGTTCACTAACCCATTAGCCCATACCATATTTTTTCAATTTTTTGCGTAATGTGCCACGGTTAATACCAAGCATTAATGCCGCACGAGTTTGATTACCGCGTGTATATTGCATCACCATATCTAACATTGGGTGTTCAACTTCTGCCAAGACCAATTCGTAAAGTTCGCTAACATCTTGACCGTCTAATTGTGAAAGATAATTACGTAACGCTTGTTTCACTGAATCACGAAGTGGTTTGTTCGTGACCTGAGATTGTGAATTTAATACTGATACTGTCAATGCATCAGCTGCAGGAGTACGTGGTTGTTCAAACATTGTTTTTTCCATTGCGAATTAAATTAAAAAATTCTTCCAACGCAACAAGTTGCGATTTGGCATCTGTGATGCGGTTGAAAGTTTGTCTAAAATTGGAATTAGGTTGAATTCCTTGTAAATACCAAGCTACATGTTTCCTTGCGATACGATAGCCTTTTTCAGCTCCATAAAACTGATGTAATTCAGCAATATGGTGCAACGCCACCTCACATTTCTCATCTAAACTTGGCTCTAAAATGGTCGAATCATGTTCTATTAAGCCCGCTACGGATTGAAAAATCCATGGCTGACCTAATGCTGCACGTCCGATCATAATCGCATCCGCGCCCGTGTAATCAAGCACGAATTTGGCTTTTTCAGCCGAAATAATATCGCCATTTGCAATCACAGGAATAGACACCGCTGCTTTTACGGCTTTGATGTTGTCATATTCCGCTTCACCGTTGTACAAGCATTCTCTTGTTCTTCCGTGAATAGTGAGCGCACGAATGCCGCATTGCTCTGCAATCTTTGCAATTTCAAGGCAATTGCGATTTTTGCGATCCCAACCTGTACGAATTTTTAAGGTAACAGGCACGTTCACCGCATTCACCACCGCATCAAGAATCTCACGCACTAATTCAGGGAATTGCAACAACGCAGAACCTGCGAGCTTTTTATTCACCTTTTTCGCTGGGCAGCCCATATTGATGTCAATAATCTCTGCCCCATAATCCACGTTCACTTGTGCGGCTTGCGCCATTTCCTGTGGTTCTGAACCTGCAATTTGCACGGCGTTGATGCCAATATCTTGGTGATAAGCCAAGCGTAATTTTGATTTTTCGGTATGCCAAACCTGTGGGTTGGTGGACATCATTTCCGAAAACGTAAGCCCTGCCCCATAGTGGGCGCATAATTTACGAAACGGCTGATCCGTGATACCTGCCATTGGAGCCAATAAAATGCGATTTTTTAATTGATATTGACCAATTCGCACTAAATCACTCCACTTTTAAGGTTACTCAAAAAAACAAACCGAACATCGCAAAATGTTCGGCTATATCGTCACCGATAAGGGCGTGTATCATACGCATTTTTATGCATTTTGAAAAGGGTAAAATTTAAACAAATCTGACAAAAATTTACCCTTTGCCCGTTGACATTTTTAAATTATGCCAATTTTCCCGTAATTCGGCACCATTCTTCACGCACAGCAACGGGTTCGAGCTCAAAGGTTTGCGCATAGGCATCACACACCGACTGCGCTTGCGTTTCTAAAATACCAGATAACCCTAAATCCCCTTGCGGTTTTACCTGTTGGCTTATGATCGGATAAAGCTCTTTTAATGGGCCTGCAAGAATGTTCGCCACCACAACATCTGCTTTCAAATCTGTGGGCTTTTCATCAGAAAGAAACAGTTGTAAACGATCCGCCACGCCGTTTGCTTCTGCATTATTGCGGCTCGCTAAAATGGCTTGTGGATCAATATCTATGCCGATTGCATTTTTCGCCCCTAATTTTAATGCGGCAATGGCAAGAATGCCCGAGCCACAACCAAAATCGATCACGGTTTTTCCTGCCAAATCCAAACTATCAAGCCATTCCAAACATAACGCCGTGGTAGGGTGTGTTCCCGTACCAAAGGCTAAACCGGGGTCGAGCATCACATTCACCGCATTTGGATCAGGAATTTCACGCCAAGTTGGGCAAATCCATAGATGTTTGCCGAATTGCATTGGATGGAAATTATCCATCCATTCGCGTTCCCAATCTTTGTCTTCAATTTGCTCAATTTTGTAAGCAAAGCCCTCATCAAGCAAACCGCTGCCTTGAAGTGCGGTCAAAATTGGCTGCATATTGGTTTCTGCATCAAATAAGGCGATCACATCGGTATTGCCCCATAAACGGGTTTCCCCAGGAAGTGGCTCAAAAATTGGCGTATCTTGACTATCCATAAAGGTGACGGAAACCGATCCCAATTCTTCTAAAAAATTACTGATGGGTTCCGCTTTTTCGCTGGTACTATTAAGGCGGATTTGGATCCAAGCCATATTATTATCCTTTTAATTAAATTTGTGATTTTCTCACTTGAGTAAGAAAATCGCCGAAAATAAACCCTAATTTTACAGTATTCAGCAAATGCTGGCGAAACGGTAAAAATAGGGAATAAAAATCCTTATGCTTTAAGCATTCTTGCGTGCTGATTGGCTTTCTAGCATAAGATATAAAAATGCATTGGTGCAAATTTTATCATAATTTATAAAAACTCGAGCAAATTTGACCGCACTTTGACTAGCATTGTTTGCCAAAACGATTCCCCACGAGAAACGCGATAAGCCCCCATACTAGCGATGGCACAATTTCATGGAATTTGCTGAAGAATTTTACCCCTTGTAGCAAATATTGCACGGGTTCGGCTAATGTCGCCACATCAACGGATTTCATTTGGGTTAAGAAAATATACACGCCTAGCCCCACCACCATTGAGCTGATTGCGCCATAGGCGTTGGCTTTATCCCAATAAATTCCCAACACAATCACCCATAAAAAGGCGGCTTCCAAACCACCAAAAGCAAACAAATTCAGCCAAATAATCATATCTGGCGGATTGAGCGCCGCCCAAATTAATAATAATGTGATCATTAAGGTTATCATTGATGATAACCCACTAATTTTTTTCTGATTTATTGCTGCTTCTGGCTTCGCTGATAAATATAAATCTTTGACGAAGATCGCCGAAGATTGAATCAGCTGTGCGTCAATTGTTGACATAATTGCAGACATTGGTGCAGCTAAAAAAATGCCTGCCACCAAGGGCGGTAATACATTTAACATTAAAGTGGGGATCACTTGATCGGGCACGGTTAAATTCGGCACCACCGCGCGCCCTAATGCGCCTGCCAAATGCATACCAAGCATAATAATCGTTAAAATCACGGTACCGATTAACATTCCACGATGCAGCGCTTTGCTGTCTTTGAATGCCATACAACGTATGGCGGTATGCGGCAAACCAACCACACCAAAACAAACTAACACCCAAAATGACGCCATAAATTGGAAGCCGAGCATATCATTCGGGCCGTATGGGCTCACTAAGTGCGGATCAATTTCTGTGAGTTTTGCCACCGCACTTTCTGCCCCACCCGCTGCGTAAATAACTGCACCAAGCAGGACGATCGTGCCCAAAATCATTACTGTGCCTTGAATCGTATCCGTTAGCACCACCGCACGAAAACCACCAATAAAAGTATAAATCCCCACGGTGACGGCAAAAATTAATAAGGCTTGAGTGTAAGAAATCCCTATCGTAGTTTCGAGTAATCTTGCTCCGCCGATAAATTGCGCCATCATCGCAGCAAAAAAGGCGATGAGCAACGCCAAGCTTGCAATCCACACTAAGTATTTATTTTTATAACGATAAAACAATAAATCACTAATCGTTAAAGCATTGGTTTCACGAGAAAGCAAGGCGAATTTTTTGCCTAATGCGCCCAATGCTAACCACACGGCGGGCACTTGAATCATCGCAAGCAACACCCAGCCCAAACCATATTTGTAGGCTGCGCCAGGCCCGCCCACGAAAGAACTTGCACTAGCATAAGTCGATGCCGTTGTCATTGCTAGCACAAAGCCTGTCATAGAGCGGTTGCCCACATAATATTCCGTTAAAAAATCCCCTTTTGAGCGTTTTACATAAGCAAAGATCGCCGCGCCAAACACAAAAACTAAATAAATAACGAGCGGAAGGATAATGCCTAAATTCATTCAGAACGCTCCTGTTCCTTAGAAGTGCGGTCAAATTTCGCATTATTTTGGGGATCAACGTTTAAATCAAACTCTTGATAGACAATTTTAATCAGCCAATATGCCACCACGATAAATAGCACAGGCAAATAAAAACAGGAAAGCTCAAACCAAAGGGGAAAGCCCAGCGGACCTGCACTGCCATCGGGCAGATAAGCACAAATACACCAACCGATGAGATATAAAATGGTGAGCCCTAAAGCCCAGCGGGCTTCGCGTGCAGCTTGTTGATAACGTTGTTGCAAAGTCATTAGATACCCTTTTAAGATAAATAAATGGCGGAGAAATTTTGCTACGAATTTTATATAAAAAAAGTGGATCTTTCGATCCACTTACTAGATTTTATTCAGAAATTCCAAGTTTTTTCTCTAGGTAGTGAATGTTGGTTCCACCTTTTTGGAAGTTTTCATCTTCCAAAATGAGATTATGCAATGGAATATTGGTCTTAATGCCATCAATAATGGTTTCTGACAAGGCATTTTGCATACGGCGAATTGCGCTTCCACGGGTATCACCGTAGGTAATTAATTTCGCAATCATTGAATCGTAATGCGGTGGCACAGTATAGCCTGCATAAATATGTGAATCCCAACGTACACCCAATCCACCTGGCGAATGCAAATGCACAACTTTACCTGGCGATGGTAAGAAAGTTTTTGGATCTTCAGCATTAATACGACATTCAATCGCATGCCCTTTCACTTTGATATCTTCTTGCTTGAATGATAATGGAAGACCTGCAGCGACACGTAATTGCTCTTTCACTAAATCAACGCCAGTGATCATTTCTGTCACAGGATGTTCTACTTGGATACGGGTATTCATTTCAATGAAATAGAATTCACCATTCTCATACAAGAATTCAAATGTACCCGCACCACGATAACCAATTTCCACACAAGCATTGGCACAACGAGTACCAATATCATGACGCATTTTTTCAGAAATACCTGGTGCTGGCGCTTCTTCCACCACTTTTTGATGGCGGCGTTGCATTGAACAATCACGCTCGGCTAAATAAACGGCATTACCAAGTGTATCGGCAATCACTTGAATTTCCACATGGCGCGGATTTTCCAAGTATTTTTCCATGTAAACCATATCATTATTAAAGGCTGCTTTCGCTTCAGCTTTCGTCATTGCAATGGATTCTTCTAAGCTTTCAACATTGCGAACCACGCGCATACCGCGACCGCCACCACCGCCTGATGCTTTGATAATTACAGGGAAACCAATGCGTTTGGCGATTTCTTTATTTTTTTCCATATTCGATCCTAATGGACCGTCAGAACCTGGAACACAAGGCACACCTGCTTTTTTCATTGCGTTGATCGCTGAAACTTTATCGCCCATTAAACGAATAACATCCGCTGTTGGACCAATAAAAGTGAAACCTGAACGTTCAACTTGCTCTGCAAAATCTGCATTTTCAGATAAAAAACCATAACCAGGGTGAATTGCATCAGCCCCCGTAACTTCAGCGGCAGCGATAATCGCAGGAATATTCAAATAACTTTTTACTGATGGCGCAGGGCCAATACAAACGGTTTCATCTGCAAGTAACACGTGTTTTAAATCGCGATCGGCGGTTGAATGCACAGCAACAGTTTTGATGCCTAATTCTTTACAAGCACGTAAAATACGTAATGCGATTTCACCACGGTTGGCAATAACCACTTTTTCTAACATAAGATTATTCCAATTTTAATTTGGTTAACGTAAAAACGGTGGACTTTTGCCCACCCTACAAGAATTGATTATTCGATGACGATTAATGGTTCGTCAAACTCTACGGCATCACCATCGTTGATTAAAATCGCTTTCACAACGCCTGCTTTATCAGCTTCGATACGATTCATCATTTTCATTGCTTCAACAATGCAAAGGGCATCGCCCACTTTTACTGATTGCCCTACTTCAACAAATGACGGAGCTTCTGGACTTGGGCTACGATAGAAAGTTCCCACCATTGGCGAACGAATAACGTGACCAGATAAATTATCTGCTGCCACGGGTTCTGATGCAGGTGTTGCTGCGGGCGCAGCAGTTTGAGCAACTGGAGCAGACACTGCTGGTGCAGCCGCTGGAAGCGTATATTGCACAGCACTTGGTGCAGCGCTGCCACGGCTGATACGAACTGATTCTTCACCTTCTGAAATTTCAAGCTCCATAATGCCTGATTCTTCAACTAATTCGATTAATTTCTTAATTTTACGAATATCCATTGCCATATTTGTATTACCTAAATGAAAAGAAAATTGACCGCACTTTGAAACTTTCCTTTGAAATTTTCCAAAGCACGGCGGAAATAAGTCTGCTTTATGCCCGCAAGATTACCCGAAAATCATCTTTTTTGCGACAACTTTCTGCTATTTTCGCGGAAATTTATCAAAATTTATTGTTTTTTGCTAAATATTGAACAGCAAAGTCGAATGCGTATTCATACCCTTTTGCGCCTAATCCACAAATAACGCCCTCTGCCACATCACTAAAATAAGAATGATGACGAAATGGCTCGCGCTTGTGAATATTAGAAAGATGCACTTCTATAAAAGGGATTGCAACAGCTAATAAAGCATCTCGTAATGCCACGCTGGTGTGAGTATAAGCGGCAGGATTAATAATAATAAAATCCACTTGTTGGAAACTATCGTGAATTTTATTAATGAGTTTTTCTTCACTATTTGCTTGAAAACTCTCTAAATTTACACCGCACTTTTCCGCCAATGCTTGGAGATTAGCTTCAATCGCAGAAAGAGAAAGAGAGCCATAATGTTTAGGCTCTCTGGCACCTAACATATTTAAATTTGGACCATTTAGCAGCAAAATTCGAGGAGATGACATCATTTTGTCCTTATTTTAATTAAAGGCTTGTAGTATAACGAAAAAAGGGGCGTGACTGGTTTAACCAGATTTTAACATTTCAGTACGATGAAATTATTTTTTACGCCACAAAATGCGATCTTCTTGACCACGCCATAAACGCTGAATATTGCCGTGATGACGATACACTAACAAGCAACAGACTAAGGCAACGGGAAAAGTAAATTCGGGGCGAAAATACCATACATAAAGCGGTGTTAATAAAGCTGCGACCACAGCGCTGAGTGAAGAATAACCACTGACGACAAAAACGAGTAACCATGTTCCCAAGGTTGAGCCTGCAACGCCCCATGCAATCGGTGCGATTGCGCCAAATGCGGTTGCTACCCCTTTTCCCCCTTTAAATTTAAAGAAAATCGGGAAAATATGTCCAAGGCAAGCCCCTAATGCCACCATGCCTAATTCAAACTGGGTTAAGCCTAAACGGTAACACACCCACACAGGCAGCGTCCCTTTTAACACATCAAATAAAAAGACTGCAAATGCCGCCCAACGCCCACCGATGCGTAGCACATTAGTTGCCCCAGGGTTGCCTGAGCCATTTTCGCGCGGATCGGGCAATCCCGTCATGCGACAAATTAAAATCGCGCTCGAAATGGAACCGAGTAGATAGGCAACAAACATACATAAAAGTGCAAAAAGGCTCATGCGATGTCCTTAACAATGGAAAATTTTGTTTATTTTACCTAAACTTGCTAGCATTATCTCAATTTTTTCACATTTAATTTTGTTGGAGTCGTGATGACAGATCGTATTTTTATTGAAGAACTTACTGTATTTGCGCAAATTGGCGTATATGATTGGGAACAACAGATTAAGCAAAAACTGATTTTTGATATTGAAATGGCATGGGATAGCCGAAAAGCCGCAGAAACAGATGATGTCGTGTTTTGTTTGAATTATGCGGAAGTGAGCGAGTTCATTATCAATTATGTGCAATCAAAGCCATTTTTGCTAATCGAACGTGTCGCCAATGAAGTGGCTGAGCAGTTACAAAAACGTTTTAATATTCCGTGGTTGCGATTAAAGCTAAGCAAACCTAAGGCTGTCGCACAAGCGCGCAATGTGGGGATTATGATAGAACGGGGTCATTTATAAATCGCCTAGATAAGCTCTCAAAATAACAAAGGGAACATTTCGTTCCCTTTATTATCCCATAAGATTATTTTTGCTGATTCATCGCTTCAATGAGCTGATCTTGCAAAGCCGCATAAATTTTTCCGCTCGCTTTGCCATATTCACGAATACATTCGATAATCTCATCGTAACGTTGTTCTTCGCCAAGTGCAGTCAATTTTTTATAAAATTCTAAAGCTAACGCACGCGCTTCAGGCTGTGAAAAATATACCATCCCCACTCGCGTATATAATCCCTTCAAGCCATTTACCATCAGTCCATAAATTGGGTTTTGAGAAGCAAAGGCGAGATTGCGGAAAATGCTGTAATCGAAATCCACATAAGATTTGGCATCGTCAGACAACTGCTCACAGCCTTGTAATGAGCTGAGCGATTCTTGCTTGGCAAGTTTAAATGCGCGGGGAATATAGATAGTCGCTAAGTTCGTGCGCGCAGAAAGCACATTAGAAATCAGCAACGGTGATAATGTGCTGTCAAGATTAACCAGCACTTCCAAAATGTTTAATCCCGACGTTTCCCACACATTATTGACTTTTGTGGGTTTACCATGCTGAATAGTCAGCCAACCATCGCGCGACAAACGTTGCAATACCTCGCGCAATGTGGTGCGTGTGACCCCAATTTTTTCAGCGAGTTCTCGTTCAGCAGGAAGATCAGAACCTGGTGGAAAATAATTATTCCAGATGCTTTTTATAATATATTCTTCTGCAAGTGCCGCTGGGCTACGTGCTTTTAAAATTGGCTCTACTTTTAAAACTGGCTCGGTATTGGTCATAAATCACTTAGCTCATTAACAATAAAATTCTTATGGAAAAAATTGCAATTTATACCCATTATCCGTTAAAGTTGCGCATATTAAAAGTAATATTTGCCTAAGGATGGAGTTATATGCAATATGTACAAGCCTTCATGAACAACTTTATGGGCAACAGCCCGAATTGGTACAAAGTTACCATTGCGGTCTTCTTACTCGTAAATCCTGTTGTTTTTGGGTTAGACCCGTTCGTCGCAGGGTGGTTGCTTGTGGCAGAATTTATTTTCACACTGGCTATGGCATTAAAATGCTATCCGCTACAACCTGGTGGTATGCTTGCGCTTGAAGCTGTCACTATCGGTATGACAAGCCCCGAACACGTCAAAGCAGAAATCTATGCAAACTTTGAAGTTATCTTGCTACTTATGTTTATGGTGGCGGGGATTTACTTCATGAAACAATTGTTGCTTTATGCATTCACAAAATTACTTCTGCGTATTCATTCCAAAATAACCTTATCCCTTGCATTTTGTTTAAGTGCTGCTTTTTTATCTGCATTTTTAGATGCCTTAACTGTTATCGCAGTAATTATCAGCGTGGGTATGGGTTTTTATGGGGTTTATCATAAAGTCGCATCGGGTGTTTCATTTGAAGATTCAACGAATATTGCCAATGACTCGAAGATCACCGAAAACAAAGAAACATTAGAAAGTTTCCGTGCTTTTTTGCGCAGTCTTTTAATGCACGCGGCGGTAGGAACTGCGCTAGGCGGGGTAATGACATTAGTGGGCGAGCCACAAAACTTAATTATCGCTGAGCAAGCAGGTTGGGGCTTTAAAGAATTTTTCTTGCGTATGGCACCCGTTACTATCCCTGTATTATTCTTTGGGCTTTTAACCACTATCGTCATAGAAAAATTTCATTTATTTGGTTACGGTGAGAAATTGCCACGCAAAGTATGGGCGGAATTGGCTAAATTCGATCGTTACCAAGAATCAAAATTAACCACACAAGAACGCGTTAAATTAGTCGCCCAAGTTTTCGTGGGATTATGGCTCATCATTGGTCTAGCATTCCACTTAGCGGCGGTAGGCTTGATCGGTTTAACCGTGATTATCTTAACCACATCATACAATGGCATCACAGATGAACACGCTATCGGTCATGCTTTCAAAGAATCATTGCCATTCACCGCACTTCTCGTGGTCTTTTTCTCTGTGGTGGCAGTTATTGTCGATCAACATTTATTTGCCCCAATTATTAGCATCGTGCTAGGCGCCGCTGAAAGCGTCCAATTATTGTTATTCTATATGTTTAACGGTATTTTATCGGCGATTTCAGACAACGTTTTCGTGGCAACCGTCTATATTAATGAAGCCAAAGCTGCATTAACCCACGGTACAATTTCGCCAGAGCAATTTGAAATGATCGCTGTCGCTATTAACACGGGAACAAACTTACCGTCAGTGGCAACCCCAAATGGTCAAGCTGCGTTCTTATTCTTATTGACCTCATCATTGGCACCTCTCATCCGTTTATCATACGGAAGAATGGTATTAATGGCGCTGCCATACACAATTGTGTTAACCCTTGTGGGATTATTCACCGTAGAATTTTTCTTGCCAGAAGCAACGCAATGGATGTTCCACGCAGGCTTAATTAGTTCGCCACATATTCCAACTGTCCCAATGATTGGGCATTAATTCACAGGGGAAATCCAATGTTACGATTTTTTAAAGACTGGTCATCACAACGTTCTGGTTGGCTGATATTGTTGTTCAGCGCAATCGGATTAGAATTGACCGCACTTTACTTTCAATATGGAATGGAATTGCAGCCTTGCGTCATGTGTATCTATGAACGCGTTGCCGTTCTTGGTATTGCATTTGCGGGGTTAATTGGTTCCATCGCGCCCCAATCTCTGATTATCCGCTTGATAGCATTAGCGCTCGGTTTATTCAGTGCAATTAAAGGGTTAGTCATTGCCTACACCCACGTAGATCTACAAATGAATCCAGCCCCGTGGAAAAGCTGCCCAATCATTCCCGAATTTCCACAAACATTGCCATTGCATGAATGGTTTCCGTTTATGTTCAAACCAACGGGTTTATGCTCAGAAATTAGCTGGCAATGGCTGGGCTTAACAATGGTGCAATGGTTAGTCGTTGCTTTCTCAATTTATAGCTTAGTGCTAATCATCGTACTCATCAGCCAAGTGAAAAAAAGTGCGGTCAAAAATCGAGATATTTTTCATTAAGGCATAAATAAAACAGAAAAAAAGTGCGGTCAACAAACCGCACTTTTTTAATTGGATTCCGTTTTTTCTTCTTCGGACAAATTGCCTAATAACACGGCATAACGCGCGGTTCTGAAACTCGATTCTAGCGCTATTTTTAATGCCATTGTAAGCGGAACAGAAAGCAGCATTCCCACTGTGCCCAGCAGCCAGCCCCAAAATAGAAGGGAAAGGAAAACAACTAAGGTAGAAAGCCCTAATTTTTTTCCCATCATTTTGGGTTCAATCACATTGCCAACCACCATATTAATGGTCATCACACCAAATGCCACAATAAAGCCAACAGAAAAACCGTTGAGCAATAATGCTTGCACAACAATCGGGATAGCCGCAGTAATAGAGCCAATATTAGGAATATAATTAAACAAGAAACTCAAGGTTGCCCAAAGCACAGCGTATTGTACATCAGCCAACTCCAGCAACACCCACACCGATAATCCCGTTAATAAACTCACGGTGGTTTTCACCCCAAGGTAGCTAATAATGCCCTGTAATGCTCTGTCTAAATGTTGCTCTAAAGAATTTTCTTCTCGATCATTTTTAGAAAATGCAATGGTGAATTTTCGTTTTGCCGTTGGTGCATCTAACAGCATAAAAATCACCACTAAAATTAATACGAAAGCATTGGATACCACATTAGAGAAATTCACCAATAGCCCACTGGTAAGCTTCATAATTGAGCTTGGGTCAAACTGCTGAGTGAGTTTTGTTGAGTCAATATTTAAGGGGATTTTAAGCTTTTCCGCTAATGCCTTAAGATCATTGATCCGCTCTGCCATCAACAGCTTATATTGTGGCATTGATTGGGTAAATTCGTGCACCGTACTATTAATCAAGCTAATTAAAGAGAAAAATAGTAACAAAATCATCACAAATAATAAGGCAATAGCTAACCAATGTGGCACGCGGTGATTCGTCATAAACTTGATGACAGGAGAACAAATAATCGCGATAAATAGCGCCAACAAAAATGGCACTACAATTTCTGCGGATAATTTAATCCCCGCTAAAATAATCACGAGACTTGCCGCCACCACAAAATAACGAGAAAGCGATTTTTCGTCTATCATAAAATCCTAAAAGATGAATGGCTGTTAAATAGCTTCTTCGTTTTCTTCGCCAGTGCGAATACGAATGACACGCTCAATATCATAGACAAAGATCTTACCGTCACCGATTTTACCTGTTTGTGCAATGTCCACGATAGTTTCCACACATTGATCCACCAGATCATCGGTTACAATAATTTCTAGTTTCACTTTGGGTAAAAAGTCCACCATATATTCCGCACCGCGGTATAATTCCGTGTGCCCTTTTTGGCGACCAAAACCACGCACTTCTGTTACAGTCATGCCAGTGATACCCATATCAGACAGGCCTTCACGTACATCATCTAATTTAAACGGTTTAATAATTGCTTCGATCTTTTTCATCATTTACTCCGTTAAATATATTAAAAACTTACGGTTGATATTATCCACCGAATAGTTTTTTACCAAAGAAAAATAGGGTTAAACCACAAGCGATAACGATTAATCCTATCACTTGCCAAACCTGAATTGGGCGAACATTCATTCCAATCAAACCAAAATGGTCAATAATAGTGGCGGCAATCAGTTGTCCGATAATGATAAAAAACAACATATTAGTCACACCAATTTTTGGCGCTAAAAAGATAGTGGTAAAAACAACTAATGCCCCTAATGGTCCACCAATTAGCTTCCACCAAGGTTGTTTAGGAATATGCTGCCACGCAATTGCAAGATCGGCTTTCCACCAACAAATAACAAGTAAAACAATCGATCCCATCACAAAAGAAACCAATGCGGCGACTGCAGGTTGCCCAATTAAAGCACTTGCCAACTGGCTGTTAATTGCTGCTTGAATGGATAAAGCAAATCCAGCGCAAAGTGCGATAATAATAAAAGAAATTGCCATAATGACTCCTATGCGCAATGGCTTAACAAAATGTCTTAACGACGTGCAGATTTCGGGCGGAAACTTTCAATTACATCAGCGTGAGTATCAATATAAATGCCGTCAATCAGCTGTAAACAATAAGGAACGGCTGCAAAAATACCTTTGACTAACACGTTCCCTACTGCATCTTTCACGCCTTCTAAGGTTTCTTTAATAGCCTTAGGCTGCCCTGGTAAATTCAAAATTAAGGTATTTTTACGGATGACGCCCACTTGACGCGACAAAATCGCCGTAGGCACAAAATGTAAACTCACTTGGCGCATTTGCTCACCAAATCCCGGCATTTCACGATCTGCCACCGCTAAGGTAGCATCAGGCGTGACATCACGTTTCGCAGGCCCCGTGCCCCCAGTTGTCAGCACTAAATGGCATTGGCATTCATCCACTAATTCAATCAAGGTTTTCTCAATTTCCGCTTGTTCATCGGGAATCAAACGTGTTTCCACATCAAATTCATCGATCAATGCGGTTTCCAGCCATTTTCTCAATTCAGGAATGCCTTGATCTTGATACACACCTTGCGATGCGCGATCAGAGACTGAAACTAAGCCAATTTTTAACTTTTTCTCTTCAAAAAGTGCGGTCATATTTTTCCTTATTTTTTGATTATGGAGAAAATAATTTTCCCCATATTTCTAAATTCGGTGCGCAGTATATCAAACTGCATTTAAATAGCCATTAAGCATTTAAATTTATTGCGGCATTCGTCTTAGACACCAATCTTCCACATTACCAATAAACTAACATTTAATTTGTTATGGAACAAAATTTAATCCCACAAAATTAGTTTAAAATCAATGTGATACTAATACCAACTTCTCTATTTTTTAGAATGGAAACAAGATTGGCACCACAAAAACCGTCAATAGCATCACTAAAATAGTGAACGGCGCACCGATTTTAACAAAATCGCTAAATCGATATTCGCCCGGTCCAAGCACCATCGTATTCACTGGTGATGAAATAGGCGTAATAAAGGCTGCAGATGACGCAATCGCCACCGTCATTGCAAAGGGTAGCGGCGATAAGCCAAGTTGCTGCGCCATAGTAATTGCAATGGGCGCCATTAAGATCGCTGTTGCGGTGTTAGAAATAAATAAACCAACCACAGCACAAAGCACAAATAAACTAATCAATATCCAATGTTTGCCCATGGTACCTACGGTGTGAATCATAAAATCCACCACAATGTTCACCCCGCCAGTTTTTTGTAAGGCTATGGAAAAAGGCATCATACCAATAATCAAAATGAGGCTTGGCCACTGGATAGAACCATAAGCACTTCGGGCATCTATACAACGAAACTTGCCTAACATCAAGCAAGCGATTAACGCCGCCAGCACGTTAGGCACAATCCCTGTTACCATTAAAACCACCATGGTTGCCACCGAGAAAATGGCATGCCAAGCTTGGCTGCGAGCGGGTACGGCTTTGTCGATTTCACTCGGATACCTAAGAATAAAAAACGACTTGGTTTTTTCGCGCAATTGTTGGATCAATTTCCAATCGCCTACCACCAATAATAAATCACCGCTTTCCAACGGTGTTTCCACTAAGTTGCCTTGCAATAACTCACCTTGGCGTTTAATGCCGATCACATTTAGTCCATAACGCGATCTAAAGTGTAATTCGACCGCACTTTTGCCTATCGCTCCTGCATCGGGGATAGGCGTGATTTCTGCCATGCCAATAGATTTTGCTTGTTCATTAAAATTTTGGCTGCGAATAGGTGCTTGTTCTAATACCAATAAACGACAAAGTTCATTTAAATCAAGTTCAGGATTGGACACGTCAATCATCAAAATATCTTTTTCTCTGATTTCCGTTTTGCCCAAAGATGCCGCTAAAAAAACAGGGCGAAATCGCTTCCAGCGCTCAATCGCCAAAATATTCAGCCCATAATTCGAACGCAAATGAAGCTCTTCCACGGTTTTGCCAATAAATGGCGAGCCAGTTTTCACCACAAAACGCTTTATGCGCTGATGTAAATGATAGCTTTCAATCAAATCGTTAATAGAATGGCGGTAGGTTGTTTCTGTGGCATTCTCTTTCGATGAGGACAACCAACCCCGCACTGCCAGCATATATACAATGCCTAAGACTAGTACGCCTAAACCGATGGGCGTGAAAGAGAAAAAGCTAAAACGTCCTGCTTGGGTACGCACTAACTCAGCATTCACCACAAGGTTTGGCGCAGTGGCGATTAAGGTCATCATGCCGCTAATCAATCCTGCGACAGATAAAGGCATCATTAAACGCTTGGCTGAAATATTCATTTGCTGACAAATTACCAACACCACGGGAATAAAAATCGCCACCACGCCAGTGGAACTCATAAAAGAACCCAAGCCAGTTACCGCTAACATCAACAAAATCAAGACTTTCGTTTCACTGTTATTCGCGACTTTCATCAACCATTCGCTCACTTGATAGGCAACGCCAGTGCGCACCAAACCTTCGCCCACGACAAATAACAAGGCAACTAAAAGCACGTTGGGATCGCTAAACCCTGTGAGAACTTCCTGTACCGATAAAATCCCCGTCAAGCAAAATGCTAGCATCACCATTAAAGCGATCATATCCATACGGATTTTGTTTTGGATAAATAGGAAAATCGCTATCACTAATAACACCACGGTGGTGATGAGTGGCGATGGCATAAATGAAAGCAGAAGATCAGTCATTGGGATTTTCCTTATGTTTATTCCTTATGCTCGAGGGCTTTGCGCACCGGGGCAAAACTGCGGCGATGTTGTGGCAGTGCGCCAAATTCATGTAATTTTTCTAAATGCACTTTTGTTGGATAACCTTTGTGTTTCGCAAATTCATATTGTGGATACTGTTGATCTAATTCGTACATTTCTTGATCCCGCGCCACTTTGGCTAAAATAGAGGCGGCACTAATTTCAGCCACTAAACTATCGCCTTTCACCACCGCTTGCGCTGGCATATCCAGTTTGGGAATGCGATTACCGTCCACCAACACAAAGTGCGGTCGAATTTTTAAAGATTTTACCGCGCGCTGCATCGCAAGCATTGTGGCGTGCAAAATATTCAGCTGATCAATTTCTTCGGGTTCTGCTCTTCCCAACGCCCAAGCCAATGCTTTTTGCTTAATTTCTTCTGCAAGGGCAACGCGTTTTTTCTCGCTCAATTTTTTGCTATCCGCCAATCCTTCAATGGGGTTATTCGGGTCTAAAATCACCGCAGCGGTAACCACCGCGCCCACCAACGGACCACGCCCGACTTCATCGACACCAGCAATCAGTTCAATGCCTTTAGGATATTCAAAATTTGTTGTCATATTTTCCTTATCAATAACATTATTGGAGAGCCGCTGTTATTAGGCTGAAATCAAGACTTAATAGCCGTTTATGTCAGCAAACTCTAGCGCCTTTCTAGCATATCAATCACAGCTTGGGCCGCTTGTTCATCTGCGTTTTTGCGCACCATTTGATGAAGCTCTGTAAAGCGTTCGATCAAAACTTGTCGATTTTTGACCGCACTTTCGCCCAAATAACGCGCCATTTGTTCCGCTAATTTGGCGGGTTCGCATTCTTCTTGCAACATTTCGGGCACTAGCATTTCATTCGCCAATAAATTAGGCAACGAAACATAAGGGCTTTTGACTAAACGTTTTGCCAGCCAATAAGTGAAAGGTTTCATACGATAGCCCACCACCATCGGCGATTTGCAGAGCATACATTCCAACGCTGCTGTTCCCGACGCAAGCAAGGTTGCGTCCGCAATGATCATAGCTTGACGCGCGTTGCCATCAAGCAAAATGAGATCGTCATCCGCTAAGTTCAACGCCGTTTGGGCTCGAATTTGTTCAAATTGAGTACGGCGCTTGGCATTGACTAAAGGCACTAAGAATTTTAAATCTGGGTATTGCGCTTTTAATAATTCGGCAGTTTTTAAAAACTGTTCCGCCAGCATTTCCACTTCTGCGCCACGGCTGCCAACTAAAATCGCCACATAACGCTGATCGCTTGGCAACCCTAGCTGCTGATAGGCTTCTGCTTTATTGGGTTGTAATGGAATTGCATCCGCCATCGTGTGCCCCACAAAACGGCAAGGCACATTAAATTTGTCATAAAAGGCTTTTTCAAAAGGAAGAAAAGCAAGCACCAAATCAGTGGCTCGCGCAATTTTATGGATACGATTTTGTCGCCACGCCCACACACTTGGGCTCACATAATGAATGGTTTTAACGCCTGCGGCTTTGAGTTTGTCTTCCACATAAAGATTAAATTCGGGCGAATCAATGCCGATAAAAATATCGGGCTTTTGTTGTAAAAAATGCTGAACAAGCTGTTTGCGGATTTTCAACAAACGCGGCAAATGTTTTAGAATTTCCACCAGCCCCATCACCGCAATTTCTTCCATATCGACGAGTGTTTCACAGCCTTCCGCTAGCATTTTCTGCCCAGCAATTCCCACAAAACGCGCGTTAGGATAGGTTTGTTTTAAAGCACGAATTAAACCCGCGCCAAGAATATCGCCAGACACTTCGCCTGCCACGATGGCAATTGTTGGGCTGGTTTGTGTTATTTTTTCCATAAAACTTCCTAAAAAATGACCGCACTTTTGGAAGAAGTGCGGTCAGTTCCACGATAATTTTGCCTATTGAAATAGGCGCTGCTGAGCTAAACGGTTCTCGGCGTTACTCACTAAAATTAACGAATAATTCCACGCGTTGAACGTTTGAAGAAATCTAAGAAGAAACTGATTGCGGCTTCTGTTTTCGCATAATGCTCAATCTCTGGCATCACTTCATCTAAGGTTTTTTCACTGCGATACAATAATTTGTACACATTGCGAATGGCATGCAAAGTCGGTTTATCAAAACCGCGGCGTTTTAAGCCTTCAAGATTAACGCCAAATGGGCGCGCATGATTGCCTTGCGCCATTACATAAGGGGGAACGTCTTGACTCACCATTGAACCGCCGCCTAACATTACATGCGCCCCAACAATCACAAATTGATGGATCGCAGACATGCCGCCAACGATCACGAAATCATCTAATTCAACATGACCCGCCAAGGTAGCATTGTTTGCTAAGATACAACGGTTTTTAATTTGGCAATCGTGGGCAATATGCGCATTCACCATAAAGAGATTGTCATCGCCCACACGGGTGACTCCGCCGCCTTGCACGGTGCCACGATGAATCGTGACATTTTCACGAATACGGTTGCGATCACCAATAATCGTTTTTGTTGGTTCACCTTGATATTTTAGATCTTGGTTCACTTCGCCAATGCTTGCGCCTTGGAAAATTTGGTTATCTTCACCAATTTTCGTTACACCACGCACCACAACGTGAGAATGCAAAACGGTGCCTTTGCCAATTTGACTCTCTTTTTCTACGATGCAGAATGGACCAATCACCACGTTTTCGCCGATGATTGCGCCCTCTTCAATAATGGAAGATGGATGAATTTTTGCTGTAGGGTGAATCATATTTTGCCCCTTTTCCTTGTTATTACGAAATATTTAGTTATGACGAAATATTATCTACGCGCGCACATTAATTTTGCTTCACAAGCCACTTCGCCATTAACGCGAGCAATGCCGGTGAAAGATGTGATACCACGGCGTTCCTTGATAACTTCAACATATAATTCCATTTGATCCCCTGGCAAGACAGGACGTTTGAAACGCGCGTCATCAATTCCAGCAAAATAGAATAATTCACCACCTTGAATTTCATGGGTTTTGAATGCCAAAATGCCCATTGATTGAGCCAAGGCTTCAAGAATTAAAACACCAGGTAAAATTGGGACTTCTGGAAAATGACCAGTAAAACAAGGTTCGTTTACGCTAATATTTTTGATCGCTTTTAACCATTCGCCTTCTTGAAAATCCACTACGCGATCCACTAATAAGAATGGGTAACGATGTGGTAAAAGCGTCATAATTTCTTTGGCTTCTATAATTTTTGCCGTTCTTGTTTCTGTAGTCACAATATTATCCTTTAATGTTTTTCCGATAAATTTGCGGAATTATACGTCATTTAATGCTGAAATAGTAGTGGGCGCTGTGCTCAAAAGAAGAAATCTACTTATTTTGAGTATTGTCAGAGCGTTTATGATTTCAATTAAAAACGAGTGGTTAAAAATTTGTCATCCATTGGAAAAGACACGTTTTTACTATTAACGATAAAATTTTCAAAAAAATGACCGCACTTTTGTTGTAAGTGCGGTCGTTTTTTTCTGAGTTTAGCTATTTTTTCTTCGCATATTTTAAACTATCAATCGCAACCGCTAAGATAATGATTGAACCTTTAATAATATATTGCCAATATGGATTTACACCGATGTAGGTTAAACCATAGTTGATGACGGTGAAGATGATAACCCCTGTGATCACACCGATAACCGTTCCCACGCCACCAGCGAAAGATACGCCACCGACCACGCAAGCCGCAATGGCATCAAGTTCGTACATAAATCCAAGGTTATTGGTGGCAGAGCCGATACGTCCAGCTTCTAACATCCCGCCGAAAGCGTAGAACATACCTGCAATCATATAGATCACCACTAAATTGCGTGTCACGTTTACGCCCGATACTTTTGCTGCTTCAGGGTTGCCGCCGATAGCGAAAATGTTTTTACCAAAACGGGTTTTGTTCCACATCACCCACACTAAGAATGCGGCAATTGCGGCATAAATAGTGATGAATGAAAGTTTAAATCCACCGATACGGAAGAAACCTTGGGCAAATTCAGAGAAATTGTCGCTGAAACCTGCGATTGGCGAGCCGCCTACGGCATCATAGTAAAGTGAGTTGATACCATATACGATAATCATTGTCCCCATTGTAGCGATAAATGGCGTGACATTTAGGCAAGCGATGACAAAACCGTTGACTAAGCCGATCACTGCGCCAACTGCACAAACCGCTAAAATCACCACGGGAATGGGAATCTCGCCCAATTCAGGGAAAACACGGTTCATATTATCCATGGCTTGCAACATACTTGCAGCAATTACCGCGGCTAACCCCACTTGGCGCCCTGCAGACAAGTCCGTACCTTGTGTCACCAGCAAACCTGCTACCCCTAAGGCGATAATTAAACGCACGGAAGATTGAGTGAGAATGTTACTAAAATTGGTTAAACTGAGGAAACTTGGATCCTGTGCAATAATCACCACAAGTAGGATCAAAAGTACAAAATAAATCGCATTTTGTTTAAGAAAATCCAAAGATTTGTTTTGTTTTAAGGCAGACATAATACGTTCCTTCTCTGATAAAACTTTTATAGATATTTTGCCGCAAGTTGTAAAATTTCTTCTTGGCTGGTTTTTGCGGTTTCCACTATTCCTGCCACGCGCCCATTACTCATCACTAAAATTCGGTCTGTCGTGCCAAGCAATTCTGGCATTTCCGATGAAATAATAATGATACCTTTATCTTTTTTCGCTAATTCCATAATGAGCTGATAAATTTCAAATTTTGCACCAATATCGATACCACGTGTTGGCTCATCTAGCATAAGAATTTCGGGCTGAGTTAATAACCAACGGCCAATAATAACTTTTTGCTGGTTTCCGCCAGAAAGCGACCCAATGCTCGTGCCGTGCGATGGGGTTTTCACGTTCATTGCATCAATCACCCATTGAGTATCGCTGCGCATTTTTTTGCTACTTAATAGACCAAAACGGTTTAAATAGGATTTCATATTGGAAACGAGAGAATTGAATTCAATGCTTAAGTTGGCATAAATCCCCGTACTACGGCGTTCTTCGGTAACCAAGGCAAAACCATTATTAATGGCTTCAAGTGCGGTGTGATTTTCCACAGTTTTGCCATTTAATTTGATCGTTCCCGATTTTTTCTCACGCACGCCGAAAATGGTTTCGACAATATCTGTACGTTTTGCCCCCACTAAACCTGCGATGCCGAGCACTTCGCCTTTGCGTAAATCAAAGCTCACATCTTGAATAGAAGGTTGGTTAAGTGCGGTCAAATTTTCCACAGTTAAGATGGTTTCTTTCGGCACATTCGTGCGTTCTGGGAAACGTTGAGTCAGCTCACGCCCCACCATCATTGACACCACACCGTCCATTGAGGTGTCTTTAGTGGCAACGGTGTTAATCCATTGACCATCACGCAAAATGGTAATTTCATCACAAATTTTGAAAATTTCATCCATTTTGTGGGAAATGTAGATAATGCCACAGCCGCGTTCTTTTAATTTTTCGATGATTTTAAATAAATGATCCACTTCTTTTTCAGAAAGGGAAGAAGTGGGCTCGTCCATGATCACAATTTTGGCGTTATAAGAAAAAGCCTTTGCGATTTCAATCATTTGCATTTGTGAAACGGATAAATTAGCCACTTTTTCTTTGGGATCGACATTAATTTCTAATTCATCAAAAATCGCTTTTGTATCACGATACATTTTGCCGTGATCCACAAAAATCCCTTTGAGCGGATAACGCCCTAGCCAAAGGTTATCCATAACGCTACGTTGGCGAACCAAGTTTAATTCTTGATGCACCATCGAAATCCCGTTTTCGAGCGCTTCTTTCGATGTTTTGAAGTTGACGGGTTTGCCTAAAAATAAAATATCCCCTTCGTCTTTGGCATAAATACCAAAAAGGCATTTTAGTAAGGTTGATTTTCCTGCACCATTTTCGCCCATCAGCGCATGAACAGAATGAGATTTTACTGTTAAATTAGCTTTGTCTAGTGCTTTGACACCCGGAAATGACTTGCTAACATTTGTCATTGTGAGTAGCACTTCTTGAACTGGTGCTGACATACATCACCTCACAGATAGAATGAAATAAAAAGAATTTGAGTAAAACAAAAGGGGCGTAGTTTACGCCCCTGATTGGCGTTAAGTGCGGTTAATTATTTTAAAAATTCGCTTAAATTATCTTTATCCACGCCTACATAAGGAATGCGAACCACTTTATTATCTAATTTCCAGTTCGTGCCTTCGGTTGCAGGTTTGTCGTGAGCAAGGTTGTTAGCCAATTGCACCACGGCTTTACCTTGGTTTACACCATCGTTAAGCACGGTGCCTGCCAACTCGCCTTTTTTGACTAATTGCAACGCTTCAGGCAAAGCATCCACACCAAAAATTGGTAATTTTTTGCCGTGGGCTTTAGTGGCTTCTAGTGCGCCCAACGCCATACCATCGTTGTTAGAAATAATCACTTCAATATCTTTTGCACGCGCGCTAGATAACCATGCATCGGTTTTATCTTTCGCCATTGCCGCATCCCACATTCCTGTATCAATAAAGATTTCTTCGGTTGGGATACCTTTCGCATTTAATTGCTCGATGACATATTTACTACGCGCTTCAGCGTCTGGGTGACCGGGTTCACCTTTCAATAAAGCATATTGAATTTTGCCGTCTTTATTTAAATCATATTCTGGATGTGCAGCCCATTGTTTTGCGATTAAATCGCCTTGAATTAAGCCAGATTCTTTAGGATCTGTTCCCACATAATAGGCTTTGTCATAGCTATCAAGGGCTTTTTGACCTGGATCTTTGTTGAAGAAAACGATAGGCAAATCATCGCCTTTCGCTTTTTGAATAATGGTTCGATAAGCTGAAGGGTCAACCAAATTAATGGCTAAGGCTTTCACGCCTTTAGAAATTAATACATCCACTTGGTCATTTTGTACAGATTGTGCATTCTGAGAGTCATTCATTAATAATTTAATATCGCTGAAATTCGCGGCTTCTTTATCGATTTCTTTACGCATTAATGACATGAAATTATCATCGTATTTGTAAATGGTTACACCAATGCGTGTTTCCGCTTGCGCCACGCTAGAACCTAAAACAACAGCTAAACCCACCGCACTTAATACTAATTTTTTCATAATGATATTCCTTCTAGTTAAGAGAACTATAAGAGAAGTAAGAGAATAACTCCTATAGCCTTATCGCATTACCTACACATCAAGTAATTGTGGCTAAGATATAATATTTTTTGCGCGAATTCTGTGATCCCATTCACAATTATGAAAATTTCATGGAAACGATTACAAAAAAACTATTTTATACAAATATCTGTTGAAAAACGGCGCACCACCGTTGGATTAAATTGCGTATGAATTGGCGTATCAACATTTTCATTCACCAAGCTCAACGCCAATTTCGCGGCATAATTTGCCATTAAATCAATAGGATAACGAATTGTCGTCAGTTTAGGCACAATATGACGGGCAATCGGCATATCATCAAAACCAATCACCGAAAACTGGCGAGGCACGTTAATATTGTTTTCGTGCAACACGGATAACGCTCCCGCAGCCATATTATCGTTATAAGCGACAACGGCGGTTAAATCTGAATGATAACTGAGCAAATCCACCATAGCCGCCTCCCCACCTTCAAAATCTGGGGAATTTTGAATGCTGGCGTCATCAATAATCGGCAATCCATATTGTGAAAGTGCGGTTAAATATCCTTGTTTTCTCTCAACCTCATCGTTAATTAAATGGTTGGAGCCAATATAGCCAATTTTTTTATGTCCAAGTTTTATCAGCGTTTCAGTAGCAAGAAAAGTGCCACGCTGGTTATCCAAGCTGACACAACGGTGTTCATAGCCAGCAATGCTACGATTGATAATCACCATTCCAGGCACTTGGTCTAAGTAATTTTTTAATTCTTCATCGCTCAAGGCTTTGGAATGCACAACCAAACAACTGCAACGCTTACGCAATAGGGTTTCAATAGCATTGCGTTCTTTTTCTATATGATGATAACCAATGCCAATCAAAATATTCTTTCCATATTCAGCCGCAACTTGATCTACAGCCTTCACTAAAATGGCAAAAAACGAATCCGTCACATCGGTGACCACCACTCCGATAGTATCGGTATTTTGTGATGCCAAGGCCTGAGCATTGGCATTGGGTGAATAACCTAATTTTTTCACCGCACTTTGCACCGCTAAACGTGCTTTTTCGCTGGAAGAAGCGTTATTTAATACACGAGAAACGGTCGCCACAGATACGCCAGCCTGCTTGGCAACATCTCGAATCGTAATCATTGTTTCCCTCTTCTCTCTTATCCTTTTACTACTGCTTATCATAAAATAAGTAATGGCATTTTGAAAACGGTTACGTTAAAAAATATGATTAAGCTCACAAAATAATGGCAATTTTAGTCGGATAAATCCTTGTTTTGTGATCTTGTTCACAGAATATTCAAGGCGCTTATGGCAACATGTCTCATAATAGTTTTGTAATCGTTTCCAAATTGATTTTGTGAGGTAAAACCTATGCCGTTTGATCCAACAGAACACCCTCATCGCCGTTATAACCCATTGACAGGCCAATGGGTTTTGGTGTCGCCACATCGTGCAAAACGTCCATGGCAAGGTCAGCAAGAAAAAGTGGCCGAAGAACAAAAACCGACTCACAATCCCAATTGTTATCTTTGCCCAAGAAATAAACGCATTACGGGCGAGCCAAATCCTGATTATCAAAAACCTTATGTGTTTAAAAATGATTTTTCAGCGTTATTACAAGACACACCAGCACCAGCAGAAAGCAAAGATCCGCTCTTTCAGACCGCACTTGCACAGGGGGAAAGTCGCGTGATTTGTTTTTCGCCCGATCACAGCAAAACCTTGCCGTTACTGACGGTAGAAGAAATTGCAGAAGTGGTAAAAGTATGGCAACAGCAGCTCAATGAATTAGGAGAAAAATACCAATGGGTACAAATTTTTGAAAACAAAGGCGCGGCGATGGGCTGTTCCAATCCGCACCCTCATGGTCAAATTTGGGCGAACAGTTTTTTACCGAATGAAGTTGCCAAGGAAGATCAAAGCCAACGCCGTTACTTTGCTGAACACCAATCCGTGATGTTATTAGATTATGCGCAACGCGAATTAGCGCTCAAAGAGCGAATTGTGGTGGAAACAGAACATTGGCTTGCAGTGGTGCCTTATTGGGCGGTGTGGCCATTTGAAACATTGTTGTTGCCGAAAAAATCCCAAGTGAAAAGATTAACGGAATTAACCGCAGAACAAAGCCAAGATTTAGCGCTCGCTTTGAAAAAATTAACCACAAAATACGACAATCTGTTTGAAACCAGTTTCCCCTATTCTATGGGTTTTCATGGCGCGCCATTTAATGGCGAAAATAATGATCATTGGCAGCTTCACGCTCATTTCTATCCACCGCTCTTGCGTTCAGCCACAGTGCGGAAATTTATGGTGGGCTATGAAATGCTCGGTGAAAGCCAACGAGATTTAACCGCAGAGCAAGCCGCCGCAAGATTGCGAGAACTTCCCGAAACGCACTATAAAAACACACTATAAAAATTGTTAATGCATTGGTTGTCAACTTAGCCCAAAAGGAATGATTTATGTCTCCAAAAGAATTAGCTCCCAAATTATTTGAACAAAAATTTAACCGCACTTCTCGCCTAAATGTTTATGCGCCTGGGCGAGTCAATATTATCGGCGAACACACTGATTACAACGATGGTTTCGTGATGCCCTGCGCCATTAATTATGGCACAGCGATCAGCGGATCACCGCGCAACGATGCAATTTTTAATGTGTTTGCTGCCGATTTAAATGAAAGCGATGAATTTTCTTTAGATCAAGAAATTCTTCCCAATCCTAACGCCAAATGGACAGGCTATGTGCGCGGTGTGGTGAAATTTATTCAAGAACGTTGCCCCGAATTTCAGCAAGGCGCTGATTTGGTTATTTGTGGCGATGTGCCATTGTCATCGGGATTAAGCTCATCAGCCTCCCTTGAAGTGGCGGTGGGAAAATTTTGCCAACAACTGGCAAACCTGCCGATTAGTGATACAGAAATCGCTTTAATTGGGCAAAAAGCGGAAAACAAATTCGTTGGCGCCAATTGCGGCAATATGGATCAGCTGATTTCCGCATTAGGGCAAGCCGATCATTTATTAATGATCGACTGCCGTTCGCTTGATACTGTCGCCACGCCTGTGCCAGAAAATATTGCGGTGATGATTGTCAATTCTCACGTTAAGCATGATTTAGTCACGGGCGAATACAATACTCGCCGTCAACAATGCGAGGCGGCGGCAAAATTCTTTGGGGTGAAAGCGTTGTGTGATGTGTCCGTAGCCGAATTTCATAAAAAAGAAGCTGAATTGACCGCACTTGATGCCGTTGTGGCAAAACGCGCTCGCCATGTGGTGACAGAAAACCAACGGGTGTTAGATGCTGTTGAAGCGTTAAATCAAGGGGATATTTCTCGTTTAGGCGTATTAATGGGGCAATCCCATGATTCAATGCGTGATGACTTTGAAATTACCTGCCCTGAAATTGATTATTTGGTGGAATTGGCGCAATCAGCGATTGGCACAGCAGGTGGCGCACGGATGACTGGGGGTGGCTTTGGCGGTTGTATCGTGGCGATTGCGCCGCTAGAAAAAGTGGAGGCGGTGCGCAAAATCATCGAAGAAAACTACGAAAAACGTACAGGGTTAAAAGAAAGTTTTTATGTGTGCACAGCGTCCCAAGGGGTGCATCTATGCTAACAAATTCCCCCATGTTAACAAATTCCCCTACGTTCACAAAAACTACAACAAAACCGACCGCACTTTCTCGCTGCGGCACGGCGCCCGATGGTGAGCCATTCCAAATTTTCACGCTCACCAATTCTCAGGGCATGCAAGTGAAAATAATGGATTGGGGCGCGACGTGGATTTCCTGCAAAGTGCCGGTTCAAGGGCAATTACGGGAAGTGTTGCTAGGTTGTCAGCCTGAAGATTACATCAAACAAACTGCCTATCTTGGCGCAAGCATTGGGCGTTACGCCAACCGCATCGCCCATGCGGCAAAACTAGGATTAACCACGAATCAAGGGCAACATCAATTACACGGCGGCTTGGGTTGGGATAAAGTGCGGTGGAAATTAGATGAGTTTTGTGAAAATTTCGTTCGTTTTCGCCATTTTTCGGCGGACGGCGATCAGGGCTTTGCGGGCAATGTTGTCGCCTTTGCGTTATTTCAATTGAATGATGATAATTCGCTCACCATCACCTATCAAGCTGAAAATGGGCAAGATACGCCGCTCAATCTCACCAATCACGCCTATTTTAATCTGTATCGTGAAAATGCTGATGTCCGTGAACATTTTCTGCAAGTGAATACGGATCAGTTCTTGCCAGTGGATAGTGAGGGCATTCCCAACGCACCATTAAAATCTGTTGAACAGACCAGTTTTGATTTTCGTACAGAAAAAATCATCCACGCAGATTTTCTCAAGGAAGAGCAGGCTTTAACCAAAGGTTATGATCACGCATTCTTGCTCAACAAAAATGAAACGAAACCTTGCGCAATTTTGACCGCACCTGATCGTTCGTTACGCCTTGAAGTCAGCACCAGCCAATCCGCACTGCAAGTTTATACGGGAAATTATCTTGCTGACACGCCAACACGCAATGGTGGCGCGTATCAAGATTACAGCGGCATCGCCTTAGAAACGCAAGCTTTGCCAGACACGCCAAATCATCCAGAATGGTGGCAATATGGCGGAATGGCAAAAGCGGGCGAGAGCTATCAACATTGGACTAAATTCAAATTCATTGCATAAAATAGGGCGCTTAGGCTTAGCATAGGGAAATTAGCACAGCGCCCTAATAATTTGTGGGTTAGGCATAATTTGCTTGCAAATACGCCACGACTGCATCGCCCACTTCGCTTGTTGTTGCCGAGCCTTTGAGATCGGGCGTTAAGGTTTTTCCTTCTACTAGCAAATGTTCAATCGCGTTGATTAACCGCTCTGCCCACTGCGGATAGCCCAAAAACGCCAGCAATTGGCTGGCAGACCAAACAGTAGCAAGTGGATTTGCAATTTGTTGCCCCGCGATATCCGGCGCAGAACCATGAATTGGCTCAAACATTGACGGATATTGCCGTTCAGGATTTAAATTTGCCCCCGCCGCCAAGCCCATTCCGCCTGCAATGGCTGCGCCAAGATCCGTTAAAATATCGCCGAATAAATTGCTGGTTACCACAATCTCAAAGCGTTCAGGCTGAGTTACCATCAGCATTGCTGCTGCGTCCACTAAATAGCTCGCGGTTTTGACATCAGGATATTCTTCCTCCACTTGTTTAAAGATTTGATCCCAAAACACCATAGAATAATTCAGCGCATTCGCCTTGCTCACACTGGTTACACTGCGTTTTTCTTTACGCCCTAATTCAAAAGCATAGCGAATAATGCGTTCGCAACCAACCCGTGAAAATACCGCATTTTGGATCACCACTTCGTGGGGTTTATCTTTATATAACCAGCTGCCATAGCCCGCATATTCCCCTTCCGTATTTTCACGAATAAAGGTCATATTGATGTCTTGCGCGCTTTTGCCCTTTAATGGACAAGGTGCGCCATTCAATAATTTAATGGGGCGCACATTGACATATTGGTCGAAACTTTTACGAATCACCAACAGCAAATCCCACAGAGAAATATGATCGGGTACGCCTGGATATCCCACCGCACCAAGAAAAATCGCATCAAATTGGCGAAGTTGTTCAATACCATCATCGTCCATCATTTTGCCGTGCTTGTGGTAAAACTCACATCCCCAAGGAAAATGGGTAAAATCAAATTGGATTTCGGGATCTAATTTGGAAACTGCATTCAGCACTTTTACGCCTTCAGCCAAGACTTCTGGCCCAATTCCATCGCCGGCAATCACTGCAATTTTATGGCTCATATTTTTCTCCTATCATCAATTTTTATTCATCTTACGCCTAAGCATTACAGAACAAAATAAGTGCGGTCAGAAATCGTTAAATTTTTGACCGCACTTTGATCTAGCCCAAACTTCCGCTAGCGGCTAGTTAAAAAATATGCTATTTTTCGTTTATTGATTTAATTCAATGATACTAATATTTTTAATCACGTCCGCAGACCAAATATGAACGACGAGCATTCGATAAATTCAACTCAAACTGAAACTAACCCTAAAAAGTCTTTTTTCCAATCTTTATTTGGGCGTTTCTTCCAAGGCGAACTGAAAAACCGCGACGAACTCGTGGAAGTCATTCGCGATTCAGAACAAAATGATCTGATCGATCAAGATACCCGAGAAATGATTGAGGGCGTTATGGAAATCGCCGAACTCCGTGTGCGCGATATTATGATTCCACGCTCGCAAATTGTGTTTATCGAAAACGATCAAGATCTTGAAAGTTGCCTTGACACCATTATCAGCACCGCACACTCGCGCTTTCCTGTTATCACAGACGAACGCGACAATGTGCTGGGCATTTTGCACGCCAAAGATCTATTAAGATTTCTCCGTTCTGATGCGGAACAATTTGAATTATCCCCGTTGTTGCGCCCTGCTGTGATTGTGCCAGAAAGTAAACGGGTTGATCGTATGCTCAAAGAATTTCGTTCTGAACGTTTCCACATGGCAATCGTGGTTGATGAATTCGGGGCAATTTCGGGATTAGTGACCATTGAAGATATTTTGGAACAAATTGTTGGCGATATTGAAGATGAGTTTGATGAAGAAGAAATTATCGCCAATATTCGCCAGCTCTCGCGCCACACCTATGCGGTGCGCGCCTTAACGGATATTAATGATTTCAATGCACAATTTAATACCCATTTTGCCGATGAAGAAGTGGATACCATCGGCGGCGTCATTATGCAAAGTTTTGGTTATTTGCCAAAGCGTGGCGAAGAAATTACCTTAGAAAATATCCATTTCAAAGTCACTTCTGCGGACAGTCGTCGTATTATTCAGCTACGCATTACGGTGACCGATGAACAGCTGGCTGAAATGGAATCGCAAACAGAAGAAGAAAACACGGATGAGTAAATTTCTCCCTTATTTTATTGCGCTGATTTCAGGTGGAATCGGCGTTTTTGCTTTCTCGCCCTATGATTATTGGGGCGTTGCCTATGTGTCTTTGCTCGGGCTGATTTTTGTCGCTAAAAATTCGCAAAAACGCACCGCACTTTGGGGCAGTTTTTTATGGGGCGTCAGCTTCTTTAGCATTGGCACAAGCTGGTTACACGTTAGCATTCACCAATTTGGAGGTTCTCCACTATGGCTTAGTTATGGCTTGGTGGTGTTATTGGCAGCATATCTTGCGCTCTATCCCCTATTATTCGCCTACATCGTTCAGCGCTTTCAAGTGCAAAGTGCGGTCATTTTTGCCGCAATTTGGACGCTCACAGAATTTCTACGCGGCTGGGTATTAACAGGCTTTCCATGGCTACAATTTGGTTACAGTCAAATCGACAGCCCTTTTTCAGGCATTGCACCAATCTTTGGGGTGACGGGATTAACGTTTTTTACAATATGGGCAAGTGCGGTTCTGTTTAACATTTTGACAGCATTGTGCCAGCATAAAAACTGGTTAGATAAAAAATGGAGTATTGTTTTCGCTAATATCGCAATGCTTGCCGCGGTTGCGAGCTTAGCGGGTTATTCCGCCAAAGCCACTTATGTGAAGAAGAATAATGATAAAAAAGCGATCACCATTACCCTTGCCCAAGGCGATATCGCACAAAGTTTGAAGTGGGATCCTGAATATCTGAATTCCACCTTGCAAATTTATGGGCGCCAAATTAGCGAGAATCTTGGTAAATCTGATTTGATTATTTTGCCCGAAAGCGCCTTACCTGCCTTGGAAAATAATCTTCAACCTTTTTTCGATGCCTTAAAAGCCGCGACTCAAAAATCCAATACGGATGTGATGATTGGCACGGTTTATCGTGATTCCAATAGCGAGAAACTCTTTAATTCAATCGTTGTGGTGGATAAAAATTATCAAGCGGATCAGGCACAGCGTTATAACAAACATCATCTCGTGCCATTCGGCGAATATGTGCCCCTTGAATCCCTATTGCGCCCTCTGGGTTCGGTGTTTAATTTGCCTATGTCTGCATTTCAACAAGGCGGCGCAATTCAAGCGCCATTAGTGGTGAAAGGCAATAAATTCACGCCAGCGATTTGTTATGAAATTATTTTGGGCGATCAGTTACAACAAAACTTGCAACCAGATACAGATTTTATTTTGACGGTTTCTAATGATGCGTGGTTTGGTGATAGTCATGGACCTTGGCAACATTTACAAATGGCAAGAATGCGCGCATTAGAATTGGGCAAACCCGTGATTCGAGCAACCAACACTGGGATTACGGCTTTCATTAACGCTCAAGGCAAAATCATCGCTCAAGCACCGCAGTTTGTCGAAACTACGCTCACACAAACCATTGCGCCAACAGGAGGCAAAACACCTTATGCTGCGCTAGGGGATAAACCTTTGTATCTGCTTGCATTGCTATTTGTGATTTTACGCGCGCTAGGTACGCTGATTAAGCGGAAATTGCTGGCGGCAACACAAAACAAAGCCTAAATTAACCGCACTTTAGATATAAAAACGGAATATAAAAACGAAAGATATAAAACAGATATAAAAACGAAAAATCCCGAAAATATTGTTTTCGGGATTTTTTATTTTTCTAGATTTTCCTAGTGCAAATTAACGTGCACGGAATACGATACGACCTTTCGATAAATCGTATGGCGTCATTTCAACGGTAACTTTATCGCCTGTTAAAATGCGGATATAGTTTTTACGCATTTTGCCTGAAATATGTGCGGTCACTACATGACCATTTTCTAGTTCGACACGAAACATGGTGTTTGGCAAGGTTTCAAGAATTGTCCCTTGCATCTCAATGCTGTCTTCTTTAGCCATTCGCTATAAATCCTTTGTAAATAATTTGATTTAGAATAAAAAACTGCGTGATTATACCCTGATCGCGCCAATCCGCAAAGTGCTTTATGCAAAATTACAATCTGCTGACGAGCAAAGCGTCTCAATGCAACTTTCACCAATAGAAAAATCCCAAGAGGATTTATTTCAATCAGCGCTTTTTAGCTAAGCTAAAGATACTGCGCAAAATTCTGTCATTTTTGACCGCACTTTCCAGCAAAGTGCGGTCATCTTTTTTAACGTTTTCGCCGATTTGAACAAAAAAATCGCTGTAAACCCAATGCATTTTTTGGTACATTATGCACAATTTTTGTGTGCTGAGAGTTTGGCACGAAACCCTTAATTTTTAGACGGAATGCTTATGTTATTTAAAAAAATTCGTGGATTGTTTTCTAACGATCTTTCTATCGACTTGGGTACAGCAAATACCTTAATTTATGTAAAAGGTCAGGGCATCGTACTTGATGAGCCATCAGTCGTCGCAATTCGTCAAGGGCGTGGTGGCGCAAAAAGTATCGCTGCAGTAGGGAAAGATGCCAAAATGATGTTAGGGCGTACATCGAATAACATCACCGCAATTCGTCCAATGAAAGACGGCGTTATCGCAGATTTCTCTGTGACTGAAAAAATGTTACAGCATTTTATTAAACAAGTGCATAGCGGAAATTTCTTACGCCCAAGTCCACGTGTTGTTATTTGTGTGCCTGCTGGGGCAACCCAAGTGGAACGCCGTGCAATTAAAGAATCTGCATTCGGCGCAGGTGCTCGTGAAGTGCATTTAATTGTAGAGCCAATGGCAGCGGCAATTGGTGCGAAATTACCTGTTTCTACGCCAACTGGTTCAATGGTTATTGATATTGGTGGCGGCACAACTGAGATTGCGGTGATCGCATTAAACGGTGTCGCTTATTCATCTTCTGTTCGTATTGGCGGCGATAAATTTGACGAAGCAATCATTGCTTATGTGCGCCGCACATTTGGTTCATTAATCGGCGAAGCGACTGCAGAACATATCAAACAAGAAATTGGTACCGCATTCATTCAAGATGACGATGAAATCAAAGAAATGGAAGTCTATGGAAGCAATCTTGCAGAAGGTGTGCCACGTGCGTTTAAATTAACTTCGCGCGATGTATTGGAAGCCATTCAACAGCCGTTAGAAGGTATCATTACCGCGATGCGCACTGCGCTTGAAGAATGTAAACCTGAGCATGCGGCTGATATTTATGAGCACGGTATGGTGTTAACTGGCGGTGGTGCATTATTGCGTAATATTGATGTATTATTAGCGAAAGAATCAGGCGTACCTGTCGTGATTGCAGAAGATCCGCTCACTTGCGTTGCGCGCGGTGGTGGTGAAACCTTAGAAATGATCGACCAATACGGTTCGGATATTTTTAGTGAAGACTAGTAAAAAACGAGACAATGAAACATAACCAAAGTGCGGTTAAAATTGACCGCACTTTTCGTTTATCTGAGATCATTCTATTTTTGATTAAATGAAACCCATTTTTAGCAAAACGCCCCCACTGGGATTGCGCTTATTTCTTGCAATCATTGCATCCATTGCGCTAATTCTCTCCGATGGGCAAACCAACAGTATGATTAAGGCCCGTAGTTTTATGGAAACTGCGGTCGGGGGGTTGTATTACCTCGCCAATACGCCACGCACGGTGTTGGATAATGTATCGGAAAACTTAGTTGATACCAATAAATTACAAATTGAAAATAAAGTTTTAAAAGAGCAATTACGCGAAAAAAATGCGGATTTATTGTTATTGGATCAACTAAAAGTCGAAAACCAACGGTTACGTTTATTACTTAATTCGCCGTTACGCACCGATGAATACAAAAAAATTGGTGAAATTCTTACGGCAGAAACCGATCGCTATCGCCAGCAAGTGGTTATTAACCAAGGCAAAAATGATGGTGCTTATGTTGGGCAACCCGTTATTGATGAAAAAGGGGTGATTGGGCAAATTATTTCAGTTGGCGAACAAACTAGCCGCGTATTATTAATCACCGATGTTACTCACGCTATTCCAGTGCAAGTGTTGCGCAATGATGTGCGGATGATTGCGAGCGGCACAGGGCGTTCTGATGAATTATCCTTAGACAACGTTCCACGTTCGGTGGACATTGAAAAAGGCGATTTATTAGTTACATCAGGCTTAGGCGGACGTTTCCCAGAAGGTTATCCTGTTGCCGTGGTGCAAAACGTTTCACGCGACGGTTCAAATTATTTTGCGATGATTAGCGCGAAACCACTCGCCTCAATTGAGCGTTTACGCTACGTCTTATTAGTTTGGGCAAATGAAGATATGCATCAAGCGAAAGTGAGTTCACCTGAAGATGTGCGCAATACCGTGCAACAACGCTTAGCCAATCAAGAAAAAGGCGTAGATACCAAAAAAGCCTTAGTCACGAATAGTGGTGAAAATAAAGAAACGATCAATACTGATGACGTACCATCACCAGATAATTTACCTGAAATGAACAACAATGATCAGATAGATCCTGAGTTAAAAGAACACAGAGATGAAGACTAATGAACGGACGTTTTTTCATACAACTTTTGGGGCTAGCCGCAATTTTTATCATTGCATTAGTACTTGAAATTGCGCCTTGGCCAACGGGATTTCAATCCTTTAAACCGGCTTGGTTGGTGTTAGTACTCACCTATTGGATCTTAGCCCTCCCCACTAAAATCAATGTGGGCACCGCATTTGTATTAGGCATTATTTGGGATTTAGTCATCGGCTCAATCTTGGGCGTGCATGGCTTAGTGCTCTCTGTCCTTGCCTATGTGCTTGCTCGCTATAACCAAATTCTGAGCAATTTATCCTTATGGCAGCAAAGCCTATTGATGATTATCTGCATCTTCACAATTCGCCTTGCTATTTTCCTTGTAGAACTCTTTATTCACAATGCCGCATTCAACTGGCAAGAAATCTTTGGCGCGGTGATCAGTGGCATATTGTGGCCGTGGATGTTTCTTTTGCTCCGCCGTGTGCAAAGACAGTTAGGCTTAAATGCATAGTCGCTCGTTTCTACTCTAAGCCATAATGAAATGTAGATAACGTAAAGTAGATAACAAAAAGTGCGGTCAAAAATTTCAAAATTTTTAACCGCACTTTTGGTTTTAGTTATTCTTAAAAAGCAAACTCTCTAACGTAAAAATGCGGGAATTTTGCTTTCGTAAGCCGCAATTGCATCTTCATGTTGAAGGGTTAAGCCTATGTTATCCAAACCATTCAATAAACAATGACGGCGGAATTCATCTAACTCAAAGTGATACACTTTTTCGCCGACGCTGACTGTCATTTTTTCTAAATCCACATGAATTTGTTTGCCTTCATTTGCCCATACCCAGTGGAAAATTTCATCCACTTCGTCTTCCGTTAATTTAATCGGAAGCATATGGTTATTTAAGCTGTTGTTATAGAAAATATCTGCAAAACTTGGCGCAATCATTACTTTAAAACCATAATCGGCGAGCGCCCAAGGGGCATGTTCGCGTGATGAACCGCAGCCTAAATTTTTACGCGCGAGTAAAATCGTTGCGCCTTGATATTGCGGAAAATTCAGCACAAACTCTGGATTAAGTTGAGTTTCTGCGGCATCTAAATAGCGCCATTCGTGAAATAAATGTTTACCAAAACCTACTCTTGTAATTTCTTGCAAAAATTGTTTTGGAATGATTGCGTCTGTGTCCACATTCGCTACATCGAGCGGAACGACTAAACCTGAATGTTGTTTTAATCCTGCCATTATCTTGTCCTTTATTCGTGCGTTTAACCACGCACTGTTTCAATCTTAATTCATTAATGCGCAAAAACGCACGCACAATTAGTTTAATTCTACGTCACGAATGTCAACGAATTTACCAAACACTGCTGCGGCAGCTGCCATTGCAGGGCTTACCAAATGCGTGCGTCCATTACGCCCTTGACGGCCTTCAAAATTACGGTTTGAAGTGGAAGCGCAACGTTCCCATTCGCCTAAACGGTCATCGTTCATGCCTAAACACATTGAACAACCCGGGTTACGCCATTCTGCACCTGCAGCGATAAAGATTTTATCTAAACCTTCTTTTTCCGCTTGTTCTTTAACTAAGCCAGAACCAGGCACCACTAACACACGTTTAACGTTTTCTGCTTTTTTGCGCCCTTTCATCACCGCTGCTGCTGCGCGTAAATCTTCAATGCGAGAGTTGGTGCAAGAGCCGATAAACACCTGATCAACTGGCACATCTTTTAAATCCGTATTTGCAGCCAAGCCAATATACGCTAATGCTTTTTCTGCGGAAGCTTTGGTTACCTCATCAGACATTTCTGCTGGATTTGGCACCAATTGGTCAATGCCAATAACTTGCCCTGGGTTGGTTCCCCAAGTAACTTGCGGGGCGATTTCTGCGGCATCTAACACCACTACGGTGTCGAACTGGGCATCGTCATCAGATTTTAAGGTTTTCCAATATTCAATGGCATCATCCCAATCTTTACCTTGTGGTGCGTAAGGTTTGCCTTTCAAATACGCAAAAGTGGTTTCATCTGGCGCAATTAAACCTGCTTTCGCACCAAATTCAATCGCCATATTGCAAACGGTCATTCTGCCTTCCATTGAAAGATCACGAATGGCTTCGCCACAAAATTCCACCACATGCCCTGTGCCACCCGCCATGGTTGTTTTCCCAATGATCGCCAACACAATATCTTTTGCGGTGATTCCAGGTTTCACTTTGCCACGAACTTCCACTTTCATACTTTTCGCACGGGCTTGTTTTAAGGTTTGGGTGGCTAATACGTGTTCCACTTCTGACGTACCGATACCGAAAGCAAGGGCACCAAAGGCGCCATGCGTTGCGGTATGTGAATCGCCACAAACAATGGTCATGCCCGGCAAAGTCAAGCCTTGCTCTGGTCCAACCACATGCACAATACCTTGCTGTTTAGTATTCATATCAAACAACTGAATACCCGTTGCTTTGCAGTTTTTATCTAATTCTAAAACCTGAATTTTTGCCTGTCCTTCTAGCTTGTTCACATCGCGCACTTGGGTTGAAATGCTGTGATCCATTGTACCAAAAGTTTTACCTACTTGACGCACTTGACGCCCTGCAACACGCAATCCATCAAAGGCTTGTGGCGAAGTCACTTCGTGGATCAAATGACGGTTAATGTAAAGAATTGGCGTTTCGCCTTCCGCTTCATACACTACATGTGCATCGAATAGTTTTTGATAGAGGGTTTTTCCCATTTTTCACTCCATAAACGGGCTTGCGCCCATAAAAATTTATCAAAGTGCGGTCAAATTCCGCAAAATTTTTTAAATTGCATTCGCAATTAATGTGCCCATTTCGCTTGTGGAAACAGGGGTTGAATTATCCGCTAAATCCCCAGTACGATGTCCGTCAGCCAATACTTTTTGCACCGCTGTTTCAATGGCATTTGCTGCGTCATTCAAATTAAAACTGTAACGCAACATCATCGCCGCTGATAAAATTTGTGCAATCGGGTTAGCAATGCCTTTGCCTGCAATATCTGGCGCTGAACCGCCTGCAGGCTCATACAAGCCAAAACCTTCTTCGTTCAAACTTGCTGATGGCAACATTCCCATTGAGCCCGTAATCATCGCGGCTTCATCAGAAATAATATCGCCAAAAATATTTGAGCAAAGTAACACATCAAAACTTTCAGGCGCTTTGATCAATTGCATTGTGGCATTATCGATATACATATTTTCCACGCGGACTTCTGGATACTCTTTCGCAATCTCCGCCACCGTTTCGCGCCACAAAATTGAGCTTTGCAATACATTTGCTTTATCCACTGAAGTCACCTGTTTACGGCGTTTCATTGCGGCTTCAAATGCTGCACGGGCAATACGTTCAATCTCATATTTGTAATAAACTTCCGTATCAAATGCACGAGTTTGAGCGCCTTCGCCATCACGGCCTTTTGGTTGACCGAAATAAATTCCGCCCGTTAATTCACGCACTACCACCATATCAAACCCTTTTGCGGCGATGTCTGCTCGCAATGGGCAGAATTTTTCTAAGCCTTTGTAAAGTGTGGCTGGGCGAAGATTACAAAATAATTTGAAATGTTTGCGTAATGGTAATAACGCGCCACGCTCGGGTTGTTGGTCTGGCGGAAGATGTGTCCATTTAGGGCCTCCCACAGAACCAAATAAAATGGCATCCGCTGCATCACAGCCCTTTAAGGTTTCTGCTGGCAATGGCTCGCCTTTGGCATCAATCGCCGCGCCGCCCACTAAATATTCGCTGAAGTTTAATTTAAAATTGAATTTTGCTTGTACTTTTTCTAATACTTTAATGGCTTCTGCCATTACTTCAGGGCCAATACCATCGCCCGCTAATACTGCTACATTATATGTCGTCATTTGAGTTTCCTATTTATTGAAAATTTTTAAAAATTTGACCGCACTTTTAGGGCAGCCCTAGCAATTAATGTTTTAAATCTTTGGTTAAATCTGCCACTTTTTGTGAACGATAAATCGCATTAATCGCATGCACCAAAGCTAGCGCAGAAGATTCCACAATATCTGTCGCCAAACCAACACCGTGGAATTTACGGCCTTCATATTCCACCACAATATCCACTTGCCCTAAGGCTTCTGCGCCTTCGCCTTTTGCAGTGAGACTATAATGGGACATGGTTAATTCCATTCCAACGGTTTGCATAATCGCGTTATACACCGCATCCACAGGGCCATTTCCCCCGTTGGAAACTTGGTTAATGCGTTTGCCGTCCAATTCCACTTGAACGAAAGCGGAAGCTGGCAAGCCGCTGATAGTTTGCGAAGTAATCACATCGAGTTTCAAACGCTCTTCATCACCTTGCTGCATATCAATGAACGCTAAGGCTTCTAAGTCATAATCAAAGACTTGCCCTTTTTTATCGGCAAGTTTCAAGAACGCATCATATAATTTATCTAAATCGTAATCGGCTTCCGTATAGCCCATATCCGCCATATGCCCTTTCACCGCAGCACGACCAGAACGCGCGGTTAAATTCAATTTTTCTTTTTTCAAACCAATGGTTTCTGGCGACATAATTTCGTAGGTATTTTTGTTTTTCAACATACCATCTTGATGAATGCCTGATGAATGGGCAAACGCATTGTTCCCCACAATTGCTTTATTCGGCTGAATTGGCATATTACAAAGTTGGCTGACCATTTGGCTTACACGGTGAATTTCTTGGGTGTTAATGCGCGTATCAACGCCGAACATATCTTGACGGGTTTTAATTGCCATCACCACTTCTTCCAAAGCCGTATTCCCTGCTCGTTCCCCGATTCCATTAATGGTACATTCAATTTGGCGCGCGCCATTTAATACTGCGGTCAGTGAATTGGCGGTTGCCATACCTAAATCGTTATGGCAATGCACGGAAATAATCGCTTTATCGATATTTGGAACGCGATTTACCACATCAGCGATAATGCTGCCATATTGGGTTGGCAAACAAAAACCGACCGTATCAGGAATATTGACCGTTGTCGCCCCAGCGCTGATCGCGGCTTCCACCACGCGGCAAATATTATCAATCCCTGTTCGCCCCGCATCTTCACAAGAAAACTCCACATCATCGGTGTAACGGCGTGCGTGTTTCACCGCGTGAACTGCCATATCCACCACATCACTAAATGAACGTTTAAGTTTAGCTTCTACATGCAAGGCGGAAGTTGCAATAAATGTATGAATACGAAAGGCTTCTGCGACTTTTAATGCTTCGGCTGCGGCATCAATATCTTTTTCGATTGCGCGAGATAATGCGGCAACACGGCTATTTTTGATATTGCGGGCAATCGTTTGTACAGACTCAAAATCCCCCGCAGAAGAAACAGGAAATCCCACTTCCATCACGTCCACGCCTAAACGTTCAAGTGCTAATGCGATTTGCAATTTTTCTTTTACCGTCAAACTTGCTTTTAATGCCTGTTCACCATCACGCAATGTGGTGTCGAAAATAATGACGCGATCTTGTGCCATACGATTATCCTTTTGTAATTTCCTAAGAGCCAAATACGAAAAAACCCGCTAACAATGCGGGTAAATTTAAGAGAGTAAATACGTTTTATACACGTTTCTTTCGTCCACAACTTAACCGCACAACGAGTGTGATAATCGTAAGTTAAGCAGGAGAGAAACGAAATAAAACATAAGAATCCTTGATTTTGTAAAACTGTCGTTGATTCTACGGATATTGCGAAGTCTGTCAATGTTTATTTTAGAGAAAAATTTTACCGCAAAGGTTTTCCACTAAAATAGAAAAGTATATAGAACTAATAAAACTAATATAAAAAGCATATAATACTATTTTTCAACGTTTTAATCGTTTTTATTACTAACTTATTGTAGTTTTGCCGATAATTAAAAAAATAGCATTTTTTATCTTTGATTGGGTGAGTTAATCGCTTTTCCCCTTTGTTCATCATCATTGTTCTAAAAAATATTTGATTTTTTGACCGCACTTTTACTCTCTAACTGGTCGGAACATTGCGCTAAAAAGCGGAGAAAATTTGCGCTAGTTCAATCATTTAAGTAGAATCCATGGCTCAATTTTATTCTATAACGATAACTCACTATAATTTTAAGGAACTTTTTTAATGAAAGACGTATTTAATAAATCATTAATTACTTCAACATTAATTTTTGCTGCGGGCGCAGCGAATGCAGCGGCATTTCAATTGCAAGAAGTGACGACTAGCGGTTTAGGGCGTGCTTATGCGGGTGAAGCAGCGATTGCCGATAATGCAGGTGTTGTCGCAACGAACCCTGCGTTAATGACACAATTCAAACGCCCTGAAATCTCGTTCGGTGGCGTTTGGGTAAACCCAGGTGTAGATGTAGAAGGGGAATTTGGTTCACCCGTTTATGGCTACGTTGATGCTGGTTATTCTGATGCGATTTCAAGTAAATTCGTTCCTAATGGTTATTGGCTCTATCCAATTAATGAGCAATTTACTATTGGTGGCGGCGCTAATGTCAATTATGGTCTTGCCACCGATTATGATGCCAACTATAACGCAGGCATAATGGGCGGCACTACGGATCTTACCGCACTTAATTTAAACTTAAGTGGTGCATACCGTTTGAATGAGCACTGGAGTTTTGGTTTAGGTGTGGATGCCGTCTATGCTAAAGCTAAACTTTCACGCCGTGCTGGTGCCATTTCACGAATTGTAAATGCACGTTTAGGCGCACCACTGCTATCCAATAGTAGTTATTTAACCAATCTTGAAGGCGATGACTGGGGATTTGGTTGGAATGCGGGTTTAACCTATGAATTAGATCCTAACAATCGTTGGGGTTTAGCTTTCCACTCAAAAGTTAAAATCAAATTTGATGGTACATTATCTAATGATTTGCCTGCTGCATTTGGCGGATTGAATGATGCAGACGGTTCGGTAGAATTGAATTTACCTGATTTCTGGGAGTTCTCTGGCTATCATAAAATTACCAATAATTGGGCTGTGCATTATAGCTATAAGCTAACAAAATGGAGCCGTGTTCAACGCTTACAAGCGTATCAAGATACTGGCAAACAAGTTTTTGACAAAACGGAACATTTTGGTGATACCTCACGTTTTGCCCTTGGTACCACTTACGATGTAAATGATAAATTAACGTTACGCGCAGGTATCGCTCATGATGAAGGCGCAGCTGGGCGTAAATCGTCTATCTCTATTCCTGATACAAACCGTATGTGGTATAGCTTAGGGGCGACCTATAATTTCACACCAGATTTATCTGTTGATGTGGCGTATGCTCATGTGCGTGGTAAAACCCGTCGCTTTACTGAAACAGAAACTTTACTTGGAAATACAGTTGAAGGGCATTACACAACCAGATCACAAGTTAATCTCTATGGTTTAAATGTGAACTATCGTTTCTAATCCTGTTAAATTCCTTTATACTTGGGCGTAATATTTACGCCCTTTTTTATTACTATGAACGAAATTTTTTATTGCTACTTCCCTTCCCCAATCGGACGCTTACTCATCATTGAACAACAAGGAATACTCACTAATTTGGATATGGAAGCAGAACAAATCGCCCCCAATCCCAAATGGAAACTTGATGAAAATCGACCGCTCTTTGCTAAAGTCAAAGCCGCATTAACCCGCTATTTTAACGGCGAGAAAGAATATTTCCGAGATATTCCACTGGCACCGCAAGGCACGGCATTTCAACAAGCAATTTGGAAAGCCTTGCTTCAAATAAAATTTGGCGAAACCAGCACTTACGGCAATTTAGCCACTCTAATCAACAATCCCAAAGCCGTGCGCGCCGTAGGCGGTGCAGTGGGCAGCAATCCTATCAGCATTATTATTCCCTGCCATCGTGTGTTAGGTAAAACCCGAGAACTCACAGGATTCGGCGGCGGTTTACCGGCTAAACGCTTTTTATTAGATTTGGAAGGGATTGACTATAAAGATAAAGGTGTTGAATACGTCAAACAAAAATTATTAAAGAAATATAAAATATAATCGCCAGTGAATAAAATTTTGAAAATTTAACCGCACTTTTATGACTACAAGCCCAAAAACGGAAAGCGAATTACTTCATAGAGCCAAATCCATTGCGGGTTTAACCCTTGGTGAGCTTGCCGCTGAATTAAATATCATTGTGCCGCCCAACTTAAAACGCGATAAAGGTTGGGTTGGGCAGTTATTAGAAATCGCGCTAGGTGCCAAAGCAGGGAGCAAACCCGAGCAGGATTTTGCTCATCTTGGCATTGAGCTCAAAACCATTCCCATTAATGCCAACGGTTATCCATTGGAAACCACCTTTGTGAGCCTTGCGCCATTAATCCAAAATTCTGGCGTTGACTGGGAAAACTCTCACGTTAAACATAAACTGTCGCGTGTGTTGTGGATCCCTGTGCAAGGCGAACGGCATATTCCCTTGGCTGAACGCTTTATTGGTGCACCGATTTTATGGCAGCCTAGCCCCGAACAAGAACAACGTTTACGGCGTGATTGGGAAGAACTGATGGATTATATCGTGCTTGGCAAACTTAATCAGATTAATGCGAAACTTGGAGAAGTTTTGCAACTCCGCCCTAAAGGTGCGAACAGTCGTTCGCGAGCCAAAGGGGTCAATGCGCAAGGCGAAATTATCGACACCCAGCCGCTAGGATTCTATTTGCGCAAAGAATTTACCGCGCAAATTTTACAAAATTTCTTTTTATAGAATATTTTTACCGATGTTTTATAAATTTCTTATGCAAACGATTGCTTTTTTTGCTTAAATCGCTATGATCTCGCCAATTTTTTCTATTCAAGCATGCTTATAACAAAATGATCTCCAAGCTATCTCCTTACTTTCATTCAAAAAGCCATTCACGTTTAATCAAACGTGGCTATGCCCAAACCGCAGATTTATTTAAACAATAGGACTAACCCATGAATCATTTACTTTACAACGTAGAAGATAAACCACCATTCGGCTTAAGTTTATTACTTGCTGCTCAACATTTGCTTGCTGCATTAGGCGGCATTATTGCGGTGCCATTAGTGATCGGTAATGTGCTTAAACTGCCCACTGCGGATACCATCACCTTGGTCAACGCCGCGCTTTTAGTATCGGGCATTGTTACCGTAATTCAATGTCGTGGTTTAGGCCCTATTGGCATTCGTTTACCTAGCGTCATGGGAACAAGTTTTACCTTTGTGGCAGCGGCACTCGCCATCGGTTTTAGTGATGAGGGCGTGTCGGGTATTCTTGGCGCCTCTCTCGCGGGTTCTTTCGTGATGATTATCGGCGGCTTTTTTATGCCTTATATCCGTAAACTCTTCCCGCCTATCGTCACAGGCTCTGTGGTGATGATGATCGGCTTAAGCCTTATTCCCGTTGCGGTGGATTGGTTTGCAGGCGGTCAGCGTGGTGATGCTAATTATGCCACGCCTGAAAACCTAACGATGGCAAGTTTTGTGCTTGTTATTGTGGTTGTGTTGGTGCAATGGGGCAAGGGCATTTTCTCTGCTGCGGCAATCGTGATCGGAATGATGACAGGCTATATCGTGGCATTAGCTTTAGGTTGGGTTGATTTCACAGGCGTGAAAAATGCACAAGCCTTTGCCATTCCCCAACCCTTACACTTCGGCTTATCTTTCCCTATTTCAGGGATCATCGGTATGTCCATCGCCTATTTGGTAACGATTGTGGAAAGCAGCGGCAACTTTTTAGCGTTAGGCAATGCAACGCAAACAGAAATCACAGGAAAACATTTACGAGGTGGCGTACTGGCAGATGGCTTAGGTTCTGCTTTCGCTGCCATCATGTCCACCACGCCCTTTTCTTCATTCTCACAAAACATTGGCGTGATTTCTTTAACTGGCGTAGCGAGCCGTTATGTTGTGGCATTGACAGGGGGGTTATTGGCATTGGCAGGGTTATTCCCTGTTTTCGGCGCCTTAATTGTTTCCATTCCATTGCCAGTTCTAGGCGGAGCAGGATTGATGATGTTTGCGATGATTATCGCCGCAGGGATTCAAATGTTGGATAACGTGGAACGCAGCCGCCGTAATGGATTAATCATCGCGATTTCAATTGGCTGTGGCTTAGCCGTTACCACCCGCCCAGAATTACTCGATAAATTACCGCACTTTTTCAAAGAAGTGCTCGGCTCGGGCATTACCGTAGGATCTTTGCTCGCTTTAATCTTAAATCTCATCTTGCCTTACGATAAGCCAAGCGAGAAATCCGAATAGGGAAACTACAAGTGCGGTCGATTTTCACCGCACTTTTTGCTATACTCCGCCCGTTTTTAATTTTAGCAAAAGGAAAAAATCATGGATCAAATGCCAAATTGCCCTAAATGTGGCGGCGAATATGTCTATCACGATAGTATCAACTTTGTTTGCCCTGATTGCGCCTATGAATGGTCTGGGGAAGAAGTGGCAGAAGAAACGCCAGAAAAAGTGTGGAAAGACAGCAATGGCAATCTGCTACAAGATGGCGATGATGTGATTTTAATTAAAGATCTGAAAGTGAAAGGCTCTTCGATTGTGTTGAAAAAAGGCACTAAGGCGAAAGGCATTCGTCTTGTTGATGGCGACCATGATGTGGACTGCAAAATTGATGGGCAGCCATTCTCACTCAAATCTGAGTTCTTGAAAAAGGCATAATTAAACTTTCCAAATAATCAAAGTGCGGTCAAAAAACTTTCTATTTTTTGACTGCACTTTTTTCATTCTTGCTAAGCAACGTCAACAGGCTTAACGATTTCACTTGGATAACAGCCTAACACTTTAAGAAATTCGCTGTATTCTTTCAATTCTTCTAAGGCTTCTTGTGTCGCTGGGTGATGAATATTAGCTTCGATTTCTAAATAAAACATTTCTTGCCAAGGCTTGCCATAAATCGGGCGAGATTCCAATTTGGTCATTTTAATTTGGTGCTTTTTGAATACAAACAAAGCATCAACCAATGCTCCAGCCTGCTGGCTTGTAGTCATCAACAGCAAGGTTTTTGCCGTGATTTGTGGCGATACCGTTAAAGGTTTGCGTGCAATAACGATAAAACGTGTAATATTATTTGCTTGGTTCGCAATGTCTGTTTTTAATACTTTCAAGCCATACAAATTGCCACCGTCTTCATTTCCCAACGCTGCAATGTTCGGTTTATTTAAACTGGAAACCAATTCCATGGCGTGCGAACTGCTCTCACAATATTCAATATGCACACGATCTAAGTCACGGATAAATTGGCTACATTGTTGAATGACTTGTGGATGGCTGTAAAGCGTGTCAATTTTGCTTAAATCATCTTGATCGCTCACGAGAACGCAATGTTTTATTGGATAGGCTAATTCGCCCACCAAAGATAGATCCGTATGTTGCAACAAATCATAAACTTCGTTGATTGAACCCGATGTCGTATTTTCTAACGGTAATACGCCTAAATCGGCTTCGCCTGAACTCACTTTTTCAAAGATTTGTTCAAAAGACGCACAGCTTAATTCAATACATTGCTTTTGATAACGATTAGCATAGCTGCGTGCGGCTAAATTAGAATAAGAGCCGCGTTTGCCAAGAAAAGCGATATGCACTTGGTTTTCGCGCTCATCGTTCAATTTCTTCTGTAAATAAGCTTGCTGTGTTAATACGGAATCTTCAATAATGCGCTGGAAAATTTGCGTAACATACTGTGCATCAAGCTGATAATTTTCACTTTCCGCGAATTTAACTAGCTCTTGCAATAATTGTTGTTCTCGCACTTCATCACGCAGTGCTTTTTGAGTAATCTCTTTGCTACGTACTACATCAAAGGCTAAACGATGACGCTCTGACAGTAATTTCAACAAACTACGGTCAATACGCGTAATTTGCTGACGAATTTCGCTTAAATCTAATGTCATGAGAATTCCTTAGGAAAAAATAAGTGCGGTCATTTTAGCAGATATTTCAAAATTTGTGATGTAAAAAACCGAGCGCATTGGCTCGGTTTTCGTGGGTTATTTATAAACGATTTCCCCTTTCGGTTCAAATTTGCTTGCATCAACATGCGAATTTTTCTCGAAAAACTCTTTGAGCACATCAGCATCAATAAAGCCTGTATCAACATAAGTTGGGTTGTTTTTGATTACTGGATAACCGTCGCCACCTGAAGCGCTGTAATTCGGCACAGAAATTCGATATTTTTTGTCCGCACTTAACGCTTCTCCATGAATTTTAATGTCGGAAACAGTTTTATTTTTAAAATCAATTGTCATACTAATTCCTGCGCTAAATTGCGGATAGCCGCCTGAATCAGTCTCTTTTAATGCGACAACGTTTAAATAATCTTGCAATTCTTTACCATTGAGATCCACATAGCTCACGGCGTTACCAAATGGCAGAACAGTCAATACATCACGATAGGTTACCACACCATTTTCGATAGATGTGCGCACCACGCCAGAATTAATAATCCCCACATCAGCATTGGCTTTAGCGCGTTGTGTTTCAGCGATTAAACGTCCCAAATTCGTTTGTTTGAAACGAACAACCTGACGATCGCCCTCCAATTTGCCATGAGTTTCCCCCACTTTCACATTGAGTAATTTATCGCCTTCGTTTTTATAATGTTGTAGTTTGTTGAGTAAAGTCTGATCTTGTGGAATTTCCTCAGCATAATAGCGATATTCTGTTTTGCCATCTGCCGTTTTGACTTTTTCTTTTAAGTTCACAGGGATCAGTTGGTAATTCACTAAACGCGTTTTACCATTTTTAAACTCAAAATCTGCACGTCCGACAAATTTGCCCCATTCTCCTGTTTGCATAATCCAAGTGCCGTTTTGGAAATCAGGACGACAAGGTTGTGTCGGTTTGTAATCTTTAATCCACACACCTTTTTCATCTACGCACACGGTATCATGGCTATGCCCACCAACAATCATATCAAAAGCCTGTTTATCTAATTGGCGCGCCATAGTGACATCGCCAGGGGCGTTAGAGCCAAATTTGCCGTCATAATAATAACCCATATGTGTCAACGCAATTTTCACATCGGGCTTTTCCGTTTCTTGCAATTTTGCTAATAACTTGCGTGCCGTGTCGATTGGGTTGTCAAAACGCACTAATCCCATATATTCGGGGTTGCCCAATTTTGCGGTATCTTCCGTTGTTAATCCCACAACAGCCACTTTCAACCCTTGCTTATCTAAGATGACATAAGGCTTCACCAATGGTTTGCCTGTTTTAGCGTTATATACGTTTGCCGCTAAAAAAGGGAATTTTGCCCATTTTTCTTGCATATCCAAAAGTTGCAAAGGATTATCGAATTCGTGATTACCAAGCGCCATCGCCTCATAACCTATTTCATTCATTCCTTCAATATCAGGACGAGCATTTTGTGTATCAGATTCTGGCGTGCCAGTATTGACATCACCCGCATTAAGCAAAATCACAGAGCCACCTTGGCTTTCCACTTCTTTTTTAATGCGGTCAATTAATGTTTTCTGTGCGGCAAATCCATATTCACCTTTGTCATTGGCGAAGAAATGTCCATGCAAATCATTGGTATGCAATACGGTGAAGTGATAGGTTTTGTCTTGCTCATAGGCATTCGCTGCCGTTGCAAACAAAGCGAGTGAAAGTGCGGTCAATTTTAACTGAGTTTTCATAAATGTTCCTTCGTTCCTTATTATAGTACCATGCGTAAAATACGTTCTACAGCGGCAAGATCAATATCTTTGCGCTCACCAATAAATGGTGGACGATGCTCTGCCAATTTTTTCAATACCAAAGGGAATTGGCTATCATCAATGCCCAATGCTGAAAAATTTGTTTTTAACCCCATTTGCTCAAAAAACTCACGTATTTTTTCAATAGCAAATTCCGCGGCGCGATGTATATCACCTTGATAATGAAATACTCTTAACGCCATTTGAGTTAGTTTTTCTCGTTTTGCTTCCAATTGATGGGTAAACAATGCGGGGACGATAATCGCTAAAGTTTGCGCATGATCCATACCATACACCGCAGTTAATTCATGACCAATCGCATGGGATGACCAGTCACCTGGCACACCAACGCTCAGAATATCATTTAGCCCTTGTGTTGCTGCCCACATAACATTGGCTCGCGCGTCATAATCAGTAGGATGTTCAAGCAATTTGGGACCATCTTCTAATAATGTTGATAGCACGCCTTCTGCAAAACTGTCTTGAATTTTGCCATTCACTGGATAAGTGGCATATTGCTCTAACGTATGCACAAAAGCATCGACCACGCCATTGGCAGTTTGTTTCGCTGGGAGTGAATAAGTTGTGGTGGGATCCAGCACTGCAAACTGTGGGCGAAGCCATTCGGAATAAAGTGAGAGCTTATCTTGTGTCGCCCTGCGACTCACAACCGCACGATGATTCATTTCTGAACCCGTAGCAGGCAATGTCATCACGCAACCAACGGGAAGTGCGGTCGAAATTGGCACTTTTTTATAAGGAATATCCCAAGGATCGCCATTAAATGGCACGGCGGCTGCAATAAATTTGCTACCGTCTAATACTGAACCACCACCAACAGCAAGAATAAAATCAAGTTTTTCCTCACGGGCAAGAGTGACCGCTTTCATCAATGTTTCATATTCAGGATTGGCTTCGATACCACCAAATTCAATATAAAAATGATCTTTTAATGCGCTTTGAACTTGCTCAAAAATGCCATTTTTCTTAATGCTACCACCGCCATAAGTCAGCAGAATGCGAGCCGTTTTGGGAATTTCATCAGCAATTGAAGCAATTTGTCCTTTTCCAAATAAGGCTTTAGTGGGTAAACGGAAAGTAAAATTAGAAATCATCATATTCTCCTGAAAACTTGGATAAAAAAAGCCATACTTTTCAGTATAGCTTTTTTCTTTTTAATCCATTAGATCAAAACTTGAGATGCTGCCACATAACCCTGCGGAACTTCTTCCTTGTCTTCGAAAGTTGCGAATTCCCACGCATCTTGATTATCTAATAATGCACGAAGTAATTTGTTGTTCAGACCATGGCCTGATTTATATGCGCTAAAATCACCAATCATATTGAAACCGCACATATACAAATCACCGATAGAATCTAGCATTTTATGACGAACAAGTTCATCTTTAAAACGTAAACCATCTTCATTGAGTACACGATAATTATCCAACACGATTGCATTGTCTAAACTACCACCTAATGCTAAACCTTGCGATTGAAGATATTCAATATCTTTCATAAATGCAAAGGTACGTGCACGGCTAATTTGTTGTACGAATTTTTGCGCTGAGAAATCCAGAGTGTATTTACTCAATGATTTCGGAATAGCAGGATGGTTAAAATCAATGACAAAGTTTAAACGGAAACCGTTATAAGGCTTGATTTCTGCCCATTTATCACCGTCTTCAACGCGCACTGTTTTTTTCACGCGAATAAATTTTTTCGCAGCATTTTGTTCTTCAATACCTGCATCTAATAGCAAATAGACGAATGGACTTGCGCTACCATCCATAATGGGAATTTCAGGTGCATCAACTTCGATAATAACGTTATCGATACCTAAACCAGCTAATGCTGCATTTAAATGCTCAACAGTTGAAATACGCACACCTTCATCATTCACAAGTGCAGTACAAAGCATTGTGTCGCGTACAGCTTTCGCATCAGCTGGGAATGATACAGGTGGGTTCAAGTCAGTACGACGATAAACTACACCAGTATTTGCTGCTGCAGGACGTAAATTTAAAGTGACTTTATTGCCGCTGTGTAAACCAACGCCAGTTACTTTAATACTCTGTTTTAATGTTCTTTGTTTAATCATTCTATTTCTCTTACATAACCATTCAGATTATGAATGATGATTATTTATTATATTGACGTAGAAAGTCAGGTTTAAATAAATCACTGCTACTACCACTTAACGATGTAGGGCGTGCTGGTTGTTGAGGCTCTGCTTGTGCAGGTGCAGCTTGTTGTACACCAGCTTGCTGAACTGGTTGAGTTGGCACGCGATTAACTGGTGACAATGGCGCTAATTCTTCATTTGCACCAATGCCCGTAGCCACTAATGTTACACGAATTTCACCTTGCATTTCTGGGTTCAAACTGGTACCAACAACTACTGTTGCTTCTTCTGATGCAAAAGATTTAATCGTATTACCGATAATTTCATATTCATCTAAACTTAAATCTAAACCAGATAAAATATTAACGATAACGCCTCGAGCACCACTTAAATCCACATCTTCTAATAATGGGCTAGCAACGGCTTCATTTGCCGCTTTTTCTGCACGACCGTCATCTGTATCGCCTTGCGCAATACCAGTTCCCATCATTGCACGTCCCATTTCAGACATTACTGTACGCACATCGGCAAAGTCCACATTGATCATGCCAGGGGTGGTAATCATATCTGAAATACCCGTTACAGCATTGCGTAATACATTATTTACCGCTGCAAATGCATCAATTAATGATGCACCTTTTGGTAAAACTTTCTTCAGTTTATCATTTGGGATCACAATTAATGAATCAACATATTGTGATAACGCTTTAATCCCTTGCTCTGCAAAAGACATACGTTTTTTACCTTCAAATGAGAAAGGTTTAGTTACGACAGCAACGGTGAGAATATTTAATTCTTTTGCAACTTGTGCAACAATTGGCGCAGCCCCTGTACCTGTGCCGCCGCCCATACCTGTTGCAATAAAGACCATGTTTGCGCCTTCTAACATTGAACGAATGGCATCACGATCTTCTTCCGCTGCTTTTTGCCCTACATTAGGATTTGCACCTGCACCTAAACCACGTGTCACTTCTGCGCCGATTTGTAAAGTTTGTTGCACTTTACTTTTACGCAATGCTTGAGCATCCGTATTCACTGCGTAGAAAATGATTTCGCCGTGTTCATCATTTGCTAATGAATCAATGCCGACTAATTCAGCACCTTGTTGTTGCATTTGGTCAACCATATAGTTGACAGCATTACCGCCGCCGCCGCCAACGCCAACTACTTTAATCAGCGTGCGACCAACTTCATCATCAAAATCATATTGTACAGGTTCAAACATTTATATTCTCCATTGATGTTAGCTGACCTAACACTAAATTATTCTTAAATTCTTTCTATTGTAGATGAAAAATCAAAAATTATCAAAATTCTGACCGCACTTTATTAGCAATTTTTTTAACTTTGCCCAAAATTTTACCCCAAGTGCCTTCTCCATTGGCTATTTGTGTTAATAATGGTGTATTTTCTTCTTCATTATGGTAGCTATATTGTAATAAACCTAATACTGTTGCATATTGTGGTTTATTCACATAATCCGTTAACCCATTAATATTCAACGGATTGCCAACTCGCACGTGAGATTCAAAGATTTCTGTTGCACATTTCGCAATATCTTCCATTTGTGCACCGCCGCCAGTTAATACCACTCCCGCAATTAAATCATTTTTAATTCCTTTTGCGGTTAACTCATTGCGTAAGTTCACCAGTTCATGTTGAACAACGCGTAACAGATCACCATAACATTTTGATGTCACTTCCATAATTTGTTTTTTAGTGAAAGTACGTGGTGACGTTCCGCCTAAGCCTGCTACTTCGACCTTTTTCTTCGCAAAATGTTCCGCAAATTCTTCGCTAGGATTGACCGCACTTCCGTATTTAATCTTGATACTTTCTGCCTCAGTTCGAGATGTTGTCAAGCTTTGTGCAACATAATCAGTAATATCATTACCACCATAAGGCACGACTTTGCTGTAACGTAATGCGCCATTTGTGTACACCATGATATCCATTGAGCCACCGCCAAAATCAATCATACACACACCAAGATCTTTTTCATCTTCGGTTAATACAGAATAGGTTGATGCCAAGCCAGAAAATACCACTTGATCCACTTTTAAACCGCAGCTTTCAACTGCTTTTTGTAAATTATTTAGCCACGATTGATGGCAACCGATTAAATGTGCTTGCGCTTTTAAGCGGACACCTTGCAAACCAAGAGGGCTTTTAATATTTTGTTGTTTATCTACGGCAAATTCTTGTGGAATCACATGTAATAAATTCAAACCTTCTGGCAGTTTTACAGAACTTGCCGTGTGCATAGCGGAATCAATTTCATCTTGTGTAACTTCACCACTGGCAATAGGCACAAAGCCACTTTCGTTAATGCTATGGATATGTTCACCTGTAATTGCGAGAGTGACCGACACAATTTGACAGTCGGCAACAGATTCTGCATTTTCAATAGCACGTTGAATTGAATTCACCACAGCGGCAAGATCAGTAATATTGCCTTTATCAATCCCTTTGGAAGGGCTGCTGCCAAAGCCCATCACATTTACCACACCATCAGGCAATACTTCACCGACAACCGCCACAACCTTAGAAGTACCCACTTCTAAGCCAACAATCGTTTTTGATTCCACCATTTTTGCCATTTTGTTTATCACCGTTAATTTAATTATTCTTATTTATCTGTAAAAGCAACTGAACCACCCACTTTATAGCGTAGATCCACATAGGCTATACGCTTATTCTCTGGGATTTCAATCTGTGGGTAAATAGTGACAAAATGATCAATTTTTGTTTCCCATTCACCGCGTCCTAATTTTAATAAAATATCGTTATCTAAGGTAATTTCCCACGAACCACGATCATCAATTGACACTGATTTTAGCGTCAAATTCTTATTTTTTAGCTCATTAAAAATCTTATACCACGCATCTAAGACCTCGGCACTTTTATAGTCGGGACCAAATAAACGAGGCATATTGGTTTCTTTTAATTTTTCTATCGGCAATTTAAAGACGACACCGTCACTCGATAAAAACTGGTCGCCATTCCAATAAGCGATGGGCTGATATTCTGAAACCAAAATACTTAGACGATCAGGCCAAATTTTACGCACCACAGCCCCTTTAATCCAAGGCAAAGACTGAATCTGCTCGCGCACTACATCCACATCTTGCCCGAAGAAACCTTTGAGCTCGCCCATTTTTACAATCATATCTCGCACATCGGCATTGGTGGTATAAGTGGGTGAGCCAAGCAAGGCAAAGGCGCTAATTGGCTTATCATCCAACTTTTCTAACCACGATTGCCAATTCACATAGGTAAAATAAAGCAAGCCCACGCATAATAACACAAGTAATGGCTTAATTTGTATTAAGCTCTTTGCGTTAAAATCTGGCAACTTCGCTTTTTTCTGTGAATGATTGCGTTTAATTACCGCCATTAAACACTTAACTCCAAGATTTTTTCAACTAATTGCTCGAAAGAATAACCTACCGTTGCTGCCGATTTAGGGAACAGGCTATGGCTCGTCATACCTGGGGTAGTATTTACTTCCACTAAACGGAAATTGCCTTGGCTGTCTGTCATCACATCAATGCGGCTCCACCCACGACACCCCACGACTTCATAGGCGGTTTTCACTAATTTTTTTAGTTCTTCCCAACGTTCAGCGCTCATTGGCATTGGGCAGAGATATTGCGTATTATCAGAAATATATTTGGCGTTGTAATCATAAAATTCGCCATCTGGAATAATTTGTATCGCTGGCAATACTTCGCCGCCTAGCACAGGCACGGTGAGTTCATCGCCAGCTAACCATTCTTCAATTAATACCGTATCATCATGCTCTAAGGCTAATTCTACTGCACGTTGCAGCTCTTCCGTTTTATTCACTTTAGTTAAACCAACACTAGACCCTTCGCGCGATGGTTTCACCATTAGCGGCAAGCCTAAACGCGCAACCACGGCTTGGGGATCTAAATCAAGTGCGGTCGTTTTTGTCACAATTTCCATATCCGCAATCGGCAAACCAAAGCCTTTCCACAACATTTTAGTACGCATTTTGTCCATCGTTAGTGCAGATGTCATCACCCCACAACCCGTGTACGGCAAGCCAATTTGTTCTAATACGCCTTGCACCACGCCATCTTCGCCACCCCGCCCATGCAGAATGTTAAAAGCGCGGTCAAATCCGTCTAATTTTAAGTTCGCCACTGGGGTTTCTTTGGGATCAATCGGGTGTACGTCATAGCCTTGTTTACGCAAAGCCTCTAAGACCGCAGCCCCTGAATTTAAAGAGATTTCTCGTTCGGCTGAGCTGCCACCTAATAACACGGCAATTTTTTGTTGTTTTAAGGGTTTCATTATTTTTGTTCTTCTCTATCTAGGCGTATGCATTACGCCAATATTTATGCCAACACATATTCAAAATACGTGTTCAATTTCTATTCTTTTGTCCACAACTCCACAAGATTGCGCGATAAACGGCTCACGTTGCCAGCACCTTGGGCTAAAACCAAATCGCCATCTTGCAACACTTGATCCATAATTTCAGGCAACTGGGTATGATCTGCGACAAAAATAGGATCAACTTTGCCTAATGCGCGAATTGAACGTGCTAAAGAGCGACTACCTGCGCCAACAATCGGCGTTTCACCTGCGGCATACACGTCTAATAAAATCAGCACATCTACTTGTGATAGCACCTGTACAAAATCATCAAACAAATCACGAGTGCGTGAATAGCGGTGCGGTTGGAACACCATCACCACACGCTTGTTTTCCCAGCCAGAACGTGCGGCTTGAATGGTTACGCCCACTTCCGTTGGATGATGTCCATAATCATCGACTAGCATCACTTTGCCATTCGGACGGATAAACTCGCCTAACTGATCGAAGCGGCGACCTGCTCCTTGGAAATCCGCAAGTGCGGTCAAAATTGGCGCATTTTCGATGCCTTCTTCTTTCGCCACCGCTAAAGCTGCTGTGGCATTCAATGCATTGTGTTTACCAGGCACATTTAATAGCACATTAATCCGTTCGCCCGTTGGGGTTATCACATCATAATGCCCTTGAAAACCAGTTTGTTCATAATTTTCAATACGATAATCAGCCTGTTCGCTAAAACCATAGGTAATCACTTGACGCCCAACTTGTGGCACAAGCTCCATTAACACGGGATCGTCTGCACACATAACCGCCAAACCATAGAATGGCAAGTTATGCAAGAAATTCACATAAGTGCGCTTCATTTCATCAAAATCACCGTGATAAGTATCCATATGGTCAGGTTCCATATTGGTTACCACAGATACCATCGGTTGCAAATGCAAAAACGATGCATCACTTTCATCAGCTTCCGCAATAAAATAACGGCTTGCGCCCAAATAGGCGTTCGTTCCAGCAGATTTGACTAAACCACCATTCACAAAAGTCGGATCTAAGCCTGCTTGAGTATAAATCATAGAAATCATTGCCGTTGTCGTGGTTTTGCCGTGAGTTCCTGCGATGGCGATGCCATGACGGAAACGCATTAATTCTGCTAGCATTTGCGCACGTTGAATCACCGGGATTCGTTTTTCATGAGCAGCGACCACTTCGACATTATCCGCTTTAATCGCACTGGAAAGCACAGCAACACTGGCATTCTCAACATTTTCAGCTGAATGCCCAATAAAAATTTGCGCACCAAGCGAACGCAATCGTTCCGTTACCGCATTTTCAGCAATATCAGAACCCGTAACTACATATCCTTCGTTTAATAATACTTCTGCAATTCCGCTCATGCCTGCGCCACCAATGCCGACAAAGTGAATTTGCTTAATTCGGCGCATACTTGGCACAGTTTCTCGGATTTTTTCACGTTTCTCTTTCATTTTATTCTCGAATAACCTATTAATGGGTTAAAGTTTAGCTACTAAGACAATCACTTGGCTTATCGAATGCCAGCAAAGTACAGTCAAAGTGCGGTCAAAATTTTCAATATTTATTTCGCATTTTCCATAATCACTTCTGCGACACGTTGCGCAGACAGTGGCGCGGACATCGCTTTTGCTTTCACCGCCATTTGTAATAATTTTTCGCGATCCAAATCAGCCACTAAGTTTACCAAAATTTCGGGGGTAAGTTCAGACTGTTCAATAATTTTTGCAGCCCCTGCATCAGCAAGATAAGTAGCGTTTAAATATTGCTGACGATCTTTATGTTGGAACGGCACAAAAATAGCCGGTGTGCCTACCGCCGCGAGTTCGCAGACTGTTAAGGCGCCAGAACGGCAAATAACTAAATCTGCCCATGCATAAGCCTGAGCCATGTCATCAATAAATTCCGTAATTTTGACCGCACTTTCAGCCTCTACATTCATGCCAAGATCACGATAAAGTGTGCTAACACTTTCCACCGAACCCGCACCAACTTGATGACAGACTTCCAATTTGTCTAATAATTTCGCCACCATTTTAGGAACATTTTGGTTTAATACACGCGCCCCTTGGCTGCCCCCGACGATCAAAATACGCAATTTACCTGAGCGTTCAGCAAAGCGTTGTTCTGGTGCGGGAATCTGAAATAAATCAGCACGCACAGGATTGCCGACCACTTCTGCATCAGCAAACGCCGTTGGAAATGCTTGTAAAGTCCGCTTGGCAATTTTTGATAACCAAACATTGGTTAACCCAGCAACGGCATTTTGTTCATGTAAAATCACAGGCACACCGCATAATTTAGCGGCAATACCGCCTGGCCCAGACACATATCCGCCCATACCCAGCACGGCGTTAGGCTGATATTGCTGAATAATTTTCTTCGCTTGCAAAACGGCGCGAAAAATAGCAAAAGGTGCTTTTAGCAACGCGACAATGCCTTTGCCACGCAAGCCCGAAATTTGAATAAAATTAATTTTGATGCCGTGTTTAGGCACTAATTGCGCTTCCATACGATCTGCCGTGCCCAACCATTGGATTTCCCAACCTTGTTTCTGTAAGTATTGAGATACGGCAATAGCAGGGAACACGTGCCCACCAGTGCCGCCTGCCATTACTAATAATTTTTTACTCATTGATTACTCTTATTTTTCTTTCATTAATCATCACGCAAACGCGCTTGTCCGCCTCGGCTTAAGCGATTTTCATGGTCAATTCGCAATAAGACGGCAATACTAATGGTCATAATCACCAAGCTAGAGCCACCATAGCTCACTAAGGGGAATGTCAACCCTTTGGTCGGTAATAAACCTAACGCCATACCCAAATTGACGAATCCTTGGAAAATAATCCAAAAACTAATGCCAAAGGCGAAGAATCCTTTAAAGCGTTGTTTTAATAGCAAACTTTCACGTCCAATTTTCATCGCACGCAACACCAATGCGCCCAGCAAGAACACCATGATAAGAATGCCTAAAAAGCCAAACTCTTCGCCAATCACCGCCATAACAAAGTCTGTATGCGCTTCGGGTAAATATTCTAGTTTTTGAATAGAGTTGCCTAAGCCCTCGCCTGTAAATTCACCTCGCCCAAACGCCATTAACGAGTTAGAAAGCTGGAAACCTGTGCCATAAGGGTCTTTGAACGGATCCATAAAGCCGGTGATACGCTTCAGTCGATATGCAGAGTTCAAAACCAACACCACAAATAAGAAAGCGCCAACACAAACCAATCCGAAGAATTGCATAATGTGCGCACCAGTTAAGAATAATAAGCCAAAGGTGATTACAAATAATACAATAGTACTCCCTAAATCGGGTTGTACAATTAAAAGGACTCCTAAAACTCCCATAACCGTAAGCGGCTTAAATGCACTCAATTTTTTTGAGCGCACTTCATCATAATGGCGTGTAAAATAGCCTGATAAGAAACAAATTAAGGCAAATTTTGCAAATTCTGCGGGCTGAAAATTAAAAAGCACCATAGGAATCCAACGACGAGCACCATTGATCGATTTTCCAATGCCAGGAAGCCAAATTAAAGCTAGAAATAGTAAGGCTAACCCAAATACCCATCTATGATGTTTTTCCCATTTTTCCATTGGAATTTTGAGAAAAAAGTACAGCACAATGAAAGATAAAACCACATACACAGCATCACGCGTGGCAAAATAGAACGGATCATTATATAAACGAGTGCCTACGGGAATAGATGCCGATGTAACCATAATAAAACCAATAAACAATAAAATGACGTATAGCCAAAAGAGCCAACGGTCATAAAGTAAATTGGTTGGCGTGACAGTTGTCCATCGACTCCAACTTTGTTTAAATTCCTCGAGAAACTGCATTATTTATCCTAATTTAGCTAAACGCGTAAATTCTTCACCGCGCTTTTCAAACGATGTAAACTGATCAAGACTTGCACAAGCTGGCGACAATAGCACCATATCGCCTGATTTCAACTGCGGGCGCAATGCACTCATTGCTTGTTCCATTGTTTCAAACAGTTGGCTTTGACTAGATAATTTTGCCAATGCTGCGCCATCTTGCCCAAAGCAATAACAAAAAATTTCAGGTTTATTGATCAGCGATGCAAGCTCTGTAAAATCAGCGCCTTTTCCATCGCCGCCTAATAACAAATGTAAACGCCCCTCTAATTGCAACCCTGTTAATGCAGCTACCGTACTTCCCACGTTAGTTGCTTTGCTGTCGTTTACCCAGCGCACGCCATTGGCGATATGCACCACTTGAAAGCGATGATCTAAGCCACCAAAGCCTTTAAGTGCGGTCTGAATGGCAGGCGTTTTTACACCCACCGCCTGCGCTAAGGCAATAGACGCCAAGGCATTCATATAATTATGGCGCCCTGAAAGCAATAGCGCATCGCAAGGCAAAATCATTTCTTGTTTTGCCATTAAATACTGTTTACCGTTCTCTGTTTTCAGCCAGTAATCCGCATTATGCTCAGCAAAACTCAATTGCGTTTCCGCACTTTGCTTGCCATCTTCTGTTGTCAACGCATCTTCTGCATTCACAATAGCTGTTTTGGCATTCAAATAAATTCTCAATTTAGCTTGGCGGTAATCTTCTAAATCTACATAACGATTCATGTGATCTTCCGTCACATTTAACACAGTCGCTACTGCGGCTTTTAAACTGTAAGTGGTTTCTAATTGAAAACTAGAAAGCTCAAGCACATATAAATCATAATCATCATTTAATAAAGATAAGGCAGGAATACCAATATTTCCGCCCATACCAACGCGCAAACCTTGTGCTTTCGCCATTTCTGCAGTCAGCGTGGTGACCGTGCTTTTGCCGTTTGAGCCAGTAATCGCAACCACAGGTTTGCCTTGTTCATTTGCTTCGCGAACAAAGAGCTCAATATCCCCTACAACTTCAACGCCATGAGAAAGTGCGGTCTGAATTTCAGAAGTTTTTACGGCTAATCCCGGGCTGATAACAATCATATCTGCAGCGTTCAACCATTCTTGGTTTAAATTGCCAGTATGCAATGGAATATTTTTATCTAAATGCTCTGCACCTGCGGGGTTTGCCCTTGTATCAATGACTTTTACATTTGCTTGTTTTTTAACAAGAAAATCAACAACAGATAAGCCCGTTTTGCCCAAGCCAATAACAACGATATTTTTATTTTTGTAATCTGCCATTTTAAACCTTCAGATATGATAAAAGGCTTTGGGTTCGACAAGCGCCCCCAATGCCATTGTTAGCGTAATTTTAATGTGATCAATCCAAATAAAACCAACATTAAGGAAATAATCCAGAAGCGGATGATCACCCGTGGCTCAGGCCAACCTTTGAGTTCGTAGTGATGATGAATTGGTGCCATTCGGAAAATGCGCTTTTTGCGTAATTTGTATGAGCCCACTTGCAAAATCACGGAAACAGTTTCCATGACAAACACACCACCCATAATGACTAACAAGAATTCTTGGCGAACCAATACGGCTAGCGTGCCTAATGCGCCGCCCAATGCTAGCGAGCCAACATCGCCCATAAATACTTGAGCTGGATAGGTGTTAAACCAAAGAAAACCTAAGCCAGCGCCAACAATCGCGGTACAGAAAATCACTAGCTCAGAAGTAAAACTAATATAAGGAATATAAAGGTATTTTGAGATTTCTACATTGCCCGTTGCCCACGCGATTATCCCGAAAGCACTTGCCACAAATACGGTTGGCATAATGGCTAAACCATCTAAACCATCCGTTAAATTCACGGCGTTACTGGTGCCAACAATCACAAAATAGGCAAGCACAATATAGAACAAGCCAAGTTGCGGCATAATTTCTTTGAAGAATGGCACCACCAAGCGTGTTGCATCAGTGTCTTTGCCCACGGCGTACATTCCCACTACTGCGATTAACGCGATCACGGATAACCAAAAATATTTCCAGCGAGCGATTAAACCATCGGTATTTTTATATTTAATTTTGCGATAATCATCGACAAAACCCACCGCGCCATAGCCAAGTAATACCAACAGGCTAAACCAAATATAGGGATTAGATAAATCGCTCCAAAGCAAGGTGCTGATTGTGATTGTCGCCAAAATCATAATACCGCCCATTGTTGGCGTACCACGTTTTTGGAAATGGCTTTCAGGGCCATCATTGCGGACTTCTTGACCAAATTTAAAAATCTGCAAACGTTTGATCATTTTTGGACCAATCCAAAGTGATAACAATAACGCGGTCATTAACGCCAATACTGCGCGCACCGTGAGATATGAAATCACATGGAAACTAGTGAAATATTGCTCTAAAACTGAGGCGAGCCAAACTAACATAATAATTATCCTTTAAAATGTGTTTTAATCAATTCGATGACTTGTTCCATTTTTTGGCTACGAGAGCCTTTGGCTAACAAGACAACACGTTGATTCTCTTTCATTTTTTCTTCAATAAGTGCGGTCAAAAATGCGGACATTTTTTGTTTATCCGTAAAGTGATTGCCTTGGCTAATCACTGCTGAAAACTGCCCAAAGCTCGCAATACAATCTAAATCTGCGGCTTTTGCGTGATCTGCCACTTGTTGATGACAAAGTGCCGTATTGTCGCCTAATTCTGCCATATCGCCAACCGCTAAAATGCGAAAAGCGTCATAATTTTTTAATACATCAATGGCAGATTTCAAGGAATCTACATTGGCATTGTAGGTGTCATCTAATAAAAGTAAATTGTCATTCACTTGAATTGGGAACAAACGCCCTTTAACTTGAGCACGTTGCTCTAACCCAGCTTTCACTTGCGCCAGCGTTGCCCCAACATTCATCGTAAGTGACGTTGCGGCTAAGGCATTGCTCACATTATGCGAGCCAAGATAAGGCAGGTTAATTTCCACGGAACCCGCAGGGCTGTGCAATACAAAGCGCGAGCCTGTTTCAGTTAAACGCACATTTTCTGCCCAAAAATCCGCTTGCGAATTTGTGGCTGAAAATGACCGCACTTGGCGAGTGCCAATTTCTTTTGCCCAAAGTTCAGGGTAACAACAATCCAAATTCATTACCGCCACACCATCGGCAGGCAAGCCGCGATAAATCTCGCCTTTCGCTTGCGCCACGCCTTCAATCGAGCCAAATCCTTCTAAATGGGCGGGAGCGACATTATTCACTAAAGCCACGTCAGGGCAGACTAATTTGGTGGTATAGTCAATTTCGCCTTGATGATTCGCGCCTAGTTCAATGACGGCAAATTGATGTTTCGGCTCAAGACGCAATAACGTCAAAGGCACGCCAATATCATTATTAAAATTGCCATTAGTGAACAAAACTGCGTCAGAATTGACCGCACTTTGCTGCAAAATTGCTGCCGTCATTTCTTTCACGGTAGTTTTGCCAGAAGAGCCTGTCATTGCTACGGTTTTCGGATTAATTTCCGCTTTTAGCCATGCGCCCAGTTTGCCTAAAGCAAGGCGAGTATTTTCCACCACAATTTGCGCAACGTTAATCTCCGTGACACGTTCAACCACCACTGCCACGCAGCCTTGCGCAACCGCATCGGCTAAATAATCATGGGCATCAAAATGCTCGCCTTTTAAGGCAAAAAATAGACCATTAAGCGCAGCTTGACGTGTATCCGTACTCACCGTTTCTACATAAGTATTTTCATCGCCGATTAATTTACCATTGAGAATTTCGGCAAGTTTTTTTGTTGTGAGTTTAATCATTTATTATCTCTTAAATTGCACTCGTTCAATATGTTGAATTGACGATCTGTCATCTGTTTTGTAAAGCCCAAATTACTCGCTTGTAAGGCTTTCACCGCTCACTAAGCCAAATATTTTTTAGCTGTTTCTTGATCTGAAAAATGCTGTTTTTCCACGCCAATAATTTGATAATCTTCATGCCCTTTGCCGGCAATTAAAATAATGTCTTTTTTGTCTGCACTTTGAATCGCCGTTTGAATGGCTTGCTCGCGTTTATGGATCATCTGTACGCAATCAGGCTGTTTAAAACCAGTTTGGATATCTGCAAAGATTTGCGCGGCATCTTCCGTGCGCGGATTATCGTCTGTGACGATTACTTGATCTGCCATATTCTCAGCGATTTCTGCCATCATCGGCCGTTTACCCTTATCACGATCGCCACCGCAACCGAAAATGCACCATAGTTTGCCGTGACAATGAATACGCGCCGCCTGCAAGGCTTTTTCTAAAGCATCGGGTGTATGCGCATAATCCACGATAACTGTGGGTTTATTTTCTGCGCTGATCATTTCCATACGCCCGCACACGCCATTGAGCCGTGAAACCGTTGCGGTCAATTGTGCTAATGGATAGCCTAAAGCAAGCAAGGTTGCCAATACAATCAGCAAATTACTCACGTTAAATGCGCCGATTAAACGGCTTTCAAGCGCGCCATTTCCCCAGCTTGAGGAAAATTCAATATTGCTGCCTTTATTTGTGTAAGAAAGTGCGGTCAATTTTAGCCAAGATTTTTGACGCGGTTGATAATCTGGGTTGCAACTCACCGCTACGGCATCAGGCATTTCTGCCAGCCATTGCGCGCCCACTGCGTCATCTGCATTGATAATTTTATGTTGGCTGGCTAACTCGGTGAATAGGCGCTTTTTCGCTTTGGCGTACTGTTCCATAGTGCCGTGATAATCTAAATGATCACGGCTTAAATTGGTGAATAATGCCGCGGCAAAATGCAAGGCTTCGATGCGTTTTTGAACCAAACCGTGCGATGACACTTCAATCGCAGCAAAATCAGCACCTTGTTCCACAAAGTTTGCCAAAGAAGATTGCACTTCAATCGCTGAGCCCGTGGTGTTTGCAGCGGGCTGTACGCGCCCCAATAAACCGTTGCCAATTGTACCCATTACAGCGGGTGTTTTGCCTAAAATTTGTGTCCATTGGGCAAGTAATTGCGCCACCGTTGTTTTGCCATTCGTGCCAGTTACGCCGACTAAAGTTAAGCGTTGTGAAGGCTTGTCATAAAAAATATCCGCAATTTCTGACAAATGTTCAGGCAATGCAAAATAAGAAATCACAGGCGTATTTTGTTGCCAGTGAACCTGCAAATGCTCACTCACATCATCACATTCTGCCAAAACCGCCGCTGCGCCTTGCTCAATCGCATTAGCAATAAATTTGCGCCCGTCCACGGCATGGCCTTTTATCGCAACGAAAAGACAGCCGCGTGTTACCAAACGGCTGTCTAAGGTCATTTGATTAAAAATGATGTCGTCAAGTTGGGGCAGGTTATGCCCTAAAAGTGCGGTCAAATTTTTCATATTTTTCTCTAATTCGTTTGGCGTTCCGTTGACTGATCACTGAGGCGCACTATCCGTTTAGTTGTTTTTTGATTTTGTTCGCTCGGCGCTGCATCTGGGGTAATGTTATAGGCTCGCAAAGCTGCCCCCATAATGCTGGAGAACACAGGCGCTGAAACAGCACCACCATAATATTGTCCCGCTTTTGGATCATCAATTAAAATCACTAGAGCAAAGCGTGGATCGGTAACTGGCGCAATCCCTGCGGTGTACGCCATATATTTGTCCACATAGCGTCCGTTCTCAATTTTTTTCGCGGTACCTGTTTTAATCGCCACACGATAGCCATCGACCATTGCACGTTTATTCTTAATCGCCACTTTTTCCATCATATTCACCACATCTCGGGTGATTTTCTCCGAAAATACGCGACTTCCAATTACTGGCGGATCCACTTTGGTGATAGATAATGGACGGTAAATTCCAAAGCTGCCTAATGTCATGTAAGCGCGTGCAATTTGCACTGGGGTAGCATTGATACCATAACCAAATGAAACGTTTGCACGTTCAATATCTGACCAACGTTTACGGTTTGCATTAAGGAACCCCATTTGTTCACCACCCAATCCTAGATCGGTGGATTTACCTAAGCCCGCCGCTTGATAAGTTTCCATCAAGGCTGAAGGGGGCATGCGCAAGGCAAGACGGCTCACACCACGGTTTGATGAGTTTTCTAAAATCTCATCAAGGGTTTGTTGGTTACGGGGCGCCACATCTCTAATCTCTTTGCCCGTTAATACTAATGGACCGGTGTTAATAATTTCATCACGACGCACGGCTTTACGCTGAAGTGCGGTCAAAACAACGAAAGGTTTTACCGTAGAACCCGGCTCGAAAGTATCGGTTACCGCTCGGTTACGCATAAAATCTTTCAATACGCCAGAACGTTTATTTGGGTTATAAGACGGCGCATTAGCCATAGCAAGAATCTCGCCAGTGCGAATATCCACTAACACGGCAGTGCCTGAAGTCGCATTGTTGTCTGACACCGCCTTTTTGATTTCTCGGTACACCATTGATTGCAATTCTTTATCAATACTCAGCATAACATTATGCGCTTCGTATTTTTTAACATCGGCAATGTCTTCAACAATATTGCCATATTTATCTTTACGATAGGTGCGCGAACCCGATTTGCCCACGAGTAAAGAATTAAAACTTTTTTCAATGCCTTCAATGCCGTTATTGTCTATATCCGTAAAACCTAATAATTGTGCGGTTTCTTCTGCTCTCGGATAAAAACGGCGGTAGTCATTAGAAATGATCATCGTTGGCAGTTTTAAATCGCGTGCATAATTTTTGATTTGCTCTGACACTTGACGGGCAATGACAATTTCACGCAATTTAGGTTTGCTTTCAATTTTTGAAGCTAAATCTTTGTAAGACATGCCTAAGACATCCGCTAAGGCTTTCCATTTTTCGCGATTTTTTGCGACTCCACCATCTTCAATGATTACTTTGGGATCCACTTTTAATTGGAACATTGGCACGCTAATGGATAACATTTGTCCATTACGATCTAAAATAGAGCCGCGTGGCGATTTGATCTCTTGCACACGTAATGAACGTTTATCGGCTTCATTCGTTAATTCTTCAACGTTTACGATTTGTATATAAGCCGCGCGCGCAACCAAGGCAAATAAGCCCAAGAACACAAAAGACATCGCCCAACGATAACGCCCTTTTAAAAAGCTGTTTTCGTAGGTTACTTTGGGTTTATTCAGCTTCACTCCACCAGCAGCTGCCATTGCAGGCTTTTTCGCTGGTTTCTTTGGTTTAGCTTGATTACGTGCTGTATTAAATTTAACCATAATCCTTATTCTAAAATCACCACTTCTTGTTCAGGTTTCACACGCGACATACCCAGTTTTACTGTGGCAATCGCTTCAATACGCGTATTATCACTTAATGTTGTTTCTTCTAATTTTAAATTCACATATTCATTTTCTAGCGCTTGTTTTTCAAACACTAATTCGCCTTTTTCTGCCACTAGAAGGCGTGTTTGGTGCGTCACCCAAACGGTGCTCACTGCGGTGACTGCAATGCATAAAATTAAGGCGATGACCGTTTTATTTAATTCAAATAAATCTTGCAACAGCACATATTGCAATGGATAACGTTCGCTATTTGATAAAGGTTCTGCCATTATAATTTCTCCGCAATTCTTAATACGGCACTACGAGAACGTGGATTGGCTGCGACTTCCGCATCACTCGCTTGAATCGCTTTGCCTATGGTTTTCAAGGTGCAATTTCGGTTAATTTGATCTTCACGCAATGGCAGCCCTTTTGGCAGATTTTCACCTTTGCTCTGCTTGCGCATAAAGTGTTTCACCATACGATCTTCTAAAGAATGGAAACTAATAATGGATAAACGCCCCTGCGGTGCAAGCACACTTAATGCTGAGTTTAAAACGCTTTCCAATTCTTCTAATTCAGCATTGATAAAAATACGAATCGCCTGAAATGAACGTGTGGCGGGGTGTTTGTGTTTATCCTTAAATGGCACAGCATTTGCAATAATTTCCGCAAGCTGCAAAGTGCGGTTAATTATTTCTTCGTTTTTTTCCACCGCACTTTTGTTGTAATTTACAATCGCTGTGGCAATACGTTTTGCGAAACGTTCTTCACCAAAGGTTTTCAGCACCCAAGCCAGATCATCAATTGAAACTTGCGCCAACCATTCCGCTGCAGATTGCCCTTTGGTGGTATCCATACGCATATCTAACGGGCCATCTTTCATAAAACTAAAACCACGTTCAGCATCATCAAGCTGCGGGGAAGATACGCCAAGATCTAATAAAATACCGTCAATTTTTCCCGTAAGACCGAGTTTTTCACAAATTTCAGGCAGGTGAGAAAAGCTATTATGTTCAATATGAAATCGAGGATCTTGAATAGTTTGTGCTTCTGCAATAGCACGAGGATCGCGGTCAATGCCGATTAAACGACCTTGTTCGCCAAGTTGAGAAAGGATTAAACGAGAATGTCCCCCACGCCCAAAAGTACCATCTATGTAAATACCATTTTCACGCCCATTCACCAATGCCAAGCCATTCACTGCTTCGTGAAGTAGCACCGTGATGTGTTCTGGATGTGAAAAGAGATGTTGCTCGTTCATATTAATAACCGAATAAAATAAAAATCCACAATGGAGAGCTTACTCAGTCGCTCTAAAGGAGAGATAATACGGCGATTGCTCGCCGTTTATCTTTTTTACACCTAGCATTATGCTAGTGGCTAATGCCGCTGTTCTTATATTTTGAAAGTTATAGTGACAGCGTTTTTAATGCTTCAGACTCCGCGAATTCGCCTTTCACGCCCCGCGCAATGTCTTGTTCGATCTGAGCATTCCATTCTGCTTCAGACCAAATTTCAAATTTGTTTAATTGCCCCACCAACATAATACTTTTTTCTAATTTGGCATGTTGGCGTAATGGCTGACTTAACAAAATGCGACCTGAATTATCTAATTCGCATTCGGTTGCATACCCCATCATCACGCGTTTTAACGCACTTTGGACAGGATCTAGGCTTGAAAGCCCTAAAAGTTTTTGTTCTATTTGTTCCCATTCTTTTAAAGGATAAAGCAACAAGCAAGATTGGCGGGCATCTACCGTGCATACCATCGCACCTTGGTGCTGTTCAAGGATCTCTGGGCGATAGCGCGTTGGGATCGCTAAGCGACCTTTCGCATCTAAATTTACCGCTGAAGCTCCACGAAACATTCGTTTATCCTAAATGAGATTTCTTAACAAGTGCGGTCAATTTTAGCTGGGAATTTGTAAAAATTTCCCACAATTCACCACTTTTCTCCACTTTCATGCAATTCTATATTTTGAGCGCTCATTATGCAAGCAATTAATATACGAGTTATCAATTCTTATATTTTGCAAATAGCAGGCGCTCTGCAAATCAGGTTTTATAAGCACAAAAAAGGACAGGTATAAACCTGTCCTTAATCAAATCTTAAATGCTAATTAATCATTATTTTGTTCTTCTGGCGTCATTGGTTTTAATAGGGTGAAAAATGCAATCACCGCCACCACTGTGGTTACAATACCAACCCACAATGACACATCATAAGATAAATTGAAACCAATTGGCGCGTTAGCAATGTAGCTCATACATACCATCGTCATAAAAATTGCTGGAATTGTGGTGATCCAGTGGAATTTTTGATGACGGAATAAATAAGCCGATGCCGTCCATAACATTACCATTGCGGTGGTCTGGTTTGCCCAACCGAAGTAACGCCACAATACTTGGAAATCAACGGTGGATACCCAATAGCCGATAGCAAATAATGGAATGGCAATACTTAAACGTTTTGCGATATTACGTTGATCGATTTTTAAATAATCTGCAATCAATAAACGTGCTGCACGGAAAGCTGTATCGCCTGAAGTGATTGGTAACACCACCACACCTAGCACCGCTAAAATACCACCGAATAAACCGAGCATACCGATAGCAGAATCATAAACTACTTTAGATGGAGTACCTTTTAAGGCTTCCATAAATGAAGCTTGGTCATCGTAGAAACTTAAACCAACCATACACCAAATTAATGCAATAACTCCTTCGCCGATCATCGCACCGTAGAAAATAAAACGCCCTTCTCTTTCATTTTCAGTACAACGAGCCATTAATGGCGATTGTGTTGCGTGGAAACCCGAAATAGCGCCACAAGCGATGGTGACGAATAATAATGGCCAAAGTGGCGTACCTTCTTTGGGATGTAAATTTCTGAAGAAATCAGCAAATTCCACTTCGTGGCCTAATTTCGCCGTGATTGTGTGGAAGAACGGAATTCCTTCAAAGAATAAGCCAAATAACATGCCCAATGTCATAAACATCAGCAATGCACCAAATAATGGATAAATACGGCCGATAATTTTATCAATTGGCACTAAGGTGGCGATAATGTAGTAAACAAAAATAACGCCCGTCCAAATAGCAAGAAGATTGCCTTTTGTCACGCCCGCTTCATCGTTCACTGCTGCAGCGCCTACGGAACCTGAATCCATTAAACTACTGGTAATGTTAGTCAATAATGACGCAGGACTTGCCACAAATACAACACCGACAAGCAACAATAATAAGATCGCAAAAATGTTCATCACATGTTTTGCTGGACGACCAAGATATTTACCCGCCATAAAAGGAATGTTGGCACCGCCATTACGAATACTTAACATCCCACTAAAGTAATCGTGAACAGCCCCTGCAAATACGCAACCGAATACAATCCAAAGCATCGCCACAGGTCCATACAACGCCCCAAGGATAGGACCGAAAATAGGCCCCGTGCCCGCAATATTTAAAAGCTGAATTAACCAGATTTTTTTCTTCGACATTGGCACATAGTCCACACCATCATTAATGGTGTGAGCTGGAGTTGCGCGTTTTGGATTAATAACAAAAATCTTCTCAACGACTTTACTATAAAAATAGTAACCAAGTAGCAAAATGGCTACGCAAATTAAAAACCACAACATGAGATTTCCTTAAATGAAGTTAGAGTAAATATAACGCGCGTATTGTAGAGTGCTGTTAACAACTTGTAAATGCCATTAACAGGGGGATAACATAAATACTGTGATCGCAATCACATTTTTTCATCATTTTTTTGCAGATTGCCGTTTTTATCGGCTTTCACTATCGGTGTACAACTTCGACAAGCACCATTATCAACACCTAAGTCCTTGCATAATTCGTTATATTTTTTTACTAATGTCTTAAAAAAACCTTGTTTTTCTTTTTGTTCAGTCATCATATTTCCTTGTAACAATTATCTTAAGCTCTATGCTGAGCTTCATATTTTCTCAGCCAATTTTTGACTTCCAAACGACATTGGGCAAGCCAGTTTTTCTTGCCGCCCTGTAAAGCCTTATCCGAGCTCGAATTTAAACAGTAATCTCGAAGTAACGGGCAATCTTGCGGTTCAGCCATAGCAAGCAAACGACAAATCGCGGGCAAAGCCGCTGCCAAAGTGCGGTGAAAATGAGCAAAGTTTTTTAGCGATAACCAATCTCTGTCATTGAGTTGCCAATCAATTTCGCCTTGAGCGAATTGAGCCGCCAGCGGATGAAAAGAAAGGGCAACATCACGCAAAAAATGTTTCTGTAATTTTTCCACCAACGCCTTGCCTTGAGCGGAAATTGCTCGCACGGCAATGGCGGAATAACAGCCGCTGGTCGCTTCTTTATGCCCACTCATTTGCACTAAAATAAAACCGCACTTTTGCCAAAATGCCTGTAATTCTTGGGTATAACCAAAACTCACTGAGAGAAAATCCACTGCCGCATTTTCCGCGACTTTTCCGATTAGCCTTTGCCCAATGCCATTTTGCTGCCATTTAGGTTGCACCGCAATACGCGAAATGCGCAACGATGTTAATTGGCACGCCTCTGGCGAATGAAAATGAAAGGCTAAGGATTGCGCCACAAGGTTGCCTTTTGGGCGGCGTTCGCCACGACAAATTTGTTCAATTAAATGAAGATCTTGCAAACCGCCTTCCTCGATCAACCAAGCACATCCTAGCAACGCTGATTCCTTTTCTGCCACATAAAATTGCTGCTTAGGCGCATCGAACAAACGGCGAAGATCTAAAGGCGAAGTGCAATAATGAGCTAAGGTCAACAAGCCATAAAAATGCACAATACGTTTCGCCACTTCTGGTTGAAAAACTTGGCGAAATTTGACCGCACTTTGCGCTTCAAATTCGGGCTGGGGCAAGTTATCTTCCGCTTCTAGCAGCAATAATTCATCAATAAATGCTTCTAAGGGATCATTTCCCCCCCAACGCAGCGGTTGGGTTAATTCAAAATGTTGATAAGTGCGGTGCAAATTGGTTAAAAATTTTAATAAAAAACCGCGCCCCGTTCCCTCGTAACTATGAATCGTGGTGGTGATGACGATATGCTTAAAGGTAGAAATAAGTTCGTTCAGCATTGGCAGCGACAACTGCGCCGCTTCATCAATAAAGAGCCAATCTTCGGCAAAATATTGGGGCTGTTGTTGAATTTGCGCTACCAGTTCATCGGGGGCAATAAAATTCAGTTCTACTTTTGCAAAATCTTGCAGCGTTTTGACCGCACTTTTATTGGGCGCAGTCACATAAACTTGCTGAATTGACGGTTGCTGGGTTTGCGGCGTTGAGTGTTGCTGAACTTGCTTCGCAAGGAGCTGATTAATCAGCATACCCGCTAACGCTGATTTGCCGCGCCCACGCTTGGCGGTAACGATAAAAATATCCGCTTGCTGCGCCAAAATTTGATTAATGATAGCTTGCTGTTGTCGCGTAGCTCTCGGTTCTAGCTTAGCTTGCGGATCTGGCGTAGTTTGTGATTTGAAATTAGCTTGCAATTCTAGCGAAGAAATCGCGGAATAAGGGCTAAGTGCGGTTGTTTTTTGAGAATGTTTTTCAATGCATTGCCACAGGTGATGATCAAAATTAGGAGTGAAAATGCCTTGTGCCACACCAGACCAACGCTGGCTATCTAAATCAATACGGGCATTTTGAGTTAACCATAAAAGCAACTTACCCCCTGCTTTAATTGTGCCTGCGGCGATGGCTAAAGCGTCTAAATTCAGTGATTCGCGCGCATCAAATAAAATCTGCTCAAACTCTTGACCGAGCAAGTTTTTCGCTTTGCTAAAATTTTCAGGCGATAAAATGACCGCACTTTTGCTTGCTAAAAGCGGTGCATTGGCAAAAAAGTGCGGTCGATTTTCATCATAAATAATTTCGAGCTGGCGTTGTTGCATAGCGAATGGAATTATTCTTCGTCATAAGAATAAGGATCTTCAAAGCCTAAGCCTGTCATAATCTGGGTTTCAAGGCTTTCCATTTCAACGGCTTCATCATCTTCAATGTGATCATAGCCCAATAAATGCAGGCTGCCGTGTACGACCATATGCGCCCAATGAGCGAATAATGGCTTGCCTTGTTCCTGCGCTTCTCGTTCCACCACTTGGCGGCAGATAATCAAATCCCCCAACAAGGGCAATTCCACTTCATCAGGACATTCAAAGGGAAATGAAAGCACGTTAGTCGGGCGATCTTTGCCACGATAAGTTAAATTCAAATGGTGGCTTTCAGCTTCATCCACGATGCGAATGGTTATTTCAGGCTCAATATTCTCTGCACGAACCGCTTTCGTTGCCCATTCGGTGAATTGTTCGAGAGTGGGAAGATTGGTTTCATCTTCACTGGCAATTTGAAGATCAATAAGGACGTTTTTCATTTTTATTCTCTGTCTTTGGTTTGTATAATCACTACATAGCCTGAATCAACGGACACATCGATAAAATCGCCAATAAATTCATTGCTTGAATAGATTTTTTTCTTAAAGAAATTGCTTGGAGTTAGATCATATTTGGCATTCAAAATCGTTAAATCAGCGTTGCCGTCAGTCATAAAAGACACATATTTCATGTTATCAATCCGCTTCACTCGGTGCAGACCCGATGGTGCATAGCTCACAACATTTTGCCCATCGATCAAGCTAATTTGCTGCATAAAAGGCGCTAATTCAGGATCTGAGGGCAAAAAAACATTCGCTAAAAGGTGATCCAATCTGCCGCCGAATCCCCCATAAATGGTGGCTTTGGCTTGAGGGTATTGAGCAAAAATAGTTTTTAATGCCAGCTCGGTATCCGTATCATTTTTTGCTGTGGGCGCTTGAATAAAATGCTTAGTCGCTTGTTGAATTTTCGCTAAATCTGCGGCGGAAATGCTGTCAAAATCACCGATGGCAAAATCCAGCGGCAAGCCATTATTTAATAAAAACAAACACCCACGATCAATGCCGACATAAAAATCATAGTGATTTTGCAATGGACTAAATTCGCCGCCCGCAATAAAAGCAATGTTAGTCATGGCGATCCATCTGTTCCCGCTCTAAACGGCGTTGTTCGGCAAGACTTTGTTTGCGCGCTTCATCTTCTTTTTCCCATTTTTCATAGGCTTGTACGACTTTGGCAACCACTGGATGGCGCACAATGTCTTGGCTATCAAAATAGTTAAAACTGAGTTCCGACACGCTAGAAAGTACATCAATGGCGTGTTTTAAGCCAGATTTTTGGCTGCGTGGTAAATCGACTTGAGTAACATCGCCAGTAATCACTGCTTTGGAATTAAAACCGATGCGGGTTAAGAACATTTTCATTTGTTCCACCGTGGTGTTTTGGCTTTCATCAAGGATAATAAAGCTGTCATTTAGGGTGCGACCACGCATATAAGCAAGGGGGGCAATTTCAATTACCTTGCGTTCCATCAGTTTTTCTACCCGTTCAAAACCGAGCATTTCAAATAAGGCATCATAAAGCGGGCGTAAATACGGTTCAATTTTTGAACCAAGATCGCCAGGTAAAAAGCCCAATTTTTCGCCAGCTTCTACTGCAGGGCGAGTGAGCAAAATGCGGCGAATTTCTTGGCGTTCTAACGCTTCCACCGCGGCCGCCACCGCTAAAAAGGTTTTCCCTGTGCCTGCGGGCCCAATGCCAAAGCTAATATCGTGGGTCAGAATATTGTGCAAATACTCAATTTGATGTTTGCCCCGCGGTTTAATCACGCCGCGCTTGGTTTTAATGGCGGTGCTATAAACCTGACTTTCCACACGATCTTGGCTGAGCATTTTACTTTCACGAATGGCAAGATGAATATCTTCTAAATCTAACTCTTTAATTTTGCCTTTTACCGAAGCGGTTTCCACATATAAATTTTTGATTAATTCGACCGCACTTTGCGCTAATTTTTGTTCATAGGCGGTGGGGTTTTCCGCAGCTGGATAAATCTGAAAATCAAAATCACGGCGGGCAATGACGAGATTAAATTCTTTCTCGATCAACTGAAGATGGCTGTCAAACGCGCCGCAAAGGGATTGCAAACGCTGAAATTCTTTGGGTTCTAAACTAAATTCTTGTTTTATCATTGGATTGGGGAATAGAAAAATATGGTGAAAAGTATAAACCAATTCCGTCTAATTTCCACCCAGATCTTTTAAAAATGCCACTAAATTCGCTTTCTGCGATGCACTCAAATTCATCAAAGTGCGGTCAAATTTATCAAAATTTTCTATACAATCCACAAAAAAATGAACCGAATAATTGAATTATTCGGCTCATTGTCTATGTTTGTTAGCTTAATGCTACTGCATTTCAGGGAACAACATTTTTAGCACGTTGTGCGTCAATCGGCGAGATTTGCCCGAATAGGGGAAAATATGCATCATCATCATCGGGTTAAAATTCGCTTCAATCACGCCCCAAGAAGATAAATTATTTTCAGCGGGTTTCTTCAGATCAGGAATAATCAGATCCACGCCACAAACCGCAGCGCCCATAGCTTTGGTAATGCCCACCGCAAGCGCTTTATAACTTGGATGCATTTCATCTGTCATATCAATGCTGTCTCCGCCTGTGCTGATATTTGAATTAGCACGCAGTTGCACCAGTTGCCCCTCTGCTGGAATGCTATCCACCGTTAAACCTTGTTCTTTGAGCTGTAATTGTTCGATTTCGCCCAAAGCAATTTTCTTCAATGGTGTGCGACTGCCGTCACCACGCAATGGATGGGCATTTTTTGCTGCCACAAGTTCTGCAACCGTTGATTTGCCATCGCCCACCACATTTGCTGGCACGCGTAACAAGACGGCAAGGGTTTCATCGCCTAGCACAAAGAAACGGTATTCCGTTCCGACTAGATAATCTTCGACCATCACTTCTTTATCTTCACGGAATGCAATTTCGATCGCCTTGGCAAAGTCTTCACGATTGGTGACACCCTGTTGGAAAATGGTTATGCCTAAACCAAAGTTAGTGGATTTGGGTTTTATCACCACAGCTTTGCCTTCAAATAATGGATAGTTCGCCACCGCCTGTTCAACGCTGGTAAATTCTTTACTTTGCGGCACATTGAACCCTGCTTTTTGCAAGACTTTTTTGGTGACAACTTTGTTTTCCATAATCAATGGGGAAATATAGCTGTCATGGCTGGTCATATTGCCGTTTTTCACATATTCAAAATGATCGCCAAATTGCAGGCGTAGGAATTGGTCATTTTCATCAAGGATTTCCATGCTCAACCCTTTTTGAATCACATCGAACATCAACGCTTGGGTTGATAGCTCCATATTATCAAAGGCAGAAAGTGCATAGAAACGCTCAAAAGCATGGGTTTTATATTGTTGCGCCAATTTTGCACCTAATGCTTGATAACCACCTGCCGATTGAATTTCTGCGACCAAACGCGCGCAAAGGGTTAATTCAGGCTGAGCAAATTGTGCTAATTTTTCTTTCACAATTTTGACCGCACTTTCGTCAGCGCCAATCTCATTAAGCATAGCGATCATAGCAGAAAGCAAACGTTCGCCTTCACTTGCATATTTCGTTTGTTGGCGAGGGTCTTCAAAAGCCACTTCGGCTAAACGCGCTTTGCCTTCTTCAACGCCTGCTTGATCCGCGATTTCATCAATCCATAACATACATAAAATGAAATAATGAACGAATTTGGCATCGTTAAGCGCCATGCCATATTGTTCAAATGGATTCAGATCAAATAAGCGGAACTCTAAATATTGAATCCCCGTTTGTAGGAACTCGCGCGCTCTTTTCGCGCCACGCAAACGGACGTTAGAATAAAATTCTTTCTCTGCAATTAATTTGCCCGAATTCACCCAATGTTCTAAGGTTTTTACATATTCAGGAATGCAATCGAAAGACACAATAATTTCCGGCGCATTCACATAACCATATTGGCTAGAACGCAGGCTACGAACATATTGATTCGGCTGCAATGGCGAGCCTTCTTTAAAATAATTGGCATCAACTGTTGGCGTTGCCGAAAAGAGATAAATCAGAACCCATTGATAACGAAGGAAATTTTTCGCTAATTTTAAATATACTGCATTTTGGAATTCAACTTTACTTTGATATTGGCTTTGCGCATTAAAGAGCGCATTAATCAATTCAGGGGAAAGTTGGAAATTATAGTGAATACCGCTCACCATTTGTTTGTACGCGCCATAAGATTGCACTAAATGCTCGCGATATGCCACATCTTCAGGGTTATCAAGCTGTGCTACTTTAATCTCTTTTTCAGGCGGCAACCCTGCGGGCATACTCATTGGAAAGACAAATTCATCGTCAGGTAAGGTTCGCAACACCACTTCATGAATGGTTTGCAACCAACGCATCGTATCTTCTAAGGTTTTATTCGGCGGCGTGATCAGCTCTAACTGACTTTCCGCAAAATCGGTTTGAATATAAGGGTGAAATGAACGATTGCCAAAGGCTTTTGGGTGAGCCGATGTCACCACCGAGCCATCTTGGTGGACACGTTGACTTTCTTTTTCAATGCCAAAAGAACCTTGCTGGAACAGCAATCCTAAACGATTTTCTTTAATAATTTTTTGTAATTCCATCATAATTTCTATATCTAAACGCATTTCCTATGAATTTACTTTACCACTGTTCGGCTATCTTCGCTAGGAATAAAAAATGCGGCCAATTTTGACCGCACTTTAGCTAATACACTGATTATTTATATTCTACAACAATATCTTCTGGTTTGATGCTATCGCCATAGATCGGTTTTAATACTTTCTCATAGGCTTGGTTTAATACACCTTCTTTGCCTAATTTTTCTGTTTCGGCACTTAGCCATTCAAGCAAATCTTTGTCTTCTTTGCGTACGGCGCCTGCGATGAAATCAATATCGCCTAATTCTTTTACGCCCACAGTGAAACCAGGATTCTCTTTTGCCCACGCAAACAATAAGGCATTATCATGCGCGAGAGCATCGCCTCGACCATCACGCAACGCTTCAAAGGTTTCGGTATTTTGTTCAAATTTTAATAATTTGATTTGTGGGAAGTTTTTAGTGAAATAAGCATCTGCGGTTGTACCTTTGTTCACTAATAAAGTTTTACCTTCCAATTGTTTCACATCGGTGATTACAGCACCATCTTTAGAAACGATCCCTAGTGCAACTTTCATATAAGGTTTGGCAAAATCCACCACTTCTTGGCGCGCTGGAGTGACGGTGAAGTTCGCAAGGGTGATATCGACTTTATTGGAAAGTAAATATTCAGCACGGTTTGCCGCTTCCACGAGAACAAATTCCACTTTGTTTTCATCGCCTAATAAATCTTTGGTTAAGGCTTTAGCAATTTCAATGTCAAAGCCTTGGTTTTTGCCGTCTTTATCTACATAACCAAATGGCGGTTTATCGCTAAATACACCAATACGAATTTTATCGGCTTGTTTAATGCGTTCGATCGCAGAAGATTTCTGTGCATCGTTAGCGGGTTTGCTGTCGTTTTTATCATTGCAAGCACTGACGCCCAATGCGAGAACTAAGGTTGCTGCTAATGCAGTGATTTTCTTGATTGCTTTCATAGGATTTCCTTAAAAAGTAAATGTTGTGTTTTTGTATTTTCATCATTATAAAAATAAGGTTTATACAAAAGGAAATAATTATTTGAGATTTAATATAAAATTTTGATATAAAAAACAGCGCAAAAAATGACCGCACTTGATAGGCTCAAAGTGCGGTCAAAAATGAGAAAATATTTCTTTTCATCAATGAAAAGATGTTCGTCTAAAATAATGACTAAATATTTTCGAGATAATCCGTGCCTCGCGGTTCGTAATTTAGGATATTTAAAAAGGCTTTGGCACGATCAGTTGTTGGGTTTGTGAAGAAATCTTCTGGTTTGGCTTGTTCTATGATTTCGCCTTTGTCCATAAAGATAATACGATCTGCCACTTGGCGAGCAAAACCCATTTCGTGGGTGACGATTAACATCGTCATGCCTTCTTTGGCTAACCCTAATATTACGTCAAGCACTTCACGCACCATTTCAGGATCGAGCGCGGCGGTCACTTCGTCAAATAGCATAATTTCTGGGTTCATACATAACGAACGCACAATCGCAATACGCTGTTTTTGCCCACCAGATAATTCTCGTGGATAAGCATTTTTTCGCTCATACAAGCCCACTCGTTTTAACAATTCATCGGCTTGTTTTTCCACTTCTTCACGTTTACGTTTTTGTACTTTTAAAGGACCGAGCAAAATATTGTCGATCACCGACATATGGGAAAATAATTCATAACTTTGGAATACCATACCAATATGTTGGCGTGCATTCACCCAAGAAATATCTTTCCCAAGCATGCCTTTACCCGCTAACAGCAATTCGCCACTTTTAATTTCTTCCAAACCATTAATGCAACGCAATAAGGTACTTTTTCCACAGCCTGAAGGCCCTAGAATCACGACTACTTCGCCTTTTTGCACTGATAAATTAATGCCGTGAAGTGCGGTCACATTGCCATAATTTTTAACTAATTGATTAATTTCAAGTAATGCCATATTTTTATCCTAATTTTCCCAACGACTTTCCAAATATTTTGAGAACAAGGAAAGGGGATAACAAATCACAAAGTATAATGCAAAAATCACACCATAAACCCATAATGCTGCGGAAGGATCGGTAAACAGCGAAGTTTCAATAATCTGTTGTCCGACTTTGATCACTTCTAATACGCCAATCAACATCGCAAGCGAACTGGTTTTTACCATACGAGTAAATAAATTAATCGCTCCCGGGGTGACGCGTTTTAGACTTTGTGGCAACAAAATATAAATAAAGGTTTGCATTTTAGTTAAACCGAGTGCGTAAGCGGCTTCTACTTGGTGTTTTTCAATGGATGTCAACGCACCACGCACCAAATCGCCCATTTCTGCCGTTCCCCAGAAAATGAACACCAAAATACATACCCAAACGCCATCAAGGTGCAAACCAAACCATTTTGCAAAACCAAAATAGACTAAAAATAGAATCACGAGCAATGGAATAATGCGTACAATTTCGAGATAGCCTTGGCTGAGAAAATGCACGAGCTTATTTTTACTCGTCATCACAATGCCCATAATGACGCCAAAAATACAGGCAAAAAAGACGGAGATAAAGGCAATTTCTGCAGTAACGGCTAATCCGCCGAGTAATCGCTCCCAATTGGAGCCTTGAAAAAGAATCGCTAATCCCATGCTAGACTCCATATTTTGCTTGGCGTAAACGACGCTCGAGAACACGAATATAAATTGATACAGGCAATAAAATAATCAAATAAAAGACGACCAACAAAAATAAAGCTTCTGTGGTTTTATAATCCATACCAATGATATCTTTCGCCAAAAACATTAATTCTGCCACGGCAATTGCACTGATGATCGATGTCTCTTTCATTAAAAATAAGCAGTTTGCCCCAATGGCGGGCGTTGAAATAGCAAAGGCTTGTGGGAAAGTGACATAACGGAATGCTTGGAATGGCGTTAAACCAATACTCAGCGCACTTTCAACTTGCCCTTTAGAAACCGCTTCTAAACCTGCGCGCATGGCTTCTGCCATATAGCTGCCCCCTAGAAAAGCTAAGCCAATAATACCGCAGGTGAAACCATCTAATTTAATTCCGACTTTAGATAAACCAAAATATAAGAAAAAGACTTGAATTAACAAGGGCGTATTGCGCGAAAGTTCGATGTAAGCTTTGACTAACCATTGCAAACCGCGCACTTTATAAACAAGCACAACGGCACAAAGCACGCCAATAATAATAGATAAAACAATACTCCATAAAGAAAGGTGGAGCGTTAATAAGGTCGCATCAATAAATCGTGGAATTGCATCCCAAACATATTGCCAGTTCATATTTGTTCTATTTAGATTTCATTCAATGAATTTTATTATATTGAGGATAAAACTAAATGCTAAAGAACCTTTTGCTATGTGCTATAACAAAAGACCATAAAGAAATCAGGTTAAAAATCTGCAAAAGTGCGGTCAAAATTTAATAAATTTTTAATCCATGATACCCGACACCAATAAGAAAGGCAGGTTTAAGCCTGCCTTGAGTAGAAAATTAAAGGGTAAATTTGCCAACACCGAGTTCATCTTCTTTGCGCGTGCGTTGCATCACCGCTTGTGGGGATTGCACGACACGCAGCCCCATTTCATCTTCGGTGCGTACCACATCACCGCGCAATGAGTTGGTATAAACATCCGTAATTTTAATATCCACAAATTTACCAATCATATCTGGCGAACCTTTGAAGTTCACGATGCGGTTAGTTTCTGTGCGCCCTGTTAATTCCATAATATCTTTTTTCGATGGGCCTTCCACCAACACACGCTGTTCGGTGCCAAGCATTGCACGACTGAATTGTGCCGCTTGATTATTAATGCGTTGTTGTAATAAAGCAAGACGTTGTTTTTTCTCTTCTTCACTAACATCATCAGGCATATCAGCCGCTGGCGTCCCTGGGCGTGCTGAGTACACAAAGCTGTAACTCATATCAAAATTCACTTGTGCGATCAGATTCATCGTTTCTTCGAATTCTTCATTCGTTTCACCAGGGAAACCGACAATGAAATCTGAACTAATTTGAATATTTGGACGCACTTTGCGTAATTTACGAATAATCGACTTATATTCTAATGCAGTATGACCGCGTTTCATCATCGTTAAAATACGATCTGAACCTGCTTGCACTGGCAAATGTAAGAAACTCACTAATTCAGGTGTATCCGCATAAACGTCAATAATATCATCCGTAAATTCAATTGGATGACTGGTGGTGAAACGTAAACGGTCGATACCATCAATCGCGGCAACAAGGCGTAATAATTCAGCAAATGAACAAATCCCACCATCATGAGTTGCCCCACGATAGGCGTTTACATTCTGACCAAGTAGATTGATCTCACGCACACCTTGTTCTGCAAGCTGGGCAATCTCAAATAACACATCGTCCAATGGGCGGCTCACTTCTTCGCCACGCGTGTAAGGCACGACACAATAAGTACAATACTTGTTACAGCCTTCCATAATCGAAACAAATGCGGTTGGACCTTCTGCTTTTGGCTCGGGCAAACAGTCAAATTTCTCGATCTCGGGGAAGCTAATATCCACAATAGAATCTTTACCACCACGAATTTGGTTGATCATCTCTGGTAAACGGTGCAAAGTTTGTGGCCCAAAAATAATATCAACAAAAGGCGCACGCTCACGAATATGCTCGCCTTCCTGTGAGGCTACACACCCCCCCACGCCAATAATTAAATGTGGTTTTGTTTGTTTCCAAGTTTTCCAACGACCTAATTGGGAAAAGACTTTTTCTTGCGCTTTTTCACGAATTGAGCAGGTGTTCAGCAACAATACATCGGCATCTTCAGGATTATCGGTAATTTCTAAGCCATGGGTGGAAAGCAATAAGTCTGCCATTTTTGATGAATCATACTCATTCATTTGGCAGCCCCACGTGGTAATGTGTAATTTTTGAGTCATAATGTTCTAATTAATAAAATTCGTTTAAATTTCTGAAAAAATTGGTCGGTTATTTTACAAGTTTAGGCTATTGATGACTAGCCTTAATTTTAATCAATTCGGGTAGAATTTATTATTCCAAAACTAGCCAAAACAAAACCGCACTTGGTTTAAGAACACAAAGTGCGGTTAAATTTGAGTTATTTTTTATTTACCCAGTTTTTTCTCAAGCGCTTTAATGCGTTTGTGCATGCCAGTTAAGTCACTAGCGAGAACTGCATTTTTATGCCATTCTTTATTGGGTTGCGCTGGTACGCCTGATGAGTAAATACCTGGTTCTTTAATCGGTTTCATCACCATACTCATTCCAGTGATGACCGCATGATCGCAGATTTCCATGTGGCCATTCACCACACTCGCACCGCCAATTTGGCAATAACGACCCACTTTTAAGCTACCCGCTAAAATCACGCCACCAGCAATCGCTGTGCCCGTGCCGATATGCACATTGTGCGCAATCTGACATAGGTTATCAATAATGACGTTATCTTCGATCACGGTATCATTTAATGCTCCGCGGTCAATACAGGTGCAAGCACCGATTTCAACGTGATTACCAATAATCACACGACCATTCTGTGGAATTTTAATCCATTTGCCACGATCATTAGCATAACCAAAACCATCGCCACCAATTACTGTGCTTGATTGAATTAAACATTCATCGCCAATTTCTACTTCGTGATAAATGCTCACATTCGCCCATAACTGCGTGTTTTTACCGATTTTCGCTTGTTTACCAATAAAACAACCTGCGCCAATAACCGCATTATCACCAATGATTGCGCCATCTTCGATAACTGCATTCGCACCGACCGATACATTTTTACCCAAAGAAACACTGTCAGAAATGACCGCACTTGGGGCGATATCTGATGCGGCTTTAGGCGTGGTATCCATATATTGCGCTAAGTTCGCATAGGCGACATAAGGATTTTTCACAATGAGCAAATTCGCATTTTCAGCACAGAATTCTACATCGTCTTCTGAAACCACTAAAATACTGGCTTGAGCTTGTGAAAGATAAGGACGATATTTGACGTTTGAAATAAAAGTAAGCTGATTAGCCCCCGCACGATCAAGCGGTGCAATGGCGTTAACAACAACATCGGCGTTGCCACGAATGACACCGCCGACTTGTTCTGCTAATTCTTTTAAACTATAAGAACGCATTGATTTAATCACCTTTTAGCAATTATTGTGCTTTTGGTGCTTCTGCTTTAGGCGCTTCTGGTAATTTGCCACCTACAGATTTTAATACATCTTCAGTAATATCTTTACCGTCAGCCGCATAAACTACAGAATTCGCATCTAACACATAAGTGAAGCCTTTATCTTTTGCCATTTTATTTGTCGCTGCTTGGATTGATTCTAATAATTTAGCGGTTTCTTCACGTTCTGCTTGTGCTGTTTCTTGTTGGAATTTGCGTGCTTTTTCATCGTGAGCCTTCATCAATTTATTGATTTCGTCTTCACGTTTTTTAATGTCTGCGCTACGTAAGTTTTTCGCATCTTTTTGTAATGCGGCGATTTTTCCATCAATCGATTTTTTGCTCGCTGCTAATTGATCTGCTTCCGCTTTGAATTGGCTTTCTAATTTTTTGCTAATTGCTTCACGGTCTGGATGATTTTGGAATACAACACCTGCATTAATGAATGCAATATTTTCGTCTGCCATTGCAGAGGCTGATGCGAAAGCGAGTGCTAAAGAAAGTGCGGTTGCTTTTACGATATTTTTCATTGTGTAAATTTCCTTACTATTTTATTAATTGATTCCGCACCATACCATTCATGGTGCGGATGTGTGTTTCGACTACGAAATCCTAAAGAAGTTCAGATTAGAATGTTCCACCAATACTAAATTGGAATTGTTCTACATCATCTTCTTCATATTTTTTAATCGGTTTAGCATATGAGAATACTAATGGACCAATTGGTGATTGCCATTGGAATGCGACACCTGCTGAAGAACGGATACGGCTTGGATCACCATAATCTGGTAAATTCGGGAATTTCGCTTTTTCCGCATTAGACCATTTGGTATTCCACAAACTCGCTGCATCCACAAAGAGAGAGGTGCGCACGTTGTTTTGATTTTTCTCTGCAACAAACGGCGTTGGTACAATTAATTCCACACTCGCAGTTGCCATCGCATTACCACCAATTACATCGTCATTAACAAGTGAATAATCACCTGCAGAATTTAAATAAATGGCTTGAGGCCCGAAACCACCATAAGCGAAACCACGGATTGTACCAATACCACCTAAGTTATAGAGTTGATAGAATGGTAAACGTTTTCCACTTAAACCATTGGCATAAGCAGCAGAAGCACGGCCTGATAATACCCAATAGTTATCACGATCTAATGGATAATAGCCTTGCACTTCAGTGCTTAATTTATAGAATTTATTATCAGAACCTGGTGCGGTGATCGTGCCACCAATTGTCGCTTTTATCCCTTTAGTCGGGAAATAACCGCGGTTTAAGCTGTTATAATTCCAACCTGCAGAAAGCGTGAAATCATGGGTTTTAAATTCCCAAGTATCAAATCCCATAGATTGACGATAAAGATCACGCGTATATTCTGGTGCGATATTTTTCAATTTATTGTAGGCATATCCTGCACCAATATAGTAGGCATTATTTTCATTTACAGGGAAACCTAAATTAAGGTTTAAGCCGTAGGTTGTACGTGAATAAGATGCCACATTATCTTTAGCGTCTGAGTTATCATAGGTTTGATAGAAAACATTACCGCCAAGACTTACGCCATCTTTGGTGAAATAGGGTTCGTTATAACCTAAATCAATGCTTGTACCGTAATCATTGCGAGAACCAGACAAACTGACAGAAGATCCCATTCCTAAGAAGTTATCTTGTTTTACGCTTGCTTGATAGCTAAAGCCACTTTCTGTACCGTAACCAATACCAAAGTTGATACTCCCTGTATTGCGTTCTTTCACTTTATAGATCACATCGACCGTATCGTCTGTGCCAGCAACAGGCTCATTACGATATTCAACAGTTTCAAAAAAACCTGTTCGGTCTAAACGAGTTTTACCTAATTCTATTAATTGAGAAGATAACCATGTGCCTTCTTGTTGACGCATTTCTTGACGCAATGTGCTATCAGCACTCACTGTGTTACCTTCAAAACGAATTTGACGAACAGAATAACGGCGTCCTGCATCAACCACATAAGTGATAGCAACAGTTTTATTCGTTTCGTCAAACGATGGTGACACATTGACTTGGGCAGTAGCATAACCTTGTTCAGCTAATTTAGCTTTAATGGCGTTTTCCACATCGGAAATTTCACTACGGCGGAAACTTTCATTAAGATGAATGCCTGCTAACAAGAGTTGCAATTCATTTTGCATACCGCCAACATCACCGACAATTCGCGCACTGCTTACATTATATAAATCACCTTCATTGATGGTAACTTTTGCGCGGGCTTCCGTTTTTTCATCATTTAATTGAACGTCTGTAGCAGTGATTTGCGCTTTTGGATAACCGCGGTCTTGGTAATAATTGGTAATGGTATCTAAATCTTTACTGAATTGATCTTGAGTAAATTTCGCACCAAATAGTTTCCACCAAGAATCGGTTGAAAGTTCCATTTGATCAGCCAAGCGATCGCTACTAAAAGCGTTATTACCTTCAAAGGTAATCTCTTTAAATTTCGCTACATCATTTTCTTTGATGTTAATTTTTACTTCGGCACGGTTATTTGGCAACGTATTCACCACCGCATCCACCGTGGCATTATAACGACCTGTTGTCGCATAATGTTCTTTTAAACTTTGAGCGAAGGCATTTAATTTTTCACGATCTAATGTATCCCCAACTTTGAAACCATTATTGTCTAAGTTTTCTTTTAATGCTTCAGTTGGAATAGAGTCATTTCCAGAAATCACGACATCAGCAATAATCGGCTGTTGAGTAATAGAAATCACTAATACATTGCCATCACGAGCAGCTTGTACATTTTGGTAGCCACGCATATAAAGTGTTCTTACCACATTAGAAATATCAGCATCGGTAGCGCGTTTTCCAATTTGCACTGGTAAACCTGCCAGCACTTTCCCTTCGGAACCTGCCTGAACACCATCTACACGAATATCTTGCACAACAAACGGTGCTGCATAAGCACTTGCAGAGCCGAATAATAAACTAGCAATCAATAGTTTTTTCATTTTAAAAATCACCTATAAAGTGCGGTTAAATTTAGCGTTTTTTCTATGCGTCATAAACAACTTTATGTCGTTTTATAAACGTAAAAAATCATTGAATAAAGCAAACACAGTGAGCGTTAATAACAAAGCAGCACCAATGCGATAACACCAGTCTTGTACTCGTTCAGAAACGGGTTTGCCTTTAATACCTTCCGCTGCCAAAAACACGAGATGGCCACCATCAAGCACAGGCAACGGAAATAAATTCATAATGCCAAGGTTGACACTAATTAATGCCATAAAGCTGAGGAAATAAACAAATCCAATACTTGATGAAACACCAGCGCCCTTGGCAATGGAAATTGGACCACTCAGATTCGTTAATGATAAATCGCCAGTAAACAATTTACCGATCACTTTCACCGTTAATAATGAAAGTTGTCCTGTTTTCTCAACACCCTTCCACAAGGCATCAAGAATACCATATTTTAATTCTGTACGATAGATTTCATTTACAGGCTCAGCGGTTGGCGAAATTCCTGCAAAATAACGGTTATCTTTCATTTCAGGTTGCAGTGTCAAATCTAATATTTCATTCTGACGTTTCACCTGTAATTTCAAAGGTTTCCCTTGTTGAATTTTATCAATAAGTGTTTGCCATTTGACTTCTTCGCCATTCACTCGCAACAATTCATCGCCAATTTTCAAACCAGCACGATCTGCCGCAGAGCCTGCCACAACATTTGACAAAATATTTTTAATTTTGCTCGTTACTGGCTGAATGCCTAGAGAACGGAATGAACTTTCTTTTTCAGGATCAAATGACCAATGGCGAATATCCAAAATCTTATCTTGCGTGCGATGCTCGCCAAATGGGGTAACGGTTAAGGTTAAATGTTCATCGCCTAACTTAGCGGCTAATGCCATATTAATGCTTTCCCAATCGGGCGTTTCAACACCATCAACCGCTAAAATTTGCGTATTCGGTTCGAGTTCTGCCGCCGCTGCAATAGAATTTGGAGTAACTTCTGCAACCACTGTTTTTAAACTTGGCATCCCTACAACAAAAATTACCCAATAGGCAACAATGGCAAACAGAAAATTGGCAAGAGGACCCGCCGCAATAATAAATGCGCGCTGTAAAACCGATTTGCTATTAAAAGATCGAGATTTCAGTTCTGGTGGCACTTCTTCATTACGCTCATCGAGCATTTTGACATAGCCGCCCAAGGGAATTGCAGACACCGCAAATTCTGTGCCTAATTTATCTGTACGCTTCCATAACACTTTGCCAAAACCGATAGAAAAACGATGCACTTTTACACCGCACTTTCGGGCAGCCCAAAAGTGTCCGTACTCATGCACTGACACCAAAACGCCAATTACGATAACAAATGAAATAAGTGACCACAAAAAGGACATCATTTTTCCTTAGATAACAAAGAAATAGAAATAACTAAAAAACGGCACCGCTGCAGTTAAACTATCAATACGATCCAAGATTCCACCATGCCCAGGAATTAAATTGCTGCTGTCTTTAATACCCGACTCACGCTTAAACATACTTTCGGTTAAATCCCCTAATACTGAAATTGCAACCGTTGCAGCAGAAAGTGCGGTCAAAATTTGTGGCGTTCCGTGCGTAAATAAGCTGTTACCCGTAAAATGAATAAATAAAAAGGCCAAAATTGCCGCGGTTACGATCCCACCGATAACACCTTCCCAAGTTTTCCCTGGGGAAACTTTAGGTGCTAATTTATGTTTACCCAGCGCACGCCCTGCAAAATAAGCACCACTATCGGCAGCCCAGACTAATATAAACACATACAATAATAATTGAACGCCATGTAACGCATTGGTCACATAATTATCCAAGCGTAAGCTCAGTACGCCAATGATAAATGGTACTAAGGTGTGAAAGGCGAAAATCGCCTGCAAAATCGCTGATTTTCCCCATAATTTAGCTGATTTCGGATAGAAAATCACCAGTAAGAATGCCACGCACCACCAAATCACCGCACCTAATAATAAAGGTTCGGCATGGCTTTCAAAAACGCGCCCTGCATTAAGATAATTCGCTTCACTAAAAATCCATAGGAAAATAAAAGCGGCAGCAATAGCAGTAATCACAAAACGCCAAACAAATTGTTTAAATTTCGCGAATTGTGTCCATTCCCATATCCCAAGTGTCGCCACCACGCCAATCGCTAAGGCAAAATAAAATGGCGAAAATAAAAATAATGCTACACATACAACAGCAATCAATACGATTGCCGATAAAACACGCTCTTTAAGCAAGGGAAAACTCCTTATTCAGACCCGCCAAAACGGCGTTCACGTTGTTGAAAAGCACAAATTGCTCGATTAAATTCTTGTTCATCAAAATCTGGCCAAAGCACATCGGTAAAATACAACTCGGCATAGGCAATCTGCCATAATAAAAAATTACTGATCCGCTGTTCGCCGCTGGTACGAATCAACAAATCCACCGCTGGCTGATTTTGAGTGACTAAACGTTGTTGGAAAACGGTTTCGTTAATTTCTTCAACGGCTAACTCACCACTTTTTACTTGCTGCGCCAAGGCTTGCGCAGCCTGCACAATATCCCAACAGCCACCATAATTTGCGGCAATATTCACCGTAAGTGCGGTGTTATTTTCGGTTAATTTTTCTGCTCTTGCGATTTTTTGTTGCAACTGAGCACTAAATTTTGATTTATCACCTAAAATCAATAATCGAATATTGTTTTTATGCAATTTTTTGACTTCACGATCAAGAGCTTGCATAAATAAATTCATCAAGGCTGAAACTTCAGCTTCGGGGCGATTCCAGTTTTCGCTGCTAAAAGCGTATAAAGTGAGGGACTGCACACCAATCTGGCGCGCATAAGAAACAGATTTTCGTACCGCTTTCACCCCGTTCGTATGCCCAAATACGCGCATTTTCCCTTGCTGTTTCGCCCAGCGTCCATTGCCGTCCATAATAATGGCAACGTGCTTGGGAATATTATTCGGATTGAGTTCGTTCATTCTCTTTAAAATTCTCAAATTTCTGACCGCACTTACGGCAAGACAAATTGACAAGAATATAGCATAAGCCCCTATTTCTGTCATTTTCTTTTGCGATTGAAGTCATTTTTATGCAACGGTATAATGCCCGAATGAAAAATTTAAAATAGGACGGAAAAATGCAATTTTCCAAAATGCACGGCTTAGGCAATGATTTCGTTGTCGTTGATGCGGTGACCCAAAACCTCTTCTTTCCTGAAGATGTGATCAAAAAACTCGCGGATCGCCATCGTGGTATTGGCTTTGATCAGTTGCTCGTGGTAGAACCGCCTTATGATCCCGAACTGGATTTTCATTACCGTATTTTTAATGCTGACGGCAGTGAAGTGGCGCAATGTGGCAACGGAGCAAGATGTTTTGCCCGCTTCGTAACCTTAAAAGGATTAACCAATAAAAAAGACATCTCGGTTAGCACGGCGAAAGGTCGTATGATTTTAACGGTAAAAGAAGATGGGATGATCCGAGTCAATATGTGCGAACCCATTTGGGAACCTGCGAAAGTGCCATTTATCGCCAATAAATTTGAAAAAAATTACATTTTGCGCACCGATATTCAAACAGTGTTATGCGGTGTGGTTTCAATGGGTAACCCGCATTGTGTGGTACAAGTGGATAATGTTGAAACCGCCAATGTTGCCGAATTAGGGCCGTTACTTGAAAGCCATGAACGTTTTCCTGAGCGCGTTAATGTGGGCTTTATGCAAGTGGTTAATCGTCATCACATTAAATTGCGAGTCTATGAACGCGGCGCAGGCGAAACGCAAGCTTGTGGAAGTGGCGCTTGTGCGGCGGCAGCCGTAGGCATTATGCAAGGCTTGCTAGATCACCAAGTGCAAGTCGATTTGCCTGGTGGCTCAATTACCATTGAATGGGAAGGTGAAGGGCAGCCACTGTATATGACGGGCGATGCCACGCACATTTACGATGGCGTAATCAAACTGTAAATATCAAGGGTAAGCGCAGGCTTACCCTTTTCTTCGGCTGGCAATGCGTAATGGCATTGCATAATAAAGAACACGTCCCCAAAAAATTTCTTAAAAATCGACCGCACTTTTGCGGCTTCCGCCACAATACTTTTACACAATTATTTGTCGCAATGACAAACAGATTATAGGCAGCCTACACCGCTATTCTTTTGCCACAATACTTTCTGCGCAAGCAAAGCCTGAGCTCCACGCCCATTGAAAGTTAAAGCCGCCTAACCAACCTGTGACATCAAGCACTTCACCAATAAAATATAGCCCCGCCACTTTATGACTTTCCATCGTTTTTGAAGAAATCTCTTTCGTATCCACCCCGCCTAACGTCACTTCTGCGGTACGGTATCCTTCCGTGCCATTTGGTGAAAATTGCCATTGATGAGTCAGTGCATGCAGCTGTTGCAAATCCATTTTGCTTAATTGCGCAACGGCCTTATGGGCGATAGAAAGCCAATTTTGCTCAATCCAAATTTCCACTAATCGTTTCGGCAAATGCTGAATTAATGCATTTTTTAACTGCATATTCGGCGAAGTTTGGCGACATTGTTCTAAAATATCCGCAATGTTCTTTGCGGGCAAAAGATCAATGGATACCGTTTCATTCGGCTGCCAATAACTGGAAATTTGCAAAATAGCCGGTCCCGATAATCCACGATGAGTAAACAGCATATCCCCGTGGAAATGCATATTAGAACAAGCGACTTCAACCGTTAATGAAACGCCTGAAAGTGCGGTCAAAAATTTATCCGTTTCGCGATAAGTAAAAGGCACTAAACCTGCCCGCGGCGGAAGCACGCCAAGCCCAAACTGTTCTGCAATTTTATAACCTAAAGGGGATGCCCCCAACGCCGGCATCGACAATCCCCCCGTGGCGATCACTAAATTTTGGCACTGCCATTCTGCCACATTGGTTTGAATTTTAAACCGCGCGCTGTCCTGATTTTCTATGCGTTGCACAGATTCAACGGTTTGTCTTAATTGGATCGCAACCCCAGCCTTATGGCATTCCTGCTCTAGCATATCGACAATATCTTGCGCGCTATGCGTGCAAAAAAGTTGCCCCGATTGTGCCTTTTCTTCATAAGCAATGCCATATTCGTTCACCAAAGCAATAAAATCCCATTGCGTATAACGTGCCAGCGCGGATTTCACAAAATGGGGATTTTGCGATAAATAACAGCTAGGGCGCACATCCAGATTGGTGAAATTACAAAAACCACCGCCAGACATTAAAATTTTGCGTCCAATTTTTTTGCCACTATCAAGAATGGTCACAGGCTTGCCTGCTTTGCCAATTTGCGCCGCGCAAAATAAGCCCGCTGCCCCAGCGCCGATAATGATTGTTTCTGAATAATTCATAATGGGTTAAATTAAAGGAAAAGTGCGGTTAGTTTAATGAAAATTTTGTGAAAAGCGAGCAGAATTCGGGGAAATAAAACCTATACTTCAGAGCCGTATAGGTTTTCGCTTAGGGTTGATTATTTAATAAACTGCGCGCCATTTCCATACTTTCGATGGTTTGACGGCGATTGACTTCTTGCCGTTCGCTATCAAGTAATTTCTGCCAATATTTCAAGGCATTCGCATAATCCCGTTTAAGAAAGGCATCAGAGGCGAGCAATGATAAACTCGATGTTTCGTAGGCGTCTTCTGCTAGTGCGGCATCAATAAGTTGCTGTGCTTTTGGCGTGATGCGCTGCCCTGCTTGATAATACAATGCGGTGGCAGCCAATCCTAAAATCGCAGGCTTGCTGCCAGAAATTTTTTCGGCGTTGCTATAAGCCACCAGCGCATGATCGAATTCATTATTAAAGGCATAGGCTTGCCCTAGTTCTAACCAAGCCTCGGCATTATTGGGATCGCGGCGCAATGTATTTTGCATCGAAAGAATGTAATCATCATTCTTCTCAGTTGCCGTTGCGGTTTGAATTTGCTGACGTTTTTCGGCAAACGCTTCTCTGCCCTGCTGCACAAAATCAAAACGGTGAAGAGAGAAATAATAAGCCAACGGCAAACAGATCAATAGAAAGTACAAGCCAATCAAAAAAACAGGTGAAAATTTGACCGCACTTTTTGTCTGTTGCAAGGGCGATTGATTGTTTTGCAAGCTTTGTTCATCGTCTAATAAACGTTGGCTAAATTCATCGGCTAATTCAGGCGCAGGTTGCTGTGCCATTTGTTGCTGATAAAGCGCAATATTTTGCTGCTGACGCAGATTTTTATGCCAATCAATTTGTTGAGCAAATGGCACGAAAATGAGCAAAATAATTAGTGCAAAAATAACGATTCCAACTGTCAATATCATTGTTTTTTCTCAAGTAAATCTGCAAGTGCTTGTTTTTGTTGGTTTGAAAGTGCGGTCGTTTTTGGCATTATTTTTTCTCGCTGTTTCGCATAACGCCATACCAGCACGAAAGCGAACAACACTAAAGCGAGCGGCAATCCCCATAACAATGCCGTTTTCCATTGAACCGGCGGTTTATACAACACAAAGTTACCAAAACGGGACGTAATAACCTCCACGATTTGCTCGTTGCTTTTGCCTTCATCAATCATTTTATACACTTCAAGGCGAAGATCATAGGCAATGGGCGAATTGGATTCCACCAGATTTTGATTTTGGCATTGTGGACAACGCAAAGATTTGGCTAACGCCACTGCCCGTGTGCGATCTTCCATATTTTTAAATTGAAAGGTATCCACCATTTCCGCTTGCACAAAACTGGCAAAAAATAAAAAAAACAAGGCTAAAAATTTCATCTCATCATCCACTGCGCTTTCGCTCTGATTATCATCGCTATTGAACGTTATCGTTTCTTTTTACTTTAATTTTTCTAATTCGGGCAAAATCACTTGCTGTATTGCCTCTCGATCAAATGCGCCCGAATAGCGATAACGAATAACACCATATTTATCCACAATATAGGTTTCAGGCGCACCATCGACACCTAGTTTCATAGCCAAAGTGCCACGGCTATCATCAATGCTAAATAAAAATGGATCGCCCGAATGTTGCAAATATTCCAACGCATTTTGTTGTTTATCGCGATAATTCAGCCCCACAATTTTAATGCCTTGCGCTGCCAACTCTTTCAGCAAGGGATGTTCTTGCTTGCAATAATAACACCAGCTGCCCCACACATTGAGCAAAAAGGCTTGTTTAGGAAAATCTTTGTTGCTGCGAATCCGCTGCGGATCTTGTAAATCTGCCTGAAAAAACTCTGGCACGGGTTTATCAATCAAGGCAGATGCAATCTTTTTGGGGTCTTGATGCAACCCGACTAACAGCAATATGCACACGGCTAAAATTGCGATTAAGGGCAAAAATAATAGGAATTTCTTTTTCATCATTTAAAATTTCATTAAAAATAGTTGCAAGGCAGAAAAAAATTCATATAATGACCGCACTTTCATCAGTGCCGACTTAGCTCAGTAGGTAGAGCAACTGACTTGTAATCAGTAGGTCATCAGTTCGATTCCGATAGTCGGCACCACTTCTCTCTTAATATCTCTTAGTTTTTCGATTTAATCCCATTACGGCAAGCATTGCTCCGAAAGCCATCAGTATTCCACCAAACCATAGCCAGCCGATAAACGGTTTATAATGTAGGCGGAAAGTAAACTCACCAGAAACACCACTTTCTTTGGTTAATTTGTCACCCATAACAATGTAAATATCCCCTAACAATCCCCAACTGATGCCGACTTCGGACATATTCATCGTGCGCACATCGTAATAACGGCGCTCTGGGAAAAGTGAGATCTGTTTCACACCATTTTTATAAATATCAAAGTGGGCTTTTTCGCTAGTATAATTCGCACCAATTTCATTGGTGAAACCAAGATAATGAAATTCATAGCCATTTAATGTTTGACGCTGATTCGGCGCAAGTCTGACGCCAATTTCAGAGCCGAAATAGCTCGACATCACTGCACCAATCACTGTTACCGCCACACCACAATGCGCCAAAATCATACCAAGACGTTTTATGCTCATTGCGCGCCAATTCGTCCAAAGGGTAGCAAAAAATAGCCAAATGGCGAGTGAGATTAAGAGAAAAGCGACAAGATTAAACTTCAAGCTTTCATCTTGCGAAATTGTGGCGCTAATCCAAACATAGGCTAAAATCGCACTTGGTATCAGCAATAATAGGCGTTTTAAGCATAAAGTGCGGTTAATTTTTTGCCATTTTGTGGCAAGCACCAACACCATCGCAACCAATAAAATAATAATTAACGGCAGGAAAATACTGTTGAAATAAGGCGCGCCAACAGAAATAGAACCCCAGCCTAATGCGTTGAACAGCATAGGGTAAAACGTGCCGATAAATACGGTGAGGGTGGCAACGGAGAAAAGAACATTCGCACTCAATAATAAGGTTTCTTTTGAAATTAGTGAAAATCTGACCGCACTTTGGCGCAACTGCGTTTTGAGTGCAAATAATGTGAAAGAACCAACGGTCAATAGGAAAAATAATACCAGCAATGCTGTTCCACGTTCGCCATCCACGGCGAATGCATGCACAGAGGTTAATACCCCAGAACGCACGATGAATGTTCCCAACAAACTAAAAGCAAAAGCGAACAAAGAGAATAGGATTGTCCAATAGCTAAAAATGCCCCGCTGTTCGGTGACGACTAAACTATGCAATAAGCCCAATCCAAGCAGCCATGGCATTAAAGACGCATTTTCTACGGGATCCCAAAACCACCAGCCGCCCCAGCCAAGTTCGTAATATGCCCACCAAGCGCCTAGCACGATGCCGAGTGTGAGCAATAACCAAGAAACTAATGCCCAAGGTCGCATCCAGCGCGCCAATGCTGCATCTAAATGTCCACTCAGTAATGCGGCAATGGTAAGAGCAAAATTCACGGCAAATCCCACATAGCCTAAATAGAGCAACGGCGGGTGGAAAATCAACCCCACATCTTGCAACATTGGATTCAAATCACGCCCTTCTGGTGGCACTGGGAATTGGCGAATAAATGGGTTGGAAAAATAAAGGATAAACAGCCCAAATCCTAGGCATAATAGCCCTAAAACAGATAAGGTGCGTGTTGCAATAACCGGATCAATTTTTCGGCTGGCATAGGCAAATATGCTTACCCATAGGCTCAACGAAAATAGCCAAAATAGCATTGAACCTTCATGCCCGCCCCATGTAGCTGCTAGTTTGAAGAAGGTGGGTAATTGCGAATTGGAATGTGCTGCAACGTATTCTAAAGAGAAATCATCTGCCGCAAAACTATAAGCCAAAATACCAATAGAAATGGTTGTGAAAATGGTGAAAAGATAACTCAGCCCCCAAGAAGTGCGGACAAAATTCAGGTTATTTTTATAAATCCCTATAGTCGGCACAATAAAAAGTAATGCCGAAGCCAATATAGCGATAAGTAATGCGATAAATCCGAGTTCAGGTAGCATAGTTGGTTACATCATTCTCAAAAATTTCTAAGATCAGACAAGAATATCAAAGAGTCTTTGCTTGCCGCCTGAAATAATAAATAGATTTTGTGATTGTCGCAGGCTTTAAGTGACAAATAAGGGCGCAAAAACGCCCTTATTTTACAATAGATAACCTTTACTAGGCGACTGTTAATTGCCCTGCGTACAAAATAAAGTAGCGTAGGCAAAGCACACCGATTAAGTCAAAAATTGACACCCAAATAATAAATTTCACATTATATTTGAGTCTGTCGCTGGCAAATAGGTTGGCAATGAGTGGGATCATAATACCGATTAAGAAAACGCCAAGCCAGAACACCACGCCCCAAAAACCAGATAAAGCGTTGTGTAATGCGACCACTTTCTGACCACCACCAAAGTGTAAACCAACGAAAAAGCACACAATCAAACCAAGCTCAGTTACCATAATTGGCACTTCAAACTTGTGCATAAAATGCACTTCGTGGCTATCACCTTTTAATTTACCAGCCAGTAAGATACATAGGAAGGTTGCAGCAATACCAGAGGACGTTCCCGAAGCCAAGAACAACGCTGGCAATACTGGGTTATTCAGCATTGGATAGCTGATTAACGCTGAAAGCAAGAAACCTGTATATGCACCTAATACGGCGGCTAAGATAAATAAAACCACTTCTGCTGCGGAAAAAATACGTTCAAGTTTACCAATCCAGCTTGTTAAGAACTGAAGTTTTGGTACAAAACGTTTAATTAACGCATCAATTTCTGCCTTGAAAAGAACTGCAATCCAAATCACCATAAATAGCATATAAATTTGGAAAAGCATCACCCCCATAGACATTACGGAATTAAATTGATAGTTAAACATCAATTTCCAGAAAGTCCACGGACGTGCAAGGTGGAAAATCAAAAGTGTTAGACCAATTAATGTAGGCACTGTTCCAAGGAATACTGCACTGCGTACAATCCAGTTTTCATTCGGTTTTTCCAACTTATGGGTGCGGCGATAAGCAATCGCTAATTGCACTGCACCTGATGAAATCCCTAATAAGAACAAGTAAATTGCAATGGTGCTGTGCCAAACAAGGTTCGGAGTGTGAAATGGTACATATTCGTTCATTATCTATGCTCCCCCTTGCCGAATGGGATATGGTATAAGTTTGGTTGAGTACCCAATTCCACTTTGGTGCGATACACTGGATTCATTTTAACTTTCATCGCCACCGCACTTTGTGGATCATTCATATCGCCAAATGTGAGCGCTTTGGTTGGGCAGGCTTCAACACAAGCAGGTTGTTTGCCGTTTGCCAAATTGGTATCGCGACAGAAGTTACATTTATCTGCCGTTTTATGCACTGGATGAATAAAACGAACACGATATGGACATACTGCAACGCAATATTGGCAACCCACACAAAGATCTTTATGAACGTCAACAATTCCCGTTTCAGGATCAATATAAGATGCACCTGTCGGGCATACCGCAACGCATGGCGCATTGGTACAATGTTGACAAGATTGACGGAAAAATTCGTATTCTTGATTCGGAAACTCGCCGATAGGTTCACTACGGATAATTTCCAAACGAGAAACACCTTCTGGCACTTGGTTGGTTTCGCGGCAAGCTTCCATACAGGCTGTACAACCGATACAAGCTGTTTCGTCATGTACCATTGCATAGCGTTTTGGTTTAGCTTGTTTATCACTTTCACCTTGTGCCGTTAAACTAACTGTTGCTCCCGTTGTAAGGATTAATGCCCCCACTCCAGAAACAAAGTTTCGGCGTGAGCAAGCTGTCATTGTTTATCCTTTTGTTCGGTCGCTAATTGTTTTTCTCGAGCTTCTTTCTGTTTTTGCTGTTCACTATGGCAATCTACACAAAGTTTTACACGCTCTTTCACTGCAATGCCTTTCATTGCTTCTTTTTCAGGGTGTAATTTGTGGCAGTTTGCACATGGCAATTTGATTGAGTGAACATCATGCGCCCAGAATTTTTCTTGTAATTTTTCTGGTTGGTGGCAAGAGAAACAAACTTGGTTTTGTTCTGCTGGCGTATATTTCACGGTTTGCTGTTTATCCCATAAACCATGGAAACGCATTACATCTTTTACACCTTTGCGGTGATTTTCTGTAATGTTGCCGTGACAGGTTACACAAGTAATAGGTTTACCTGTTGTTGGGTTTTCTTTTGTTAAGTGCGTACCGTGGAATTTACCCGCATGATTGGTTCCCACAGCCTGATCAGGCGTAGTATCCAAATTATGGCATTGAGCACAATATTTATTGGGATCACGAACGTTATCAAGGGTCTGATCAAAGGCAGCAACAGGTACATTTTGTTCTGTCGCAGGCTTTGCATTCTCCGCTTGAACTGAGATCGCAACAAACATCGCCCCTAGCAGCGCTGAGAGTTTTGCAAATTTTGTTAATAAGTTCATAATCATTACCTTAATTCTTGCTAGAAACTGACCGCACTTTTACTGTTTTGCACAAAAGTGCGGTCGATTTTTTCATTATTTTGCAGGTGGTGGAGTTAAGATTAAGCCTTTTTCAACCGCTTCTTTATTCCACTCAGGAATGACAGTTTTGATGAACTCTTCTTTATCTTTACGTTCTTTCTCAATATCAATACCCATCACTTTCCACGCTTTTTCAGCTGTTGAAACATCTGGATATTTAATTGGTTGTTGAACACCATGTTTAGCAAGAATTACTGCTAATTTCGCACGCGCATCTGCTGCACGGTCTAAACCAGAAGCAATCACTTTTAAAGCAACATCAGGCGCATGAATATGCATACCGTGGCTTGCTGCCGCATAATCCCAACGCCATTGTGCATGACGAATAGCTTGTAACGCATCTTTCATTTCGTCTTGAGTTGCACCCGCATCCCATGCCGCTTTTGCTTCAAAGTGCGCTTTAACAAGTTGATCCTCAAGTTTAACCAACACATCTCTCACGTCTGCTTTATGTTGTTCTACAGTTTTCACCATAGTTTCTTTGCTTTGATCGTGACAACGAGCACAAGTGTTTTCAAAGTTATCTTTGGCAGGGTTACCAACCACTTGGTGATCGGTATAAACTTTACCATCTTTGTCTTGTGTTTTCGCCATATGACAATCAACACAGGTTACCCCATTTTTACCATGAGTACCCATTGACCAAGCTTCAAAATCTGGATGTTGCGCTTTTAACATTGGCGCTTTAGAAATTGAGTGAGTCCAGTCAGAGAAGTTGATTTCATCGTAGTATTTTTCGATGCTATCTACATCACGGCCTTTATACCAAGGGAAAACCACATTATTCACCCCTTCGGTTTTATCGAAGTAGTATTCTACGTGGCAGTTTGCACAGATTGCCGCACGTTGATCTGTACGGTCAGAAGTTGCAAAGTTTTTACCTACCGCATCTAATGCACGTAATACGTGTGGACGAGCAATACGTAATGCAGGTTTGCCGTCTTTAAATTCTTGAGATTTAGTATCATGGCAGTCTGCACAACCGATACTGTTGACCACTTGCGCCCCTTCTCTTGCCCATTTACCCGAGAAATAGCCTTCTTCGCCAAGTTCTGAAATTAAACGTGCAACATCTGGGCCTTTACATGTCCAACAAGCCATTGGTTGTGGGCCTGAATTCGCATCTTTTGGTGCGCCTGTACGTAAAATATTACGCACATCAGTAACGGTATAGAAGTGACCGCGTGGTGAGTTAAATTCTTTTGCAAAAGCATATCCACCCCAAAGTACGATCATACGCGGATCATCTTCGACTTCGCGGTGAAATTCAGTTTGCTCCGCTGTTTTTGCCCATGAATTGTATTGACGTGGGAAATCTTTCGCGAATTTTTCATTCACAGTATCCACTTTTAATTCAGGATTTGGTTTAGCTAATTCAGCCTTAGTTGGCGCGCGTTTTGCCGCCGCATCAGGTAAAGGTTGTTGCAATTGCTCCGCTTTTTCGTGCGTAGTTTGAGGATAATCTTCCGCTGACGCTGAATTTACCATTGCGAAACCTAAACCAATCATCGCTAATGATGATAGTGTCTTTTTGAGCATGTTCACGGTAATCACTCCATTCAAAATAAAATGTGTATCTACAAAAATATCTTAATCACACATATTGATGTCGGAATTGTGTCACTAAAATAAAAATGGCAATCAGGTCTGTTATACGCAAAGGATTGCGCGCTTTGAGAAGACCTTTTTTACGCCTTATATTTTCTAGGGTTATTTTGCCACAAAAAATACCCACAAAGGGGTATTCAGACAAAACTTTGATATAGATCACGAGAATAAAAAACGGAGAACATATATTCTCCGTTTATTTTATATTGAAAGGCAATTATTTCACGAGTTCACCGCTAGCTTGAAGATCTGCATGATAAGAAGAACGCACAAAAGGCCCACAAGCTGCATGTTCAAAGCCCATTTTCTCGGCTTCAACGCGGAACATATCAAATTCTTCTGGTGGCACATAGCGTTCCACTTTTAAATGATGGCGGCTTGGTTGCAAATACTGTCCAATCGTTAGCATAGTGACACCATGATCACGCAAATCGCGCATCACTTGCAAAATTTCTTCATTTGTTTCCCCTAAACCCACCATCAAACCAGATTTAGTTGGAATATCAGGAAACTCTTGTTTAAAGATTTTTAACAATTCTAATGACCAATTATAGTCAGCACCTGGACGCACTTCACGGTATAAACGCGGCACATTTTCCAAATTGTGGTTAAATACATCAGGGGGATTTTGTTTTAAAATCGCCACAGCTTGTTCCACACGGCCACGAAAATCTGGCACTAAAATCTCTACTTTACATTCAGGATTCAACGCTTTAATTTCACGCACCGTTGCAGCAAAATGAGCTGCACCACGGTCGGCTAAATCATCACGGTCAACAGAAGTAATCACCACATATTTCAGTTTCATATCCTGCACAGTTTCTGCTACTTTACGCGGTTCGTCAGGATCTAATGGCAACGGTTTTCCATGAGCCACATCACAGAACGGGCAACGGCGCGTACAAATCGCCCCCATAATCATAAATGTTGCCGTGCCATGATTGAAACACTCATGTAAATTCGGGCATGACGCTTCTTCACAAACTGAGTGCAAACCATGGCGGCGCATTCCGTTCTTGATCGCATCGATTTTCGCTGAACTGGCAGGCAATTTGATTTTCATCCACGAAGGTTTTTTCAACAATTCCTGATCGGGATCGATATTGCGCACTTGAATAATCGATGTTTTAGCGGCATCGCGGTATTTCACACCACGTTCCATTTTAAATGGCGTACTCATAAAGTTTTCCTAAATAGTAAAATTGAAAGTAAACTCAAAAAAAGTTTAAATGTTAAAAATTTGTTGAGTATTATAACCTAAAATTTTAACAACGTGAGCAACTAATTTAGGGGATACCAAATCGCAATTTACCTGTGCTGGCTCAACAAAATCCGCAAGCTGACACATTTCTAATCCCGCATAACCGCAAGGGTTAATATTGTGAAATGGGGAAAGATCCATATTAATATTTAATGCCAATCCGTGGAACGAGCAGCCGCGGCGAATACGCAATCCAAGAGAGCAAATTTTTTTCTCTTGCCCATTTACATTCACATATACCCCTGGCGCATCTGCTTTCGGATAGGCTGAAACGCCATAATCAGCCAAAGTTTGCACCACAGATTGCTCAAGTGCGGTCACTAATTGGCGAACATTTAGATCCTTGCCTTCGGCTTTTTGGCGTTTAATATCAATCAGCACATACATAATCTGCTGACCTAAACCATGATAGGTAATTTGCCCACCACGATCAGATTGCACCACAGGAATGCTAGTTGGGTTAAGCAAATGCTCAGGTTTACCAGCTTGCCCTTGCGTAAACACCGAAGGATGTTGTACCAACCAGATTTCGTCGGGCGTATTTTCATCACGATTGTCAGTAAAATCCTGCATTTTCTGCCAAACGGTTTCATAATTTTGTGTGCCAAGTTGGCGAATATTTAATGAAATCATGCTTACAGCACCATTCTTACGCCTTCAATTTTTGCCAATTCGGCGTAAAGTGTTTCCACTTGTTCGATATTTTCAGCAATAATGTCGATTGAAACTGAGCTATAAGTCCCTTTTGAACTGATATGCTCACGAGGGTTGTAATCACCTTTGGCATATTTTTGGGTTACCGCAACAACATCATCAATCAAATCTTGACGATTTTTACCCACCACTTTGAATGTGAATGGGCAAGGAAATTCAAGTAAATCCTTAAGCTCTTTTTGTGGAATATCATTTAAATTAAATTCGCGCGTTGATACTGCCATAATATGTTCCTTAAAATAGAGAAAAAAATCACCGCACTTTGGGCTCTTATAAATAAGTAAAGTGCGGTCAATTTTGAGAAAGTTTTGCTGATTAATTCTGAACAAAACGTCAATTAATCAAATAAGCTTTTCACGGTTAAGACTAACCAATCCCAACCTTTTCCAATAAAGCCAGCTTCGCCTACATCTTTCATTATTTGAAGATCCACGTTCGCCACATCTTTACCATCAAGGCTGTAGATCACTTTACCGATCACTTGACCTTTAGCCAATGGCGCTTCAAGATATTTTTTCTCAAATTCCATTCTTGCTTTTAAGTCCGCTTGGCGACCTTTAGGCACAGTGATAAAGCCATCTTGTAACACGCCTACTTCTACATCGCCCGCATCACCATAATACACAGGGCGTTCTGCTACTGTTTTATTGGCTTCTAAGGTTTTGAATGTATCGAAACTGTTAAAGCCCCATTGCAATAATTTTTTGCTTTCAACTTCACGGCCTTTATATGTTTTCACACCCATCACCACAGAAATTAAACGCATATTACCAGCATTGGTTGCTGAAGCCACTAAGTTATACCCTGCTTGGCTTGTGTGGCCTGTTTTCATGCCGTCCACATTCATGGTTTTATCCCATAATAAGCCATTACGGTTAGGTTGTTTAATTTTGTTAAAGGTGAAGTCTTTTTCTGCGTAGATTTTATATTCATCTGGCAAATCATGAATAATATGACGTCCAATAATTGCCATATCACGTGCAGAAGAATATTGATTTGGATGATCTAAACCATGGGGCGTTTCAAAATTAGTATTTTTCAGACCAAATTGTTGCACATATTTATTCATTAAGGCGACAAATTGCTCTGTTGAACCCGAAATATGCTCTGCCATCGCCACACAAGCATCATTACCAGAGACGATAATAATACCGTGATTTAAATCCGATACTGAAACCTGTTGATTAAGATTCAAGAACATTTTTGAAGAATCGGGGAAATTTTTGCCCCAAGCGCTCTCATCAATCGTGACCATATCATTGGCATGGATTTTACCTTGTTTAATCGCATCTCCGATAACATAGCTTGTCATCATTTTGGTTAATGAGGCAGGATATTGGCGCTGATCCGCATTCATCGCAGCTAACACCGCGCCCGAATTATAATCCATTAAAATATAGGTTTCCGCATTGACCTGTGGAGGCACCATTGTTGGAAATGCGACATCATCTTGTGCATTCGCCATAATTGGAAATGCAGCCATACTTGCTAATGCGACAATTTTTGTTTTTTTGAGAGTTGTTGAGAACATAAATCCTGCTTATTCTTCTACAATGTTATTATTAGTTACGAGCCAGATATAATTTTTCAACTTTTACATATCCAGTTCCATTTGCTACCATGCCTAATTCAGAGGCGGCAGCTTTTGATAAATCAATAATGCGTGAACTATGGAATGGACCACGATCATTAATTTTTACCACCACTTTACGATTATTACGCGTATTGGTTACCAATACGTAACTTCCTAATGGTAAAGTGCGGTGCGCAGCGGTTAATTTATTTGAACGATATATTTCACCACTTGCTGTGCGGCGTCCGTTAAATTTGTTATGGTAATAACTCGCCTGCCCCTTTTTTTCATAATGGTTTGCCTTTTGGCGAGGCTGTGTCGTAAAGGTTTTACCATCCGCACTATAAGTATTACTCTCTAATCTTGTCAAGGCTTGTGTATGTGTTACCGTGGGACGGTTCGTTGTTTTTTTCGCTTCAGCATGCGAAGTGCAAGCTGTTAAATATAAGGCGAAAAGTGCGGTTAAAAAACGCTTTAATTTAGTCATAATTTAATCTCAAGTTTTGTCTTTCGCTTTCTAAGAACTCAGAAAACAAAATTAGTTCCCTTGGGAATAAAGGGTACGTTTGTGGGTGTGAATTGACATAATTAAGCCAAATCCAGCCATAAGCGATACAAATGACGTGCCGCCATAACTAATCATCGGTAATGGTACGCCAACAACAGGCAAAATACCACTCACCATTCCGATGTTCACAAAAATATACACGAAGAAAATCAAGGTTAGCGAGCCTGTTAAAATACGACCAAATGCCGTTGGCGCTTGCACACCGATCATTAATCCGCGAGTAATAATAAAGAAATAGATCGTGAGCAAAATAATCACGCCGATCATTCCGTGTTCTTCACTTAATACAGCAAAAATGAAGTCTGTATGGGGCTCTGGCAAAAATTCTAGCTGCGATTGCGTGCCGTGCATCCAGCCTTTCCCGAGAAGCCCGCCTGAGCCAATCGCAATTTTCGATTGCAAAATATGATAGCCTGCGCCCAAAGGATCTTTTTCAGGATCGAGCAAGGTTAATACCCGAGTACGTTGATAATCATGCATCAAATACAACCACATAATTGGGATAAAGGCTGCTACGCCCACCACAGCAAGACCAATTAGCCACCAATTCATGCCCGCTAAAAATACCACAAATATGCCCGAAGCACTAACTAAAATCGATGTTCCTAAATCAGGCTGAATAGCAACAAGCAATGTTGGGAAAACGATTAATAGCAATGAAATTATGGTGTCTTTCAAACTAGGCGGCAAAGTTCGGTTGCCTAAATAGACAGCGACCATCAATGGCACCGCCAATTTGACAATTTCTGAGGGTTGAAAGCGGATAATCCCTAAATCCAACCAACGCTGAGCCCCTTTACTCGTAGTCCCCACTAGATCAACTAGCACCAACAAAATGATCCCGACAATAAAAAGGTAAGGGCCAATACTCTGATAAAAGCGCGGTGGAAATTGCGCCATTATTATCATGACCGCAAAACCTAATACCACTTGAATAATGCGATTGCGGAACATCACTTCACTGGCACCCGAGGCGCTATAAAGCACAATCAAACCATAACCAGAGATTATGATTAAACCGAGTAACAACCAAAAATCAAGGTGTAATTTTCCCCAAATTGTGGAAACTAATGATTTTTTCTCATTCATCTTTTATCTTCCGTTGGTTGATCTACGGGCATTGGTGCATCTAACGCTTGAGAATTTTCCACAGCCCCACCATTAGGGTTACTAGATGCAGGATTATTTTGCTCTGCAGCCATCAATTTTGGCAAACGTTCATTCAAATAGAAATCCATAATACGCCGAACGACAGGTGCGGCATTACTCGAGCCACCACCCGCATTTTCTAAAATAATGGAAACCACGACTTTAGGATTTTCATAAGGGGCAAAAGCGGTAAACCATGCGTGGTCATGCAAAAATTTCTTCAGATTTGCCGCATTGTATTTTTGCCCTTCTTTTAAGCTAAATACTTGCGCTGTACCTGATTTCCCTGCGGCAATATAAGTGGTTCCAGCAAACGCCTTACGCCCTGTACCGCCAGCAGAATTAATTACCCCAAACATTCCCCGTTTAGCCGCACTCCAAGCCGCTGCATTAGGTTCTTTAATATCATCATATAACAAAGGATCTTTATAAGGTTCTATCGTTGAACCATGGGTTTCCTTCATTAAATGCGGGGTATTCACTTTCCCATTATTCACTAATATCGTGGTTGCTTTCGCCAATTGTAACGGGGTGGCTGTCCAATATCCTTGTCCAATACCAACTGGAATTGTATCCCCCATTACCCACGGTTTTTTATAGCGTTTCTGCTTCCACTCACGGCTCGGCATAATCGCAGAAGTTTCTTCTTGAATATCAATGCCCGTTGGCATACCAAAACCAAAGCGTTTCATCCAAGATGATAGACGATCAATCCCCATTCGATAGGCAACGGTATAGAAATAAGTATCTGAGGATTCCGTAATGGCTTTTTGCAAATTCGTTGGGCCATGCCCTGATTTTTTCCAGTCGCGGAATTTTTTACTGGTATTAGGCAATTGGAAATAACCGGGATCAGAAATCGTCCAATCTGGCGTAATGACCCCTTCTGTTAGCGCCGCGACTGACACAAAAGGCTTAACCGTAGAAGCGGGCGGATAAGCACCTTGCGTAGCACGATTATACAATGGGCGATCTTCATCATTCAGTAAGCGGCGATAATTTTCCCCAGAAATGCCTCCAACAAACAAATTATTGTCATAACTTGGGCTGGACACCATCGCAAGCACACTGCCGTCTTTCGGATCGATCACAACGGCGGAGCCTTTTTGATTGCCAAGTAATTCCGCAATATATTGTTGCAACGGCAGATCAATGGTCAAATACACGCTTTTTCCAGCCACGGGTGGCTGTTCACTCAGTTTGCGAATCACCTTGCCGCGGCTATTGATTTCCACTTGCTCAAAGCCAGCGCTGCCATGTAATTGTTCTTCATAGAAACGCTCAATACCTAGTTTGCCGATATCTGTGGTGCCAGAATAAGCTGCTTCTTTATTTTCATTTTTCAAACGTTCCGCATCTTTATCATTTATTTTCGCCACATAGCCTAAAATATGGGTCATTGGCTCGCCATATAAATAATGACGTTTAAAATAAGGGCGCACATCAAGCCCTTGATAGTTATATTGAATTACCGAAAATTTTGCAATTTGCTCTTCTGTTAAATCGGGTTTCAGCAAAATCGGGGTAAAACGTGTAGAACGGCGGCGTTCCTTTTTGAACTGTTCAATATCTTCGTCTGTTAACCCAACTATCGCGCGTAATTCTTCCAAAGTGCGGTCAAGATTTTCCACTTTTTCCGGCACAATATACAAACCAAAGAAGGTAAGATTTTCTGCTAACAAGGTGCCGTTGCGATCATAAATTAAGCCACGCGTTGGCGGCACAGGGAGCAATTTAATACGATTACCATTAGAACGCGTTTGGTATTTGTCAAACTCGCTTACTTGCAAGTGATACAAATTCATCATAAGAACAGCGGTTAGCACTAAAGTGCCGACGAAGGCAACCAACGCGCGGCGCGCAAATAGGTTCCGCTCCGATTTATTATCTCGGATCGGCTCGTGCTTAGGAGCTGAAAATAATCTTCTTAAGAGCGCCACGTTGGTTTATTCTCGATGATAAGGATGATTGGTTGTGAGCGACCACGCACGATAAAGACTTTCAGCGACCACCACGCGCACCAAAGGATGTGGCAATGTGAGCGGAGATAATGACCAACTTTGCTCCGCTGCGGCTTTACATTCTGGCGATAGCCCTTCAGGCCCGCCAATTAACAAACACACATCACGCCCGTCATTTTTCCAAGACTCTAATTGTTGCGCTAATTGATGGGTTGTCCAAGGCTTGCCCGGAATATCTAAAGTCACAATTTTACCTTTGCCACAAGCAGCCAGCATCGCTTTGCCTTCTTGTTCCAAAATGCGTGCGATATCTGCGTTTTTGCCACGCTTGCCTGCCGCAATTTCGATCAATTCAAAAGGCATATCTTTAGGGAAACGGCGTTGATATTCTTCAAAACCTATTTTCACCCAATCTGGCATTTTTGTACCAACGGCAATAAGTTGTATCTTCATAAAGTGCGGTTAAAATCTTGATAGTTTTTGGGTTATGCCCATAATTTTTCAAGCTGATACATATCACGGCTTTCTTGTTGCAAGATATGAACAATCGCTTGACCAAAATCCACCACAACCCAATCTGCGGTAGTTTTGCCTTCTTCGCCAAAACTTTCAAAACCCGCTTGTTTGCTTTCATCAATCAGTTTTTGCGCTAAAGAGGCAACGTGGCGGCTGGAGGTTCCCGTACAAATAATCATGCTATCGGTGATAGATGATTTACCACGCACATCAATATGTTGAATGTCCGTGGCTTTTAAATCATCTAATTTTTCCATTAAAAAATCGACTAAATTCATTTTCTATACTCTCCCTATTAAAAACGCGAGATTCTATCATAAAAATCCCGCGCTATAAAATTCGCATTAACGCCTTATTCTGGCGTAATCCATTTTACCGAATAACTCCCCGTGCCTTCAGGCACTAATACTTTCACTAAATACGGGAGAATTTTTTTCATCTGAGCTTCTAATTGCCACGGCGGATTAATCACGATCATACCACTTGCCGTCATTCCTCGCTGATCGCTATCTGGGCGTACGGCAAATTCAATTTGCAGAATTTTACGGATTCCCGTCGCTTCTAACCCTTTCACAATCCGTTTAGTTTGTTGGCGTAACACCACGGGATACCAAATCGCATAAACCCCTGTCGCAAAGCGTTTATAGCCTTCTTCAATGGCTTTTACAACCAAATCGTAATCTTCTTTTAGCTCATAAGGTGGATCGATTAATACCAACCCACGGCGCTCTTTAGGCGGTAACGTGGCTTTCAGCTGTTGAAAACCGTCATCACGTTTTGTTTGTATATTGTCAAATCCTTTAAAATTATTACGCAATAAAGGGAAATCCGTTGGGTGCAATTCTGTCAATAACGCACGATCTTGCGGGCGTAACATTTGAGCGGCGATGAGTGGTGAACCTGCATAATAGCGCAATTCTTTTCCGCCATAGTTCACCTTTTTAATTTGCGCAATATAGCGCGCCACTTCTTCGGGCAAATCATCACGTTGCCATAAACACCCAATACCTTCGGCGAACTCGGCTGTTTTTTCCGATTCTTCGCTAAATAAACGATAACGCCCCACGCCCGAATGGGTATCAAGATAATAAAAGCCTTTTTCTTTTTGCTGTAAACTTTCGATGATCAGCATTTGCACAATATGTTTAATCACATCTGCATGATTGCCTGCATGAAAACTATGACGATAACTTAACATTGATATTCCTTAAAAAATTGAGTAAAAATCAACCGCACTTGGGGAAATACAAAAGTGCGGTCAAATTTCAAAAAGTTTTAGAACAATTCTTGTTGCGAGCCATCAGGGGCTTTGCCCAAGCGTTCTTTTAAGCCAGGTGGCACATAATAGCCAGGGCCGGTGACGGCTTTTTCTTGAATATACACACGTTTAGGTTCCGTACCTTTAATGAAATATTCTAACTTGCCGCCGCCATCAGAAGATAACAAACCAGAGCTATAATCGATACGTTTTTCCATAATATTCGCAGGCACTGGCAATTGGCGTTCTGGAATATCGCTTAAGGCTTCTTTCATATAAGCAATCCAGGCTGGCATTGCCGTTGTTGCCCCTGCTTCACCTTTGCCTAAAACATATTTATTGTCATCAAAGCCCACATAAATTGCGGTGGTGATATTGGCGCCAAAACCTGCATACCAAGCGACTTTTGAGCCATTTGTTGTCCCTGTTTTGCCACCAATATCAGCACGTTTAATTTGTTGAGCCATACGCCAACTAGTACCTTTCCAGCCCAAACCTTGTTCGCCATAAATTGCCGTATTTAACGCGCTACGAATTAAAAATGCAAGTTCTCCGCTAATCACACGAGGCGCATATTCGACGGTGGAAGCGGCGGTTTTATCCTTCACCATTAGGCTCACATCATCTTCTTTTAATGCCCCACTTTTCACTTGGAATTCAGGAAGGTCCGCATTTTCTGTTCCTGCATCACTCACTTCTTCGCCATTGGTTTTATCATCGGTTTTCGCTAGATTATCTGTGGATAATCCCTGAGCAGAATCGGGAATTTGGAAACCATCAACTTTCTCATTAGTCGGCCCATAAACTGTTGCGATATCATCACAAGCTGGGCAAGCAATTTTCGGATTAGCCACAAATAATTCCTTGCCGTTGTTATCTACAATTTTATTGATGATATAAGGATCGATTAAGAATCCGCCATTATCAAACACCGCATAAGCACGCGCCATTTCTAATGGTGTAAATGACGCCGCCCCTAACGCCAAGGCTTCACTCGCAAAATATTGATCACGTTTAAAGCCAAAACGTTGCAAGAAATCTGCTGTAAATGAAATTCCTGCCATTTGCATCGCACGAATGGCGATCATATTTTTTGACTGCCCTAATCCCACGCGTAAACGCATTGGTCCGTCATAACGATTTGGCGAGTTTTTCGGCTGCCAGTCTTTTTGCCCTGCTTTTTTAATCAAAATTGGCGAATCTTGCAATACGCTAGAAAGAGTCAAGCCTTTTTCTAAAGCAGCGGCATAAATAAATGGCTTAATCGAAGAACCCACTTGCACCAACGATTGTGTTGCTCGGTTAAATTTACTTTGCTCAAAGCTAAAACCGCCCACAATCGCTTCAATCGCCCCATTATCTGAGTTCAGCGACACTAAAGCCGAATTAACACTTGGGATTTGCCCCAATATCCATTCGCCATTATTACGTTGACGCAGCCAGATTTGCTCGCCGATATGCACGCCTTTTTTGCCAGCAAAGCGAAGTGCGGTCGAATTTAGCGTCATTTTTTCGCCAGAAGCCAATAATACGTCTGCGCCGCCTTTGCTCATTGCGACAATCGCTGCGGGCACAAAAGGCGCGGAATAAGGCAATTTATGCAAGGCATCAATAATTTTTTCTTCATCCCACGCAGTTTCACCTTTTTTCCATAACACCGCGGCACCACGATAACCATGGCGCATATCATAATCAATCAGATTATTAATCACCGCTTTTTGAGCCGCTGCTTGGTCTTTTGAAAGCACGGTAGTATAAACTTGATAGCCGCTGTTATAAGCCACTTCTTCCCCAAAACGTTTCACCATTTCTTGGCGTACCATTTCGGTGATGTAATCAGCACGAAATTCTAATTGCGCGCCGTGATAACTGGCAACAATAGGCTCTTTCAATGCCGCATCATATTCAGCTTTAGTGATGAAATTCATCTCCAACATACGCCCTAACACCACATTACGGCGTTCTTCTGCACGTTTTAATGAATAAAGCGGGTTCATTGTGGAAGGCGCTTTTGGTAAACCTGCAATGACAGCCATTTCAGAAAGGGTTAAGTCTTTCAAATCTTTACCAAAATAGGTTTTAGCCGCTGCGGCGACACCATAGGAACGATAACCTAAATAAATTTTATTGAGATAAAGCTCTAAAATTTCATCTTTATTTAATGTATTTTCAATTTCAATCGCCAATACCGCTTCTTTGGCTTTACGAATAATGGTTTTTTCGGGCGTTAAGAAAAAATTACGGGCTAGCTGTTGAGTAATGGTACTCGCGCCCTGCGATGCGCCGCCTTTTGAAATCGCAATCCCTAACGCACGCACGATACCAATTGGATCTAAACCATGATGCTCATAAAAACGGCTGTCTTCTGTGGCTAAAATAGCGTTGATCAGCTGCTTAGGCACATTTTCTAGTTTAACGGGAATACGGCGTTGTTCGCCCACTTCGCCAATTAACTTTCCGTCAGCCGTATAAATTTGCATCGGCTGTTGCAGTTCAACAGTCTTCAGACTTTCCACATTCGGTAAATCCGATTTCAGGTGGGCATAAAATAATCCAGCAGCCACACAACCTAAAATCACTAAAGTTAATAGGCTACTCAGTATTAATTTTGCGATCTTCATTCCAAAATTCACTCTTTGTTAATGCGATAAATAAAAAAATTAGAAATACTTCAACCCATAAGTATATAGCCTTTAAGGCGATTACGCGAAACAAAAAATCATTCAAAAGGAAAATAATATGAAAAAAACGAACGTAGTTATGCCCATTGGAATTTGGTTACGCGACAACAAAGTCGAAGCTGTTTGGCTCGAAAAACCGCAATGGGCGCGCAATAAGCCACAAATTAATCCCGCGCCAGAAGCGCATTCCGCCACATTGCCGCTGATGCCACAAGTAAATTTGCCACAGCGCATTATGCGTGAAATGACCGTGCCGATTAAGCCACAAAGAACAAATTTGCTGTTTATTTCGGCGATTCTGCCCAATTTTGTATGGGAACGTAGCATTGTGGTGCCACAAAAGTTATCCGATCAAGAATGTGCGCAACAATGCCAACATTTACTGGCTTCGGAATTGCCTGTTTCTCTTGATAAAGTATGGTTTGATTATCACGCCACGCCACTTAAACAGGGCACATTAATTGAGATGTCAGCGGTATTAATTGAACATGCCAAAGCGCATATGGAAAAATTTATGCCGTTCAAAATCCATGTATTAGATAGCGTGAGCCACGCTCTTAGCCGTGCTTTCAACCATATTAAATCCGATTTGCCCAATGATGTGTTATATCTCTATGCAGATGATGATTATTGCATCGCATTTCAACAAAAAGGCTACGATTTCAACATATTACAAAATTCTGGCACAGATTTGACCGCACTTTTTGAGCAATATTGCTCTCGTTTCGATACCAAGCCTGAAAATGTCTGTGCTTATGTTCGTCATGACTCTGAAAAACACCAACAGGAATTTGCCCAACGGGGATGGATACATTGCCAAACGGATTTGCCGATGATCGCCTTGGGGCTTGCCTTGTGGAATGTACATGCTTAGCCAATAGGACAACCCCATGAACTTGCTGCCTTGGCGTCAACAGCAATTTGAATCGAAAAGCCGTGTAATACTGATGAAAACCAGTATTACACTCGGCTTAATTGCCTGCTGTGAGTTCGGGCTTTTTTCGTTAAACCAACAGCTGGCACAAACCGTTAATGAACAAAAAGCACAAGTGCAACAACAGCAAACTGAGCTTAGCCAACTTGCGTTAGAAATCAATAAATTACGAAAAGAAATGCCCGCACAAGAAAAGCAACAACCGATGACCAATGAAAAGGTTTTTAACGCCATAATTGCCTTAAATGAATTTCCGCAGATTCAAGGGGAAATTCATCAATTTGCTTTAACCGAACGCTATACATTGCTGCAAGGAAGCACTACCGACCAACATGAATTTAAACCATTACACCTCTATTTAAGCCAATATTTTCCGCAAATTCAGATTACTGAATTTTTGCCACAACAAAATGGCGCATTATCTTTCACCTTTGAACAGGGAGAAAAACCATGAATTGGGCTTTTTTCAACAATCCTAATAACCTTTGGGGAACATGGGTGAATGCCACTTCATGGCAAAAAAGTGCGGTCATTTTTTGCTTTATTTTACTGTGTTGTAGCACACAATTATTTTCAGCGTTAGAACAATGGCAGCAAAAATCTGAGCTGGAGAAAACCCTTCAACAACAGCTCGAACAAAAACAACACCAGCAACGGATCTTTCAAAGCTTAAAGCAAAAAATATCGCATAATTTAACACCATTGCTGGCTCAACGAGTGGCTGAAATTAATCAGCAAATTCAGCAGCTAGCCAATAAATTAAGCCTTGAAAATCCACAATGGCGATTTCAAACCAATCCTATGCTCACATTGCATATTTATGGGCATTTCCCAGAATTATGTCAATTTTTGACCGCACTTTTACAACTCAATCAATTCAAACTGTTGTCGTGGCAGATTAACCAATTAGAGAGTGAAGAACGTGATGACACGCAATCGATTTATAGCCAATTAATTTTGCAACTAGAAAAGGAAAAATAATGAAAATCTGGATTTATGCGCTGTTATTTTTCGCGCCATTGAGTTTGGCTAACAATGCTGACCCCTTTAATAAAACCAATCGCCAAACCGCCCCAAACGCAGCATTAACCAATCGGGCTTCACTGTGTAATCTCAATCAGTTTGCCATTGCTGAACACAGCCCATTTAAACAACTTCGGTTAATTGGCGTGCTTATCAGTCAAGAGAGTAGTGAAAGTTTATTTATGAATGAACAGCAACAAATTTTCAGCGTAAAAAAAGAAGAATTTATCTCCGAACAAAAACTCCAGCTGATTGAAATAAGCAAACAAAAAGTGGAACTTCTACAATGGAAAGCGAATTGTGAGAAGCCTGAAAAAATCATTCTTAAAATTTAAGGAATGCGATGAAATTTCTACAATACTTAACCAAGTGCGGTCTATTTTTTCTGTGTTTTATGCTAAGCGCGCAGGCAGATAACAAGGTTTTTTCCTTACGTTTAAAGCAAGCACCATTGGTGCCTACATTACAGCATTTAGCCGCAGAGCAACACATCAATCTACTCATTGATGATGAACTGGACAGCACGATCACCTTGCAATTAGAACAAACCGATTTAGATCAGGTATTACGCTCGGTGGCGAAGATCAAACAGTTAAATTTGTGGCAAGAAAACGGCATTTATTACCTGAATAAAATGGATAACAATGCTAAATTTGCGATGCCAATGAATACACCTGAAATAGCAGGAAACTTCGCTGAAGTTAGCCCGATGAGTACGGAATCCAATATAGAAACGGCAACCATTAAACTGCATTATGCGAAAGCCTCTGAAGTGATGAAATCGCTCACCGCAGGAAATGGTGCGTTGGTTTCTGACTTTGGGCGATTAACGTTCGATGATCGCAGCAATGTGCTGATTGTGCAAGATAGCAATAAATCCATTCGTAATATTCGCAAATTAGTTGCCGAATTGGACAAACCCATTGAACAAATTGCGATTGAAGCGCGCATTGTGACGATCAATGATGAAAGTTTGCGAGAACTGGGTGTGCGTTGGGGAATTTTTGAACCTGCGTCAGCAAGTCATCGTGTGGCTGGCAGTCTTGCCGCCAATGGTTTTACTGATATTAGCAATCATCTTAACGTCAATTTTGCAACAACCACAACGCCTGCGGGATCGGTTGCACTGCAAGTCGCTAAAATCAACGGGCGACTTTTAGACCTAGAATTGACCGCACTTGAGCAAGAAAAAAACGTAGAAATTATTGCAAGCCCAAGATTACTCACCACAAATAAAAAAAGCGCCAGTATCAAGCAAGGAACAGAAATTCCTTATGTAGTCACTAATGGCAAAAATGATACCCAGTCAGTGGAATTTCGTGAAGCCGTGCTAGGGCTGGAAGTAACACCGCATATTTCACATAATAATGCCATTCTTTTAGATTTGATCGTGAGCCAAAATTCCCCGGGCAATCGTGTTTCCTATGGCGAAAATAGCGAAGTTGTTTCTATTGATAAACAAGAAATTCAAACGCAAGTTTTTGCCAAAGACGGCGAAACCATTGTGCTTGGCGGCGTGTTCCACGATACGATAACCCAAGGTACGAACAAAGTTCCTGTGCTTGGGGATATTCCTTGGTTAGGCAAATTATTTAGCAATAAGAGTGAGCGCCATCAAAAACGAGAATTGGTCATTTTCGTTACACCTCGCATTCTTAAAAATGGGGAAACCTTAGAGCAATTACAGAAAAAAGAAGGCTTGCAAAAGGGGAAATTTTTAACGCCTCAAAGTGCGGTCAAGAATTCTGCTAAAAAATCATAAGATAGATCAAGTTTTAGCGAATTTACCAAAATTTTTGTAGAGCCTAACCCTTTATTGGTGTAATCTTACCGCGTTAAATTTTATCGGATTTTATTATTTAAATTAAAGGTGATACCAATGCTAAAAAAAATTGCAGTCTTAACCAGTGGTGGTGATGCACCAGGCATGAATGCGGCAATTCGTGCGGTTGTTCGTTCAGCATTAGCTGAAGGTTTAGAAGTATACGGCATTTATGACGGATATCTCGGCTTATATACCAATAAAATCGAAAAGCTAAATCGTTATAGCGTGTCAGACATCATCACAAAAGGTGGCACATTTTTAGGCTCTGCACGTTTCCCAGCGTTTAAAAAACCGGAAGTACGCGCAAAATGTGCGGAAATTTTACGTTCACATGGCATTGATGCTTTAGTAGTCATCGGTGGGGACGGTTCATATACAGGTGCAAAATTATTAACCGAAGAACACGGTTTCCCATGTATCGGCTTGCCAGGCACCATTGATAACGATATTCCCGGCACTGACTATACTATCGGCTATCAAACCGCATTAGAAACGGCGGTAGATGCAATTGACCGTTTGCGTGACACATCTAGCTCACACCATCGTATTTCTATCGTAGAAATTATGGGGCGCCACTGCAGCGATTTAACGGTTTCTGCAGCGATTGCAGGTGGTTGCGAATACGCGATTGTGCCTGAAGTGAATTTTAGTAAAGAAGAGCTCATTCAACAAATTGAACGCAGTTTCCAAGACGGCAAACACCACGCATTAATCGTGATCACTGAGCTGATTACTGATGTCCATCAATTAGCGAAAGATATTGAAGCGCGTGTAGGTAATGAAACTCGCGCAACTGTATTAGGACACGTTCAACGTGGTGGTTCTCCTTGCGCCTTCGACCGTATTCTTGCTTCTCGCATGGGAGCGTACGCAGTGGAATTATTGCTCAAAGGCGAAAAAGGTCGTTGTGTAGGGATTCAACGTGAAGAACTCGTTCACCACGATATTATTGAAGCTATCGACAAAATGCGCCGTCCGTTTAAAGCAGAATTATTAGAAGTATCGAAAAAATTATTCTAATTCAATGTGTTAAATGTATGGTAAAAAATCCACGTTAATACGTGGATTTTTTTATTGGCTCAAACTTACGCTAATAATTGTCATAAAAAAACCGCACAAGGGAGAACCAAAGTGCGGTCAATTTTTGCAAAATTTCTAATTATTTCGCACAGCCACAGCCTGTTGCGGCTAATTTTTTCTCGAAACGTTCTGCAGCAAAATCCCAGTTCACGACATTCCAGAATTCTTTAATGTAATCTGGACGACGGTTTTGGAATTTTAAGTAGTATGCGTGCTCCCATACGTCTAATGCGATTAATGGATAACCTTCGCAACCTGCAATGTCTTTACCCATTAATGGCGAATCTTGGTTAGCTGTTGAAACTACCGCTAATTTGCCATTTTCTTGTAATACTAACCATGCCCAGCCTGAACCGAAACGCGTTGCTGCCGCTTTCTCAAATTCAGCTTGGAATGCTTCAACTGAACCAAAATCACGCACGATCGCATCTTTTAATGCACCTTGTAGCGTCGTGCCTTTTTTCAAGTTTTTCCAGAAGAAAGTGTGGTTTGCGTGGCCACCAACGTTATTGCGTGCTGCAGTTAATTTATCAGCTGGCACTTGGCTCAATTTAGTTAAGAATGAGCCTGGGCAACCTTGCGCTGCTAATTCCGCTAATTCTGGTGAACTTTCTAATAATGCGTTTGCATTATTCACGTAAGTTTGGTGATGTTTGCTGTGGTGAATTTCCATTGTTTGCGCATCGAAATGAGGTTCTAATGCGTCATAGGCATAGCCTAATTCTGGTAATGTGTAAGCCATAAAATTTCCTTTTGTGTGGTAGAAAGAGCATTCAGTTTAGCAGTAAATTTGATTTAGATCATCTTTTTTAACCAAAAACCAGCCATAAAATGCGTCATTTTGCCTATTTATTTAATTTGCGTTTCGATGATACCGCCACCAAGACAAATTTCGCCTTGATAAAAGACCGCACTTTGCCCTGGGGTGACGGCAATTTGTGGTTCATCAAAAATCACTTTGATTGTATCATTGTCAATCGGGATAATTTCGCATGGAATATCCGTTTGGCGATAGCGCGTTTTGACCGTGCAGCGCACAGGTTGGCAAATAGGTTGACGATCCACCCAATGCAATTGGCTTGCAATTAAGCCAGTGGAAAGCAAAGCGGAATTGTCATGTCCTTGAGCAACCACTAACACATTGTTAATCAGGTCCTTTTCCACGACATAAAAAGGTTCTTCACTAAGCCCTTGCACTCCGCCAATGCCTAATCCTTTGCGCTGACCGAGAGTGTGATACATCAAGCCATCATGACGCCCCACTACTTTGCCATCAACGGTGTGAATTTCTCCCGGTTGGGCTGGTAAATAGCGGGCAAGAAAGTCTTTGAATTTGCGTTCGCCAATAAAACAAATACCCGTAGAATCTTTTTTCTTGGCGGTCACTAATCCTAAATCTTCCGCAATCGCACGCACGATAGGTTTCTCAATGTCGCCAACAGGAAATAAACTTTGCCCGACTTGTTTATGGCTTAATGTGTATAAGAAATAGCTTTGATCTTTGTTATTATCCAAACCACGCAATAACTGCGCGTTCTCATCTGAACCACGGCGACGCACATAATGTCCTGTGGCAATATAGTTTGCGCCTAAATCTTCTGCGGCATATTCCAGAAAAGCTTTAAATTTAATTTCTTTATTACATAAAATATCGGGGTTTGGGGTGCGCCCAGCTTTGTATTCAGCGAGAAAATGTTCAAACACATTATCCCAATACTCTGCCGCAAAATTGATTTTGTGTAAGTGGATGCCGAGTTTGTCACATACGGCTTGCGCATCCGCCAAATCCGCTGCCGCAGTGCAATAATCCGTGTCGTCATCTTCTTCCCAGTTTTTCATAAACAGACCTTCAACTTGATAACCTTGCTGTTTCAAAATAAAGGCTGAAACTGAAGAATCCACGCCACCGGACATACCGACAATCACTTTTTTCTTCGCATTCTCTGCAAGTTGTTCTGGTGTGAGTTTAGGGAAGTGTTGCTCATAAGTCTTTGAGCTTAAATTTGTTTGTGTGGTCATCATTCTCCCGTAACTTCGGTTAAGGCGAAGCACTTGTTGATATTAATATAGACGCTAGGAAATCCTGCCCATAAAAATATTGAGCAGAAATTTTCTAATTTTTAGTGATTATTTTACTTCGTAAAATTGATCTGAATCTTTTTTAAAGCGGTCAAGTTCTGAAGCATCCGCTTCGCCTTTTGCCACTTTTTCTTTAAGGTTGTCGCAAGGCTCTTCACAATCGCACACTTTCTTCATGCCGAGTGCAGTAATGCCGCCACAGCTGCCTTTAATGGATTTTTTCTTAATGATATAACCGAGTGACATACCCAAGATCACGAGAATAAAAATACCAAATGTAGCTAAAAATACTTTCATTATTCATCCTTATTTTGCATTGATGATTTTTTCAAATTCTGAAGACATTTTTGTTTCAAAACCATTGTCCGTTTTTTCAATTAAATAGACAGCAAGATGCTCTTTTTCTGCAATTTCAAGCGCCTTTTTTTCGCCTAGCACAAATAACCCTGTGGATAGCCCATCTGCCGTCATCGAACTCGGGTGTAATACTGTAATTGAGGCTAAATGATGCTGAATAGGTTTACCCGTTTTCGGATCGATTTCATGGGAAAAACGCTGGCCATTTTCTTCGAAATAAATGCGGTAATTGCCCGATGTTGCCATGGCAAGATCTCTTAAACCGATCACCTGCTCAATAGAGCGAGAGCCGTCAAAATTAGGTTTTTCAATGGCAATTTGCCAATCCTTGCCTTCGATATTTTTGCCTTTAGCACGGATTTCGCCGCCGATTTCCACCATATAATTTTTAGCACCGATTTGCTCAATGGTATTAGCGACTTGATCGACACCAAAACCTTTCGCAATGGAGGAAAGATCAATGTAGAGTTGAGGCATGCTCTTTTCAAGGCTGAATTTGCCTTTATTGTTAATTAATTTAAGTTTGTCTATGCCAACCCAAGCACGGCGTTCGGCTAATTGTTGTTCTGTTGGCTGTCTTTCTAGGCGTTTTTCGGGTCCAAATCCCCATAAATTCACGACTGGGCCTACGGTCACATCTAATGCGCCTTCAGTCACTTTATTCAGGCGAATAGCTTCTTGCACTACTGTGGCAAGATCGGAAGAAATTTCAAAAGGTTGATTAATGTTGGTAAATTGATTGAAACGGCTAAGTTCTGAATTTTTATCATAGGTGGACATTTTAGCGTTCACATCTTTTAGCACCATTTCAATTTTGGCATGAACTTTTTCTTTATCTATGTCCAAATCGCCATTATCAATATATTTAATGTGATAGGTTGTGCCCATGGTTTTTCCCATAAAAGACACAATTTCAGGATCTTTATTGCAAGCAGTTAAGGCAAAAAGTGCGGTTAAAATTAGAAGAATTTTTTTCATATTGCGTAGCAGCGTAACAGATACGCCCAATTCCTATTTGGTTTCAGAGCGCATATTTTACGCCCCTAAAAATCATTATGTTAATAAGCATAAACGGTCAAATTCACAAATATTTGCAAATTTGACCGCACTTTTAAAGCTGTAGAATGTTAGGATCAACCACCAAAGTCATCTAATAAGATATTTTCGTGTTCAACACCTAAATCTTCTAACATTTTGATTACAGCTGCATTCATCACTGGAGGCCCACACATATAGTATTCACAGTCTTCTGGCGCTTCATGATTTTTCAGATAGTTTTCATAAAGCACGTTGTGAATGAAGCCAGTGTAACCCGTCCAATTATCTTCAGGCAATGCATCTGAAAGCGCTACATGCCATTCAAAGTTATCATTTTCAGCTGCTAATTGGTCAAAGTCTTCTTGATAGAAGATTTCACGTTTAGAACGCGCACCATACCAGAATGACATTTTACGTTTAGATTTCAAACGTTTTAATTGGTCAAAGATATGTGAACGCATTGGCGCCATACCAGCACCACCACCGATGAAGACCATTTCGTTGTCAGTGTCTTTCGCGAAGAATTCACCAAATGGACCCGAAATTGTCACTTTATCACCCGCTTTCAATGACCAAATATAAGATGACATTTGACCCGGTGGAACATCAGGATTACGCGGCGGCGGCGTTGCAATACGCACGTTAAGCATAATGATTCCTTTCTCTTCTGGATATGAAGCCATTGAGTAAGCACGGATAATATGCTCATCCACTTTTGACGTATAACGCCATAAGTCAAATTTATCCCAATCTTCATGATATTCTTCTGGAATATCGAAGTCTTTATAATGAACAGTGTGCGGCTCAGCTTCGATTTGAATATAACCACCAGCGCGGAACGGTACTTCTTCACCTTCAGGGATCGCTAATTTAAGCTCTTTAATGAAAGTGGCTTTATTATCGTTAGAAATAACCGTACATTGCCATTTTTTCACGCCGAAGATTTCTTCAGGAAGTTCAACATCCATTGAAGATTTTACGTTCACTTGGCAAGCTAAACGCCAACCTTCTTTTGCTTCTTTTTTCGAGATATGTGAAAGTTCAGTTGGTAAGATTTCGCCACCGCCTGATTTCACTTGCACGCGACATTGACCACATGAGCCACCACCACCGCAAGCAGAAGAAACGAAAATGCCTTTGCTTGCTAAAGCGCCTAATAATTTACCACCAGCAGGCAACGTAATGCCTTTTTCTGGGTCATTATTAATTGAGATGGTGATGTCACCACTATCCACTAATTTAGATTTGGCAATCAAAATGATCACAGCTAACACAAGGACGATAGCCGTGAATGCGCCAATACCGAAAATAAAATTACTATCCACGATATGCTCCTTATAATTGAATGCCTGAGAATGACATAAAGCCTAATGCCATCAAGCCTACTGTGATGAAAGTAATCCCTAAACCACGTAAACCTGCTGGAACATCAGCATATTTCATTTTCTCTGTTAAACCAGCGAGGGCAACAATTGCCAACATCCAACCTGTACCAGCACCGATACCATATACCACAGATTCTGTGAAATTATATTCACGTTGAACCATGAATGATACCCCACCAAAGATCGCACAGTTTACAGTGATTAATGGCAAGAAAATACCTAATGCGCTGTAAAGTGAAGGTACAAATTTATCAAGGAACATTTCCAAGATTTGGACTAATGCCGCGATAACACCGATGAATGTGATGAAGTTTAAGAAACTTAAATCCACCCCTTTCACTAATGCGCTTTCTTTTAAAATATGCGTATAAACCACTTGGTTGACGGGTACTGCAATTCCCAATACGACGATAACTGCGATACCTAAGCCGAACGCAGTTGAAACTTTCTTAGACACCGCAAGGAATGTACACATACCAAGGAAGAAAGAAAGTGCCATGTTCTCAATGAACACAGACTTCACAAATAAACTAATGTAATGTTCCATTGATTATTTCTCCTGCTGTGCTGGTTTCCACGTTCTTAAGCCCCAGATAAGGAATCCGATGATAAAGAACGCACTTGGTGCTAATAGGAATAAACCATTTGCTTGGTACCAACCGCCATTTTGAATAGTTTCAAATACGGTGACACCAAAGATTTTACCTGAACCAAGAAGCTCACGTAAAAAAGCGACAATAAGTAAAATCGCACCATAACCTAGACCATTACCGATACCATCCACAAAGCTCTCAAGTGGCTCTGATTTCATCGCAAAGGCTTCTGCACGTCCCATTACGATACAGTTAGTAATAATCAAACCAACGAATACCGATAATTGTTTTGAAAGGTCATAAGCATAAGCACGTAAAACTTGGTCAACAAGAATTACCAATGACGCAATAATTGCCATTTGTACAATGATACGAATGCTATTTGGAATATAGTTACGAATCATTGAGATAAACATACTTGCGAATGCAGTAACTAAACTTACTGCAATCGCCATTACTACCGCAGTTTTTAACTGAGTGGTTACCGCAAGCGCAGAACAAATACCAAGGATCTGTAAAGCAATTGGGTTGTTATCAGCAATCGGCGATAACAATAAACTTTTAAGATTGTTGCCAGCCATTAGTTCGCTCCTGCTGTTGCTTTAAATTTTGCTAAGAATGGACCAAAACCATTTTTACCAAACCAATATTTGAATGAGCCATTCACACCATTTGAGGTCAATGTTGCACCAGATAGGGCATCAACACCATGCTCTTTATCTGCAGACGCATTTTTGCCTACAGTCAAAGCCACTTCGTTTTGGTCATTAAATAATTTCTTACCAACAAAGAGTTTTTGCCAGTTAGGGTTTGCAATTTCGCCACCTAAACCTGCTGTTTCACCTTGTTCATAATAAGTAATACCATTAATGGTGTCTGCATCAGGTTGTACCGCAACAAAGCCATACATAATTGACCACAAACCATTACCATACATTGGCAATACAACTTGGGTAATTTTGCCCGCGTCATCTTTTACTAGATAAACTTCAGCAAATTTTGCCCGTACTTTGATACCAGCTTTATCATCTTCAGGTGCAATTGCTACACTTGTCGCAGGATCTTTGGCTGCTGCTTTTGCATCAAAGTTAGTCATACCATCAACGTAATCACCTGTTGCTAAATCAACGATTTTTGGTTCGATGAATTTTGCATAGGTTTCTCGAACATTCGTGCCTTCATGCATTAAGCCTGCTGCGATAAGAATGTTCTTTTGTTTATCAAGCTGTTTTTGAATCTCTTGAGTTGGTTTTAACAACACCGCAGCGCCTGCTACGATTAGAGAACAGATTAAGCTTAACAACACCACGACGGTTAAAGTACCGCCAACGCTATCTTTATTAAATTTAGCCATTATGCAGTTCTCGCTTTTCTACGTTTGATGTTGCCTTGAACGACTAAGTAGTCGAAGACTGGCGCGAATAAGTTAGCGAATAAAATTGCTAACATCATACCTTCTGGATACGCTGGGTTTGCTACGCGAATAATCACCGCCATGACACCAATCAACGCACCATACCACCATTTACCTTTATTGGTGAATGACGCTGAAACAGGATCGGTTGCCATAAAGAACATACCTAATGCGAAACCACCAAGCACTAAGTGCCAATGCCACGGCATAGAGAATAATGGGTTAGTGTCTGAACCGATAAGGTTGAATAGGGTTGATGTAATCACCATACCTAAGAAGACACCGGCGATAATGCGCCATGAAGCAATACGTGCAAACACGATAATCGCTGCACCAATCGCTAACATGAGCGTAGATACTTCGCCCATTGAACCTGGGATATTTCCTAAGAAAGCATCCATCCAAGTAATAGGTTGACCTGTCGCTACATGTCTTAATGCGCTTTCGCCACCTTGCGCCCATTGTGAAAGCGCTGTCGCACCAGAGAAACCATCTGCTGCAGTCCAAACTAAGTCACCTGAGATTTGTCCTGGATAAGCAAAGAATAAAAATGCACGCCCTGCAAGTGCTGGGTTCATAAAGTTTTTACCTACACCACCAAAGACTTCTTTTGCGACAACTAAGCCGAAAGAAATACCCAATGCAGCTTGCCATAATGGCAATGTTGGCGGGACGATTAAAGCAAATAAAATGGTTGTTACAAAGAAACCTTCATTAACTTCGTGACCACGCACGATAGCAAACAATAATTCCCAGAACATACCCACCGCGAATGACACAATATAAATAGGCAAGAAGAATGTTGCACCTAACAACATTTTGCTACCCCAACCGCCATTCTCGAGATCAGCGCCTAATGCCTGCGCTAAAGAATAATGCCAATCATTGGCTACCACTTCAGTTAAGTTACCTAAACTCGCCACAGCAGCAAAAGATTGTCCACCGACATTGTACAAACCATAGAACAATGCTGGGAACAATGCTAACCACACAATGATCATCATACGTTTTGAGTCAATCGCATCACGGACATGTGTTGTTGATTGCGTTGCTGTGCCTGGGGTATACATCAATGTGTAAACAGACTCAAAGAGTGGATACAATTTGGCATACTTACCACCAGGTAAAAACGCGGGCTCCATTTTTTCAAAAAGATTTTTTAAACCCATTTTTAACCTTCCTTCTCAATCTTATCTAACGCTTGACGTAAGAATGAACCGTAATCCGCTTTACCCGGATCCACGAAAGTACAAAGCGCTAAATCTTCTTCATCTAATTCTAAAGCACCTAAATTTTGTGCAGAATCAGTATCCCCGACTTCTAAATCACGAAGTAACAAGGTTGGAAGAATATCTAATGGCATAACACGTTCATAAGAACCAATTGGCACCATTGCACGATGACCGCCATTTTCCGCAGTGGTAAAATTAAATAATTTCTTACCGAAATGACCAAGCACAGTACGCGTGATTGAGAATTTATTAGATTGTGGAGAAATCCAGCCCATAAATTCTTTATTAGTATCTTCACTAATTACCGAAACTTGTAATGCGTAACGTCCTAAATAGTTATGAGCACCTTCCGCTTTCGCTCCATATAACACCGAGCCTGAAATTACACGGTTATCATTGCCGTTGAGCTCATCCGCCGTTAGCTGTGAAAGATTTGCACCAAGTACAGTACGCACTAAGCGTGGATTTTTCACTTGTGGACCCGCCAACGAAACCACACGTTGAGTAAATAATTCACCCGTTGTGAATAATTTACCGATTGCGATCACATCTTGATAGTTCAAATGCCATACTTGTTTATTGATGCTCACAGGATCAATAAAGTGAATATGCGTTCCCACTAAGCCTGCTGGATGTGGACCATTAAAAGATTGAATGGTAACACCTTCAATCGCAGGGCTTGATGGAATATTGCTATCCGCATCTTTACACAAATAAATAGGTCGTTGACCTTCAACTAAACGCGTTAAAACAGTTAAACCATTTTTAAAATCCGCTTCGTACTCTTTTAAAACGACTTCAGGATCTGCCGCCAATGGATTAGTATCCATGGCATTAACAAAAATTGAAGAAGGCATCGCATCCACAGCAGGAACCTTGCTGAACGGACGGGTACGAAGTGCGGTCCACAAACCTGAAGTTTGTAAATTCTCACGCACTTGGCTGCCAGTTAATTGGTTTAATGCAGCAACATCGTATTTAGTGAAAGTCTCTTGCTCGTTACCTTCAACACGAATCACCACTGATTGTAATACACGCTTAGCACCACGATTAATCGCAGTTACAGTACCGCTTGCAGGAGCCGTGAAAACAACGCCAGGGTTCTTTTTATCTTCAAAAAGAACTTGACCTTTTTTCACTGTATCCCCTTCACGCACCTTCATTGAAGGGCGCATACCCACATACTCTTCGCCAAGCATAGCAACTTCAGTCACGGCATTACCGTCACGGATTACTTGTTCTGGTTTTCCTGCAATAGGAAGATCCAAGCCTTTTTTTATCGTAATCATTGTTTGCACTACTTTTCGTTAGGTTGAAAATTAAGTCACTTTTAACAAAACTTTGCTAAAAATGACCGCACATTGAGTAATGATCCTTACGAATCATAAAAATAAAAACTCAAATTCTGGAATTTTGCCGTTTTATTACCTATTTATGATTAGGCACAGCTCAAAAATACTTGTTAAGACAAAAATAAACGCTGTATTTTAACTAAAATACAGCGTTTTCGCTACTTTAAAAGCAAGGATTTTGTGTCTTTTTAGACAAAACGCCTTGAAGAGAATTAATGACCAATCCCCATACAATTCGTTGAAACAGGAATTTGCTTGTCTAATTTATGCCATTCTTCAAGGGTAAAAGTATGCAATGCCAACGCATGAATCCCCGCGTCTAAATCATCATGCAAAAACTGATAAACCAACTGATGACGAGCGACTCGGCGTACATCATTAAATTTATCACTCACAATAGTAACTTTAAAATGGCTTTCGCCACCACGATCTGAACTATGTAAATGACTTTCGTTCTCCACGGACAAAAAGTGCGGTTGAAATTGGGCAAATAATTTTTCTGTTAACTCAGCTTGCTTGCTCATCATAAATCCTATGTTAATTAAAAATGCAGAAATCAGCGTCAAAGGCTATACATTATTGCCGAAGTTTGCAAGAATAGTCTCGCTCATATTTAAAGAAAATAAGGAAAAATATATGAAATTGAAAAAATTCTCATTTGCTGCACTGTTAGCAAGCTCAATGGTATTAGCGGCTTGTTCATCAACCAGCAACACTTTAACTTTTAATCCACAAGCCCCTACTGCCGCCACTGTATTCAACACTAACAATCAAAAAGCGATTGTTTCTGTGGTAACCAAAGACGACCGTGGACAACCCGAAATTTCCAATTATGTTCGTGATGGACAAATTCAAAAATTATACGCATCACCAGATGTTTCTCAATTATTCCAACAAGTTATGCAACAAAACTTAAATGCGAAAGGATTTCGTCTCGCCACAAATGGCGCTAACACCAATGTGTTAATTAGTGTGAAAAATTTCTTTGCAAAAGTTGATCAAGGCAACTTACGCTACGAAATTAACTCTAAAATTCAACTTACCGTCCATGTACAAGGCGCAAAAGGCAACTTCACCAAAAATTTAGGCGCAACCCGCACACAAAAAGGCGCATTTAATGCCAATAATGACGAAATCAAAAATGTATTGGACGCAAATTTAAAAGAAGTGATTACTGCGATTTATCAAGATCAAGAAATCACCAATGCGATCAACCAATATTCAAACTAATAAAATCTAACGAAATTTGACCGCACTTTTAGCGCAGATAATTGATTTGTCTGCGCTTTTTATTTGCTTGTTGTAAAATTTAAGATAAAAAAAGAAAGGTACATATAAAACGAAAACCCCAATAACTTTCGTTATCAGGGCTTCTGAATATGGCTCCTCCTGCTGGACTTGAACCAGCGACATATGGATTAACAGTCCACCGTTCTACCGACTGAACTAAGGAGGAATTGGTGCCTCGAGGCGGAATCGAACCACCGACACGGGGATTTTCAATCCCCTGCTCTACCGACTGAGCTATCGAGGCATTTAACGCGATTAGCGTTGAATACGGGGCGTATTATAAGGATTTCACTTAACAGGTCAACAGTTATTTTCAAAAAAATATAAAATTTCCGTTGTTTGCTTGTTTAATATGCAGAACGAATATAAAACAGGCAAAACTCGTTAAAATTTGACCGCACTTTGTTAAAAACAATATTAAATTTCAGAGGAAATTAGCACAAAAAAATCCCTATGAATTTGCCATAGGGATTTTATTTAATCATTATTTTGCGCCGCGATAACTGCGCTGTGCTTTATCCACTTTCAGCAAGTAATTTCTTGCCTGAGCCGATGGATGGCTCGTTGTTAAAATGCGATAAACTTGTTCTGGTTGCATTTTGTTAATGATATACACGGCTTCATCCAAGTCATTACTGAACACGCGTAATACTGCGCCAGCACCGCTGTTATAAGCTGAAATCATTGCATAACGCATTGAGGTTGGATCTTGAATACCCGCAAGATATTCATTTTTCAACAGCCACAAATAAGATACGCCAGCATCAATATTTTTCTCTGGATCAAACAAGTAGGATTTACTTGGCTGACCGCCACGTCCTTTCATTTTGAATACATCACGTCCAGCCGTTGTTGGCACGATTTGCATCAATCCCATGGCATTCGCATAGCTGATTGCGTATGGGTTGAAACTCGATTCTGTTTGCATAATCCCGAGGATCAAACTCTCATCAATGCCATATTGACGAGAAGCTTTGCGGACATAAGGTAAATATTTACGAGCACGCACATTAACGTGGTTGGCAATCATTTGGATTTCTACAAACTGCACGACTCGTCCATTGGATAAACGGCGTTGCTGTAATTTATTTTGAATCAAATAAGTGGCGAAATTATTGGCAATATTCACATTGCTGATTGCTTGACCGAAATTATCTACGACCTGCCCGACCAAAAATGGACGGCTACTAATAGGTGCATCGCCTGAAGCAAATAAATCAATCCCTCTCGCATCAGATCCCATTAATAAGGTATGCACAATCGCGCTGTGTAAACGGTTGATGTCCGCAAGGGTTTCAACCACAATTTTACCGTCATCGAAGCTAATATGACTACGCGTGTAATAGCTGTCGGTGTATTTCACATAGTCTTTGCGACTGGCAACGAGTAATTCGTTAACCCCCCAAATCTGGTCGATATTTTGTGAGAACTGCCCCGTTAATAAATCTAAGCCATGGGTATCTTTAGCAAAAATATCATCAAAACGTGAATTGTCTGAAGAACAGGCATACAAAAATGGCACAATCGCCAACAGGAATAATTTTCTTAATGTGATTTTCATTCTCTATGACTCAATTAGTTTGCTGGCGGCACATAACCATCAATTTTTACCTCTTTTCCTTCAAATAAAAAATTGACCATTTCTTTTTCAAGCATTTGGCGATGTTCTGCATTCATCATATTTAATTTTTTTTCATTCACTAGCATGGTTTGCTTTTTAAGCCATTCGCTCCATGCTTGTTTGCTGATATTATCAAAAATACGTTTGCCCAATTCTCCTGGGTAAAGCTGAAAATCTAAGCCTTCGGCTTCTTGTTTTAAATATGTGCAAAACACGGTTCTAGCCATGATTCTTTCCTTTTTGAAATTCTAATAATAAATTTTTAACGGGTGTCGCCAAACCTATTTGATCAGGATTGCGCGGATCATACCAATATTTGACCGCACTTTGTACTGAAGATTTGTATTCTGCCGTAATTTCTTCCACTTTTTTCCAGACAGTGCGATCTTCGTCATATTTTTTGCCATTAAGTTCTGCATAAATTGGATAAATATCTAAATGAAAATGGCTGAAAGTATGGCGAAAAGCCGTCCACTCTTGATATTGCTGAACACCTTGTTTCTGTAAATAAGCGAACAATTCAGTTTTAGAATCAAACTGCGGAAAACAATATAAGCCGCCCCAAAGCCCTGAATTCGGGCGTTGTTCTAACGCCACTTTGCCTTGATGAGATAAAATCAGAAAATAACTTTTTCGTTCTGGTAACGCTTTCTTCGGTTTCTTCGCGGGATATTTCGAGCAAGAATCTGTTAAATAAGCGCCACAATGCTGATTTAACGGGCACAGCGTGCATTTAGGTTTTGTACGCGTACAAACGAGTGCACCAATATCCATCATTGCTTGATTGAAATCAGCAGTTCGATCTTGTGGCGTCACTTCTGCGCTCAATGCCCATAATTGATTTTCAACTTTCTTTTCGCCCGCCCAGCCTTCGACACAAAAATAACGCGATAATACCCGTTTCACATTTCCATCTAAAATAGGATAAGGTTGCCCCAAAACAGAGGACAATATTGCCCCAGCGGTGCTGCGCCCAATTCCTGAAAGGGCGACAACCTGCGCAAAATCAGTGGGAAACTGCCCGTCAAACTCATCTCGAATTTGCTGTGCGGCTTTGTGCAAATTACGGGCGCGCGCGTAATAACCTAATCCCGTCCATAAATGCAAGACTTCATCTAACTCGGCGTTTGCAAGTGCGGTCGCTGTTGGGAAAGTTTTGATAAATCGCTCAAAATAAGGGATAACGGTGTTCACTTGGGTTTGCTGCAACATCACTTCAGAAAGCCAAACGCCATATAGGGTTTTATTCTGTTGCCAAGGCAAATGCTTTCGTCCAAACTGTTCAAACCAAGTGAGTACAGCATGGGCAAAAGGCGCATTGGAAAATGATCGAGCTTGCATAAAATTCTAAAGTGCGGCCAAAAAATCAGAAGAAAATGAGCGTGGATTTTAACACAATAACCGCTTATAATTCACGCCGATTTAATTTAACGATGATATTATGACAGAACAAAAACACACTTTTGCTGATCAAAAACGTAAAACCGTAGAAACGGCGGAATTCACCGAAGATGGGCGCTATAAACGTAAAATTCGTAGTTTTGTGTTACGCACAGGGCGATTAAGTGAATTCCAACGCAATATGATGAATGAGAATTGGGCGGATTACGGGCTCGATCATCAAACTGAACCTTTTGATTTTGTGAAAATCTATGGTAATGATAATCCTGTCGTGCTGGAAATTGGTTTCGGCATGGGGAAATCTTTAGTGGAAATGGCAGAGCAAAACCCGAATAAAAACTATTTGGGTATTGAAGTGCATACGCCCGGGGTTGGGGCTTGTCTGGCTTATGCCGTAGAAAAAGGGGTAAAGAACTTGCGTGTTATCTGCCATGATGCCACGGAAATTTTACGCGATAGCATTACAGACGGCTCACTCGGCGGATTGCAGCTTTTCTTTCCCGATCCATGGCATAAAGCCAAACACCATAAACGCCGTATCGTGCAACCCCATTTTGTGGAAACGGTGGTGAAAAAATTGGCGGCAGGCGGTTTTATCCATTTTGCCACAGACTGGGAAAATTACGCCGAACATATGATTGAAGTCTTGCAATCCGTGCAAAGTGCGGGCGGAATTCGTAATATTTCTGAAACCAATGACTACATTCCGCGCCCCGATTTCCGCCCGCTAACTAAATTTGAAGCGCGAGGACATCGATTAGGACATGGCGTTTGGGATTTATATTTCATCAAAAATTAGTTCTGTTTATCTGTTATCAACAGCCTCTCAACACACAATAGGAGAATCTTATGGCTATTAAACGTAATGCTCGCCAACGCAAAAAAATGCATTTAGCGGAGTTCCAAGAATTAGGCTTTTTAGTAAATTGGCAATTTGCTGAAGGCACTGGAATTGATCAAATCGATGCCACTGTTGATCGCTTTATTGCTGAAGTTATCCAGCCAAACGGTTTAGCTTACGAAGGCAGTGGATACCTACATTGGGAAGGCTTAGTATGCCTTGAAAAATTAGGAAAATGCGACGATTCTCACCGCACTTTGGTGAAAAATTGGTTAGAAAGCAACAATCTGCAACAAATTGAAATCAGTGAATTATTCGATATTTGGTGGGATTATCCAACTAAAGACTAATCACAGTCAAAGAGAAAACCGCACCAAAGTGCGGTTTTTTTTAGATAAATTTTCGTTTTCTCAACATCGCAAACAAGACTAAAAGCAGGAAAAAATAGAACATTTGTGTGGTATGTAATGAGAAAAATGCTTCACTCATACCGTACATCATCACTGCTAAAATATGCGTAACGCCAAGAGCCGCAATGGTTTTCGTTTCTAAACTCGCACTGCCAGTCGCTTTAATGAAGCTATATAACGGAATAAAGAAAATAGCTAATAATGACAACAAACCAAACACGCCATTTTTCGCTAAATTATCAAGATACAAATTATGTGCATGCGCATAAATACTGGCTGAACGCGCAATCTTTCCTTCATCTGCATACTTTTTAAAATACTGTTTAAACGCCGCTTCGCCCGTACCTGTTAATGGTCGTTCTTGCGTCATCATTAATGCGCCTTTCCACATTTCAAAGCGTGCACCAATAGAGGTATTTGGATTATTTTTTTGGAAATAATTCACTATGTCACTTTCAGCCTGAGCAATGCGCTGACTGACTTGAGTTTGTGGAATCATGAATAATATTGTTGATAGCGCAACAATGCAGACACAGACACTCATTAAGAATTTTTTAGATACTTGTTGACGGAAAATCCAGAAAATAGCAATGAGCACAACAGGTAGGCTCACCCAACCTCCTCGGGCGGTGGAAAGCACACTTGCCCCCAAGCCTGCTAAAGTCCCAAACACACAAAGTGCGGTGAAAAAGTGCTCTTTTTTATTTAATCCATAAAAAAATAAAACAAAAGATAACCAACCAAGAGATAACGCCATATCACCCGCTTGAATATGGATCATACTGCCAAAGGGCAAAGGCAGACCAAGATAAAGCCGATCATAGGCAGCAATTAGAAAAGCAATAATTGCGCTACAAGGAATTGCGCCAAACAATACTTTTAAATTAGGGGTAAATTGGCGCAATAAAAAGAATGCTGGTAAAAATAACAATAACTGGTTTACCGTATCAATGTGGCGTAAACGGTCGTCATGGAAAGCAAAAGTAATTAAGCGAACAAGAATATAAAACAATATAGCATAACAAAACCATTTATCATTTTGTGTTAAAAACTGCTGGGTTTTATTTTTTAGAACTACAATGCCATAACCAATGCCTAACAATGCCAATACAATAAAAGCAAGATTGTGAACGGGTTTTAAAATAAAAACCGTTAAAATATAAACCGATACGAATGTATTGACCCACAGGGATAAAGTTTCAGATTTGAATAAGCGCATAAAATAACCTATTAAAAAACCGCACTTTTAATGCCAAAGTGCGGTCAATTTTAGCAAAATTTTACAAATTATAATACGTTAACGCAGTTTAAATCTTGGAAAGATTGTTCTAAGCGTTTAGACATAGATTCTTCCATTTTGCGTAACCAAACACGTGGATCGTAGTATTTTTTGTTTGGTGCGTCAGGGCCTTCTGGGTTACCTAATTGACCTTGTAAATACGCTTCGTTTGCTTTGTAGAATTGTAAAATACCATTCCAAGCTGCCCATTGTGTATCTGTATCAATGTTCATTTTGATTGCGCCATAGCTGATCGCTTCACGGATTTCTTCTTGTGAAGAACCTGAACCACCATGGAATACGAAGTTAATTGGTTTGGCAGCAAGACCGCGCTCTTTTGCTACAAATTCTTGTGATGCACCTAAAATTGATGGTTTTAATTTTACGTTACCTGGTTTGTAAACACCGTGTACGTTACCAAATGCTGCAGCAACAGTAAAACGTGGGCTTACTGGGTTTAATTGATCGTAAACGTATAAAACATCTTCAGGTTGAGTATAAAGTTTAGACTCATCAACACCTGAATTATCTACGCCATCTTCTTCACCACCAGTGATACCGATTTCGATTTCAAGGGTCATACCAATTTTGCTCATGCGTGCTAGGTATTCACGGCAAGTTGCCATGTTTTCTTCCATCGGTTCTTCTGAAAGATCTAACATGTGAGAAGAGAATAACGGTTTACCTGTTTCTGCAAAGTGTTTTTCACTTGCTGCTAATAAGCCATCAATCCATGGTAATAATTTTTTCGCCGCGTGGTCTGTGTGAAGAATAACTGGTACGCCGTATTCTTCTGCTAAAGCGTGAACGTGTTTTGCCCCTGCGATTGCGCCAAGCACGTCTGGACGCGCGCCTGAAGCGGGCTTAATGCCTTTACCTGCGATAAATGATGCACCGCCGTTTGAAAATTGAACGATAACTGGTGCTTTAACGCGTGCTGCAGTTTCTAATACTGTGTTCACAGAGTCAGAACCTACACAGTTAACTGCAGGGATTGCGAAACCGTGTTCTTTTGCGAACGCGAAAACTTTTGAAACGTCATCACCAGTTAATACGCCTGGTTTTACGATGTCTAATAATTTAGCCATTTTTTGCTTTTCCTTTATGTAGAGTGCGTTTGCTAACGCACCGTTAAACTAAAACTTGTTTGTAATGGTGCGTTAATTAACGCACCTATAAAATTAACCAAAATTAACCGTTTGCACGTTTTTCTAAAATTTCGACTGCAGGTAATACTTTACCTTCAACGAATTCTAAGAATGCGCCACCACCAGTTGAAATATAAGAAATTTTATCTGCGATACCAAATAAATCAATCGCAGCTAATGTATCACCACCACCAGCAATTGAGAATGCGCCGTTAGCAGTTGCTTCAGCGATCGCATTTGAAATTACTTCAGTTCCTTTACGGAAATTAGGGAATTCAAACACACCAACTGGACCATTCCAAAGAATCGTTTTAGCTGATTTGATGATATTGGCTAATTCTTCAGCTGATTTATCACCGATATCAAAAATAGATTCGTCTGCTGCCACATCATCTACGGATTTATGCGTTGCTGGTGCTGTTTCAGAGAATTCTTTACCAACACGAACATCCACAGGCACTGGAATTTGAGTGGCTTTTGCTAAACGTTGTGCTTCAGGAATTAAATCTTCTTCATATAAAGATTTACCTACGTTTTTGCCTTCAGCTGCGATAAAGGTATTCGCGATACCACCGCCCACGATTAATTGGTCAGCGATTTTTGAAAGGCTGTCTAACACGGTTAATTTTGTTGAAACTTTTGAACCGCCAACAATCGCTAACATCGGACGTTTTGGCTCTTTTAATGCTTTGCCTAACGCATCTAATTCTGCGGCTAACAATGGACCTGCGCAAGCGACTGGAGCAAATTGCGCCACACCGTGAGTTGAAGCTTGTGCGCGGTGAGCTGTACCAAATGCATCCATAACGAATACATCACAAAGTGCGGCATATTTTTTCGATAATTCTTCTTCGTTTTTCTTTTCGCCTTTGTTTACGCGTACATTCTCAAGAACAACGATTTCGCCATCATTCACTTCTACGCCATTTAAGTAATCTTGCACTAAACGCGCTTTGAAACCCGCGTTGTTCAAGTAATCCACAACAGGTTGTAATGAATCTTCAGGTTTGAATTCGCCTTCAGTAGGGCGACCTAAGTGAGAGGTAACCATGACTTTCGCACCTTTTTCCAACGCTAATTTCAAGGTTGGGATCGTTGCACGAATACGCGCATCAGATGTTACTTTGCCGTCTTTTACTGGCACGTTTAAATCCGCACGAATAAAAAGACGTTTACCTGCTAGATCAAGGTCGGTCATTTTGATTACTGACATAATTTATCCTCTTTTGATTAAACTAATAAAATTTTGAACTCGAGCATTATACCCAGTTCTTGTTATCTTGTAACTGTTCCAGATCAAATTTATTTAAGATTAATTGTCTGAATTCCGTTATTTATTATTTGGGCAATCCATAACACGCCAAGCGAGATCATAGCAAATAAAAAGCTCACTACGGCTCGCATTCATATAGGCATTTTTTAGCTGTGGATTATTTTGTTTCATCCAACGAAAGAGTTCTTTACGGCTCATTTCTTGGGTCGGCAACGCTAAAGTGCGGTACAATTCTTGCTGTTTTTGAAAATATTGCTCGGCGGTTTTAAAGGCGCACGCACCATGTTTTTCCCACTCCCCTTGCAATAATTTAGGGCTTGGGCTTTCTGGCAAATATTTTTCAATCAGGTTGTAATCTAGCTGCGGCAAATCGCCTTGGCAGAAACGCGGATGATCCGTTACCGTTCGAGCATGGGCATTTTGCGGCCACAAACCATGAATTACCCAGCCATATTGGCGTTGAGTACCGCATTGCATTTGCGAAGATGCGGGCAAATCATTGCCGAATTTTCGTTCTTGGCTCTCACAGAACGTAGGCGACCAAGATAACGCCAGCATATAATAATCCACAGGCGCATTTTTATTTTGCCCAATCGCATCATCACGCATAATCGTATCGTAATGCTGTAAAACTGAAGAATTTTTGACCGCACTTTGGCTTTGATTTTGAGCAGATTGCGTTGATTTTGTGTGTTTTTGCTGAGAAGAAGTATGCTCTGGCTGCTTTTCATCCCCCAAAAAATAATGGGACAAATAAAAATACCCTGCTAATAGCAGCACGGCGCCAATGCGGATCCATTTTACGTATTTCTGATTCATAAACTTTAATTTTCTCTCTAATTTCTTTATAATCGCCGCCTTTCTATTCACACTCAAGGATTTTTTATGGCGTTACTGATTACTCACAAATGCACAAATTGTGATATGTGCCTGCCCGAATGCCCGAATGAAGCCATTTCCGTGGGTGAGGAAATCTATGTGATTGAGCCCGCGCTTTGCACTGAATGTGTTGGGCATTATGACAGTCCAACTTGCCAAAAAGTTTGCCCGATCAGCAAATGTATTATTGACGATCCTGAACATCGTGAAAGCCAAGAAGAATTGTGGGAACGCTTTGTGTTAATTCACCATGCCGATAAGCTCTAATGATGCCACCAGCTCGCCACCACGATCACCACAATAAAAATCAATAACCAAAACACCTGCACTTTCACATTCTGTCTGTTCATTTCTTGATTGTGTTGGCGGCGTTGTTCTAATTTCTGTTTATAGATTTCTAAATCAGCCGCACGAAATGAAAAGCCGCAGTGCGGACAACTTTCCACACTGTCACTAATTTTCGCACGACATTCTGGGCAACGCTGCAATGCCATTTAGCGCGCCACCCATTTAGCCAATAACACACCTGCGCTCACTGCCACATTAAGCCCCGATTTTAACGGATTAGCTAAACTCAGCGTGACAACCGCATCGCTCTGCTGTGCAAAATTATCATTCGCCAACACAAAAACTACTTTATCCTGTAACGTTAATGCGTTTACAGTTTGCGCGTTTTTATCATTGCTCAAATGCACAATTTGATAGCCCGCTTTGCGTAGCTGATTTAACGCCGTATCCGTTGCTTCACTTTGCAAACAATGCACATATTCCATTCCCCCTTCTGCTACACGAAATGCATTAGGGCTATTCAATAACTCAGGATCGCAACTCAGCACGTTTTTCACGCCATAATAAGCACAAGTGCGGACAATTCCGCCAATATTTTGTGGATTATTCGCCACGCCATCAAGCATCAATAAACAATCCGCTTGGCGCGGAATGTCTAAATAGCCCGTTAACGTAAATGGACGCTGTTTTTTCACTAATAAACAAATGCCGCCATGATGTTCAGAACCGCTCACCAATTCTAATTCTGCACGGTCGACAACGTGATACGCCTTTTTATTTGCCGCCAAATAGCTAAACATTTCACCAAGACGATGCGACATTTCCACCGTTGCCCACGCCCGCACAATGCTTTCGGGGCGTTGTGAAAATAAAGCCAAACAGGCATTTTCACCAAAAACTTTCATTTCTTCCGCGCGATTTTTCTTAATTTTTTCTGGCGCACGTGGGGATAACGCCCCAGTTTTCTTCGCTTTTGGCTTATCGCTAACGCCCGTGCTTTTCACCATCACTTTCACTTTGCCCGAACCGCTAGCGTTGCCGAGCGTTGTTTCGGTGATTTGGGTTTCTAACGGCTGTGAGCGAAAGGTACGATCATCGCTTTTATCATTAAAGTGCGGTCGATTTTTATGTTTTTTTTCAAAACGGTTGAAAGGTTGTTTTTTGTCATTAAATTGGCGTTCCGAACGCTCGCCAACAACACGTTCTTTAAAACGGTTTTCATTATTTGCAGATTGGAATTTAGGCTGTTTAAATTGGCTCATAGCAGTATCTCTGGTCAAAAATTTTAGGTATTATAGCAAAAAATATTGTAAACTAACCCATTAATTGACACTGCACCAATATGAAATAATTTGTGCGAGAAGATAAAAAATATGTTTATTAATCGAACCAAACGCGCGAAACAGCATTTAGAAAACTTGCCTTATCTGCCTCAATCTGCGGCAGATATCACGTTTTTGTCTAGCGCAATCCAATTTAAACAAACCCTTATTGAACTTATTCGCCAAGCGAAAACTCGCATTTATGTGACCGCACTTTATTGGCAATTCGATGAAGCGGGTCAAGAAATTCTTGCTGAAATTTATCGTGCCAAAGCCGCCAATCCTGCATTAGATATTAAAATTTTAGTGGATTGGCATCGTGCGCAGCGTAATTTATTGGGTGCAGCAAAAGGCACGACCAATGCGGATTGGTATTGCGAACAACGCCATATTCACGGCAATGAAAGTATGTTTTTTGGCGTGCCGATTAATACCCGTGAAGTTTTCGGCGTGTTGCATATTAAGGGCTTTGTGTTTGATGATACCGTGCTATATAGCGGTGCTAGCATCAATAATGTGTATTTGCAGCAGCAAGAGAAATACCGTTATGATCGCTACCAAAAAATCCATAATCCTGCATTAGCCGATGCATTCGTTCAGTTTATTAATCAGTATTTGCTGGATCCTACCGCGGTCTTTTCATTGGATGACAGCGCGCGCCCAAATACAAAAGAAATTAAATCAGCGATTAAATCTTTCCGCCGTAATCTGAAAAATGCGCAATATCAGCTGCAAAGTGCGGTCAAATTTGCTGATGAATTAACGATTACACCATTATTCGGCTTAGGCGCGCGAGATAATTTGCTCAATCGCACGATTCAAGATCTATTTGTGTTAGTGGAAGATAAACTCACGATTTGCACGCCTTATTTCAATTTTCCTCGCACCTTGCAAGTGAAAATTCGCGATTTACTCAATGATGGCAAACAGGTGGAAATCATCGTAGGCGACAAAACCGCCAACGATTTCTATATTCCGCCAACAGAACAATTTAAAATGGCAGGCGCATTGCCCTATTTATATGAGAAAAATCTTTACGCTTTCTGCAAAAAATTTGAAGCTGAGATCGCTCAAGGCAATCTACAAATTCGTCTTTGGAAAGACGGCGATAACTCTTATCACTTAAAAGGCATTTGGGTGGATGATCGCTATATTTTGCTCACAGGCAATAATCTCAATCCGCGAGCATGGCGATTGGATGCTGAAAATGGGCTGCTCATTCATGATCCAAAACAAGAGTTGAAAGAACAAGTGCGGTCAGAATTAACAGAAATTCGTAAACATACTAGCGTACTTACCCATTATTCTGAACTTGAACAAATGGAAAACTACCCTGCCCCCGTGCAACGTTTGCTCAAACGTTTCTCTCGGGTAAAAGCCGATCAAATTGTGAAATGGATTTTGTAATAGGCAAGAAAAAGGCTGGATTATTCCAGCCTTTTACATTGACAGATCCTTGCAACTAAAGAATCACTTCTAATTTATCATAAGCGCGCATTGCTTTTTCTAGCGCTTTTTCCACTGAAATATCACGGCTAAGAATCACTGCCATTCGGCGATGCCCGTCCACTTCACCTTTAGCAAAAATACGCAAATCCGTATTCGGTTCTGCTAATACTTCAGCCAAATTAGCAAATTGCACTTGCTGCGACTTGCCTTCTACCACAACGGCTTTTGACGCCGCAGGGCTAATCAAATTGATGGTTGGAATTGGTAACCCCAAAATAGCGCGAGCATGTAAGGCAAATTCCGACAATTCTTGGGAAATTAAGGTGACCATGCCTGTATCATGTGGGCGTGGCGAAACTTCATTAAAAATCACATCATCGCCACAAACAAACATTTCCACCCCGAAGATACCGCGCCCTCCAAGGGCTGTCGTGATTTTCTCCGCAACATGTTGTGCTTTTTGTAACGCAATCTCAGACATAGCCTGCGGCTGCCATGATTCACGATAATCCCCATCTTGCTGGCGATGCCCAATTGGCGCTAAAAAAGACACGCCACCGATATGGCGAACGGTTAATAAGGTGATTTCATAATCGAATTTCACAAATCCTTCGACAATCACGCGCCCAGCCCCTGCTCGACCACCTTCTTGGGCATAATTCCAAGCATGTTGAATATCATTAAAGGACTTAATAATAGATTGTCCATGCCCCGATGAAGACATAATCGGTTTTACTACGCAAGGAACACCAATTTTTTTGACCGCACTTTCAAAATCCTTAAAGTTATCCACAAATTGGTAATTTGAGGTCGGCAAACCTAATTCTTCAGCGGCTAAACGGCGAATGCCTTCACGATTCATGGTTAATTTAGTCGCTTTAGCCGTTGGCACGACAGTAAAGCCCTCTTGCTCTAGTTCGACTAACGTATCCGTAGCAATGGCTTCTACTTCAGGCACAATATAATCTGGTTTTTCCTGCTCCACCAAAGTGCGTAATGCCGCGCCATCTAACATAGAAATCGTATAAGCACGATGTGCCACTTGTTGCGCAGGGGCATTTTCATAACGATCCACCGCAATCACTTCCACGCCTAAACGCATCAGTTCAATCGCCACTTCTTTACCCAATTCCCCCGAGCCGAGTAGCATCACTTTTGTGGCTTTTGCCGTGAGTGCCGTACCAATTTTAGCCATATTAAAATTTCCTACTTGAGTAATGATTCATCTAATGCCAAATCTTCATTTTTATTAACCGTCACGCCACGAGAAAGTACCAAGCGTGCGGTGGCATGAGCGTCAGCGAGTGAATGTTCGGTATAAGTACCGCATTGATAAATATTAAGCTCTGGGATCGCATTTTGATCCGTCACCGTTAAAATATCCTGCATAGAAGCCATCCATGCTTGCGCCACTTGCTGCTCTGTTGGCGTGCCGATTAAGGACATATAAAAGCCCGTACGACAACCCATTGGCGAAATATCAATAATTTCTACACTATCGCTATTTAAATGTTCACGCATAAAACCTGCAAATAAATGCTCAAGGGTGTGAATGCCTTTTGGGGACAAAATTTCTTTATTTGGCACACAAAAACGCAAATCAAAAATCGTCAAAAAATCCCCTTTTGGGGTGGTCATTGTTTTTGCTACTCGCACGGCAGGCGCACGCATTTTTGTGTGGTCAACTTTAAAACTATCAAGTAACGGCATAAATGTTCCTTAAAAAAGTGAAATTATTTTTGAACTTTCAGATTGATTATCGGTCTTAGAATACAAGCAACTTGCAGTTGCGATTAATAATAAAAAAATTGGTTCCTTAGGTTATATTCACCGCCCAATCTCGTAAGAGAAAGGGCGGTTTTTTTAGCTGTTATTCTACCCTGTTCTTACAAAAATGTGTAACCCACGACTAAATAGAGCAAAAATAAATAGCGTAAAAATTTTCCGATGAAGATAAAAAGCAACGTTTGTAGGCTATTTAAACGTAACCAACCCGCCACGGCGCAAAATAGATCGCCTACAATCGGCAACCAACTGAATAATAATGCCCAAGTGCCATATCGCTGAAATTTTGTTAAAACCCACCGCACTTTGTTATCGTTTTTATTTAATGCTGTATTAAACTTTGGCGAGGGAAGCCAACGGCCTAAACAATAGGTAGTGATACTTCCCAAGGTATTACCCAACGTTGCAGAAGAAATAAGCCACGCAATTGGCTCAGAAAAATAGGTTTTGGCTGCTAACTGAATAGTTGTCGCCAAGCCAAGAAAAATCGCCTCTGAATTACCTGGTAAAATCGTCGCACTAAGGAAAGCGCTTATAAACATCAACCAAAGTGGATATTCGTGCCAAAGTGCGGTCAAAAAATCAAACATTTTTAGCTTAAATGCTAAGCTTTAATAATGTGCTTGGTGCGAACATCAAACACATCCATTCCACCATTAAGCGCAGCTTGGACCCCGAGATCTGCATCTTCAAAAACTAAACATTGATTTGGCAAAACACCTAGATTTTCCGCGCATTTTAGAAAGGTTTCAGGGCTAGGTTTATGGGCTGTTACCATATCCGCATCCACAATCGCATCAAAATATTGGCGCAAATCAAATTTATCCAAAAGCATATTGACCATGTTGCTATGCGAACCTGTGCCTAACGCCATTGCACGCTTGCCATAATTATTTTTCAGAATCTGCGAAGCTGGCAGCAAGGTCGCGTTTTGTGACACCATTTCAAAGCCATATTCACGTTTTAAACGAATCACTTCTTCAAGCAATTCCATAGGAATACCATAGCGACGGCAGGTTTCCGTGGCAATTGTGCGCACGCTAGCACCACCAAGCTGATACAGCACATCGCCAGTCACCTGATAACCCAAATGCTCGCCGACTTTTTCCCAAGCCTTGGCATGACTCGGCATGGTATCAATGAGTGTGCCGTCCATATCGAAAATCAGTGCATTGTATTGATTAATAATTGATTGGTCTAACATGATTGAATCTATTTAATAACGGAAAAGTGCGGTCATTTTGCAATAAATTTTAGCAAAAGGCAAAATGTTCACATAAAACCTGAAAGGTTAGGATTAAATAAATGTCAATGGGGAAGAAAGAGATAAGATAAATGGCGCACCCGAAAGGATTCGAACCTTTGACCGCTCGGTTCGTAGCCGAGTACTCTATCCAGCTGAGCTACGGGTGCCCTGTGTTTAATAATTTAATTTTAATCTTTAACATTCAAATCCTAGAGTAAAAGATTTAAATGGCGCACCCGAGAGGATTCGAACCTCTGACCGCTCGGTTCGTAGCCGAGTACTCTATCCAGCTGAGCTACGGGTGCAGAATTAAATTTAAATAATTAAATTGTGATACATCAAAATGGCGGTGAAAGAGGGATTCGAACCCTCGATGGAGTTTTTGACCCCATACTCCCTTAGCAGGGGAGCGCCTTCAGCCAACTCGGCCATCTCACCGCAACTGATGTGGGCGGTATAATACGGTTTTCTGAAAATAAGTCAAACCCTTTTTGCAAAAAAATGGTTTGTTTGGCGGAATATTCTACAATTTTCGACCCGATTGAGCCAAAATAGCACGCAAATTGGCAATATTGGCTGCGGCTTTTTGTTGTTTCTGTTCTTCCGTCATCGGCGGTTTATCACGCTCCCATTGCACATCATCTTGTGGTAATTCCAGTAAGAAACGGCTGGGTTCTGGCTTGACTAATTCACCATATTGGCGGCGTTCTTTGCATAAAGTAAAACGCAAACTTTGTTGCGCTCGTGTAATGCCCACATAAGCCAAACGCCGTTCTTCTTCCACATTATTTTCATCAATGCTGGTTTGATGAGGCAATAACCCCTCTTCCATACCAATTAAAAACACATGCGGAAATTCCAATCCTTTTGAGGCGTGTAGTGTCATCAATTGGACTTGATCACTTTCATCATTATCTTCACCGCGCTCTAACATATCGCGCAATATTAAACGTGTAACAACCTGATCCAAAGTTAATGGCTCATTAAATTCATCGCCTTTCAGCATTCCGCCAACCCATTCAAACAATGTCGCAACATTTTTACTCTGCATTTCTGCGGCTTTAGGGCTGGTGGCATATTCATATAAATATTCTTCATAGTGTAGCTGGCTAAGCATTGAACGCACTGCACGATCAGGCTCTGAACGGGCAATTTCATCGTTTAATTCCACGATCCAGCGCGCAAATTTTTGGAGTGCGTCATAAGCCTTAGGCGTAACGCGTTGAATTAATTCAAAATCGAAAATAGCTTCGAATAAACTAATGTGTTTTTCATTCGCCAGATTGCCTAATTTTTCCAGCGTCACCGCCCCGATTTCACGCTTTGGCGTATTCACAATGCGCAGAAATGCGGCATCGTCATCTTGATTTACGACAAGACGCAAATACGCCATCATATCCTTGATTTCTGCACGGCTGAAAAAGGACGTTCCGCCTGATATTTTATAGGGGATACGGTTTTGCATCAGCATTTTTTCCATCAATCGCGATTGATGATTACCACGGTATAAAATCGCATAATCCTTGTATTTTGTTTTATGGCTAAAACGATGAGCAATTAATTCGCTGACTACACGTTCTGCCTCGTGATCTTCATTTTTAGCTTCGAGAACCTGTAACTTTTCCCCGTCCCCTAAATTTGAAAACAACTTCTTATCAAAAACATGTTCATTGTTATCAATCAAAATATTGGCGCAATGCAAAATACGCTGTGTTGAACGATAATTTTGTTCTAACTTGATCACATTAAGCTGTGGAAAATCATCTCGCAAACGCATCATATTTTGCGGTCGCGCACCACGCCATGAGTAAATAGACTGGTCATCATCGCCCACCACGGTAAAACGCGCACGTTTTCCCACTAATAATTTAATTAATTCATATTGGCTGGTATTGGTATCTTGATATTCATCCACCAACAAATATTTAATTTTCTCTTGCCATTTTGACCGCACTTCTTCGTTTTGTTTAAACAACAAGGTGGGCAACATGATTAAATCATCAAAATCCAAAGCGTTGTAAGCACGAATTTGATTGGCATAACGCTCATAGCATACGGCAAAGGTGCGATATTTATCATCACGCGCCAGTTCCAAAGCATGCTTTGGCATAATTAAATCATTTTTCCAGTTGGAAATAACAGAAACTAATTCTCGCAACAAATCTTTGTCTTCAGCTAATAAATCCGCGGTCAATTCTTTCAACAACGCCAATTGGTCGTGTTCATCAAACAAGGTCATATTGGCTTTAAAGCCCAACTGTTTGTATTCCCGCTTAATAATATCAAAGCCCAAGGTGTGAAAGGTGGATACGATCAGCCCTTTGCTTTGTTCTTTGCCAATAGATTGCGCCACCCGTTCTTTCATTTCACGGGCGGCTTTATTGGTAAAAGTAACGGCAGCAATTTGGCGCGGTAAATAACCGCACTTGCCAATTAAATAGGCGATTTTATTGATGATGACACGCGTTTTGCCCGACCCAGCCCCAGCCAGCACAAGGCAAGCACCATTGACATATTCCACGGCTTGTTGTTGTTGAACATTCAGTTTCATCGGTTATTCCTGTGACCAAACATAAGGCAAAAGTGCGGTATCTAATAAAAAGGATAAGGGCAAATCTAAAATCGGCAATCCCCATCGCTGCGCTTGTTCGAAATCATAAGAAACACCTGCATAAGCGTGATATTTCTCTGTGGGATCAAGCAGTTGCACAATCGTACCGCAGCCATTTAGCATAAAAAGTGCGGTGGAAAAAAGTAAAATTTTCTTCATATTCATATTAATAATGCGGTGGTGGCGTTTCTTCTGCTCGGCTTGCCACATTTGAGGGCTGAACATCTTTTAATTTTGCCGCCAAATAGCGTAATTGCACCTGCATTTTGTCGATGACAAACTGCTGTTCCACCAAAGCTTGATTTAATTCCTCTAGCAAATTGTCCTGAAATGTCAGTTTCATTTCCAATTCTGCCATGCGTTTTTCAAATTTTTCCATAAACTCTCAAATAAATGTTGTATATTTGTTAAATTGGATTTAACCTACCGAAGATTTTTATTTTAACTCATAAAGGAAACGAGGATGCTAAAAATTCAAAAAATTTCAGCTATCGCATTATTAGTTGCTGCAGTATTTGCCACAGCGGCTTGCAATGAAAAAGAAAAAGCACCAGCAACTGACAGCAAAGCGGTTGCACAGGCAGACAGTAATTTAGCCAAAGATCCATCTTATGCTGTCGGCATCTTATTAGGCTCAGATCTTAAAGGTTTAGTCGATTCACAAAAAGAAGTGATGAGCTATGACCAAGAAAAATTACTTTCTGGTGTCAAAGATGCGTTAAGTGGCAAAGTCGATTTATCTCAAAACCAAGAGTTGCAAAAAACTTTAACCGATTTAAACGAGAAATTAAGCAAAGCTGCTGAAGCAAAAGCGAAAGAAGATGCGCAAAAAGCAGCTGAAGCCGCGAAAACAGCAAAAGCTGATGGCGAAAAATTTGCCGCTGAATTTAAAGCGAAAGAAGGCGTGAAACAAACTAAATCGGGTCTTTTATATCGCATTGAAAAAGAAGGCGAAGGCGCACCGATTAAAGCAACAGATATTGTAAAAGTTCACTACACAGGTAAACTACCAAACGGCACGGTATTCGATAGTTCCGTTGAACGTGGACAACCTGCAGAATTTGCCTTAAACCAAGTTATTCCAGGTTGGACTGAAGGTCTACAACTGGTGAAAAAAGGCGGTAAAATCGAACTTGTGATCCCAGCAAGCCTTGCTTATGGTGATCAAGATCTTGGCGCAATTCCTGCTAACTCAACACTGCATTTTGATGTTGAAGTGTTAGATGTAAAACCTGCAAAATAATCAAAAAAACGACCGCACTTTACTAATTTACAAGCCCAAAGTGCGGTCATAAAAATTAGAGTTTTTCATGTTAGAAGATAAACGCCCCTTCACCGATGAAGACCGTGCTATTGTGAATTCTTACCGCGCTGTCGTGGATGGCGTGAGTGCGCTTATTGGTAGCAATTGCGAAATCGTATTGCATTCTTTAGAGAATTTAGAACGCTCTGCAATCTATATCGCAAATGGCCACAATACAAATCGTCAAGAAGGCTCACCAATTACTGACCGCGCACTGCAATCATTACATAATATGAAAACAGACAGTGTATCTAAACCGTACTTTACACGGGCGAAAAGCAATGGTTTAATGAAATCCGTGACCATTGCTATTCGTAACAGTCATCAGCGAATCATTGGGCTATTGTGCATTAATATCAACCTTGAAGTGCCTATTTCTCAGTTTATTCAAGCATTTATGCCAATAAATGAAACCAATGAAACCTCTGCTGTAAATTTTGCTAGCTCTGTGGAAGATTTAGTGGTACAAACTGTTGAGCAAACGATTGAAGAAATTACAGCAGATCGTCATGTGGCGAATAATAATAAAAACCGCCAAATTGTAATGTCATTATTCGAAAAAGGAATTTTTGATATTAAAGATGCCATTAATTTGGTTGCTGATCGACTTAATATTTCGCGTCACACCGTGTATTTATATATTCGTCAAATCAAACAGGAGCAAGATTAATGCGTTACGTTATTGCCGTGAAAAATAGTGTTTATGGTGCGCAAGGTGCATTTTCTGCCTACCAATTGGCGCAAGAAATAGTGGAACGGGGTCATGAAATCAGTCAAATTTTCTTTTGGCAAGATGGGGTAAGCAACGCCAATGACTTTGTTCATCCTGCTAATGATGAATTCAACCTAGTCAAAGCCTGGCAAGAATTCAGCCAGCAATATAATATTCCATTACATTTATGCATTTCAGCCAGTCAGCGCCGCGGAATTGTTGATAATTTGACCGCACTTTTACCTAGTCAAAGGAATTTGGCTGATTACTTTGTCCTTGCGGGCTTAGGCGAATTTATGCAAGCAACCTTAGAAGCAGATCGCGTGGTAACATTATGATTAAATTGGCTTTTGTATTTCGTTCATCTCCTTTTGGTAGTGCTTCTAGTCGTGAAGGATTAGATGCCTTACTCGCTGCCACCGCCTTTTGTAATGAAGATGAAATTGGCGTGTTTTTTATCGAAAATGGCGTTTTTAATCTTGTCGCCAATCAAGAACCAGAAGGCATACTGCAAAAGGATTTTATTCGTACCTTTAAACTCTTAGAATTAAACAATATTCAGCAGCGCTATCTATGCGAAGAAAGCGTGATTGAACGCGATCTTGCGGATCTTGAAATCGTGCTTGAGTGTCACGTTTTAAAACGAGCCGAATTAATCGAAAAATTAAAAAGTGCGGACAAAATTCTGACATTTTAGGAGATCTTATGCTTTATTCTTTCTCACAAGCAAACTATGCTCAGCCTGAACTTATGCGTTATTTCCAATATATTACAGAAAAAGATGTCGTATTGCTCTGGCAAGATGGTGTTTTGTTGGCATTAAGAGATGTGGCACTCTTGGAAAATTGCAAAGCCCCAGTTCGTATCGTTGTCGATGATGTAAAAGCGCGTGGATTAATCAGCAAAATCCCTACAGAATGGCTCATTCCCCAATCGCTTGCCGTTGAACTAACAGAACAAGTTACACCGCATTTCGCAATTTAATCGTTCTTAAATCATCTGCATCTTAAAGGAATATAGCTACTCTTTGCATATATCCTTAATTACATAGCTCCTTAAAGATGCAGCTCCTAAACTCATCACCTTTTCTACGCTAAAACTTTTCATTTCTTCTATACCAAAATAGATCTCATATACAAGATATTTCAACCGTACTTTATAAAAAATATAAATAAAAAAATCCCCTTAAAGTGATTTCAGGGGATTTCGTTTACTGAGATTAATTATTCGTCATCAGCCATGTTTAACATTTCAGCTAAACTTGCCGTTGGATCATCATCAGCTATCACGTTGAACTCAGCTTCAATTTCAGCTTCATCTGCTGCTGAGAATTTCACTTGTTGTTCTTCGTTTACTGTTAACCCTGCTGCACGGTTTTTGATACGATTTTGGTGGTAAGCAAAACCTGTACCTGCTGGGATTAAACGACCTACAATCACGTTTTCTTTCAAGCCACGCAATTCATCACGTTTACCTGCAACCGCAGCTTCTGTTAACACACGAGTTGTTTCTTGGAACGATGCCGCTGAAATAAATGATTCAGTTGCTAATGATGCTTTGGTAATACCAAGCAATTCACGTTCGTATTCAACCAATGGTTTTCCTTCAGCTTCACGTTTGCGGTTAACAATTTTAATACGTGCAACTTCAACTTGCTCACCTTCTAAGAATTCAGAATCTTGAGCGTTGGTGATGATAGCTTTACGCAACATTTGACGTACGATAACTTCGATGTGCTTATCATTAATTTTTACCCCTTGTAAGCGGTAAACTTCTTGCACTTCGTTAACAATGTACTCTGTTACAGCACGCACACCGCGCAGACGTAAAATATCATGCGGTGTTTCTGCACCATCAGAAATCAAATCACCACGTTGTACCATTTCGCCTTCAAATACGTTTAATTGACGCCATTTTGGAATCATTTCTTCGTATGTATCACCGCCGTCAGTTGGGGTGATTAATAAACGGCGTTTACCTTTGGTTTCTTTACCAAATGATACGATACCTGAGATTTCAGCTAAAATTGCTGGTTCTTTCGGTTTACGTGCTTCGAATAAATCAGCAACGCGTGGAAGACCACCAGTAATATCCTTCGTTCCCACGGATTCTTGTGGAATACGTGCTAATGGATCACCAATGTTAATTTCTGCACCATCATCTAATGTAACAATCGCTTTTCCTGGTAGGAAGTATTGTGCTGCAACATCAGTACCTGCGATTAAGATGTCATTGCCTTGAGCATCAACAAGTTTAATTGCTGGACGTAAGTCTTTACCTGCTGTGGCACGTTCACCTACATCTTGTACTAAGATTGATGATAAACCTGTTAATTCATCAGTTTGACGGCTAACAGTTAAGCCATCAACGATATCAACAAATTTCACAAAACCTGCTACTTCAGAGATAACTGGCATTGTATGCGGATCCCAGTTTGCTACTGTTTCACCCGCATTCACTTCCGCGCCATCAGCTTTATTTAAGATTGCACCATAAGGTAATTTATAATGTTCTTTGGTACGACCAAATGTATCAATAACTGTTAATTCAGTATTACGCGAAGTTAATACCAATTTACCTTCGTTATTTGTGACAGATTTAATATTGGCTAAACGAATGGTACCGTTATTTTTCACTTGTACGCTTGATTCTTTCGCTGCCGCAGATGCCGCACCACCGATGTGGAATGTACGCATGGTTAACTGTGTACCTGGCTCACCAATTGATTGTGCTGCAATAACACCAACGGCTTCACCTTGGTTAATCAAGTGACCACGTGCTAAGTCACGGCCATAACATTTCGCACATACACCAAAGTCTGTGTTACAAGTTACAACAGAACGTACTTTAATGCTATCTACAGAATTTGCATCAATAATGTTACACCATTGCTCATCAATTAATGTATTACGTGGAATTAAGACTTCATCTGTACCTGGTTTTAATACATCTTCTGCTGCTACACGACCTAACACTAATTCACGCAATGGTACTTTTTCATCGCCACCTTCAATGAGTGGAGACATTACAAGACCTTCATGGGTGCCACAGTCATCTTCTGTAATCACTAAATCTTGTGCAACATCTACTAAACGACGGGTTAAGTAACCTGAGTTCGCCGTTTTTAATGCCGTATCCGCAAGACCTTTACGCGCACCATGGGTTGAAATAAAGTATTGTAATACGTTCAAACCTTCACGGAAGTTCGCTGTAATTGGCGTTTCAATGATCGAACCATCTGGACGCGCCATCAAACCACGCATACCTGCTAACTGACGAATCTGTGCTGCAGAACCACGCGCACCAGAGTCAGCCATCATAAAGATACTGTTGAATGATGCTTGTTTTTCTGGGTTACCTTCACGGTTAATCACTTCTTCCGTTGAAAGGTTTTCCATCATCACTTTCGCTACACGTTCATTGGCAGCTGCCCAAATATCGATAACTTTGTTATAGCGTTCACCAGCAGTAACAAGACCTGATTGGAACTGTTCTTGAATTTCAGCAACTTCTTCTTCTGCGGCAGAGATAATTTCATATTTTTTCTCTGGGATAACCATGTCATCAATACCAACAGATGAGCCAGAACGTGCTGCGTACGCAAAACCAGTGTACATAATTTGGTCTGCAAACATAACGCTCGGTTTCATACCAAGGCGGCGATAGCTTTCATTGATTAATTTAGAAATCGCTTTTTTGCCTAATGTTTGGTTGAACAAACTAAATGGCATACCTTTTGGTGCGATCATCCATAAAATAGCACGACCAATAGTGGTATCTGTTAAGGTCGTTTTAGCAACCCATTCACCCGCTTCATTTTTCTCATGTTCAGTGATACGCACTTTAACGCGAGAATGTAATTCTGCTTGACCTGTACGATAAGCTTTTTCAGCTTCACGCGGGTCTTGCAACAACATGCCTTCACCTTTACCGTTCACTTTGTCGCGTGTCATATAGTAAAGACCTAATACCACGTCTTGCGATGGAACGATAATCGGATCACCACTTGCTGGAGATAAGATGTTGTTAGTTGACATCATCAACGCACGAGCTTCTAGCTGTGCTTCTAATGTCAATGGAACGTGAACCGCCATTTGGTCACCATCGAAGTCCGCATTGAACGCCGCACAAACAAGTGGGTGTAATTGGATTGCTTTCCCTTCGATTAAAATCGGTTCAAATGCTTGGATCCCCAAACGGTGCAATGTTGGTGCACGGTTTAATAAAATTGGGTGTTCACGAATTACTTCTGCCAAGATATCCCATACGATAGCGTCTTCACGCTCAACCATTTTCTTCGCCGCTTTAATGGTTGTTGCATAGCCACGGCTTTCTAATTTCGCATAGATGAATGGACGGAATAATTCCAATGCCATTTTTTTCGGTAAACCACATTGGTGTAGATGCAAGTATGGACCTACGGTGATTACTGAACGACCTGAATAGTCAACACGTTTACCTAATAGGTTTTGACGGAAACGACCTTGTTTACCTTTGATCATATCCGCTAATGATTTCAGTGGACGACGATTTGAGCCAGTAATAGCACGACCGCGACGACCATTATCTAATAACGCATCAACAGATTCTTGTAACATACGTTTTTCGTTACGCACAATAATATCTGGGGCAATTAAATCCAATAAACGTTTTAAACGGTTATTACGGTTAATCACACGACGATATAAATCGTTTAAGTCTGAAGTGGCAAAACGACCACCATCCAATGGGACTAATGGACGTAAATCTGGCGGAAGAACAGGTAACACTGTCATCACCATCCATTCTGGTTTATTACCAGATTGAATGAATGCTTCTAATAATTTCAAACGTTTAGTGATTTTTTTACGTTTTGTTTCAGAGTTAGTTTCTTGTAACTCTTCACGCAATGTTTCACATTCATGCTCTAAATCCATATCGCGTAAAATAGCTTGGATGGCTTCTGCACCCATTTTCGCATCGAATTCATCAGCCCAACGTTCTTCAGCGTCTAAATATTGTTCTTCGGTTAATAACTGACCTTTTTCTAAATCAGTCATACCTGGTTCAATCACAATGTATGATTCGAAATAAAGAACACGTTCGATATCACGCAATGGCATATCTAATAATAAACCGATACGGGATGGAAGTGATTTTAAGAACCAAATATGTGCCACTGGTGATGCCAATTCGATATGACCCATACGTTCACGACGAACTTTAGTTTGAGTCACTTCAACACCACATTTTTCACAGATGACACCACGGTGTTTTAAACGTTTGTACTTACCACATAAACATTCATAATCTTTCACAGGCCCGAAGATACGTGCACAGAAAAGACCATCACGTTCAGGTTTGAAGGTACGGTAGTTAATGGTTTCTGGTTTTTTCACTTCACCAAAAGACCATGAACGGATCATATCTGGTGAGGCTAAACCGATTTTAATCACATCAAAATCTTCTGCTGTTTTTGATTGTACTTTTAAAAAATTAACTAAATCTTTCACAGATTTTGCTCCTGTCGGAGTTAAACGTATTCAAAGTGCGGTTAAAAATATCAAAATTTTGACCGCACTTTGCGCGGATTTTTTCGCATTGTTGACGAAAAGGGCATTGGCTAAATCTACGATGTATTCAATTCATCTCAGCGCTCAAGCTTAAGCCCTTTGAACACAGTCGGCGGTTGTTTTATTTATGATTGAAATCTCTCCAAATTCAGACAACTCGCCAACGATTCAAATTATTCTTCGTCTAAGTCAATGTTAAGACCAAGCGAGCGAATTTCTTTCATAATTACATTGAAAGATTCAGGTGTGCCTGGTTCCATGTAGTGAGTGCCACCAACGATGTTTTTATACATCTTCGTACGGCCGTTCACATCATCAGATTTCACAGTTAACATTTCTTGTAAGGTGTATGCTGCACCGTATGCTTCTAGTGCCCATACCTCCATTTCACCGAAACGTTGACCACCGAATTGTGCTTTACCACCCAATGGTTGCTGTGTAACAAGACTATAAGAACCTGTTGAACGAGCGTGCATTTTGTCATCAACTAAGTGGTTCAATTTGAGCATATACATATAACCTACGGTTACTGGACGCTCAAATTTTTCACCTGTACGACCATCGAACAAGGTGATTTGACCCGAAGTTGGCAAGCCGCCTAATTCTAACAAGCCTTTAATTTCGCTTTCGTGCGCACCATCAAATACAGGTGTTGCAAGCGGTAAACCTTTGCGTAAGTTTTCAGCTAAACGCATGACTTCTTCATCAGTGAAGGTGCTGAGATCGACTTTTTGCGAACCACCACCTAAGTCATAGGCTTTTTGAATGTATTCACGCAATTTCGCAACAGATTGTTGTTGTTTGATCATTGCGTTGATTTGGTCACCAATACCTTTTGCCGCTAAACCTAAATGCGTTTCAAGGATCTGACCGATGTTCATACGAGAAGGTACGCCCAATGGGTTCAATACGATTTCAACTGGTTGACCGTTTTCATCGTACGGCATATCTTCAACTGGGTTAATTTTCGAGATAACACCTTTGTTACCATGGCGACCCGCCATTTTATCACCCGGTTGAATTTGACGTTTCACCGCCAAATACACTTTAACCACTTTTTGAACACCTGGTGCTAAATCATCACCTTGGATAATTTTGCCACGTTTTACTTCTAGTTTGTGTTCAAAGTCTTTGCGTAATTCTTCGTATTGCTCTGCAAGTTGTTCTAATTGGTTTTGTTTTGATTCGTCACTTAAGGTTTGCTCTAACCATTTAGTGCGGTCTAATTTATCCAATTCTTTCTCACTCACACCGCCATCAATTAATAGATTGCGTACACGAGAGAACAAGCCTGCTTCTAAGATTTCTAATTCTTCAACAAGGTCTTTTTTCGCTTGTTTTAATTGCATTTCTTCAATTTCAAGCGCACGTTTATCTTTCTCTACACCATCACGGGTAAATACTTGAACGTCAATAACCGTACCAGAGGTACCATTTGGCACGCGCAATGAAGAATCTTTCACATCTGACGCTTTTTCCCCGAAGATCGCACGTAATAATTTTTCTTCTGGGGTTAATTGTGTTTCACCTTTTGGTGTCACTTTACCCACAAGAATATCACCACCTTTCACTTCTGCACCAACGTAAACGATACCTGATTCATCAAGTTTGCTTAACGCTGCTTCGCCTACATTAGGAATGTCGGCAGTAATTTCTTCCGCGCCTAATTTGGTATCACGCGCCACACAAGAAAGCTCTTGAATGTGAATAGTTGTGAAACGATCTTGTTGAACAACACGTTCTGAAACTAACATTGAGTCTTCGAAGTTATAACCATTCCAAGGCATGAATGCCACACGGATATTTTGACCTAATGCTAATTCACCTAAATCTGTTGATGGACCATCAGCTAAGATTTCACCACGACCTACGGGCTCACCTAAATTCACGCAAGGAATTTGGTTGATACAAGTATTTTGGTTTGAACGGGTATATTTAATTAAATTATAGATGTCGATACCTGCTTCACCTGGGATCGTTTCATCTTCGTTGACTTTCACCACGATACGAGATGCATCAACATATTGAATTGTACCGCCACGTTTTGCGATCACCGCCACACCCGAGTCAAGTGCGATTGGTTTTTCCATCCCTGTACCAACGAGTGGTTTATCCGCACGTAATGTAGGAACTGCTTGACGTTGCATGTTCGCCCCCATTAATGCACGGTTCGCATCGTCATGCTCTAAGAATGGGATTAATGCTGCCGCAACAGAAACAACTTGCTGAGTGGAAACGTCCATATAATGAATATCTTCTGGACGATATAAACCAGACTCACCATGTTCACCACGCGCAGTAACAAAAGTATCGGTAAAACGCAAGTTCTCATCTAAGTTCGAGTTTGCTTGCGCAATAATATATTTACCTTCTTCAATTGCCGATAAATACTCGATTTCTTCTGTAACTTGGCCGTCCACAACTTTACGATATGGTGTTTCTAAGAAACCATAGTCATTAGTACGTGCATAGACAGATAATGAGTTAATCAAACCGATGTTTGGACCTTCAGGGGTTTCAATCGGACACACACGACCATAGTGAGTGGTATGTACGTCACGCACTTCAAAGCCTGCTCGTTCACGGGTTAAACCACCTGGACCTAATGCAGAAATACGACGTTTATGCGTCACTTCTGATAATGGGTTATTTTGGTCCATAAATTGCGATAATTGTGAAGAACCAAAGAATTCACGCACTGCCGCAGAAATCGGTTTTGCATTAATTAGATCCTGTGGAGTCACTGCATCAAGATCGCCTAAAGAAAGACGTTCTTTAACGGCACGTTCAACACGCACTAAACCGATACGGAATTGGTTTTCAGCCATTTCACCAACAGAACGAATACGACGGTTACCTAAGTGGTCAATATCATCGACTTCACCACGGCCATTACGGATATCGATAAGTTTTTTCATCACACTAACGATATCTTCTTTGCTTAATACGCCGCTGCCCGTTTCTTCTTCAACGCCGATTGAACGGTTGAATTTCATACGACCTACCGCAGATAAATCATAGCGTTCTTGAGAGAAGAATAAATTATCGAATAAACCTTCCGCAGCCTCTTTTGTTGGTGGCTCGCCTGGGCGCATCATACGATAAATTTCAACTAATGCTGACAAACGATCGTAAGATGGATCAACACGTAAGGTTTCTGAAATATATGGACCGAAATCTAAGTCATTGGTAAATAAAGTTTCAATGGTGGTGTAACCTGCCTGAGCCAACTTAGCTAATAACTCTAAAGAGAGTTCCATATTTGCAGGGCAAACCACTTCACCCGTTTCTAAATCCACATAATCTTTCGCTGCAACTTTGCCAATGATATATTCAGTCGGCACTTCAACTTGTGATACTTTATCTTTTTCTAAGGCACGAATATGGCGCGCTGTAATACGGCGACCACGTTCTACATAAACTTTACCATTTGCTTCAATATCAAAAGTTGCAGTTTCGCCACGTAAACGTTCAGGCACAAGTTCCATTAAAAGTTTGTTATCTTTGAGCTCGAAAACAACTTTATCAAAGAATAAATCCAAGATTTCTTCTGTGCTGTAATTTAAAGCACGCAAAATAATGGTTGCTGGCAATTTACGACGACGGTCAATACGCGCAAATAAATTGTCTTTCGGGTCAAATTCAAAATCTAACCAAGAACCACGGTAAGGAATAATACGTGCGTTATAAAGCACTTTACCCGATGAATGTGTTTTACCTTTATCTGAATCAAAGAACACACCAGGGCTGCGATGTAATTGCGATACGATAACACGCTCTGTACCGTTAATCACAAAGGTACCATTTTCTGTCATTAATGGGATTTCGCCCATGTAAACATCTTGTTCTTTAATATCTTTAATTGTGCCTGGTGCAGCATCTCTGTCATAGCTCACCAAACGTAATTTCACACGTAATGGCGCAGCAAATGTTGTGCCGCGAATTTGACATTCACGCACATCAAACACAGGTTCACCAAGTTTATAGCTAACATATTGCAATTCTGTTGAACCATTGTTGCTAACAATTGGAAACACAGAACGGAATGCAGCTTCTAAACCTTGCTGACCGTCAGGATCACGTTGAATAAATTTGTCAAAAGAATCTAACTGAATGGTTAATAAATAAGGTACATTTAAAACTTGCGGACGTTTGCCGAAGTCTTTACGAATACGTTTTTTCTCAGTATAGGAGTAACCCATTGGTTTTCCTCAGTAATTTTTAGTGAGACCGAGTTGAAATGAAAATTGCTTAACCGAAATATACAAAGTGCGGTCAAAATCTTGATAATTTTCAAATCAATGATTGAACCCGTTTTCAGATCCCGCACTCTGAACCTTACTTCTGATGAGCGGATTGCATTAAGCTAACAGCTTGATTTAACTTAATTTTTCTGCAATAAAACGGAGAGTTTTCACGTTATCTCGATAACGCAAAAAAGCTGACAGCAAAACTGCCAGCCGCATTTCTTTAAAAATGGTCGTAAATTATAGTGAATTTTTGGCTATTTAGCAACCTAAAAACAGTTATTTTGTTTAAGTTTATTTTTAGAAATAAATAAAAACCCCAACGCTTCCGTCAGGGTTTCTTTAAACCAGAATTGGTTAAAAGTTTTAATCAAAATTATTTGATTTCTACTTTCGCGCCAGCTTCTTCTAAGTCTTTTTTCAATGCTTCAGCTTCAGCTTTAGCTACGCCTTCTTTCAATGTAGCTGGAGCAGATTCAACTAAATCTTTAGCTTCTTTTAAGCCTAAACCTGTTGCACCACGTACTGCTTTGATTACAGCAACTTTGTTTGCACCAGCTTCAGCTAATACTACGTCGAATTCTGTTTTTTCTTCTGCTGCTGCGCCGCCAGCTGCTGGAGCTGCTGCCGCTACTGCCGCTGCTGAAACACCGAATTTTTCTTCCATCGCTGCGATTAATTCAACGATTTCTGATACTGATTTAGAAGCGATCGCTTCAATGATTTGTTCGTTAGTTAATGACATAACAATCAATTCCTAAAGTAAATAAGTTGTTAAACGATTTAAGAATACGGCTTAAAATTAAGCTGCTTCTTGTAATTTGTCGCGTAATGCTGCAAAAGTGCGTACAAGTTTTCCTGCCGCAGCTTCTTTCATTGTACCCATTAAACGTGCAATCGCTTCTTCGTAAGTTGGTAATGTTGCCAAGAATTCAACATCTTGGATTTTACCTTCAAAGGCTGCACCTTTAATTTCAAACTCTTTGTTTGCTTTCGCAAATTCATTGAACAAACGTGCTGCTGCACCTGGGTGTTCATTAGAGAATGCGATAAGAGTTGGACCAGTAAACGTATCTTTTAAGCACTCGAATTCTGTACCTTCAACCGCACGACGTAATAATGTATTACGAACAACACGCATTGAAACGCCAGCTTCACGAGCTGCTTTACGCAAATCAGTCATTTTATCAACAGTTACACCACGAGAATCCGCGATAACTGCTGAAAGGGCACCTTTGGCTGCTTCATTTACTTCAGCAACAATTGCTTGTTTGTCTTGAAGATTTAATGCCATTGGCTTTTAGCTCCTGAATACACTCCGATTTCTCGGAATTAAATTACCCAATACAAACAACGTATTAGGACGACTTCGGTGTACAGAAGCAGAAAAATTCTTTTTCTGTTCACCATCTACGTAGGCAATTAAGAAAATTTTGTCATTTCTGACCGCACTTTTGTGCATTTTCTCCTACGGTCTTGGACGGGGCTTGATAGGCAAGCACCATCAATTTCACGGTCACCCGCAAACAGGTGCGCTATATTACTGACTTTCCTTTTGCTTGTAAAGGGAAAAGATCGGTTTTTAACCATTTTTACAAGTTAGCCACATTGAAGCAAACACCCCGATAGTCACACTCAAGCCAAAGCTTGCAAAAAACTAAGCTAACAGTAAATAACAACAGTCTGAATATAGTAAATATAGATAAGCTATGCCCACCCAAACACTACGGGGAAATAGTGCTAAACAATATCAATAAACATAAGACCTAACGTGTATCTCAAATTTTATATTTGAGATATCGATCATAATTTATTCATTTTCTTATTAATATTTGTAGAAAGATTAGTATAGAATACGATTTGTTATATAGTTATCAATATAATTAGTAAGGAGTTGTTTATGTCATATTCTCGTCGCCATTTTATTAAAACAATTTTTCTTGGCTTATCTGCTGTGAGCTTTCCCTCGTTGGTTTTATCGCAACAGGCTCAGTCTTTAATTGTGCGAAGAGGGCTCTTAAACAAGATTCCAACGCGTATTTTAAGTGCTGGTTTTGTTTCAGATTTAATGTTGATCGCGTTATGTCCTGAAAAAATGGTCGGTATTGCAACAGAAATTAAAGAAAAATCTAAGCCTTATTTAGCTCAAAACATTCTCGCTTTACCGCATATCGGGCTGATTGCAGGGCGTGGTTCAACCGCACCATTGGAGAAAATCATCAGTCTTAACGCCGATTTAATTTTAGATGTCGGCAATGTAAGTGCGACGTTTTTGTCCACTGCAGAGAAAATTTCACAACAAACTCAATTAGCCTATTTTATCGTTGCAGGCAATTTGGCGGAAAGTGCGCAACAATTTTTAGAATTAGGAGAGTTGTTGCAGGTGCAGCCTAAAGCCAAAAAATTGGCTAATTTAGCACAACAAATTCTGCATTTAACCCATAATATTTGTCGAGAGGATAAAATTTCTGTTTATCTTGCTCGCAGTGCGGACGGTTTAGAAACCGCATCTCAAGGTGCGATTCATACTGAAGTGCTCGATTGGCTGGGGTTAAAAAATGTTGCAACGGGGCTGGGCGAGAAAAAATTAGGGCGCGTATCTATGGAGCAATTATTGCAATGGCAGCCTGATTTGATTGTGACTCAAGATCAGAATTTTTATCAACTCGCTCAGCAAAATGTATTGTGGAAAAATCTAAGTGCGGTCAAAAATCAGCGAGTTTTTTTAGCACCAGATGTGCCGTTCAATTGGCTTGATTCGCCACCAGGTATTAATCGGTTATTAGGTTGTATTTGGCTCGCTAACAAACTAAAACCTAACCAAATAACTCGAAGTGAAAGTGCAGCTTTAGTGCAAGAGTATTTTCAATTGTGTTATGGCTATTCACTCTCCGAACAACAAGTCAATCGTTTCTTGGCTTAAATTGAGAAGTGAAGAGGTTTATTTTGCGTTTACTATTCCCTCTTATTTTATTGATTGTCAGTATTCTATTTGCGGTAAGTTCAGGGCAGTTTTCGCTATCCATTACACAAATTTGGGATACGCTTTGGCATTGGGGAAGCAATATGACTTCCTCTGATATCGTGTTGTGGAATATTCGACTTCCCCGTATTGCCACCGCAATTTTGGTGGGAATTGCATTATCCACCGCTGGCGTAACCTATCAAGGCATGTTTAAAAATCCTCTCGTTTCTCCTGATATTTTAGGCGTAACTGCAGGTGCAGGATTAGGCGCAGTGGTTGCCATTTATTTTGATTTTCCTTTAATGTTAATTCAATGTTTCGCTTTTATTGGAGGTTTAACTGCGGTGAGTTTGGTCTATTTTATTGCCAGCACAGTACGCCGTCAAAATCCCATTCTTGCCTTGGTGTTATCTGGTGTCGCCATTTCTACTTTACTCGGTGCGGGCATTTCCTTGCTTAAAATTCTTGCAGATCCTTACAGTCAATTAAGCACCATTACTTTTTGGTTATTAGGCGGGCTAAATATGACATCTTTTGAGGATTTAAAATTTGTCGCCCCCTTAGTGCTAATCGCGATGTTACCTTTAATTTTATTACGCTGGCGTATGAATGTGTTAAGCCTTGATGATGAAGAAGCACAAGCCTTAGGCATAAATTTGACCCGCACGCGTTTAATTTTTATTTTGGGGCTGACGTAGATTAGCCCTAAATTTCACACCATTTTCGCAATGTTTTTAGCTGCATTTTGGGTGTTCCAAAGTTAAACCGAAATTCACATTCC